>JAVJUV010000157.1:0-86479 GCA_040220415.1 Silicimonas sp.
TGGGTGGATGCTCCTCTATCAACGGCATGCTGTATCTGAGGGGTCAGGCGGCCGTCTATGACGGATGGCGGCAACAGGGACTGACCGGATGGGGATGGCAGGACGTGCTGCCCTACTTCCTCAAGCACGAAGACGACTCGGATGGTGCAAGCCCGCTGCACAGCGCAGGAGGCGAATGGCGTGTGGACCGGCAGCGACTTAGCTGGCCGGTTCTGGATGACTGGATGAAAGCGGCCATCGAGGCGGGAATCCCCGAGTCAGCAGACTTCAACTCTGGTGACAACGAGGGGGTGGGATACTTTCGGGTAAACCAGAAGAACGGATTCCGTTGGAATACATCGAAAGGTTTCCTGAAGCCTGTACGACATCGCCAGAACCTGAAAATCGTCACGGGGGCAATGACCGAGCGTCTGATGCTCGAGGGTAGGCGCGTGGTAGGGGTCACCTATCGCCGCAACGGCTTGGTTGAAGTGGCGCGGACCAGGGGTGAAGTCATTCTGTCGGCTGGTTCCATAGGGTCGGTTCAGATCCTTCAACTTTCGGGTATTGGACCGGCGGCACATATCCAGGGTTTGGGTATCGATGTGGCGCATGACCAGCCCGCGGTAGGAGAGAACCTGCAGGACCATCTGCAGTTGCGTTGCGCGTGGAAGGTCTCAGGAACGCGAACGCTGAACACCCTTAGCGCCGGCCTGATGGGAAAGGCGCGGATCGCGGCGGAATACGCGCTACGCCGGTCCGGGCCGATGTCGATGTCGCCGTCGCAGATGGGCGCATTCGCCAGGTCGCGGCCCGATGTTGCGACCGCCGATCTCGAGTACCACGTACAGCCTCTCTCACTGAACGCCTTCGGCGAACCCCTGGATCCATTCGACGCGATCACCGCAAGTGTCTGTCATTTGCGCCCCGAAAGCCGCGGGCACGTCCGTATTGTCTCGCCCGATCCGATGGTCGCGCCCGAGATCGCGCCGAATTACCTCACGACACCCGAAGATCGCCGCGTCGCAGCGGACGCGATCCGTCTGACCCGTCGCATCATGGCCCAACCCGCGATGGCCCGGTACAATCCCCAGGAACTGCGTCCAGGTGCCGGAGTATCGGATGACGATGACGCGCTGGCCGAGGCCGCCGGTCGCATCGGAACCACGATTTTTCATCCTGTTGGTACCGTTCGGATGGGCAACGACGACAGCGCTCCGCTGGACGGCCGCTTGCGAATGCGCGGTGTCGGCGGACTGCGGGTCGTCGATGCAAGCGTGATGCCGCGGATTACGAGCGGAAACACCAATTCTCCCACCATCATGATCGCCGAAAAAGCCTCGGACATGATCAGGGAAGACGCACCTTAAGCCATTTTTCACAGGCGTCCTCTAACCCGGATCGTGGGGTATCTGAGAGGAGTAGGGGTGATGTCAGCGCCGCCTGTCGCGCCGATTATTATCAAGCGCAAGAAGATTATCGCCGGAGGGCATCACGGCGGCGCATGGAAGGTCGCCTACGCGGACTTCGTGACCGCCATGATGGCGTTCTTCCTTCTTATGTGGCTGTTGGGCGCTACCAACGAAAAGCAGAGGAAGGGCATCGCGGATTACTTCAATCCGACGATACCTGTGAATAAGGTCTCGGGTGGCGGCGACGGTGCCTTCGGCGGGGACAGCGTCTTTTCCGAGAATACGCTGGCACGCAACGGCACGGGTACCGGTATGGTCGTGACCAGCGATACTGCGGAAGACACTTCCGAAGATGAAGCAACGCAGTCCGGTGCCCAAGAGAAGGACACTCTCGCAGAACTGGAAGAAATGCTGTCCGCCAAGGCCGGTGAAAGCATGGTCAGCGATCTGCTGATGCGACACATCGTAACGCGTCTGACAGACGAAGGTCTGATTGTCGAAATCTTCGTTCTCGATGGCGCGCCTCTTTTTACGGATCGGGCAGTGCCGACCGATGTCCTGCGGGACGTCCTGCGATCCATTGCCGAGGTTTTCCGTCTGGCCCCAAATCCGATAGCGATCCAGGGTCACGTCGCCGCTGTTCCGGTGGTCAGCCGCGAGAACCCGGTATGGGAAATGTCTTCGGATCGTGCCGACACGGTGCGTCGCCTCCTACTCGTCGGCGGGGCTCTTGACGAGACGCGCATGCAACGTGTGACGGGGTTCGCCGATGGGCAACCTGTCTCGGAAAACCGCCTGTCGGTCCGCAACAACAGGATCGAAATCATCCTTCTTCGCAACCGGCTTTGACCAGGGAATGTTCTTAGAACTTTAGTTGTTAGCGGGCTGTTAAAGCCACTCCACTAGGCGTTGGGAAACTCGGGGACGATCCAGCAGAAAGGCTGAATACATGACGATTTCTTCTTCGCTGAACGCGGGCGTGGCCGGGCTGGCCGCAAACGCCAGCCGTCTTGCCACCATCGCCGACAACATCGCGAACTCGGCAACCTATGGCTACAAGCGGGTAGAGGCGGACTTTTCATCACTCGTGATTGAAAGCGGCGAAGGTTCCTATTCGGCGGGCGGTGTCCGCGTGGCGACGCAACGCCTGATCGACCAACCAGGTGCACTGGCGACGACAGACAATGCTACCGATCTCGCCGTTCGGGGCAGGGGCTTTCTTCCTGTCACGACGGAAAGCTCGCTGTCCAGCAGCACGGGCGACTACCCGCTGCTCCTGGCAACGACAGGATCGTTTCGGACAGATGCCGACGGATTTCTGCGTACGTCCTCTGGCGTAACCTTGATGGGATGGCCGGCGGATCCCGATGGCACGATTCCCATTTTCCCGCGGGACACCGGCGACGGGTTGGAACCGGTCCAAATCAACGTGAATCAGTTTACATCCGAGCCGACGACGCGCATCGCATTGGGTGTGAACCTGCCCGCGACCGAGACCGATTTCGGTGCAACCGGCGATCCGCTGAACCTTTCGATAGAATACTTCGACAATCTCGGGACATCGCAGAATATTGGTATCGAGTTCACGCCGACCATCCCCGGGGCCCCTGGCGCCTCCAATACCTGGACCATGGTGCTCACGGATTCTGCGTCGGCGGGGTCGGTGATCGGTGAATACACGATTGTATTCGATAATACGCGTGGCTCAGGCGGCACGATCACATCGGTGGCTACGGTTTCAGGCGGCCCCTACGATCCGTTGACGGGCAATTTCTCCGTCAACGTCGCCGGCGGCCCGATTGACATCAATATCGGTACGGTCGGAACCGGCACAGGCCTTACTCAGCTTTCCGACAGTTTCGCCCCGACTTCGATCTCGAAGGATGGTTCACCTGTCGGCAACCTGATCTCGGTCGAGGTGGATGCAAATGGCTTTGTCCGTGCCAACTTCGATATCGGGATCACGCGCACGATCTATCAGATTCCGCTCATCGACCTTCCAAATCCGAACGGGCTCATCGCGATGGACAACCAGACTTACCGAACATCGAACGAAAGCGGCACATTCTTCCTGTGGGATGCCGCCGATGGTCCGACTGGCGACATCGTCGGATATGCGCTGGAAGAAAGTGCAACCGATGTGGCCGGTGAACTGACGCAGCTGATCCAGACACAGCGAGCCTATTCGTCGAACGCAAAGGTCATCCAGACAGTCGAATTGTCTTTGGCCGTCGCGATCTTCTTGCCCGTGGCAATCTGATTTTGGGTATCGACGAGATTGGAGTTGATCGAGCGGAGGTTCTGCAGCGCGACCATCGCGCTGGTGTTTGTAAGAATACTGGCCATTTGCCGGTCTCCATTGTCTGGGGCTTTTTCGCCCGGGTTTCGGAACCGTCATTCAGACGGACTGGCCATTCTGACGTATGCGGGCGTTCCCCCGGAGTTGCCGCGCCACCGCTTTGGGTGCGCTGTCTAGTTATGCATCCAAGCCCTAATGAAAGCCTAAGCTCGCCGCTGTTTGTCTCGAGGGCGATCTCCTGATTTTATTCAAACTCTAAAGTTTCTGCTCGAACCGGCCAGGATTGCGCGACAGCGTCCTTCGCACACCATTCTGGCTGTAGGTTGCCTGTGTGAGCCCCTCGCGAATTTCCCTGATCAGCACGCGTGCCTGGTCGAGTCCGCGTTGCGTCGCATCGACAAGGGCGTCATTTCGAATCGCTGAACCGGCAAGGATGCGAAGCGCTTCTGCATCCGGCTCGTCGTTCCTGAGCCGGCTTTCCAGAATCTCTTTCCGGGCCACGAGGTCAGACAGAGCGGCCAGGTCCCCGCGGGTCAGAATCCGGTACTCCTCCTCCAGAAGTCCAATCATGTCCTGGGTGGCGCTCATGTGCTTGGTTCCTCATGTGTTTTTAGGGAACGATAAATCGACTCCTGAAGACCGATGCCTCCCGCGTTGGCCATCGAGGTTGCGAACTCGCGCACCAGGAAGCTGGAGAACTGGTCTTCGCCCGCACCGCCACCGAATGCGTCGCGTGCTTTTCCCAATCCGGCCGATCTCAGCATCTCCGCCAGGAAAGACGCCTCAAGGTCGCGGGCCAGAGCGCGAAGTTGCTCGTCCTGCTTCTCCGGCGATGCCGGGTGCCGAGATGCGGTGTTCACCGCCGGTACCGAGTTCATTCTTGAACCCTCCTGCAGTCGTTTGAATTTTCGCGACTATGCGACCGATGCGTAAAGGACTGGTAACTCTCGATGTATATTTCAGCATCTCGATGGGCAGAATGTCTGGAGGACCAAGTGCAGATCATGTCGTTTGGCGCGGGCGGAGGGCAAGGCTTGGCTGAGGGCGGGGAAACGCTCGATGGCAGGTTGCCAGCGGGTGGGGTTATCGATGGCAAATTGTCCGGGTTCTCGCTTGAGATCGGTAATCCGCCGAAGAACGGGGATCGGCTGCAGGAAGAGCTGGCGCAACGCGACAGCGTGTTGCCCGTCACAGCCATCCTCGGCGAGATGGACATTGCCGTTCCCCGCATGAGTGGCATAGCGCCAGAGGGTGGAGTGGCCGGTTCCGGCGCTTCGGAAGTCAGCTTCAAGGCGACAGGGGCATCGTCATTGTCGCATGATGGCGGATCCCCCCGGTATCGCGACACGAAAAATGCCGAACCAATATCACGGGTGATGGATGCGGGCCCCCAGATGGCACCACAGGGTAATTCTGCCGTTTTGGCGTCGCTCGCGAAAGAAGATGGCGCGGGAAGTCCGGAAAATACGGCATTCTCGTCCGACACTGCCGATGGGAAAAAACCGGTTCCCACCGATGTGGATATGGTCACAACTGCCAGGGCCTTCCCGCCGGCAGATTTCGCCCCAGGCACAAGAAAGCAGACACGGTCAGCCTCTCAAACCGAAATCGATGAAAAGTCAGTGGGCGGCCCAGCCGTTGGAAGCGTCCGCAGTAAGGGCCTTTCCGAATCCAGCGGCGCCATTGCAGCTGGAGAGGCGGCTGAAAAAGTCACTATTGTTGGCCAATCCGGCTTGGCTGATGGTCCCGTCCGCACATCAAAAATGGATGATCCGCTCCCAACGAAGGGGTCCTTCTCAACCCCAGAGCGCACCGGCGCGTCTACCGCGGCCAATTCACCGGATGGTGTCCAGGTTCGTTTTTTTCCTGCGTCCAGAATTGATCGCGATGCGGTCGATGTTTCCCGAGTGCCTCCAAAAGGGCAAGCGTTCCGGGATTCCGACACAGCTTTGCCACGCCGGGAATTGCATGAACATGCGCCTGACAAGGGGATCCGGCCAGGTGGGGACTCCCGGGAAAACGGCACGCGCAAGAACCAGATGATCACGACGGGAAATCTGCTGCCGGACGATTCCCGAACTGTCGCGGTTCCTAGGTCGACAGAGGTGGATGTCGTTTCGAATCGCTCTCCCGAGGTGGGTAATTCGGAAACGCGCGCGCCAAAGACCGATGCGCATGCTGGGATATTCCCAGATGGCGACGGCCGAATGCCCCGGGATGAACGGCGCAGCCGCGCGACGGATGTGCAGCGTGAACCGACACGGGCACCCGAACCGGCATGGAATCGACCAGCGGGACCAAACGGCGCTGTGCCGACGCCGCTATCCGTGGCGTCCCCCTCCGGCGAACGGTCGCCGGTTATGGCCGATACGGCATTGCTGCCTGGTGAAATTGTGCCAGATTCCATGCCGGACGGCCCGGTGATTGACCATTTGCCGGTATCCGGATCGGTCGATACAGCCCGCCGGACTGCAGACCTCGATTTGCGTCAATCCCATCCTGCACGCGCGGTCACGCAACAGATCTTCGAATCCATACGGCTTCCGATGGACGGCAGCATCGAGATAAGACTATCGCCTGACGAACTGGGACGTGTGAAGCTGTCGATGGTGCCCGGCGAGGCCGGGCTTGTCGTTCAACTTGTGGCCGAGCGGCCCGAGACTCTCGATTTGCTGCGACGGCACGCCGATCTTCTGGCGGCAGAACTTAGGGACGCCGGCTATTCGGGGCTGCAATTCTCGTTCAGCGGCGAGGGTGGCAACGAGACTTCGACATTTGAGCTATCCGAGGATTCGCCGGACGCATCGGGCGAACCGTTCGCTTCCGTCAAACCAGCCGCGCAGCGCCAAGCGTCCGTCGCCGGCTCCAATAGTGGTCTCGACATCAGACTGTAAAGGATCAGACAATGGAAATTCAGTCGCTGAACAACCCTACCTCGACAGCTTCTCTCTCTAGCGCCGCAGCACCGGATCAGAACACCCCGCGTGCGGGCGCTTCGGCCCTTAGTTCCGATTTCGAAACATTCCTTCTGATGCTGACGACCCAGATGGAGAACCAAGATCCGTTGAACCCTATCGAAAGTCAGGATTTCGCTGTCCAGCTGGCCACGTTCTCGGGCGTTGAGCAGCAGGTAAGGACTAACCAGCTTCTGGAATCGCTGACGGCGGGGATCGGGATGTCGGGAATTACGCAGTTGGCCGGATGGGTCGGCATGGAGGTGCGCGTCTCGGCTCCGGCCAACTTCGACGGTAGTCCGATCACTCTTGCTCCTTCTCCCGACCCGGCATCAGAGTCCGCAACGCTGATCGTTCGCGACGAATTAGACCGCGTGGTATCGCAAGAAACAGTGCCGCTGGGTGTTGCGTACATTGAATGGGCGGGTGTTCGCAGCGGTGGCACGCCGCTGCCTCCGGGGCTCTACACGTTCGAATTGGAAAGCCGGAGCGGAGGACAACTCACGTCTACGCGGCCGGTGGAACACTACGCGATGGTGAACGAGGCCCGACAAGGGACAGGCGGGATAGAAGTGGTGCTTCAAGGCGGTGCCTCGGTGCCGGTATCGGATGTCTCGGCCCTCAGACTACCGGTGCAAGCCGGCTCCGGCTAGATGAGACGGCCCAGAAGAAAACCGGCGATCGTAAGTGCCGCACCAGCCGCAACGGCCCAGCCTTTCCCGATTTTCTTGGGCTCAGGGTGCGGGTCCGCTCTCTGCGCCTCCCGGGTCAGCGCCGCTTCGGCAAGTTCGGGCAAGCGCGGACCAAAGCGGCTCAGGACGCGGGCGGTCTTAGCCAGATCGCGCACGAATGCCTTCGGCCCGATATTGTCGGCGATATACTTCTCGACGATAGGACGCGCGACACTCCACATGTTGATGTGCGGATCAAGCGACCGCGCAACACCCTCGACAACCACCATCGTTCGCTGCAACAGGATCAACTCGGTGCGCGTCTCCATACCGAAGCGCTCAGTGACTTCGAAAAGATATGTCAGAAGTCGTCCCATCGAGATTCGGCTGGCATCCATCCCGAAAATCGGCTCGCCCACCGCACGCAGGGCACGGGCGAATTCGTCAACGTCCTGACCGGCGGGAACGTATCCCGCCTCGAAATGCACCTCGGCCACACGCTTGTAGTCCTTCCGGATGAACCCGATCAGGATCTCGGCATAGACGCGGCGCGTATACTCGTCGATCCGGCCCATGATCCCGAAATCGAGCGCGATCAGCGCACCGTCAGGCGCGATCTTGAGATTTCCCTGGTGCATGTCGGCGTGGAAATAACCGTCGCGCAGGGCGTGGCTCAGGAAGGTCCAGAGAATCTTCTCACCAAGCTTTTCCCGATCATGCCCGGCGGCCTCGATCTCGGCAATATTGCCTGCGGGAATGCCGTCCACCCATTCAAGTGTCATTACCCGGCGAGAGGATAGAAACCACTTGACCTCCGGCACCCGGAACCCGTCGTCCTGCGCCGTGTTGGCGGCAAATTCGGCAGCAGACGCGGTCTCCAGCCGAAGATCCAGCTCACCCATCACGACACCTTCGAAATGCGCGACCACGTCCATCGGCTTAAGTCGCCGCGCCGATGGCGCCAGAGTCTCGATGAAGCGGGCGGCGAAATAGAAGGCGTCTATGTCACGGCGGAAGGCTTGCTCGATCTTCGGGCGCAGCACCTTGACCGCCACGGCCTCACCGGTCGAGGCCAGGTGTGCCTTGTGAACCTGCGCGATCGAGGCAGCCGCGACGGGTTCGGAGAAATCGCTGAACAGATCGTCAATGGACGTGCCCAGTTCCCGCTCGACCGTCGCCTTGGCGATTTCGATCGAAAAGGGAGCCAGCTTGTCCTGAAGGACGCGCAGTTGCAGGGCCATGTCATCGCCGACGACGTCAGGTCGCGTCGAAAGTATCTGCCCGAACTTGATATAAGCCGGTCCAAGTGCCGTCAGCGCCCGCGTCGCCGGCGGCAGGTTGGGGTCACCCTTGTAACCCAGCCACTTGAACGGCCAGCCCAACACACGTGCGGCGATGCGCAGCGACGGTGGTGCGTTCATCGCTTCCAGCACGACCTTCATTGCACCCGTTCGTTCGAACGTGGCGCCTGTCCGGATCAGCCGCAGGATGTTGTGAGGCCCGCGCACCTAAAGCTTCCACCCCGAATGCAGCGCCGCGATTCCCATTGAAAGGTTCCGGAACTTCACCTGCCCGAAGCCTGCCTCTCGGATCATGGCGGCAAATGTTTCCTGGTCCGGAAACCGGCGGATCGATTCCACAAGGTACTGATAGCTGTCACGGTCGTTGGCGATCAGCTGGCCCATTCGCGGGATCACGTTGAAGGAGTAGAGATCATAGAGCTTTTGCAGACCTTCGTTCGGCAATTGCGAGAACTCCAGCACCATCAGCCGTCCGCCCGGCCGCAGCACGCGGTACGCCTCGGACAGGGCATCGGGAATGCGCGTCACGTTCCGGATTCCGAAACTGATGGTATAGACGTCGAAACTGTTATCCTCGAACGGCAGCGCCATCGCGTCGCCTGTTACCCAGTCCAGCCGGTCTGCCATCGCCTCGGCCTCGGCGCGCTTGCGGCCCTCCACCAGCATCTGCTCGGTCATGTCCAGAACCACGGCACTCGCACCCGGCGCACGTTTCAGGAACCTGAAAGCGATGTCACCCGTGCCGCCGGCCACGTCCAGCAGGCGCTGACCGCCGCGCGGCGCCAGCCAGTCCATCATGGCGTCCTTCCAAAGCCGGTGAACTCCGACCGACATCACGTCGTTCATCACGTCGTATTTCGAGGCGACATTGGTGAAGACGCCGTGCACCAGGCCGGCCTTCTCGTTCTCACGGACTTCGCGAGCCCCGAAATGGGTGGTCTTTTCGCTGTTGTCGGACATGTACTCTTGTGATCCTTGGCAACTGACCCTTCTTATAGGGCCCTCAAGAGCCGTTACAATCGGATCCCCCTGTGGGGAATTGCCACTGATGCCCGAACTCCCCGAAGTCGAAACAGTACGTCGTGGCCTTCTGCCGGCCATGGAAGGCGCGGTGATCGCTCGGGCAGAGGTGAACCGTCCCGATCTGCGCTGGCCCTTCCCCGAGCGGATGGCGGACAGGCTGGCCGGTGCAAGGGTCGATGCGCTGCGGCGACGCTCCAAGTACATCCTCGCCGATCTATCGACAGGTGAAACGCTGATAATCCATCTGGGTATGTCGGGCCGCATTCTGATTTCCGGTGACCCCTTGGGGCAGTTCCATCACCACCATCCGGCGCCCCAGAAGCACGATCATGTGGTCTTCCACATGAACAACGGTGCGCACATCACCTTCAACGATGCGCGCAGATTTGGTGCGATGGATCTCACGCCGACGGGTGCGGTCGAAGACCACTGGCTTTTGCGCGACCTGGGGCCGGAACCTTTGGGCAATACCTTCCACGAAGACTACCTCGTGTCGCGCTTGAGGGGTCGAAACACTCCGATCAAGGCCGCGCTTCTCGATCAGCGCATCGTGGCCGGTCTGGGCAACATCTATGTCTGCGAGGCACTATACCGTGCCGGCATCTCGCCACTCCGCAAAGCCGGACGTATCGGTGAACAGCGGGTCAGGGCGCTGGTGCCGATCATCCGCAACGTCCTCTCCGAAGCCATCGCGGCGGGCGGATCCTCGCTTCGCGACTACCGCCAGGCTGACGGCGAACTGGGTTATTTCCAGCACACGTTCAGCGCCTACGACCGGGAAGGTCAGTCCTGCAGGACGCCCGGTTGCACGGGCATGATCGCACGTATCGTGCAGTCCGGACGTTCCAGCTTCTATTGTCCCCGGTGCCAAAGATAGCCTTGAACCCCGGGCCACCGGTGCTAAGGCTAACGCCTAGTCCAACCATGGGGGCAACTCTGAAATGGCCTACAAGACCATAATCGTCGAGACCGATGACCACATCACGACGATCCGCCTGAACCGCCCCGACGCGCTGAACGCGCTGAACGCGGAGCTGCTGTCCGAACTTGCCGATGCGGTTCAGGAGGCATCGGAAAACAACAAGGTGCGCTGCATCGTCCTCACCGGATCGGAAAAGGCTTTCGCCGCGGGTGCGGACATATCCGAGATGGCGGACAAGAGTTTCGTCGAGGTCTTCACTTCCGACATGTTCGCCGCCGAAGTCGAGATCATCCAGAACTGCCGCAAGCCGATCATCGCCGCAGTCTCGGGCTATGCGCTGGGCGGCGGTTGCGAACTCGCCATGATCTGCGATTTCATCATCGCGTCCGACACCGCGAAATTCGGCCAGCCCGAGATCAATCTCGGTGTGGTCGCCGGTATCGGCGGCACACAGCGTCTGACCCGCGCCGTCGGCAAGGCCAAATCGATGGAGATGCACCTGACCGGGCGATTCATGGATGCCGAGGAAGCCGAACGTGCAGGGCTCGTCAGCCGCGTGGTGCCCGCAAAGAAGTTGATGGACGAGGCAATGGCCGCGGCCGCCAAGATCGCCGAGAAATCGACGCTCAGTATCATGGCGGTGAAAGAAGCCGTCAACCGCAGTCAGGAAACCTCGCTGCGCGAGGGCTTGTTGTTCGAGCGTCGTTTGTTCCACTCGCTTTTCGCGACCGAGGACCAGAAGGAGGGCATGTCGGCCTTCCTGGAAAAACGCGAAGCACAGTTCCGCGACAAGTAGGTCGACTGCATCGATTAAGGGCTTTTCAAACCACGCCGGATGGCTTATGCGCCTCGGCTACATGCGCGTGTGGCCCGCTCTGGCTTGAATCGAACCGGTTCATTCCCGGTGCGGGTTACGTTGCGCGAACAGGATCAACGACCCGCAAGAGGGAACACAGCACATGGCAAATACGCCTCAGTCCAAGAAACGCGCACGTCAGAACGAACGCCGCCTTGCCGTCAACAAGGCCCGTCGCTCGCGCATCCGCACTTATCTCCGCAAAGTCGAGGAAGCGATCTCTTCCGGTGACAAGGAAGCCGCCGCCGCCGCGCTCAAGGCCGCACAGCCTGAGCTGATGCGCGGCGTGACCAAGGGCGTCTATCACAAGAACACCGCATCGCGTAAAATGTCGCGGCTTTCCGCACGGGTCAAAGCCATCGGCTGAACCCCCTGCCGCGACCGTATGAAGGCGCGCCCCTCGGGGCGCGTTTTTTTGATTCTACCTTTTACCATTGAGTCAATTTAGCAATTTCCGAATGGGTGCCGGATTCGATTGTGCATTTACCGAGTCAAGCGCAAAGGTCTGTTGATTGGGCCGCCCAACGAGCGCTAGCTTGTCACTGCGATTCACTTCGTCCTTGGGGGGACATGGTCGTACGAGACGGGTGGCCGCTGATTGCTCGGAAACGATATCCGGCAAGGTGGTACAGTTGAGTGGGAACAACGTAAGCTCGCTTCGATGACTTCGGGATAATTGTCGGATGGGAAATATCGGCAATCCCGGCTTGGGTATTTGGAAAGCACTGGCAACGTCCGGTGCGGCGCCAGACTAGGCATGTCCGATTTGTTGTGCGCGGTCGCCCTGTGCGACATCGAAGTTCGCGGGATAGGCAGCCCGCATGGACTTTGATGTGGCGGGGTTCATGCATAATTCCGGATCACGCCGTGCGTGATTCACAGGCCCGATGACAAGGTGGTGGCAAGGGACACCGGGGAACTTCAGGATTACTGGAGCATCCGGGGCCGGCTGCTGGCCGGTGTGACATAACAAATTACGGATCGGGTCGAACCATAATGACGAACGAAACCTGGGGCGAAATTCGCGAGAATCTAATCAAGACCGTCGGCAAGAACAACTACGTCAACTGGATCGAGCCGCTGGAATTCGCAGAGCTCGACAGCGGGGTTGCTACGTTCCTCGTACCGACCAACTTCATGGGCGACTGGGTATCGCGCAATTTCGGGGAACACATCCTGCATGAGTTGTCCGAAGCCGGACAGAAAGTCACCCGTGTCCGATTCTCCGTCCCGAATGGCAGGCCACTTATGCGAAAACCAGCCAAGATGAACGACCGGGCCGTAGCCGCCCCGCAGGATTCCGACGCGATGCCGGGTGCGCCCCTCGACAGCCGCTTCACATTCGACACCTTCGTGGTCGGCAAGCCGAACGAGCTTGCCCATGCCGCCGCTCGCCGCGTTGCCGAAGGCGGCGTCGTCACCTTCAATCCGCTGTTTCTTTATGGCGGCGTCGGCCTTGGTAAGACCCACCTGATGCATGCCATCGCATGGGAACTGAAAAAGCGCTCGCCGGACCTGCGGGTTGTATATCTTTCGGCCGAGCAATTCATGTACCGCTTCGTCCAGGCGCTTCGCGACAAGGACATGATCGCGTTCAAGCAGTTGTTTCGCTCGGTAGATGTGCTGATGGTGGACGATGTCCAGTTCATTGCCGGCAAGGACGCGACCCAGGAAGAGTTCTTCCATACTTTCAACGCGCTCGTGGATCAGAACAAGCAGGTGATCGTCTCCTCCGACCGTGCGCCGACCGAAATCGCCGGTATCGAAGACCGGATCGTCAGTCGCCTGCAATCAGGGCTTGTGGTCGATCTGCACCCAACCAACTACGAACTGCGCCTCGGCATTCTGCAACAGAAGGTCGAACAGTACTCGGCGCAGTTTCCGAACCTGGAGATCGCCGACGGCGTCCTCGAGTTTCTCGCCCACCGCATCTCGTCGAACGTCCGCGTTCTGGAAGGCGCTCTGATGCGACTTTTTGCTTTCGGCGCCCTCGTCGGCCGCGAGATCACGATGGAGCTGACCCAGGACTGTCTGGCCGATATCCTTCGCGCCTCGGATCGGAAGATCACGGTCGAGGAAATCCAGCGCAAGGTGTCCGATCACTACAACATCCGCCTGTCGGATATGATCGGCCCGAAGCGGGTGAGGACGTTCGCGCGTCCACGCCAGATCGCCATGTATCTCTCCAAGCAACTGACCTCGCGCTCTCTGCCCGAGATCGGTCGGCGCTTCGGCGGGCGGGATCATACGACGGTCATGCACGGCGTTCGCAGAATCGAGGAACTGATGCAGAAGGATAGCCAGATCGCGGACGATCTGGAGCTTTTGCGCCGATCGCTCGAAGCGTAACGCATCACAGCAACCAAAATGCCCGAACATTTTATCTGGCTGCTCGTCGCGGCACTTGTCGTGGGGTTGGCCAAGGGTGGCCTGTCCTCGGCCGGCTCGCTGGCGGTGCCATTTTTGGCGCTGTTCATGAATCCGGTCGCCGCAGCGGCCCTATTGTTGCCGGTTTTCCTGATAACCGACTGGTTCGCGGTCTGGCTCTACCGCCGTGATTACTCGGGTCGGAACATCGCGATCCTCTTGCCTGCGATCCTCGCGGGGATCGCGATCGCCACCGTGATCGTACCCTACACGCCCGAAGCCCTGCTTCTTGCCGCCACCGGCGGCGTCGGTCTCTGGTACTGTCTGCGCAGCTGGATCGGCAACTCCGCGGCCGCGCCGCCACGCCATGCAGACATAGGGCGCGGCGTCTTCTGGGGCATCATTACCGGCATCACCACATTCATCACCCATTCCGGCGCGCCGCCGTCCCAGGCCTACCTGTTGCCGCAAAAGCTGCCGCGCATGGTCTTCGCGGGTACCATGGCCATCACCTTCGCCATCAGCAACGCCGCCAAGATTCCGGGATATTATGCTCTGGGTTACTTCGAGGACATGCACTGGAGCCTGATCGCCACCCTATCCGCCGTCGGCATCGCCGGAACCGGACTCGGCCGCCAGATCGTGATGCGCCTGACCGACCGCACCTATGTTCAGGTCATCCAGGCACTGCTCTTCATCCTCTCCATCGTGCTCTTCTGGAAGGCGTTCACACTCATCACCGCCGCATGATGCCGCAGCGCAGCCCTTGACCCTGTCCGGGCTTCGAATCAAAGTCCCCGAAACCATTTGCGTCCGGGCTGAAAATAGATAGTTTTGCCGTCCCGGGACCTTACGGAGCGAGGGAAATGAAATTTTCGATCGAGCGCGCAGCGCTTCTGAAGGCGGTCGCACAGGCGCAGTCCGTGGTCGAGCGCCGAAACACCATCCCGATCCTCGCAAACGTCCTGATCGAGGCCGAAGGCGACCAGGTCAGTTTCCGGGCCACCGATCTTGATATCGAGGTTGTCGACCAGGCTCCGGCCAAGGTCGAACGCGCCGGCGCCACGACGGTCAATGCCGTGACATTCCACGAGATCGTTCGCAAATTGCCGGACGGCGCGCTGGTAACCGTTACCGACGACAGCGCCTCGGGCCGCATGGCCGTAGACGCGGGCCGTTCCAGCTTTTCATTGGCGACGTTGCCGAAAGAGGATTTCCCGGTCATGGCCTCGTCCGAGTACGAGGCCAACTTCGCCGCTCCCGCCCCTGTGCTTCGCCGTCTTTTCGACAAATCGAAATTCGCGATTTCGACAGAAGAAACCCGTTACTACCTGAACGGCGTATACATGCATGTGGCCGACGCGAACGGAGCGCAGGTATTGCGCTGCGTTGCCACCGACGGCCACCGCCTGGCACGTATCGACGCTCCGCTGCCCGAGGGCGCCGAGAACATGCCGGGCGTCATCGTGCCCCGGAAGACCGTGGGCGAATTGCGCAAGCTCCTCGAAGACGACGAGGCCAAGATCGCCGTGAGCGTCTCGGAAACCAAGGTCCGGTTCGCCACCCCTGGAATAACGCTGACCTCCAAGGTCATCGACGGAACCTTCCCCGACTATTCCCGTGTCATTCCCACCGGAAATACCCGTCGGCTCGAAGTGGATGCATCCGATTTTGCCCAGGCCGTCGACCGCGTGGCCACTGTCAGTTCCGAACGGTCGCGCGCAGTGAAACTCTCGCTCGACGAGGACCGGCTGGTCCTGTCCGTCAACGCTCCCGACTCGGGTGCAGCCGAGGAGGAGCTGGGCGTCGCCTATCAGGACGAGCACCTGGAGATCGGCTTCAACGCCAAGTACCTTCTGGAAATCGCCAGCCAGGTCGACCGCGAGAATGCCGTGTTCCTGTTCAATTCGGCCGGTGACCCGACGCTGATGCGCGAAGGAAATGACGAGACCGCGGTCTACGTGGTCATGCCGATGCGTGTGTGACGGCCTGCGTCGCTGAACTCACTCTCTCGCACTTCCGGTCCCACCGGAGAACCGCGCTCACCCTCGATCCGCGCCCCGTGGCCATTCACGGGCCGAACGGCGCGGGCAAGACCAACATTCTTGAAGCCGTCTCGCTCCTCTCTCCAGGTCGCGGCCTCCGGCGCGCCACCGCCGAGGAACTGATACGCCGCCCCGAGATTCTTGGCTGGAAGATAACCGCGGTCCTGGCGGACGGTCACGAGGTCGAAACCTCCGCCATGCCCGGTGAGGCGCGGCAGGTAAGGATCGACGGCAAGACCAGCCCGCAGGTAGCGCTTTCCCGCATCGCCCGCATCGTCTGGCTGGTTCCATCGATGGATCGACTCTGGATCGAGGGCGCCGACAACCGTCGCCGTTTTCTCGACAGGATCACGCTCAGCTTCATGCCCGACCATGCCGAGGCGGTGCTGACCTACGAAAAGTCCATGCGCGAGCGGAATCGGCTCTTGAAAGACATGGTCCGCGACGCGCATTGGTACACTGCCTTGGAACGCCAGATGGCCGAGGCGGGCGAGACAGTGACCCGCAACCGATACGCCGCACTGTCCCGCCTTTCGGTGGCCCAGACCGGTGCCGAAACGGCCTTTCCCGCAGCCGAACTGGACTTGACCCACCCCGACGGCGACATGCCCGACAACGCTGACGCACTGGCAAGGGCGTTTGCCGAAAACCGTCAGAACGATCTTCGCGCCGGCCGAACGCTGATCGGTCCCCACCGCATGGACCTCACCGCCATCTACACAGCCAAGGGCGTGCCCGCCGCGCAGTGCTCGACCGGCGAGCAGAAAGCGCTTCTGATCAGCCTTGTCCTTACCAACGCCCGCGCATTGGCCGAAGATACAGGCACGCCGCCACTGATCCTCCTTGACGAGGTGGCGGCCCATCTCGATGCCACCCGACGGGCGGCGCTCTACGACGAGATTTGCGCGCTGGGCGCACAGGCCTGGATGACGGGCACAGGGCCCGAACTCTTCGTAGACCTTGGAGACCGGGCTCAGTACATTGCGGTGACCGAGTCCGATGGCGAAAGCCGTGCCGAGCAGCGAGAGAGTCCATGACCCCGCAACGCGTCAGCCTTATCACTCTTGGAACCGCCGATCTGGAGCGCGCAAAGGCCTTCTACGCCGCGCTTGGCTGGTCCCCGGCACCGTCGCCGGCCGAAGTGGTATTCTACCAGATGGACGGTATGGTCCTCGGTCTTTTCGGTCTTGACGACCTCGCCAACGACCAGGGCCGCGCGGGCGCATCGCTTGGCACAGGCGCCATCACTCTGGCGCAGAACTTCCCTGACCGTACGGGCGTAGACGCGGCATGGAAGGTGGCACTCGACGCCGGCGCAACCCCTCTCAAGGCGCCCGAAAAGGTATTCTGGGGCGGCTATTCCGGCTATTTCGCCGATCTCGATGGCCACGTTTGGGAAATTGCGCACAACCCGTTCTGGCCCATGGATGATAACGGCCGCATCACCTTGCCGGCAGCAATGTGAGCCTTTCGGTCCTGCTTCTGCGCGGCATCAACGTGGGCGGCGCCAACAAGCTGCGCATTACCGATCTGCGGACCGCGATCGAAGTCGCCGGGGGCAAAGAGCCCCAGACCTACATCCAAAGCGGCAACGCCATCTTCGATGGCGAGGTGTCACGCGATCGCCTGACCGATGCGATCGAGGTGCGTGCGGGAATCCGACCCGATCTTCTTACCATGCCCGCCAAGACATTTCTGTCGATCCTCGCGGCAAACCCGTTCCCGACCGACGACCACAAGGCACTGCACTTCTTCTTCCTGCCCCATGCCTCCAGCGCCAATCCGGCCGATCTGGAGGCCGCCAGAGGCAGGGAAGAACGGTTCCTTCTGACCGACCAGGCCCTGTTCCTTTACACGCCGAACTACCTGTCAGGCTCACGTCTTGCCCCGGCGCTCGACCGCCTGCTCGGTGTTCGCGCAACAGGACGGAACTGGCGCACTTGCAGGGCGTTAAGAGATATGATCAAGCGGCGGTCATGACCATCTCCGCCGTGGACGCCGCACTCTATGCCGGCGCTCTTTTCATCCTTTTTCTTACCCCGGGACCCGTATGGGTCGCGCTGGCCGCACGTGCCTTCACGGGTGGATTCCACGCCGCCTGGCCGCTCGCCTTGGGGGTCGTGGTCGGTGACGTGATCTGGCCATTGATCGCGGTACTCGGCGTCACCTGGATCGTCTCGGTATTCGAAGATTTCATGCTGGTGCTGCGCTGGATCGCTTGCCTGACCTTCCTGGTCATGGGTTGGCTCATCGTGCGTAACCGCGACAAGACCATCGCGACGGACAGCCGCCTGACGCGTCCGGGCATGTGGGCGGGGTTCCTTGCAGGTGTCGCGGTGATCCTGTCCAATCCCAAGGCGATCCTCTTTTACATGGGTGTTCTTCCCGGGTTCTTCGATTTGACGCGGCTGACCTGGGCGGACATCGCGGTGATCTGCTTTCTCTCCATGATCGTGCCGCTTTTGGGAAACCTCGTCCTTGCGTTGTTCGTGGGCCGCGCGCGGCAGCTTCTGACCTCGCCGGTGGCGTTGCGGCGAACCAACACGGTAGCCGGTCTGATGCTGATCGCGGTCGGTCTTGTAATCCCGTTCACCTGAAAACGCCTGCGCCAAACGGCGCAGGCAAGTCACGCCGCCGGCGTCAAAGCGACTGGACTTCCTCCAGCGTCCGCTCGGCGAAACGGTCAAGAAGCGCCTGGTAAAACGCGTTTCGACCCGGCGGAATGACGATCGTATCTTCAGTCGCGGGTGTGGCGTTCCCGGTCTTCGCGGTCAGTGACAGCCCAATGCTTTCAACCGGATCGGGATTGCCTTTCTCCCGGATATAGATCCAGCCGTTAAGCGTATTGAACTCTCCCTCGTTCCCAAGAAGCGCCGAGCCGTCGATACTGATCTCGGACAGACGGACGGTGATTTCGTGGCCGTCACCCGAATAGTAGGGCGCTATCTTCGCCGAAAGCATCTCTTCCAGATCCGCCTCGACGTTCGGCCAGTAGTCCAGCGCGTTGGCTTCGACATCCTCCAGTTCGACAACCACGTCGGCCGAAGAAATCAGCTTCTTGTTTTCCTCGGCCAATGTCGCGGACGCGCTCAGCGTCGCAACAGCGGTTCCCAGCAGCAATCCGGTTCCGGCAACGAATGTCTGTATCGGTTTCATGGGCCGATCCTCCTCTCAACTGGCGGCGTTCTGGCCGCCCTCTCAAAGATAGTGCTTTCCGACGTGCCCACGGTTCACTGCGGCGCCAGACCGCCATCGCAAGTGTTCGCATCGGCATGGATTCGCTGGTCGCTGTCACAGGGTGCGGGTATCCAGCACATTTTCGTGAAAACGGGCGTGAACGCGTGGCCAGTTCGTCACAGATGTTGGTTTGTTGGACCGACCGGGTGACCGGTATCGCATCGCGTCGGACCTGCAACGCACCGACGTATTGCCGACCCGTGACCCAACTACGATCCCATCCGTCCTTCGGTCTCATGAAAAACTACCAAATATTGTGTGTCGGACGTGACAAACCCCTTGAAAACGCCTATATTTTCCACTGTCACAACAAGGAAGAACGGCATGGCAGAGGCCGCAGCGGCGCCGGAAGAGTACGGCGCAGATTCCATTAAAGTTCTCAAAGGCTTAGAGGCGGTCCGAAAGCGTCCCGGTATGTATATCGGCGACACGGACGACGGCTCGGGCCTGCACCATATGGTGTATGAAGTGGTCGACAACGGTATCGACGAGGCACTTGCGGGTCACGCGGACGCCGTGAATGTCACGATTCATGCGGATTCCAGCGTTTCGGTCAGCGACAATGGGCGCGGGATTCCCGTAGATCTGCACACCGAAGAAGGCGTTTCCGCAGCAGAAGTCATCATGACCCAGCTGCACGCGGGTGGGAAATTCGACCAAAACTCTTACAAGGTATCTGGCGGTCTGCACGGCGTGGGCGTCTCGGTCGTCAACGCGCTTAGCGAATGGCTCGAACTGCGGATCTGGCGGGCCGGCAAGGAACACTATGCCCGCTTCGAAGGCGGCGAGACGGTCGAGCATCTGAGGGTCGTCGGCGACGCTAACGGACGCAAAGGCACCGAGGTGCGGTTCCTTGCGTCGACCAAGACTTTTTCCAACCTCGAGTACAACTTCAAGACGCTCGAAAACCGGCTGCGCGAACTGGCTTTCCTGAATTCCGGCGTGCGCATCATCCTGCGCGATGAACGCCCCGCCGAAGCTCTGAAAACCGAGTTTCTGTACGAGGGCGGCGTGCGCGAATTCGTTCGCTACCTCGATCGGCACAAGACCCCGATGATCGACGAGCCGATCTTCATCGAAGGCGAGCGCGACGGCATCACCGTCGAAGTCGCGATGTGGTGGAACGACAGCTACAACGAGATGGTTCTGCCGTTTACCAACAACATCCCACAGCGCGACGGCGGCACGCATCTGGCGGGGTATCGTGGCGCGTTGACCCGCACCATGAACCTATACGCGGGGTCGTCGGGCATCGCGAAGAAGGAAAAGGTCACCTTCAGCGGCGACGACGCCCGCGAGGGACTGACCTGCGTTCTGTCGGTCAAGGTGCCCGATCCCAAGTTCTCGTCTCAGACCAAGGACAAGCTGGTCTCGTCCGAGGTTCGGCCGGTGGTGGAAGGCCTGATGAACGAGAAGCTGTCCGAGTGGTTCGAGGAGAATCCTGGTCCGGCCCGGATGATCATCGGCAAGGTGGTCGAGGCGGCGCTGGCACGCGAGGCCGCTCGCAGGGCGCGCGAGATGACGCGCAAGAAGTCCGCGCTAGATGTGGCATCGCTGCCGGGAAAACTTGCCGACTGCCAGGAAAAGCGGCCCGAGTTCCGCGAGTTGTTTCTTGTCGAGGGTGACAGCGCCGGCGGTTCCGCCAAACAGGGCAGGGCGCGTGGCAACCAGGCGGTGCTGCCTTTGCGTGGCAAGATCCTGAACGTCGAGCGTGCCCGGTTCGACCGTATGCTTTCGTCTCAGGAAATCGGTACACTGATCACCGCGCTCGGTACCGGCATCGGCCGCGACGAGTTCGACATCTCTAAGCTGCGCTATCACAAGATCATCATCATGACGGATGCCGACGTTGACGGCGCGCATATCCGGACGCTGCTGCTGACCTTCTTCTTCCGCCAGATGCCCGAAGTCATCGAAGGCGGGTATCTCTACATTGCCCAACCACCTCTCTACAAAGTCAGCCGTGGCAAGTCGGAGGTCTACCTGAAAGACCAGGTGGCACTGGACGACTACCTGATCCAGATGGGTGTCGAGGGCGCGATCCTTCGTCTGGGCACGGGTGAAGAGATTGTCGCGCAGGACTTGGGTCGCGTGGTTGAGGAAGCGCGTCAGGTCCGGCGTGTCCTTCAGGCCTTCCCGACACACTATCCGCAGACGATACTGGAGCAGGCCGCCATCGCCGGCGCGTTCCTTCCCGGTCAGGTCGACGCGGATCTTCAGGGAACGGCCGACGCAGTCGCACAGCGTCTCGACCTCGTCGCACTGGAATACGAGCGCGGCTGGCAGGGACGCATCACACAAGATCATGGCATTCGCCTGACCCGTGTTCTGCGCGGCGTCGAGGAAGTACGCACGCTCGACGGTCCGGTGCTGCGTTCGGGTGAAGCGCGCCGTCTCGGCGGATACACCGACGCGCTGCGAGAGGTTTACTCGAAACCCGCCAAGCTCGTCCGTCGCGACCGCGAGGTTCCAGTCTACGGCCCGCTCGGCCTTCTCGACACCATCCTCGACGAGGGCGAAAAGGGCCTCAGCCTGCAACGCTACAAGGGTCTGGGCGAGATGAACCCCAATCAGCTCTGGGAAACCACGCTAGATCCCGAGGCGCGCACGCTCCTTCAGGTCAAGGTGCAGGATCTGGCGGAAGCCGACGATCTATTCACAAAGCTGATGGGTGACGTGGTGGAACCCCGCCGCGAATTCATCCAGCAGAACGCGCTTAACGTGGAGAACCTGGATTTCTGACGCGTCCAGCAATACCGACCGCCGGGTTGGCGTTTTTATCGACAAGGCCGAGCGCTGGAAGGACGAACTCGCCGCGCTCCGCGCCATCCTTATCGACACCGACCTGACGGAAACGTTCAAGTGGCGTCAGCCGGTCTACACGTGGGGCGGTGCCAATGTCGCAATCCTCTGGGCATTCAAGGACGATTGCGGGCTGGGCTTTTTCAAGGGCGCGCTAATGCCGGATCCGGAAGATTGTCTCGTCCCTCCGGGCCAGAATTCCCGGGCGGCTCGAAAGATGGTGTTTCAGGACGTCTCGGACATCCACGAGCGCGAGAAAACAATTCGCGCTTACGTAGCGGCTGCCATCGACATCGAGAAGGCCGGTATGAAGGTGGAGATGCCGAAAGACGACCTTCCCGTTCCAGACGAGTTCGCCAAGGCGCTCGACGCCGATCCCGGCCTGAAGACGGCCTTCGAAGCTCTTACACCGGGACGCCGCAGAAGTTGGCTTCTTCATATCGGTCAGGCGAAGAGATCGGCGACGCGCGAATCGCGGATCAGGAAGGCCGAGCCGAAGATACTGGAAGGAAAAGGCCTGAATGACCGCTGACCTGCCGCCCGAGATCCTCGGCCTCGGCGAACCCCTGATCGAGATGGTACGCCTGCCCGACCCGATCGACGGTCGCCCGGCCTACGTGCAAGGCTTCGGGGGCGACACCTCGACCGCGATCATCGCGGCAGCTCGGCAAGGCGCGAGCACGGGCTATATTTCGGCGGTCGGCGACGACATGTTCGGCGAAGCAATGCGCGATCTCTGGAAGCGCGAGGCCGTCGACGCCGCTACCGTTCTGACGAAACCCGGCGACCCGACCGGCGTCTGTTTCATCGATCCCGATCCGGCAGGACGCAGGTTCACCTATGCCCGGCGGGGATCGGCGGCCAGCCTCTACTTGCCCACAGACCTCCCCGAGCCGGCGATCGCGGCGGCGAAAGTCCTGCACCTCTCGGGCATCACGCTGGCTATCAGCGAAACCATGCGCGCCGCCGCTCTCCACGCTGTCGACATCGCAAAGGCGAACGGCACACTCGTCTCGCTGGACCTGAACGTGCGCCCGCGCCTCTGGTCCATGGATCTCGCCCGCCATGTGCTGGCAGAGGTCGCGGCAAAATCCGACATCGTCTTCCCAAGTGACGACGAGGCCGGAATGCTGCACGGCATCACCGATGCGGACGACATCGCCGACCACTATCTTTCCGGCGGTGCCCGAATCGTCGCGGTCAAGCGCGGCGCCCTCGGCTCGCTCGCAGCAACCGTTGACGCCCGCCACGCAATTCCCGCCGCGCCCTCGAACCCGATCGACTCAGCGGGTGCGGGAGACAGCTACGCCGGATCTTTTCTCGCCTATTGGCTCGAAACCAAGGATGTCTACCTCTCCGCCACGCGTGCCGCGCGGGTCGCGGCAGGCACGGTCAGCGGCCTTGGCGCGGTCGAGCCCATTCCGCATCGGACGACGATCCTCGCCGCCGAGGCCTAGTTCATCCAGGCCGCCCAGCCATCCTCGTAGTACGTAACCAGCGGATGCGACAAGATCGTGTTCGGCTTCACGTCGACCGGTCCGCTGTCCTCGGGAAACACGGTCATCGCACCGAACATGCCTTCGTTCAGGTATCGCAGACCCTCGGGCAGGGGGGTCGGATCGCGGAACGAAGCCTCCTGCGTGACCATCGTGAAACCCCAGTCGCCGAAGCTGGGGATGTAGGTGTGATAAGGCACCAGCGTCAGAATTTCGCCCGGTCGCGCCGGATTCCGTGTGCCGGCCCATGTGCGCACCACCGACCAGAACGCATCCCGCGCAAACACCGGAGAGCCGGCCTGCGTCACCATCACGCCGCGCGGCGACAGGCGCTCCATCAGCGGGGCATAAAACTCCCGGCTGTAAAGCTTCGAGACCGCGAAATCGCGCGGATCCGGCAGGTCAAGGATGACGACATCGTAGACTTCCAGGCTTTCCCGCACGAACAGCCACGCATCGTCATTCACGATCTGCACCCTGGGATCTGACAATGATCGGCCGTTCAGTACCGCAAGCTGCGGCCGGTCCCGAAACAACTCGGTGACCCGCGGATCGAGGTCCACCAGCGTCACCCGCTCCACGTCCGCCCATTTCAGCACTTCCCGCGCCGCCATCCCGTCGCCGCCGCCAAGGATCAGCACATCCGACCGTCGCGGTGCGCGCGCCATCGCAGGATGCACCAGGCTCTCGTGATAGCGGTGCTCGTCCAGCGTATCGAACTGGATCGATCCGTTCAGGAACAGACGGTAACGATCCTTCCAGTGAGTGACGACGATCCGCTGATAGGGCGTCTCCTCCACCAGAACCACATCGTCTTCGAAGAAGGCGTGGTCGGCCAGCGACACGATCCGCTCCGACCAGATCAGGCCCGCTGCGCAGGCCGCCAGCCCGAACACCCACGCTCCCCGCAACGCCCAGCCGATACGGTCTCGGAACAGCCAGACCGAAATACCTGCAACCAGCAGGTTCAACAACCCGAAGGTCAGGCTTGCGGCCATCAGTCCCAACTGCGGCACGATCACCAGCGGAAACAGAACCGCCGCCACCAGCGCACCGGCATAATCCGCTGTCAGCACGCTCGACAGCGTGTGCTTCATCGCTTCGCGCTCGGTCAGGATGCGCGTGATCAGCGGTATCTCCAGCCCCGACAGCGCCCCGATGGTCACGACCAGCCCGAACAGGATCGCCTGCATCCCTTCCAGATACCCGTAGGCCAGGAACAGGATCGGTGCCGAGAAACCGCCGACGATGCCCAAGAGAACCTGCGATAGCGTGAACCCGCGCTCCGGCACAGCCACGAACCGCGACGCCCATGCCCCCAGACCCATCGAGGTCATGAAGACTCCGATAACCAGCGAGAACTGCGTGACCGAGTCGCCCAGCAGGTAACTCGACACCGCCCCCGCGATCAGCTCGTATACCAGCCCCGACACCGCGACGACAAAGGTCGCGGCCAGTAGCCAGATCGCCTGGGCGTCGCGGGCCTGCGCCATCAGCTCAGAATCACGGCTGAGATCAGGATCGCGATAGAGATGAACAGGCTTCCGATCAGCACCGCGATGGCCAGGTTCTGATCCTCCTCGATCTCCTGGCGCAGCGAAAACGGCGAAAGCCACTCAACCAGCTTCCAGCAGATGCCCAGAAGCACAAGCCCCAGAAGCGTGTAGAAGATCGTTGCGACGACCTCTGCCACGATTATCGTTTCAAACATCCAATTCTCTCCTCATTTTACGCCGCCGCCAAGCCCATAGCCGCCACCCGGCGACCCGACCCGCGTCGATACCACGTTGCTGTTTTCGCCCCAGACGCCGTTCAGGCTCAGCGTCGCTGCCGTGCCGATGATACCGACGACCAGGATGACGAAGACGACCCGCGCGACCATCAATCATCGCTCCAGTCGCTGCCGGCCCAGCGCTGCCTGTTGTGCAAGGCGCGTCGCCCCAGAAACGCGCCGCCGAGTCCGATCAGCAGAAGGCCGCAGCCGATCAGCCACCAGGGGTTCGTGTGCCCCTCGCTGATCGTTACCTGCATCTGCCGCGCCAGCCGTCCGTTCGCCCAGTCCACCTCGCCTCCGGCGGGCGTCAGTTCCAGCGTGTAATGTCCTGCCTCCAGCTTCACCTTCGTCCCGACGCTCTGCGATCCCTCAGACCAGCTCTCGCCGCCCTCACGCCCGAAATAGTACTCGACCCCGCGCTCGAAGGCGGCCACCGCCTCGCCCTCGGCGTCCAGCAACTCTGCCTCGAACCACGCCCAACTGTTCGAGGCATCGGCCCAGATCTCGACATTTGTCAGCCGGTCGCCCCGGGTGATTTCGAACGGCACCGAGATGGCCCGGCTCGTGGGCAGTCTTTCGGTCCGGACAACGGTCGTCCCCAAAGCCCAGAACGCGAAGGCCAGCACGATCGATGCCACACCAGCACCTATCGAGACATTGCGGACGAAAAGTTGCAGCGGCGAACGGTCTATCTCGTCCAGAACATGAACCCCGGCGGGCGAGGGCACGCGGGCTGGGTCCAGTCCGAACGACGACAGAATTTCTGAGCGGTCGGGCAGTTCGATGATTTCGTATTCCCGCTCCCCGTCGCTCTCGACGATATCCAGCATCCGGTGCCCGCACACCAGCGAAACGTATCGGATCCGCTCGTTCATCGACGGCACATAGTTGAACGCCCCTTCGATGAAGGTCGGTCGCGCATTGCCCGAGCCGTAATAGCGGAAGGTTCGCCCGCCCATCTCGACCGTCGGTCTGTGCTCCGAGCTCTCTATGCGCGAGTCGCTGACGCCCGCCGGGCTGGGGACATCCCGCGTCTTCCGGGAATAAGTGATGTGACCGTCCTCGACGGTCAACCATCCATAGCCATGCGTGGGTGAAAAGATCTGGTGGTCGGTCCATGTCCAGACACGCCCGCCATACTGCTCGATCCACCCGATGGTGCCGATCACGGTGAAATTCACACCCCACAGCGTGCCTTCCATGCCCAGGTCGAACGGTGTGTCGGGCCGCACCATGTCGCGAAACTGCGCGATGACACGAAAATCTTCCTGCACGTCCAACTCGGACCCGCAGTACGAACACACATGCACCCGAACGCGCCCGCCTCCCAGCAAGTCCTGGCCAGCACCGCATTGCGTGCAGTTGAAGCCATGAACCTGCGGACCGGTCATGCTGCCCGCACGTCCCAAGGGTCGATCCACGATCCGCGGGTCCAGCCGCGCCCACCGTCCCAGACCTCGTATGTGGCCATCTGGCCGCCGGGTCCGGTCAGGTCGAAGTAGAGATGGGTTTCGCCGACCTCCAGCTCCTCGGGAAACTCGCCTCTAACCGCCAGGCAGGTTGCGTTCTCGGCCTCGGTCACGGTGAACTCGACCCCGGCCACCGTCACCGTCTGCCCAAGGGTCAGGTTCCGCGCGCGCGGCCACTCGGTTTCGGGAAGCGGGCGCTCGGCAGCGTAATCGCCCTCATCGACGCTCAGCCAGTATCCCGTGTCGCCCGCGCCTTCAGGACACCAGTATTCGTCCCACCATCCCCGACCATAGCTGAAACGCGCATGGCCCATCGGAGTCAGATGCAGGCCCCGGACACGCAAGGTCTGTCCCAGCGAGACAAGCGACTTCGCATCCTGCATCACTCCGCCCGAGCCTGCCAGCCGGAAAGCCTCGTCCCTCAGAACCGAGGTGCTGCCGCAATTCAAACAGGCGATCATGCGGGAATGCTCGAATCGCCGGGGCAATTCGGCCCCGCAATTCTCGCATTGGAGTCCGCCTACCATGTCAAAACGCCGTCGCCTGAAATGCTCCGCCAGACCATGAATCAGCCGAGCCCAAAGAGCAACCTTCTGGCCCCTTGGACGCGCCCATGAGATGGTCTGCAACTGAAAGGAGCATGCCCATGCGTATTGCCATGACAGACTTCGCTCTCAAGAACTGGGAACCGGAAAAGGCAGGTACCCGGATCACCGGGATCACTCCCGAAGAACTGGTCTCACGCGCCAATGCGGCGGGCGGTCCGCTAGTCGATGGATACGCCCCCTTCTGCAAGCACCTGTTCCTCGAGAACACCACCGACACCCGCTGCGGCTTCGCTCCGATCACAGAGGAAAACCGGCACTTGCTGCGCTCGGGTTATGTCGCCCGCCGCGAGGGCGAACGCGCAGTGCTGGAACGCTGGTTCGAAGGTCTGGACGCGCCGCGCGCTAAATGGCTCGACGTGATCCTTTACAACCATGCTCAGCTTCTGGCCGAGGCCCGCGACTACCCCGAAGACCAACTGATCCCGGACTGCGACTGGGGCATCGTCTCGATCATCGGCACGCTGGAACCGGCCGAACCTCCCATGCCTCCCATCACACAGATGCGGAACGCGCTGGGCCGCGCCGAAGGCGGTTCTGGCATGCCGCTGAATGCCGCCGCCTATGACCGTGCCGTCGGCTTCTGGGAACGTCATGCCGCCGTCCGCCAGGTGCCACGGGTGACCCCGGCGGCTTGATGCGCTATTCCTGACGGGCAACACGACAGGACGACTCATGGTTCGTCAAATTCTACCGATTTCAGCGCTCCTTTTGGGATCGTTCTTTCTGCTTTTCGCGGGCGGCATCAACTCGCTGATCCTTCCGGTCCGTGGTTCCGGCGAAGGCTTTTCGGATCTCTCGCTCGGCCTTCTCGGCACGGGTTGGGCCATCGGCTATGTTTCGGGATGCCTCTACACCGCGCGTCTCGTCCAAAGGGTCGGCCATATCAGGGCCTTCAGTGTCATGTGTTCTCTGGCCGGGATCGTCATCCTTGCCCAATTGCTCCTTCTGTCTCCACATGCCTGGATCCCGTTGCGCGCCCTTCAGGGCTTCTGCTTCGCTGGTGCGGCGATGATCGTCGAAAGCTGGCTTTCCGAGCGGGCAGACGCCAAGAGTCGTGGTCGCATCTTCGGCATTTACACGATGGTGAACCTGTTCGCTTCGACCGCGGGCCAACTTACGCTCACCGTCGGCGACTCCAGCGGCTATTTCTTCTTCGTTTTGGGCGCGATGTTCTATTCCCTCGCGTTGATCCCTACTGCGGCCAGTTCAACGGCCACCCCGCAGCCGCTGGTTTCGGTCAAGCTCGATATCCGCGCGCTCTGGCGAAATTCGCCGGTCGCAGTCTTCGCAGTCTTCATGGTCGGGATATCGAATGCGTCCTTCGGAACCCTTGCTGCCGTCTACGGCGCACGGATCGGGCTAGAGATCACCTCGATCGCTCTTTTTGCTTCAGTCCCGATCCTGATAGGCGCGGTCAGCCAGATCCCGGTAGGCATTCTTTCGGATCGGATGGACAGACGCAAAGTGCTTGTCGGTGTTGCCGCAATCGCACTGGCCGCCGACGCTGCCTTCGTCCTCGCCGCGCCGGAAAGCCAGTGGGCGAACCTTGCCCTGGCCGGTATTTTCGGTGGAGCTATCTTCGCAATGTATCCGATCATCATCGCGCACGCGAACGACCACGCCGACGGGAATTTCATCCGCATCAGCGGCGGCCTGCTTCTGGTGTTTGGCGTGGGTTCGATCGTCGGACCGCTGGCTGCCGGCTGGACGATGTCGACGGTAGGCGAGCGGGGTCTGTTCCTGACCACTGCTACCGCGCACGGCCTGATTGTGTTGCAGGCGGTCTACCGGATCATGAAACGCGCGCCTGTCGCAGACGAGAATAAGTCCGAATTCAAGGCCGGACCGGTCGGTCGTGCCACGACGCCGCAAACCATCGCGATGTCCGCCACGGAATCGGAAGTCGAGGAAGTCACGGAACATTCCGACGAAAACCGCCCGGAACCGTCCACCGCCCCGGATCAGTCCTGACCCAGGTGGGTCTGGCCGCGTGCCGTGGCCAGTTCGATCTGCCGCTGGCGCTCGCGAAAACGCTCTCGGTCCGCATCCGTGCATTCACCGGCGCACCGCGCGCACGAAACGCCTTTCTCATATGCCGGGCTCTGCTTGTCCTCGTCGCTCAACGGCCGTCGGCAGGCATGGCACAGGTCATAGCTACCCGCGGCCAGCCCGTGCCCGACCGATACCCGCTGATCGAAGACAAAGCACTCTCCCTGCCACAGGCTCTCCTCCGCCGGCACTTCCTCCAGATATTTCAGAATACCACCCTTCAGGTGATAGACCTCCGCGACGCCCTGACCGATCAGGTAGTTCGTTGACTTCTCGCAGCGGATTCCACCGGTGCAGAACATCGCGATCCGTTTGCCTGCGAAACGATTATGGTTCCGCTTCCACCAGTCGGGAAACTCGCCGAAAGACCGGGTCTCGGGATCGACGGCCCCCTCGAAACTGCCGATGGCGACCTCGTAATCGTTGCGCGTGTCGATCACGGCCACGTCCGGATCGCTGATCAGATCGTTCCAGTCCCTCGGGTCCACATAGGCACCGACGGAAGCCCTCGGGTTCACGTCCGGCTGCCCCATGGTGACGATCTCCTTCTTCAGCCGCACCTTCAGGCGCACGAATGGCATCTCGGACGCCGTGCTCTCCTTCCACTCCAGGTCAGCGCACCCCGGCAAGTTCCTTATATGCGCCAGCACAGCGTCGATCCCTTGACGCGTCCCGGCAATCGTCCCGTTTATCCCTTCCGGCGCAAGAAGCAGCGTGCCCTTCACGCCTTCGGAACACGCCACCCGGGCCAGCGGCCCCTTGAGTGCGCCGGGATCTTCGAACGGTGTGAACTTGTAGAGTGCGGCAACGGTGATCATGGCTCCGCCAGATACGCCGTTGATCCTTCGCGGACAAGTCGTAGGCTAGATGCACTACTCCAAGGAGACCGCTCATGCGCCCCGCCAACGAAGCCATCCTCGTCATCGACGTCCAAAACGATTTCTGCCCCGGCGGCGCCCTGGCAGTTGAAGGCGGCGACGAGATCGTGGCGCCCATCAATGCGCTGGTGCCCGAATTTCCCGTCCGCGTGTTCACCCAGGACTGGCACCCGGCGGATCACCTCAGCTTTGCATCGCAGCACAAGGGGAAAGATCCCTTCACAACCATCGAAATGCCGTACGGCACCCAGGTGCTCTGGCCCGATCATTGCATCATCGGATCGGACGGTGCGAAGTTTCACCTCAGGCTCGACACGCGAACCGCTGACATGATCATCCGCAAGGGGTTCCGACGCGAGATCGACAGCTACTCGGCCTTCTTCGAAAACGACCATGCCACGCCCACGGGACTGGAAGGCTACCTGAAAAGCCGGGGTGTCGATACAGTGACGCTGGTGGGTCTGGCCACGGACTATTGCGTGAACTTCTCCGCCGTCGACGCGGCCGGACTGGGCTTCAAGGTGCGCGTGATACAAAGCCTGTGCCGCGCGATCGACCTGGAGGGTTCTCTCGACGCGGCAAAGAAGGGAATGTCCGGCGCAGGGGTCTCGCTGGTCTGACGTCTACCGGCTGACCGTGACCATCTTGCCGCCGGTGGCGGCTTCGATCAGCTTCGTGGCTCCAGTTCCATTGCCCAGCATGGCGACGACCAGGAACAGGCCAAGTGCCATCATCATCATCTTCACCGGGCCAAAGCCGGATTTCCTGCGCGGCGTGGTATCGATCGTGGACCGGATATCATCTGCCGACATCGGCCGAGGGGGAACGGCGTAGGCCTCGGTCCGCGGCGAACCCGAAAAGAAGGAATCCATGTCCGATGCAGGGGCCTCGGGGGCCGGCATCGCGGACGCCCCGGTGTTGCTGAAGAACGAATCCATGTCCGGCCCGGCAGGCTGCGCCACGGGTGGCCGCGCCATGGGCCGACCGCTGAAAAAATCGTCCATCGAGGACTGCGCCCCGCGTGGCGGCGCGGAAGGCGTCTGGTCGCGGACCGCCGCGTCGCTGCGCAGGGCGTCCAGCGAATGCGAAACAGTGTCCACGGGCTTGGCCGTAAGCGCGGCCATCGCAAAGGCTTCGATGTCGAAGCCGTTCCAATCCACGTCTTCCGGCAGTTTTTCCAGGTTTTCCATCAACCGCTCGATGACTTGCGCGCGGGCAGGTCCATCCGAGGCTGGGTACCGTCCCGGTCCCGCACCGCTGTCATAGACGTTGATACCGAATCCACTGTCCAGCAGACACTTTTTCACGTCCTCCGAAGAGCCCTGCAGTGCCGCAACCGCTGCCGGATCGCGGAACAACGCGCGCTGCTCCTGCATTTGTCCGGTCATGCCAAGCTCCTGGAACATTCCGCCGACCTGCGCCTGCACTTCTTTCGGAATGACCGAGAACATGTCGAAATCGTAAGTCAGAGCCATCAATAAACCCCGTAGTCTCCTCTTGCGAAACAATGTCTGGGGATTGTGTCCTGATATTGGCCGGCTGACGGCCAGAAAACGCCATTACTATATGTATACCATTGCATACCGTCTTTCTTTCTTAACTGACCTGCGGTATGCGGCTCCAACCCGGTTCGGTCAGGAGGCAAGCCATGTCCAAGATGAAGGTAGACAATCCCATCGTCGAGATGGATGGCGACGAGATGACACGCATCATGTGGGATTTCATCAAAAAGAAACTGATACTACCCTACCTCGATATCGATCTCCTCTACTACGACCTCGGGATGGAGGAGCGTGACCGCACCGACGACCAGGTCACCATCGACGCCGCCGAAAAAACGAAAGAGGTCGGCGTCGCCGTCAAATGCGCCACCATCACGCCCGACGAAGCCCGGGTCGAGGAATTTGGCCTCAAGAAAATGTGGCGCTCGCCGAATGGGACGATCCGCAATATCCTCGGCGGGGTGATCTTCCGGCAGCCGATCATCTGCAAGAACGTGCCACGCCTGGTTCCCGGCTGGACAAAGCCCATTGTTGTCGGTCGCCATGCTTACGGCGATCAGTACCGCGCCACCGATTTCCGTTTTCCCGGCAAGGGAAAGCTGACCCTCAAATTCGAGGGTGAGGACGGCCAGGTGATCGAACGCGAGGTTTTCGACGCGCCGGACGCTGGCGTCGTCATGGGCATGTACAACCTCGATGCCTCGATCTACGATTTTGCCCGAGCCTCGCTGAACTACGCGCTGAATCTGGGCTGGCCGCTCTATCTCTCGACCAAGAACACGATCCTCAAGGCCTACGACGGCCGCTTCAAGGATATCTTCCAGGAGGTTTACGAGGCGGAGTTCAAGGAAGCCTACGACGAGAAGAAGATCTGGTACGAACACCGCCTGATCGACGACATGGTGGCGTCGTCGCTGAAATGGTCCGGCGGCTATGTCTGGGCCTGCAAGAACTATGACGGCGACGTGCAAAGCGATACCGTCGCCCAGGGTTTCGGTTCGCTTGGGTTGATGACCTCGATCCTGATGACGCCCGACGGCAAGATCGTCGAGAGCGAGGCCGCCCACGGAACGGTGACCCGGCACTACCGCCAGCATCAGGAAGGCCAGCAGACTTCGACCAATTCGATCGCCTCGATCTTTGCCTGGACCGGGGGCCTGCGCCACCGCGCCAAGCTGGACGGGAACGACAAGCTTCGCGAATTCGTCGAAACGTTGGAGAAGGTCGTCGTCGACACCGTGGAATCGGGTTACATGACAAAGGATCTTGCACTTCTTGTCGGCCCGAACCAGGGCTGGCTGACGACCACCGGCTTCCTCGACAAGATCGAAGATAACCTTCGGAAGGCGCTGAGTTGATCCCTCGAATGCGAGGGTTGCCGCCCCTCGCGCTCCCCGGAGTATTTCCGAAAAGAAGAAGCGGCGATTTGAATCTGACTTTCTGACCTCGCCGCGAAAGTTTAACGCGTCGGCAACTTCTCTTAACGCACGGTGGCCCGATCGCGGTTCAAGCGGTGTTTTCGGGCCGGTCCACCGACGCGATACCGACAAAATACCGACGTTATACCGACGTTGCGATTCTTGCCTTCGGCCCTGTAAAACAAGGCGTTTACCTTTCGACCCGTTGTGCGCAACGCCCATCGTACGCACGCACCATTAATCGTTCAGGCTGTCACCATGGCGTGAGACTTGTGTCACACACGTTGTCTGCGGGCCACACAGCGCCGATGTTGGGGGCGTGATGACAGGAGGCAGGACATGGGCACCGAACGTTTCACCTTCGAAGGCCACGCCGGTCATGCGCTTGCCGCAAGGTTCGACAAACCCGATGGTCCGCACCTTGCGACGGCGCTCTTCGCCCATTGCTTCACCTGCGGCAAGGACATCACCGCCGCCCGCCGCATCGCATCACGCCTTGCCTCCATGGGGATCGCGGTGCTGCGCTTCGACTTCACCGGTCTCGGACATTCAGAGGGCGAGTTCGCCAACACGACGTTCAGCTCGAATGTCGAGGACCTGGTGCGCGCAGCCAAAGAACTGGAGTCAAAGGGTTTCGCACCTGATCTCTTGATCGGGCACAGCCTTGGCGGGGCTGCGGTCTTGAAGGCCGCGGAGCAGATCGGTTGCGCAAAGGCCGTCGTGACGATGGGCGCTCCCTTCGATCCCGGTCATGTGACCAATAATTTCGGAGACGCGTTGAGACGCATCAAGGATGAAGGCAAAGCGACGGTCAGCCTGGCCGGGCGAAGTTTTACGATCGGCCGGGACTTCATCGAAGACGTTGACGGCGCCCAGCTTGCACGGTCCATCTCGGGTCTTGGGAGGGCTCTGTTGGTCATGCATGCTCCGAGAGACGGAACTGTCGGAATCGATAACGCGACACGAATCTTCATGGCTGCGAAGCACCCAAAGAGTTTCGTTACACTCGACGACGCGGATCACCTTGTTTCGCGCCCCGCTGACGCCGAGTATGCAGCCGAAGTCATCGCCGCATGGGCCAGCCGCTACCTTCAACTTCGCCCGCCCGCCCCTCCGCCGGGAGCCCCGGAAGGCATTGTTCGCGTATCCGAGGTCGATCCGGATGGTTTCCTTCAAGACGTGAACTCGGGACCCCACCATCACGTGCTGGCAGATGAGCCAGCGGCCTATGGCGGCAGCAACAGGGGCATGACGCCCTATGGATTTCTTGCGGCGGGATTGGGTGCATGCACGTCGATGACGATCCGAATGTACGCTCGTCGAAAAGGCTGGCTTTTGAAACACGTGTCGGTGGATGTGTGCCACGACAAGGTGCACGGGCAGGATGCGGCAGGTACGGGGTCTGTCCGAATTGATACGTTTTACAGGTCAATTCGGCTGGAAGGCGAGTTGTCCGAAGATCAGCAGGCGCGGCTCTTGGAGATTGCGGACAAATGTCCTGTACACACTACCCTGTCGCATGGCGCAAAGATCGAAACCAGTATCGAAGATACCTGAAACGCGGATATTTGACCAATCGGTCAATCTTGATTAATCGCAAGCCGCGTGTCACGCTCCCGTTGTCCAATCGGGGCCCTGCCTATGTCCAGCGCGATCACCACCGTCACCGCAAAATCTGTGCCGAATTCGTCCCAGCTTCCACAGGTTCACGAACGTCGAAACTCCGGCACCGAGTTGGATCTCGACCGGATTGCATCGCTTCAGGCCAACACTTCGGCCATAGAGCGGCGCGCAGCCACCCTTCCGGGCCGGCGTACAGTTAAGAATGAGTACCAGGCCGCCTGGCTGTTGCGCGCCATATCATTGATCGACCTGACAACCTTATCGGGCGATGTCACGAAGGGAAGGGTTCAGCGCCTTTGCGCAAAAGCAGCAAATCCGGTTCGGCAAGATATTCTCGATGCCCTTGGAGTGGCTCCCATTACCACGGGCGCTGTCTGCGTTTACCATGAAATGGTCGAGACAGCCGCCGACGCGCTTCGGAACACCGGCATTCCAGTTGCAGCGGTTTCAACCGGATTTCCCGCAGGTTTGTCACCTTTGAACCTGAGGATCGCAGAGATTGAGGAAAGCGTTAAGGCGGGCGCACGCGAGATCGACATCGTGATTTCCCGGCGCCATGTTCTGACCGGTAACTGGCAGGCACTCTATGATGAAATGAAGGCCTTTCGCGCTGCGAGTGGCAAAGCGCACATCAAGGCCATTCTTGCCACGGGAGAAATTGGTTCGCTGAGAAACGTAGCGCGAGCAAGCTGGGTCTGTATGATGGGAGGCGCCGATTTCATCAAGACATCGACCGGCAAGGAAAACGTGAATGCCACACTGCCGGTTTCCATTGTGATGACCCGGGCGATCCGCGGCTATCATGAGGCAACGGGATATCGAATTGGGTACAAACCCGCCGGAGGCATCTCCAAGGCAAAAGACGCGATCATCTACCTCACATTGATCAAAGAAGAGCTGGGCGACCGATGGCTTCGTCCGGATCTCTTCAGATTTGGAGCATCTTCACTTCTGGGTGATATCGAGCGGCAGTTGGAACATCACGTCACCGGCCGTTACTCGGCTGCCTACCGACATGCGTTGGGATAAATGGAATGACCGTCAATCCTGAAACCTGGCCCGAAGCCATAAACTATTTCCGTTTCTTCTCAGAAGGGCGGCACGACAACTTCGCCAAAGTCGTCTTCATATATCGGGCCGACGAAGCAAGAGCATCAAAGGACGGAGAAAAGCTGTATATCGGTCGTGCGGGCACTGACGGGATCGAGTTTGTGTATCGTCGCGGTTCCGGCGACATATGGGCATATTATCCGATCGATGGTGATCTGGAATGGAAAGCCGAAAGTATAGAAACCTTCGAACAGGCATGGCGGGCCGGTTCGATAAAGGTCTGAGTTATCAATGACAGTTCAAGATATCTTCGAGACGATGGAATATGGACCGGCACCGGAGGATGCCTCTGAAGCTCTGAAGTGGCTGGATGGTCATGGTGCGCGGTTCGGCCATTACATCGAAGGTGCATGGACCGAAGCGGCCAGAACTTTTGCATCGAAGAACCCGGCCACCGGCAAGACACTGGCAAAGGTGAGCCAGGGCACATCCAAGGACGTTGAAAGCGCGGTTACCGCCGCGCGCAAAGCACAAAAGTCATGGGGGCGTGACGCCAAGGCAAGGGCGCGGGTGCTGTATGCTATTGCACGACTGGTACAGAAGCAGTCACGCTTGTTTGCGGTGTTGGAAACCCTGGATAACGGTAAGCCTATCCGTGAAAGTCGCGATATCGATATTCCGCTGGTCGTACGGCACTTCTATTACCACGCAGGCATGGCGCAGCTCATGGATGAAGCGCTGCCGGGATGCGAACCTTTGGGAGTTTGTGGTCAGATCATCCCGTGGAATTTCCCCCTTCTCATGCTGGCTTGGAAAGTCGCTCCGGCACTGGCCATGGGGAATACTGTGGTCCTGAAGCCAGCCGAGTTCACGTCATTGACTGCTCTGCTTTTTGCCGACTTGGCGCGGGAAGCAGGAGTGCCCAAGGGCGTTCTGAACATCGTGACTGGTGATGGTCGCGTGGGAGAGATGATTGTCAGTCATCCCGATATCGACAAGATCGCCTTTACCGGATCGACCAGTGTCGGGCGTAAGATCCGTGAGGCTACGGCAGGTTCCGGGAAGGCCCTGACACTCGAGCTTGGTGGCAAGTCGCCATATGTCGTTTTCGACGATGCCGATATCGACAGCGCCATAGAAGGTTTGGTCGATGCCATCTGGTTCAACCAGGGACAGGTATGCTGCGCCGGGTCCAGACTCCTGGTGCAAGAGGGGATAGCCGAAGTCTTTTATAGCCGCTTGAAGTCACGAATGGACAAGCTCCGCCTTGGTGACCCTCTGGACAAGTGCATCGACGTTGGTGCGGTAGTGGACCCGATTCAACTGTCAGTGATCAAGGAAATGGTTGCAGGCTCTGCAGGAGAGATTTATCACGCCGCCACACCGGTGCCAGAGACGGGTTGCTACTATCCACCAACGCTGATTACCGGCCTGACGACATCTGACCGTTTGATGCAAGAAGAGATTTTTGGACCGGTTCTGGCTGGCATGACGTTCCGAACGCCCGCCGAAGCCGTCGAACTTGCCAACAACTCACGTTATGGCCTGGCAGCCACCGTCTGGACTGAGAACGTGAATCTGGCGCTGGATATCGCCCCCAAACTCGCGGCTGGAGTGGTCTGGGTGAATTCAACAAACCTTTTCGACGCTGCAGCGGGATTCGGCGGTGTCCGAGAGTCGGGTTTCGGCCGCGAAGGCGGTTGGGAAGGGCTGAAGGCTTATGTCCAAAACAAAGGAAAATCCAGGACGTTGCAGCGCGTCCAGCCTGTCCCGGCCCCGAAAGAGGCAGAGGTAAAGGGCATCGACCGGACGGCAAAACTGTTTATTGGCGGGAAGCAGTCACGCCCCGACGGAGGTTATTCGAGGGCCGTGTGGTCGTCGAAGGGCACCCTGCTGGGTTATGTAGGCATTGCCAACCGCAAGGATGTGAGAAATGCCGTTGAAGCGATGAACGGGGCCAAGAGTTGGTCACGGACGACAGGTCATCTGAGGGCGCAAATACTTTATTTTCTCGGGGAGAACCTTTCGGCTCGCGTCGATGAATTCGCGCAACGTATCGATGATCTGACCGGAAAAAGGGGCGGTGCGCGCGAAGTTGAGGCTTCTGTCGATCGGTTGTTCACTTGGGCTGCCTGGGCCGACAAATTTGACGGCCGCGTGAAAGACGTTCCGATTCGAGGAGTCGCTTTGGCGATGAATGAACCGGTTGGGAAGATAGGTGCTTTCGCGCCCGATGAAGCACCGCTTCTAGGCTTGGTCTCGGTTATGGCGCCGGCCTTGGCCTTCGGAAACCGAGTCACCCTCGTTGCATCGGAGCCTTACCCACTTGCAGCAACCGATTTCTACCAGGTTCTCGAAACGTCAGATGTACCCGCAGGCGTGGTGAACATTCTGACTGGTTGCCATGACGACCTAGTTGCTCATATCGCGGGACACATGGATCTCGATGCTGTGTGGAGTTTCTCGAACAGCGACCTTTCCAAAGTCATCGAATGGGAGGCTGCCGGCAACCTCAAGAGAACATGGGTGAACGACCGCAAGGCTCGCGATTGGACGAAAGCATCGACGAAGGATTTTCTGGCGGCGGCAACCGAGATCAAGACAATTTGGGTGCCTTACGGAGAATAGGTGCAGTTCGAGGTCGTTATCTTCGTTTTCAAGTATGGCGTCGGCGAACGGAACTGAAACTTTGATTTCGTGTGTTGATTTTTGCTCATAGCCATCTTCGGAAAATACCAAAAACCAAGAAACGCGCCCGACGATTACCGGGCGCGCCATGTCATACGGTCGATAGACTATTCTCAGTTGATGTCTTTTGACTCGACCGCTTTAGCTTCCAAGGTGTCGCCGGCGGCGATTTCGATGCGACGCGGTTTCAGCGATTCAGGTACTTCGCGCACAAGATCGATGTGGAGCATACCGTTGACGTGGCTTGCACCCGTCACCAGCACATGATCGGCCAAGGCGAAGCGGCGCTCGAACGCACGGTTTGCGATTCCACGGTGAAGAAAGGTTCTGCCCTCCTCTTCTGCGGCTTTGCGGGCCGAAACATGAAGTGCGTTCTCGCGAACCTCAACCGTAAGATCTTCTTCCGAGAACCCTGCAACTGCAATCGAGATGCGCCAGGCATCCTCCGCGGTCTTCTCGATGTTGTAGGGCGGATAGGACGGGGCAGAGGCCGTATCCGACAGAACCCGGTCCATCATGTCGGCGATTTGGTCAAAACCGACGGTGGCACGATAAAGTGGAGCAAGATCAAAGTTGCGCATTTTGGTCATCCTCATTGAGCGATAACAGATTACCCTCCCGTATCGGGCAGGGCGGTGAAAGCTGCCGGATCCTCATTCGGCCTCCGGCATTGTCGAGATAGGCAGCATGCATTTCACGTTCAAGAGCCGGCGTGTCGCGCCACCGCTATGGTTGTTTGCGCATTCAGATTGATGGCTATTGTCGGGTTACGCGTCCTTAATCTGCAAGTTCGAGATCCCTGCAGACGCTATCGAGAACTGGTCACGTTCGACTTCTCAAACCCCGGATCGGGACATCCATTCACTTGATAGATCAAGGCCGAACGAACTTGGCGCCATGTCCGCTGCCACCAGGCAAGCGGATGCGAGGCTGGTCGACCCGGACGGTCTTGGCCTTGAGATTGGCCTGTGCCAGCATTCCGCCGCCAGTTCTCAGTATCGCGCGAAGTTCGAACAAAGGTTTCTCCAAATTGGTGCCGAGAGATACAGGGCGACCTCTGACTTCCGCCTTGGCCGAGACCACGGACACGATCTGCGGCGCGCCATCGACCTCCACGAAAATTGGGGCACCTGAAGAGCCGAAGTCGACATCGCAGGATAGAACCAGCGCGCCACGTTGCCGTGCCAGGACATGGCAAACCCTTTGCAGCGATGGAGAGTTTGCACGGTCATGAGCATAAGAAACGACACCGACGCTTTGCCCTTTTCGAGGTCTTTTGCCAGTGGTGAAAGGGACTACGTTCGAAAGCCGGATTTCACTATCCAGTTCCAACAGAGCAACGTCGTTCGAGATATTCAGATCGCCTTCAGGGCCTGTGAAGACATAGTCGGGGTGAACGAGGGCTCGCCGAACTCCGCGAGATGCCGTTGAACGCCCGTTTCTCCAGCCTGCGTGAAACTGTATGAACGCTGGGTCAATCCTCGAACCCTGCTCCACGTCAAAAAGGCAGTGAGCTGCCGTGAGCACCACGTTGGGTTCAATCAACGCGCCGGTGCACATCCCGCCCAAACCAATCGAGATCAACCCCACGCCTTCCCAACCGCGCGCTTCGTAGGCCGTCATCAACTCGGTCAGGTCCGTTGTTTCACCACCGTCCTGGGCTGAGAGACCGTTTGTCGTCAGAATCGATATCGCCAACGCAGCGAGGATGCTTCGCATATACTTCCCCTTCACCGTCATACTTTGGATTTACTGGATGGTTTGGGCAAGAATATGTCGTCAACGTCAGGTGAGAACCGGAATTGGATGGTGAGCAGAAGGATGTTGGAGCGCACGAGGCTTTGGACCGCCCGTTGCCCAATCGAGAAGCTCCACAGTGTGAACAATCGGCACATCAGTTCCGGACCCAATCTGCATCATGCAGCCAATGTTGCCAGCAGCAATGATGTCCGGGTTTTTAGCCTCTAGAGTCCGAATTTTTCGATCCTTCAATTTCCCCGAAATTTCGGGTTGCATGATATTGTATGTGCCGGCAGACCCGCAGCATAAATGGCTGTCAGCGGGTTCCACCACTTCGAAACCGGCAGCTTTCAGCAGATCTTTCGGATGGGTTTTTATCTGTTGTCCATGTTGCAGTGAGCAAGCCGCATGATACGCAACGCGAATGTCCCTCTGGGAACATTCCGGAAAGCCGATCTTTGCAAGGAGTTCCGAGACATCCATCGCAAGTAGGCTAATGCGGCTGGCATCTTCGGCAAGAGGGTCGCCTTGAAACATGTGCCCATAGTCTTTCACCGTCGTGCCGCAGCCCGAGGTGTTGATGACGATCGCGTCAAGGCTGTCCTTTCGGTCTTCTGACATCCAGGCTCGAATATTGTTCGCGGCCGCCACGTGACTCTCGAGTTCCTTGCCCATGTGATGCGTCAGGGCACCGCAGCATCCCATCCCTTCGGCAACCACCACCTCACAACCAAGACGCGTCAACAGCCGGATCGTCGCGTCGTTGATGTCGGTGTTCAACGCGCGCTGGGCACAACCTGTCATCAATGCGATCCGCAGCTTGCGTCGGCCTTTGGGTCTGAATGTTTGCGGATCGTCGTTCCGGCTGACGGGGGGGATCTTCTTTGGGGTCATGGCAAGCATGGCCTTCAGACGGGCATCAGGAATGAGAAATGCCAAGGGACGCCCGATCTTGGCACAAAGAAGGGCAATTCTGAAACGCGATGGATAGGGAAGAACTCGCGCCAGCGTCCAACGCAGAAATCGGTCCATCAAAGGTCGCGTATATGTTTTTTCGATGTGCGCACGCGCATGGTCGACCAAGTGCATATAGTGGACGCCGGATGGGCATGTCGTCATGCAGGCAAGGCACGACAGACACCTGTCGATATGCTTCACTGTTTTTTCGTCGGCGGGCCGGTCATTCTCCAGCATGTCTTTGATCAAGTAGATCCGCCCGCGCGGTGAATCGAGTTCGTCGCCTAGCACCTGATACGTAGGGCAGGTGGCCGTGCAGAACCCGCAGTGTACACAGGACCGAAGGATCTCATTGGCGCGTTGAAGTCCGGGGTCTTTCAACTGGTCTTCGGTGAAATTGGTTTTCATCAGTTCATAAGCCCTGGATTCAGAATGGCTTTCGGATCGAACTTTTGGCGCAGTCCTTCGCTCAGTGCTGCCAATGTCTTGTTTTCGCGTGGAAAGACGCCAACCTGGGTCTTAGTTTCCTCGGATGCGCGGATCAGTGTCGCGTGGCCGCCAATGCCCTTCATTGTGGCGCGCACATCCGTTCCGCTGGCGATACCCGCCCATATCAGACCACCGCCCCAATCCAAGAGTAGGCGCGCGTCACCAAGGTGTTCCACCAACCGTGGCGCATCGCTTGGCTTGACGGAAATTCGCCACACGTCGTCCGAGGTGTTGGCGAAAATCTCTGCATCCCGAACCCATTGCCAGCCAGACTTCGTGCCATAGCTGCCATCATTGCCCAACCTGCACTCAATGTCGGCTGCGCCGAATGGGGCCAATAGATCCCTCAATTTCTCAGAACGGTAGACGACCGAAGTCTCGAAACCTTCTACCCTTAGCATCGTCACGGGGTGCCCGTCCGGGCCCACCGGAACATGCGCTGCGCCCGAGACTTCAAATGGCGATTTCAGAGCAAGGGACATTGCAGCAACCGCGCTGCTTACGGACAGACCCGCCAAATGCAGAACGGCAATGGTTTCCGGCCTCGGCAAGACCTTAAAGCTAACTTCCGACAGGATTCCAAACGTTCCTCGGCTTCCTGCCATCAGTTTTGTCAGATCGTAGCCGGTCACATTCTTCATGACTCGGCCACCGTTCTTGATCACTGTGCCCACGCCATCAACGAAACGAATGCCAAGCAGATAGTCGCGGCAGGCACCTGCCTGCACTCGCCTCGGACCGGAAACGTTTGCAGCCACTATTCCGCCTATTGTAGGTGTACCCTCTGTTCCCAATAATCTTCGGTGATCCATAGGCTCAAAGGCAAGCATCTGGCCTTCTGCCTCCAATGCCGCATTGATTTCCGCAAGAGACGTTCCTGCACGCGCACTGACAGTGAGCGACCCAGGTTCGTAGAGGGTAATTCCTGAAATTCTGGCAGTTGTAATCGGCTCACCGTCTACATTGCGACCAATCGGGCGTGTACCACCTCCGTGAATAGCCAAGGGTGTTGAGGCCCCAGCGACTATTTCGGCCAGTTCAATTTCATCTACTGGGCTAAGCATGGTCGCTCTTTCGCTCTCAAGCAGTGTCGCGTTTTCAGGCTGCTTTGGCAGGACCGTCGCGGCGAGAAGCGCTCGCCGCCAAGGGAAACACTTTTGCCGGGTTGAGCAGCCAATCAGGATCGAAAACATCCTTGATCGCCATTTGAGCTTCCAGATCGGCCGGAGCAAACTGAACGTTCATCAAATCGCGTTTCTCAATCCCGACGCCATGCTCACCGGTGAGACAGCCACCAACCTCGACGCAGAGTTTGAGAATCTCCGCGCCCAGTTTCTCGCAGGTTTCCAGATCTCCGGGCTTGTTGGCATCAAAAAGGATCAACGGGTGCATGTTACCGTCACCGGCATGAAAGACGTTGGCCACATCCAGACCAAACTCCTTCGACATCTCGCCTATGCGCCTGAGGACGAAAGGAAGTGACGATACCGGAATGGTTCCATCTAGGCACATGTAGTCGTTAATCTGGCCCATGGCTCCGAATGCTGACTTCCGCCCCAACCAAATTCTGGCCGCTTCATCCGCGTCGCAAGCCTCGCGGAGCTCAATCGGATCGTGTTTACGCGCTATTTTCTTGATCACATCGAGTTGCGCATCGATCTCTGCCGGTGAACCTTCGACCTCAACGATAAGCAGCGCCTCGCAATCGGGATAGCCAGCCTTGGCAAAGGCTTCACAAGCACGAATACAAGGTCGGTCCATGAATTCGATTGCCACAGGTAAGACGCCGGCCTTGATAATATCTGATACGCATTCACCTGCGACTTCATTGGAGTCGTAGCCGATGAGGATCGGGCGCGCGCCTTCGGGTTTTGGCAGAATACGAAGTGTCGCTTCAGTTACGACGCCAAGTTGACCCTCCGATCCGCAAATCAAGCCCAGCCAATCATAGCCGCCTGCGTCCATGTGCGGGCCACCAACCTCGACAACCGTGCCATCCATGAGCACCATGGTCACGCCCAGTAGGTTGTTGGTGGTTACGCCGTATTTCAGGCAGTGGGCGCCACCTGAGTTCATTGCAATATTGCCAGCGATGGCACAGGCCAACTGCGATGAAGGGTCGGGGGCATAGAAGAAGCCGTCAGCCTCAACCGAACCGGTGATGCTCAGATTCGTCCTGCCTGTCTGGACGCGGATGAAACGATTGTCATAGTCAGTCTCCAGTACGTCGTTCAAACGCGCCACCCCAAGAATGACACTATCAGCCGTGGGCAACGCGCCACCTGCAAGCGAGGTGCCTGAGCCGCGCGGTACGACTGGAACGCCCTCGTCATGACAAATCCGGAGTATTGACGACACCTCTTCTGTGCTTGACGGAAGCACCGCGCATAATGGTGGGCACTTGTAGGCGGTCAGGGCATCGCACTCATATGCGCGCGTTTCGGCTTCATCGTCTATGACCGCATCGGAAGCCAAGACTGATTTCAAGCGTTGTACAATTCGTCCCTTTCGGGCGAGGATTGTCTTGTCAGGGGCCGGCATTTCCATCACAAAACCTCTCAATTGGTAAATTTATATAACCAATTTATACTTGATGCAACTGTCATTCCACTTCGTGTCAGACTCAAACGAAGGACCATTCAGTGTTGATGCAAATAACTCATTCCAAAACTCGAATTCGACAGGTAAGAGTTGATGTAAAGATGAGGAACTTTGGAATGAAGAAGACCTGGATGGGGGCGACTTTTGCTCTCAGCGTCTCTCTGTCACACCAAGTTGCTGCTGATCCGGCCACTGTTGAAGCGGTTGATGTCAAGCAAAGCGTCAATACATGGACTTTTTCGGTTACCCTATCCCACGGCGACACCGGATGGGATGACTACGCCGATGGATGGCGCGTCATTCTTGAAGATGGCACCATTCTAGGTATGAGAGAACTGTTGCATCCACACGTTGAAGAACAGCCCTTCACCAGAAATCTGAGTGGTTTGAAGATTCCCGACAATGTCCACACAGTATTCATTGAAGCACGAACCAATGTGGATGGATGGGGTGACCAGCGATTCAACGTCGACTTGAAGCAGAAATGACCATGCTGACTGGTGGAGTATGGATATCATGTGCCCAAATGTTGTGCGCTCGTCCGCAATTTTGCGCCAACACTAAGCATCTGCTCGATATGCAGGCACGCCCAAGCCAAAGCGACTAGACGTCTCTGTGACCGCAAGTAGCGTGACCAAGCACCTAGAATGGTGCAGGCAACACGCCGTGCGGGGTTCAAGACTTGGTAGTTCTCTCCTCCGCACGACGGCAACAAAAGTGCTGCGGTTTTCATCTAGCACCGTCAAATCGCCTGGCAAAGGTTGATTGAAGGCGCGCACGAAAACTGCCCTACACGGGGATACTTCTAGATGGCTTCCAGAAACTTCATAGGAGCACTTTCTGCTTCTGTATCGCTATTGGGCACTGCTGCCCTGGCCCAAGACTGTCCAGTCAAGGTAGGCGTCCTTCATTCTCTCTCCGGAACCATGGCAATCTCGGAAACGACACTGAAAGACACCATGGAAATGCTCATTGCCGGCCAGAACGCCGAGGGCGGCTTGCTCGGGTGTGAAATCGAAGCAGTGGTGGTTGATCCGGCATCGGATTGGCCTTTGTTCGCCGAGAAAGCACGCGAATTACTGACCGTTCATGATGTGGATGTGATTTTCGGGAACTGGACGTCTGTTTCCCGGAAGTCCGTTCTGCCCGTCATCGAGGAACTGAATGGCCTTCTGTTCTATCCGGTTCAGTATGAAGGAGAAGAGTCGTCGAAGAATGTTTTCTACACGGGCGCCGCGCCCAACCAGCAGGCAATCCCTGCTACGGACTACTTCCTCGAAGAACTGGGAGTAGAGAAGTTCGCCCTCTTGGGGACTGACTATGTCTATCCGCGGACGACGAATAACATCTTGGAGGCCTACCTCAAATCGAAGGGAATTTCCGAGGACGACATTTTTGTCAACTACACACCGTTTGGGCACTCCGACTGGTCAAAAATCGTGGCGGATGTCGTCGCGCTGGGTGCTGATGGCAAGAAGGTCGGGGTGATTTCGACTATCAACGGCGACGCAAACGTGGGTTTTTATAAAGAACTTGCGGCAGCGGGAGTTTCAGCCGACGATATTCCAGTCGTTGCGTTCTCGGTCGGTGAGGAAGAGCTTTCTGGTCTCGACACTTCAAATCTTGTCGGACACTTGGCGGCGTGGAACTATTTTCAGTCGGCTGACACAGAGGCAAACGAGGAATGGGTTGCCGCCTGGAAAGAGCGGATGGGAGAGGATCGTGTCACAAACGATCCGATGGAGGCTCATTATATCGGTTTCAATATGTGGGTGAATGCCGTTGAAGCAGCCGGAACCGCGGATGTCGATGCGGTTCGTGCAGCGATGTACGGGCAGGAGTTTCCCAACCTTACCGGTGGAACGGCAGTGATGCTGCCGAACCATCACTTGGCGAAACCGGTATTGATCGGTGAGATCCAGGCCGATGGACAGTTCGATATCATCAGTCAGACCGAAGAAGTCGCAGGTGATGCCTGGACCGATTATCTGCCTGAATCCGCAGTACTGAAGTCGGACTGGAAGGAACTTGGTTGCGGCATGTACAACACCGCGACCGAGACTTGCGTACAGATCAAGTCGAACTACTGATCCGGTTTTTTCGGGGGCGGGGATCCGCCCCCGTTATTTCAAATCCTCATCTCAAATCGGTCGGACACCAATGTCGGTAATTCGTCGGTATTACTTTGGTATCGCGTCGGCGCTTAGTCTAGCACTGGCCGGTAGCTGTCTGGCCCAGGATGCGCAGGCTCCGATTCAGCAAATCTTGCTGGAGCACGGCGAAGCAATTGCCGAGTCGTCGCGCAGGACAATTGGCCCCGCAATCGACGCACTGGCATCCAGCGGCCTGCCCGCGGCACAGACAGTGCTTGAAAAATGGCAGGCCAAGGAGATGTGGCAGAAAAAGGATACGAAGCTCTTCGTCTTCGCCGAGGAAATCGACAGGGACACTCTGCGAGCTTTCGATTTCGCGGACGGTTCCGAGATCGGCGAAGTTCCGGACGACGACTACAATCAGCTAAAGCCCAACAGCGGGATACGCGGTCTGATTGGCGCTGCGTTGGTACAGTTCCAGTTGAACGACCCCGATCCAAACAACCGACTGACGGCGCTGACAGCAATCGAACGCGATGCTGACCCATCACATCTTGCGGCTCTCAGAGTCTCTACCGCAAACGAATCCGACCCTGTCGTTAAGGCGCGAAAAGAACGCCTTGAAAAACTGCTTACAATTCAATTCGGGGCAACCGACGAAGAGCGTATTGAAGCCATCGAAAGTTTCCGTGGCGACTTGGGTGTCGATGTCCGAGCCGCTTTGAATCCTCTTGTTGCGACCCGGGTTGAAGTTGTCGAGGGCGATTTGCCTGAAAATGAGCCCGACATCGCGCGGCTTTTGAAGCCCGGAAGCGATGAACTGCCCGCCACTATGGCATACAACTTATTGGTTTCCGGCGATTTGGCACCACCCCTGATCAGTCGTGAGGAACAGCGAAGTGCACTGATCGAGAATATCTCTGGTGGAAAGGTTGCCGGACTTCTCGTCGCCGACTTGAACACCGAGGCTGCGCGGGATCTGGCTTATGCTGAACTGGCACGCCAAGGTACCGTCGAAGCGGCTGCGACCGAAAGCGAGCTTGAGATCCGTCTTGAAGGATTTACCTTTTTCGAGCGCTACGTTGCTGCATCGCCGGCGGTCGTTGAGGCGGCACTTAAGACGCTTTCCGCCATCGATACCAAAGTAGGACTGAACCAGGCTGTCGATCTAACGTTAGACGGTCTGTCGCTTGCATCGATCTATTTTCTCGCAGCCATTGGGTTGGCCATCACCTTTGGCGTCATGGGCGTAATCAACATGGCCCACGGCGAATTCATCATGATGGGCGCTTACACCGGCTATGTCGTCCAGCAGATCATCCCGGACTACACGGTGTCGATCCTTGTTGCGCTGCCGTTGGCATTCTTCGTGACTTTCGCTGCGGGCGTAGCGATGGAACGGCTTGTGATCCGCTGGCTATATCACCGTCCGCTAGAGACGCTTCTGGCCACATTCGGCATCTCAATCGCGCTCCAGCAGATCGCAAAGAACATCTTTGGTACTCAGGCTCGTCCCCTTACCTCGCCTGAATGGCTGGATGGCGCGCTTGTCGTGAATGACGTGGTATCGATCAGCTACATCCGCATCGCGATCTTCGTACTCGCCATGCTTTTCCTTGCCTTTTACCTGTTTCTAATGAACCGGACACGCATCGGACTCGAGACGCGTGCGGTGGTACAGAACCCTCGTATGGCGGCGTCGATGGGGATCAATCCGGACCGCATCAACATGCTGACGTTTGGGCTAGGATCGGGCATCGCAGGGGTCGCCGGAGTTACCATCGGCCTCTATGCCAAAGTTACTTCCGAGATGGGCTCGGACTATATAGTTCAAAGCTTCATGACTGTCGTCGTCGGTGGCGTTGGCAACATCTGGGGTACTTTACTGGGAGCCGCGATGGTTGGCTTCCTGCAAAAGGGCATCGAGTGGCTGAACCCGTCCAACACGCTTGCCGCTCAGACCTACATGATCCTGTTCATCATACTCTTTATCCAATTCCGGCCGAAGGGCATCATCGCTCTCAAGGGTCGGGCGGCGGAGGCCTGACCCATGGCCGACACTTCCGTCTTCGCAGGATCAACGCATCGTCAGCCGTTTGTCATGCGGCACCCATCGGTGCTTGTATTTCTGGCGTGTCTTGCGCTTTTCACCATCAGTGTAACGATATTGTCGGAATCCATGGGCATTGGTGTGGTTTCGACTTCGATGCTCAAGACACTTGGAAAGACACTATGTCTTTGCCTTGTGGCTCTGGCGATGGACCTCGTCTGGGGTTATTGCGGCATTCTGAGCTTGGGGCACATGGCTTTCTTTGGCATTGGTGGCTATGCGATCGGCATGTGGCTGATGTATGCCCGCACAAGACTGATCGTCGAGAGCAGTATGACCGGCGCCCTATTGCCGCCGACCGAGATCGAGATCAACGATGCTATCGCCACGCAGATATTCGGTGTTGTCGGTGCCTCGGAATTTCCACCAATCTGGTCCGTCGCGCATTCACTGCCATTACAACTCGCTGCCGTCATAATTGTACCCGGGCTTCTGGCGTTGATTTTCGGTTGGCTGGCATTCAGGAGCCGGGTAACAGGGGTGTATCTCTCCATCCTTACGCAGGCGATGACGCTGGCACTGTCACTTTTTCTGTTCCAGAACGATAGCGGCCTTCGAGGAAACAATGGCCTGTCCGGGCTTCAGAACCTGCCCGGGCTGGATAATGTTTCACAATCCGACATTTCTCTTTGGTTCTTCTGGGCTTCGGCGCTGGCGCTGGCTCTGGGTTACATGCTGGCAACCTGGGTGGTTTCCGGCAAGTTCGGCAATGTCCTGCGCGGCATCCGTGACGACGAGGCGCGAGTGCGATTTTTGGGATATCCAGTCGAGGGGTTCAAGCTGTTCGTTTTCACGCTAACTGCGATTATCGCCGGTATCGCAGGGGCCCTTTATTATCCACAGGCCGGAATTATCAATCCTGCTGAAGTTGCGCCTATCGCTTCGATCTACCTGGCAGTTTGGGTGGCCATCGGGGGAAGAGGGCGACTTTATGGTGCGGTACTCGGTGCTGCCTTTGTCAGTCTGATTTCAACATACTTCACCGGCGGGCGCGCGCCGGATATCCAGATCGGCGCATACACGTTTCAGTGGGTCGACTGGTGGACAGTCTTGCTGGGCCTTTCGTTCGTGGCAGTTACACTTTTTGCGCCGAAAGGAATTGGCGGGTTGTTTGACTTGATTGCCGCCCGTAGAAACCCCGAGCGGCATGGCGCCGACCTTGGGCCCAATGTCGGTTCCCTCCGCGAAAAGGAGGCCGACCAGTGAGCGCACTTCTTGAAGTCTCGGGAGTCTCGGTTGCATTCGACGGATTCAAAGCAATCAACAATCTTTCCTTCTCCATTGGGCCAAGGGAACTGAGGGCTGTAATCGGTCCGAACGGCGCCGGTAAGACGACATTCATGGACATCGTGACTGGCAAGACAAGGCCTGATACGGGCCGGGTACTGTTCGGAGAGAACTCTGCATCACTCTTGCGCATGACTGAAAGCCAGATTGCCAGGGCAGGTGTCGGTCGCAAGTTTCAACGGCCAACAGTGTTTGAAGATCAGACGGTTTTTGACAACCTGTTGGTGGCGCTCAGGAAGGGACGGGGACCGATTGCCGTACTTCTGTACCGTTCAAGCTAGAAGGATCGAAAACGGATTCTAGAACTTGCTGAAGAAGTTGGGCTTTCTACGCAAATTGCGCGGAAGGCCGGAGAGCTCAGCCACGGCCAGAAACAATGGCTGGAGATAGGGATGCTACTGGCACAAGACCCAAAGCTGCTTCTAGTCGACGAACCGGCAGCCGGGATGACTCCGGCCGAACGCCAACATACGACCGACATTCTGAAAGAGGCGGCCAAATCACGTGCAGTCGTCGTGGTCGAACACGATATGGAGTTCGTGAGGCGTCTTGAGTGCAAGGTTACGGTTCTGCACGAGGGGTCGGTTCTGGCTGAAGGATCGATTGACCATGTAACATCCGACAAGCACGTTATCGAAGTGTATTTGGGGCGCTGACAATGCTGACTGCACGTGGATTGAAACTTCACTATGGATCCAGCCAGATACTCAACGGTATCGACATTGATGCTGCCGCTGGTGAAGTGACATGTATCATGGGAACCAATGGCGTGGGAAAGACAAGTCTACTGAAGGCGCTTTCGGGGACACATGCCAGATCTGGCGGAGAGTATCTGCTTGACGGTCAGGAAGTCGGCAAACAGCCGGCTCATGCCCTGGCAAGAATGGGTGTCGGGTATGTGCCGCAGGGTCGTGATATCTTTCCACTGCTGACTGTGCGCGAAAACCTGGAGACAGGTTACGCCTGCTTGCAGAAATCTGAGCGCGGAATATCGGAAGAGATATTTGAGCTTTTCCCAATCCTGAAGGAATTCCTGAACCGTCGAGGCGGAGACTTATCCGGGGGGCAGCAACAGCAACTTGCCATTGCGCGAGCGCTGATCGCGAAGCCGAAGCTTCTTTTGTTGGACGAGCCAACCGAAGGTATTCAGCCGAACATCATTCAACAGATTGGACGCGTCATCGAGTACCTGCGGGAGAAAAGCGAAATGGCCATCATTTTAGTGGAGCAGTATTTTGATTTTGCCTACGGGCTCGGTGACCAATTTTATGTTCTGGAGCGCGGTGAGGTCCGCTTGTCCGGACGCCGTGGCGAATTGAGCCGTGACAGGATATTTGAGGCTGTTTCGGTTTGATCCGACAGCAAGGTTTTCCGCCGACAAGTCATCTTTCGCGTGAAACCCGCAGGTCCGTGCGCTAGAGGAAACTCAGCACCGATTTTCACGGATATGTAAAATGACCAAGACCATCTACATCCTGAACGGCCCGAACCTCAATCTTCTTGGAAAACGGCAACCGGAAATATACGGGACAGACACTTTAGACGATGCTGAGGAGCAGGCCCGCGAAATCGCCATCCAGTCCGGACTGTCGATTGACTTTCGTCAGTCGAACCATGAAGGCGAGATCGTCGACTGGATTCACGAGGCACGGGACATGGCTGCTGCTATCGTCATTAACCCGGCGGCATATACCCACACATCAATTGCGATAATGGATGCATTGTTTGCGTTCGAGGGACCGGTTGTCGAAGTTCACCTTTCCAACATCCATAAGCGTGAAGCGTTCCGTCACCATTCGTACGTTTCGGCGCGCGCCGATGCCGTCATCGCGGGATGTGGCATCGAAGGTTATCCGCTGGCCATTCGCCGGGTTGCAACCATTCTTTCCTGAAACCTGCCTGTCGTCATGCAAACTCAACCATTCGCGATGTTCGCGCAGACTCTCTCGCAGCGTCCGTTATCCTCTGCGCGGCACAACCATCTTCCAGCGATGCCAATCCCTTGACTTCGCCTGATGTGACCGAGGCAAGGAACAGGTCCAGTTCGCAAGCGTAGGTGGGAGCAAAGCGCTCATACCAAGTGGGCATCAAACCGTCACGCATCTCGCCCGATGCGGAAGTCCGCAGAAACCTTCCGACCGGCTCCTGCGATGTGCGCAGCATTCCGAGAGAGCCATTTACTTCGAGTCGCTCATCCTGGCCATATGCCGCACGCCAACTGAAATCGAAATTGCAGAGCGCACCACTGGGCATCTTCATTGTAATCATGGCTGTATCTACCTCACCAATCTCGGCAAATTTCGGGTTCACGATGGCAGAACCCATTGCGAACAGTGAGATTGGGTCTTCTCCGGTGATCCAGCGAGCAAGATCATAAAAATGCGCACCCTTTTCTCCGAATAGCCCACCAGACGTGCGGGCAAACTCAAGCGTTGGCGGCGAAGCCGTTCTGGACGTGATGAGAATGGACTCAATTCTTCCGATCTCGCCGGCGGCAACAGCGTTCCGGATGCCGGCATATCCAGCGTCCAGGCGCCTATTGAAGGCTGTCGCGGCAACGATACCGGCATGCGTGGCATCCGCGGCGATGCGTTCGGCACTTTGAAGGTCCGATGCCAAAGGCTTCTCGCATAGAAACGGTTTCTGAGCTGCAATACAGGCAGCGGCAACCGCGCCGTGCGAAGAAGTCGAAGAAGCGATGATCACAGCATCCGGCTCGAGCCGCAATGCCTCCTCGATTGATACGACCGCAACGCCACCTCGTCTTTCGGACAACTCAGCTGCGGCTTTCCGGTTTGTGTCGCAGATCGCGATCAATTCGGCATGAGGGTGCGCTTCAACGTTCTGCGCATGCACTCTGCCGATCGCGCCAGCCCCTATCACTGCGATCTTCACGCTCACTCCAATCTCCCCTCCAAAAATTGACCGTCAACTGCTCAGCCAGGTTCTATACTGCTTCGAGTTCCTTAAGCCTGTTTCGCATAGGAACGGCTTCTGGACGCTGGTCCAGGTACTGATTCAGAAGTCGGCGCGCCAGCGGGCGATCACCTGCGGCAATTGCACAGTCGATCAGAAAAATCTCGAGTACGTCACGCTGGGCATTGCTTCCTCCCATCGACGGAAAGTCGAAACGCGCCTGGATAAGTGTGTCCGTTGCTTTGCGGGCGTCTCCGCGCAGTCTGGCCGAGAGGGCGGTGGCCAAAGGGACAGCCACTCGGGAGGCTGCATTTGCATTATAGGTAGCGGCGGTACTGGCATAGGCGACAATCAAATCAGAGGTTTTCCGAAGAGCGATTTTGTCGCGAGCCATTGCGAAGGTGATCAGCGTATGAATGTCCGAGAAAGTGAGGCTTCGGTCTTCGATCATGTGGTCGCTTTTCATTGCGAGAGACTGCCAACGATCACCGCATTCCACACCTGTCGATTCCAAACGGAGCAAGAGTGATGCCGCGTTTGAGAGTTCCATGTAGTTTGCTGGTTCTTGAGGCGCCAAGCGGCGATCATAGTAGTCTAAGGCTCTGTCGTAGTCGCCAGTCTCAAACAGAAACAAGGCTTCATGCCACCAGAGGTGGTGACGCATTGGCCCGCGGCCTTCCCATAAGGTCTCGGGCCGCACCATCCACGCCAACCCTTCGTCCAGGCGACCTTCCCCTTCCATAACATGGGCGACGGAGTGGACACACCAAAGATCGTCCGGCTCGAGTTCGGCACCACGTCGACCGATCCACTCGGCCCGCTCGAATTCGCCGGCCTCTTCGAGTCCCATGCAGGCCATGCCGTAGGCAAACCCCGCACCGGGCACTTCGTCGCTCCAGTCAGAAAGGGAGCGACCTGCGAGCGCTCTCAGGTGATCGGAACTACCGAGGAACATGGCATTGAAGTGCTGAAGCCTGAGTGCCAGGAGATCGTGCGGTTCCTGTACGAGGATGGCGTCCCAGACATTCTGCGCACCCAAGACATCGCCTTGTATCCAGGCACGTAGGGCGCTGATGTGCAGTCTTTCCCGATTGTTTGCCGATCCGGAAACGGCCTCGGCAGCTTCAAGCGCTTCCGTTGCCGCAGGAAGGTTTTTCGCGGAACGGGAGAACATGAGCAGACTTCCTTTCAAGACATGCGCGGCGGGGACTTCCGGGTCCCTTTTTAGCAGCAAGTCCAGCCTGTCCATCGCGTCGGTGCGGAATGTGAAATAGCTGTTCATCGCGGAAAAAAGCGCGTCGGCGGAAGCATTGTCGCCGGCAGTCCAGTTGACCTCTCGCGCATCCTTGACCTGCATCGCTTCTTCTCCCTCCGTCAGCTTCTCATATCGATCAGGATCTTCAGATGGTCCGTTCCCGGTCGGGACAATGCGTCGAAGCCGTTTGCGATGGCGTCGTCCAACCGTATGGTGCCGGTCACCATCTTCTCGACAGGAAAATTCCCGCTTCCGATCATGCGTGCCAGTCGGGGACCGATGGTTATGTCGTTGCCAAGGCAGCCGAGAAGTCGAATACCCTTCTCGCAAAGCCGGAACAGATCGACCTGTTGCTTGTCTGTAAAGAGGCCAACAAGCGCCAGGCGGCCGACATGGCGCAAGGCGTCGACACAGAGGTTGAACGCCGAGATATGTCCGGCGCATTCAATGGCGGCATCGACGCCCACGCCTGTCTCGGTTGCAATTACGTCCAGCATTTCATCCGGTGGCCCGCTGAACAGCCGGAGACCGTCAATCTCGTTGAGGTGCGAAAGCCGGCTTTCGTTCGGGTCATAGACGTAGATACGGCTCGCTCCGGCCATCCGTGCCGCGAGGGCCGTCAAAGCCCCGATTGGGCCCGCACCGGTAATCAGTACCGTTTCGCCGACGCGCAATTTGGCCTCATCGATTGCGTTTACAGCGACGGCGGATGGTTCCAAGAGTGCGCCTTGCACATCCGACACGTTGTCGGGCAGGAAGACCAGGTTCTCCTCGGGCACCGCAACGTATTCGCCCATGCCGCCCCAATGCCACGACAGTCCAACAAGACCGACGGTCGGACTGAACTGGCCAAGATTTCGGCGAGCGTAAAACTCGCCCTTTGTCATCAGATGAGGGAGGATCGCAACCCTGTCACCGGGCTTGAAACTCCGAACGCTGGGGCCGCACGATTCGATGATGCCAGAAAACTCATGTCCCAGGATCATGGGTGCTTTTGCGCCCGTAGCGGGGTGTGGTTCTGTTGGGATGAAAATCGGACCGGCAAGGTATTCGTGCAAGTCGGTACCGCAGATTCCACAGTACGACACTCGAACGACGGCAGTGTCGCCGGTCGGTGTCGCGGGACGCTCGATTTCCTCGATCCGGAGATCCATTCGATTGTGAAAACGAAGTGCTTTCATGGACTTGTTTCCCTATCCCGCAAACGGCGTTTCGGCGATACCGGTGACACCTAGGCCGTGTATCGCAAAAACCATCCCGGCCTCTCGCTCGTGATGGTAGCGGATGCCAAAGGGCCGTGCCATTGACGTGATGAATGCAATGTCGAGGTTTGGTCCGCCGAACATTATGCTTGTTGTCGAGAACACCGGAAGACCGACGACGCGATCGAGTGCGCCGCGCGGGTCGAAGCGTACAAGGCGACCGGAATAGACTTCTGCAACCCAGATGCATCCATCTGAATCGCAGGTCATGCCGTCGGGGTAGCCTTGGAATTCGGCGAAAGAAGCGAAAATTCGTCGGCTTACAACGTCTCCAGTTTCGGTATCATAGTCGTAGGCAAAGATCGTCTTCGTGAAGGAATCAGCAAAATACATTGTCCGACCGTCCGGCGAAAAGCAGGGCCCGTTCGAGCAGATGATATCCTTGTCCAGCGTCGTTACAGACATATCTGTGTCCAGTCGGAACAGCTTTGCTACCGGCCCCTCTTCTTGGTAATCCATTGTTCCTGCAATAAATCGCCCCTGCCGATCAGTCTTGCCATCATTGAATCGGGGGCGGAGTTCGCCGGGGTGGGTTTCGGCGATGCGGGTGAGGTCGCCGGTGTTCAGGTCAAGTTCGAAGAAGCCCGAGCGGAGGGCGACGATGGCGCCGCCGTTTTCGCGAAGGGCGCAAGCGCCTATGTGCTCGGGCATCGGCCAAGTCTTCATGTCGCCGCCGTCTGCGTCGACACTGTGAAGTGCCGGGCCATAGGTATCGACCCAGTAGAGCCGGTTTGCCCGCGCGTCCCACAGCGGGCCTTCGCCAAGCTGACTCCTATGCTCTACAAACGTTTCAATTCGCAGCATTTTCCCTCCCTTTGGCCCATTGCGACGAGTGGATTTGATCCAGGACATGGGCCGTGTGTATTCCCGGACACTAGTGGACGGTTGCATTCTATCAATGGCCTAAGGGTGCGTCTGACAAAGCCCACCATTCGGAGTTCGCCAAAGTTGGTCGGTATTCGAAATGTTAATCCAGCGTTCGGGGATTCAGCTGACTTTGCAACGAATACGCACTTAACTATCTGATATTCATGAAAAAACGCATGTCGGTATAACGTCGGTATAACGTCGGTATTTTGTCGGTGCATCACACGGTTTCACCCCTTTCGCCAAGTATCAGTTCGCTGGCCTTCTCGCCGATCATGATCGAGGCGGCGTTGGTATTCGAACTGACGAGCTTAGGCATTATCGAGGAATCGCAGACCCTGAGACCGTCAATGCCGCGCACCCTGAGCTGAGGGTCGACGACGGACGCGTTGTCCCCTCCCATCCGGCACGTTCCTACCGGGTGGTAGGCCGTGCGACCGTGCGCGCGGATGAACTGAGCTATTTCGTCTTCGGTCACGGCATTGTCGCCGGGAAAGAACTCGCGGCCTCCTACTGCGGCAAATGCCGGCTGTCGCGCGACATCGCGCATCAGCCTGACGGCCCTTATCGTCATGTCGAGATCGCGCGGCTCGCCCAGGTAATTCGGGTCGATAAGCGGCGGCGTGGCTGGATCAGGGGAAGCAAGCCGGACAGACCCCCGGCTTTCGGGTCGGACGAAATAGCCGTTGAACATACAGCCGGCGCCGGTTGGGGACATCGGAGAACCGGGTTCGGTTCCAGTGGCAGGCTCGAAATGGAGCTGGGTATCTGCACTTCGCGATGAGGGGTCGACTGTCCAGAACGCGCCACCTTCCACGATGGTCGATGTCACCGGCCCGGTGCCGAAAAGCAGGTACTGAAGACCGGCCCAAAGCATCCGGTGCCGAGCCTTGTAGCGGTCGAAACCAAGCCCTGGATCGACGGAAAGTACCACGTCGATATCCAGATGATCCTGCAGGTTCTGTCCAACTGCGGGTAGGTCGTGGATGGGTTCCACGCCAACGCCGCGCAGTTGGTCCGCCGCGCCAATGCCAGAAAGCATCATCAGCTTGGGTGAGCCGATGGCACCGGCCGCCACGATTACTTCTCGTTCGGCGCGAAGTGTCTGGACCGACCCACTGGACGAAATTTCCACACCGGTCGCCCGCCCGTCTTCGACAACCAATCGGTTCACCCGACACCCTGTCCGGACCGAAAGATTCGTCCGTTCGATCACGGGGCGAAGGTATCCCGTGGCTGTAGAGCAGCGACGGCCGTTCCAAGTGAACGTCTGGAATGCTCCTGCGCCGACCTGCCTTAGGCCGTTGAAATCCGCCGTGTACGGGATTCCGGCCTGCTGGCAGGCCCGGATGAAGACGCGGGTCAATGGGTCCGGCGACATGGTCGAGATACCCTGCGGCCCTTCGGTGCCGTGGAAGTCACCAACCAGCATGTCGTTTCGCTCGGAGCGACGGAAGTAAGGAAGCAACTCGGAGAAAGACCAGCCGTCGCAGGCGAAGTCGGTCGCCCACGCGTCGTAGTCTTCCGGACAGCCGCGCGTGAAGACCAGACCATTCACCGAACTGCCGCCGCCCAGAACTCTGCCCTGAACGAAGTTCAGCGCACGCCCATCCAGGTTCACTTGCGGTACCGTCCGGTAATTCCAAGTGAGGCTGCCGTCAAATAGCTTGAAGAGACCCGCCGGGCGATGGATGTTCGGGTTTGTGTCAGGCGGCCCGGCCTCGATCAAGAGGACGGAAATGTCGCCATGAGCGCTGAGCCTGTTGGCGATTACGCAGCCGGATGCCCCCGCCCCGACGATGATGTAGTCGTATTCGCTGGCACCCATATGCCGACCCGACCCCTCCCTACCTGTGACCGGCTCGGCCAACTGGCAACAAGGATATTCTTGATAACAAAAGTTGTCATGCTAAGAATGCTGCAAAAAGCGTTGCAAGAATCTGGGGGGTTTAGGTCTATGGCTTCGATGCACTGCAGCCGGCAAGTGCCAGACATGTCCAGCCATTTCGTTGTTCTGGCTTATGTTTTCGCTGCGGCACGGCAATATGAGTAGCGAGACGACTCCTCTTCTGGAGATGCGGAGAATCACAAAGCGCTTCGGAGCGATCACGGCTCTGGATCAGGTCGATCTTCGTCTTTTCCCGGGTGAGGTTCTGGGTGTCGTGGGTGATAACGGCGCCGGCAAATCGACGCTCATGAAAGTTCTGTCAGGCCTGTATAGCGCCAGTGAGGGCGACCTGGTGTTCGATGGAAAGCCAGTGGTCCTGAACTCTCCCAAGGATGCTCAGATCAACGGGATCGAAATGGTCTATCAGGATCTGGCGCTGGCAGGAAACCTGCCGGTCTACGAGAATATCTATCTTGGACGCGAACCGGGAAGCATGAGGTTCGGTTTCAAACTTGTCGATCGCAGGAAGTCGCGCCGGATGGCGAAAGAGCATCTGGACCGGCTGCATATCAACGTCAAATCGGTCGATCAGAAGGTTGAGGAATTGTCCGGCGGGCAGGCCCAGGCGGTTGCCATCGCACGAGCGACTGCGTTTGACGCACGGGTCGTGATCATGGACGAGCCAACCGCGGCCCTGGCGATCAAGGAGGTCGGCAAGGTGCTGGACCTGATCAAGCGCCTGAGAGAGCGCGGCACCAGCGTGATCCTAATCAGCCACAGGATGGACGACGTCTTTTTCGTTTGCGACCGGGTGATGGCCTTGTTCCACGGTCGGAACTTCGAAGAAGCGCAGATCGCCGAGACAACGCGAAACGAGGTCATTGGCTGGATAATGGGAACCAAGGGGCATACGGAGGCGCTGGCGCATGACCGTCTCTGAGGACAGCTTGCCGGACGAAATGGAATCGCCCGCCGCCCGGCGGATGCAGATGATCGAGCGATATGGCGTCTTCGCGGTGGTCGTTCTGATGATTCTTGTGCTGAGTGCGCTTCAGCCGGACATTTTTCCGACGACGCAGAACCTGACGAATATTCTGCGCCAGATAGCCATGAACGCCTTGCTGGCGCTTGGTCTGTATATCGTGATCATGACAGCCGGGATCGATCTTTCGGTCGGCTCGATCATGGCGCTGGCGACGATGCTGCTGGCAATGGCGGACACCTCGGGGCTCTGGTGGCCGCTGGCCATTGTGGTGGGGCCGCTGGTTGGAATCGCTTGTGGGTTGGTGAATGGCTTGGGATTGACGGTGCTGCGTCTGCCCCATCCCTTCATCATGACGCTGGGCACGCTCTACTCGTTGCGCGGGATCACCAACCTTGTCTCGGGAGGGCGGCCCGTTTCGGGAGTGTCGCCGGAGGTGCGGTTCCTTGGCTCGGGCGAGATTCCATTACCGTTTCTGGGCGAGTTCGCTTCGTTCCCCGTAAGCGCGCTGGTGCTGATGGTGTGCTACGGAAGCGTCGCTTTCTTCATCAACAAGGTCTCGCTGGGCCGGCACATCGTGGCAGTGGGGGGCAACCCGCAAGCGGCGCGAGTGAGCGGCATCAACGTCGATCGCGTGCTGCTGGTCGTCTATGGGCTGTCGGGTTTTTTTGCCGGGCTTGCGGCGCTCTTGATGGCTGGGCGGACCGGTGCCGGGTTTCCGAATGCGGGGATCGGGGCGGAGCTTGACGCTATTGCCGCAGTCATCATTGGCGGCGCGAGTTTCTTCGGCGGTCGCGGGACCGTAATGGGAGTCTTCGCGGGAGTACTGGTGATGGGACTTTTGCGGAACGGCCTGAACCTGATGGATGTAAGCGCGTTCTGGCAGCAGACACTGATCGGAATGATCGTCGTGGGGGCCGTATATGTCGATGTGTTGCGCCGGAAAGCCGGCGCGGCTTCTTGAGATTTCGGTCTGCCTTCAGGTGGGCCGGGACGTTCGAAGTGAAACAATGGGAGGAAATCATGCTTCGTAAAGGACTTACCAGCGTATTGGCGCTGGCTGCATTCAGTTTGGGCGCCGGTGGCGCGCTGGCTCAGGACAAGGTCGCTCTGATCATGTCCGACATCGGTTCGGCGAACCCTTTCTGGGCCGCTGTTGCACAAGGCGCCATCGACAAGGGCGAAGAGCTTGGCGTTGACGTGGCGGCTGTTGGACCGCCGGGTGGCGAGACGGACGTGGCCGGGCAGATTGCGCTGGTCGAGGACCAAATCGCGAAGGGCGTGAAGGGCATCGCGATTTCGCCCGCCGATACCGCCGCACTGATTCCGGCGCTGGAGCAGGCGCGCGCCAGAGGCGTGGCCGTGGTCTTCGTCGACAAGCGCGCGGACATGCCCGGAACTTACATCGGCACGAACAACATTCCCGCCGCGACGTTGGGTGCGCAGCATATCTGCGACAATGTCCCCGAAGGCAGCGACGTGGCGATCATCCAGGGCATCATTACCGGCACCACCGGTCAGCACCGAGCACAGGGTGCACGGGAAGGTCTTGAGGCTTGTGGAATGAACATCGTCGCCGAACAGCCCGCCGATTGGGATACCGCCAAGGCGCAATCCGTGACGGAGAACATCCTGACGGCCAACCCGAACCTTAAGGCCATCTTCTCGTCGAACGACAACATGGCGCTTGGCGCTGTTGAAGCTGTTCGGAATGCCGGAAAACTGGACGACATCTTCATCGTGGGCTTCGACGGCAATCCGAACGCAGCCGAGGCGATACTTGCAGGCGACCTGGAAGCGTCGGTTGCCCAGCGGCCTTACAACATGGGCCAGATGGGCGTCGAGTATGTGCTGAAGCTGGCAGGCGGTGAAGAGATCCCTGAAGAAGTCGACACCGGCGCCATTCTGGTTACGACCGAGAACGCTGAAGAGTTCAAGTAGACGCCATTCGGCCGGGGCGTTCGCGCCCTGGCCGACCCGGCCAAACGGACGGTGCTGAAGGATTAGAGACGGCTCTTGTCCATCTGGAGACACGCAATGAAGGTGATGACCCGCGATACTTTCAATCCTTGCGAAGCGGCGGAAGAGCTGCTTGACGGCGTGGGTGCGCTATTGCTGAAGGGTGTCTTCGACAAGACCCGGATCGCCCACATCCACGAGAAGATCGCGGTGGCCACCGACCAGTTGACCGAAACGGGTTCTCACTTCAATCAAAGTGGTCAGGATGCGCTTTTGCAGCGCCGCATCTGGTTCAAGGATCTGGTCGAACTGGATCACGACATTGCGCATCTGGTCGAGGATCCGATGATTTTCGAGACGATGCAGGCGTTTCTTGGTTCCGAATTCGTCATGGGAAGCCTGTGCGCTTCCAGGATCATGCCCGGCTTTGGCGGACAGGAGCCCCATATCGACTATCCCTACTGGGACTTCTATCGGACGCAAACGTTCCCGATGCGAACGAACGCATCCTTCCCGCTGAACGCGCAGGCGGTAGTACTGGTCGATCACTTTACCGAAGAGAACGGCGCCACCGCACTGGCGCCGGGATCGCAGAAATCCCTGCACTATCCGGACGAGGCGGACGATTTCTTCAGCAGCTGCATCCGGCTTACGGGGGAACCTGGGGACGTAGTTCTTTTCTTTGGCGCAGCCTGGCATTGTGCCATGCCGAACAACAGCGACGCCGGGCGGATTGGTCTTCTGGTCGAGTTCCTGCCGAAGTTCGTCACGCCCATAGAAGACATGCTGACAGGTCTGGACGACAACTTTCTGAAGGCTGCTTCACCTGAGATGAAGCAGCTTCTGGGCTTTCGCTACCCCTGGCCATCGACGCCGCCAGCGCCACCGCTGCAGTAGCGGCGGCCGCTTTATTTGGCTTCGGCGGCAGCGACGTGCTTTTTCACCTGCAGAAAACTGTCGGGAACGACGGAGATCGAATCGATCCCGGCATCGACAAGCACCTGCGCGAAGTCCGGGTAGTTCGATGGCGCCTGACCGCATAGTCCGATCTTTGCACCGGCCTCGTGGGCCTTCCTGATTGCCGTGCGGATCATCCACTGCACCGCTTCGTGTCGCTCGTCAAACAGAGGCGCAAGCTTGTCGCTGTCCCTGTCGATTCCCAGTGTCAACTGCGTTAGGTCATTGGAACCGATTGAAAACCCGTCGAAATGCTTGGCGAACTCTTCGGCGAGTACCACGTTGGAAGGCAATTCGCACATCACGTAGACCTGCAAGCCCTTCGCACCACGCTCGAGTCCTTCTTCCTTCATCACGGCGAGGACGCGCTCTGCCTCCTGCGGGGTGCGGCAGAAAGGGATCATCACCATGACGTTTTCGAACCCCAGTGTTTCGCGAAGCCTGTGAACCGCGCGACATTCAAGTTTGAAACCATCCTTGTAGGCGGGATCATAGTAGCGCGACGCCCCACGCCACCCGATCATCGGGTTCTCTTCCCGCGGCTCGAACTGCGCACCTCCCAGAAGATCGGCATACTCATTGGTCTTGAAGTCGCTCATGCGCAGGATCATCGGGTTGGGATGCGCGACGGCTGCGATCCGGGCGAGGCCGAGCGCAAGTTTGTCGACAAAGTACTCGGCCTTGTCGTCGTATCCACGTGTCAGTGTTTCGATCTGCTCACGAACCCCTTCGTCCCGAATGTCTTCGAAGTGAAGAAGGGCCTCGGGATGCACCCTGATGGAGTTCGCGACGACGAATTCCATTCGGGCCAGACCCACACCGTCGGCTGGCAATCGCCACCAGCGTGCGGCTGTCGCGGGATTGGCAATGTTCAGCATCACATGTGTGCGGGTCTCGGGCACGTGTGTGAGGTCCAGTTCCTCGACCGTGATTTCCGCTACGCCTTCATAGACATAACCTTCGTCGCCTTCGGCGCAGCTTATCGTGACTTCCTGTTGGTCGTGCAGGACATGCGTTGCATCTCCGCAGCCTACGATAGCGGGAACGCCAAGTTCGCGGCTGACAATTGCAGCGTGACTGGTGCGACCGCCGTGATCGGTTACGATGGCCGAGGCGCGTTTCATGATCGGCACCCAGTCGGGGTCGGTCGTCGACGTGACCAGTACCGAGCCGTCGACGAAACGGTCTATATCGGAAACGGATTCGATCAAGCACACCCGCCCGGTCGCGACCTGCTCGCCGACCGACAGGCCGGTGATGATGGTTTTGCCATGTTTGCCGACCGAGAAGTGGCGGAGTGCACCCACGTCGGCGCGGGACTGAACCGTTTCGGGACGCGCCTGAACGATGAACAGTTCGCCGGTTTCACCGTCTTTCGCCCATTCCATGTCCATCGGCAAACCGTAGTGCTTCTCGATAGTTACGGCCTGGGTCGCAAGGTCGAGCACGTCGTCATCGGAGAGAACGAACTTTTCACGTTCGGCCCGGGATGTCGGGACGTTCCGAACAGGTTCGACGCCGTCGCTGCCGGCGTAGATCATCTTGATTTCTTTCGCGCCAAGCTTTTTTTCGATGATCGGGCGCACGCCGTCACGCCCGAGAAAGGGCTTGTAGACCTGGAATTCATCAGGCGTGACGGCGCCCTGCACGACATTCTCGCCCAGACCCCAGGCGGCGTTGATCAGAACGACTTTGTCGAAGCCTGTTTCGGTGTCGATCGAGAACATGACGCCGGAGCCGCCAATGTCGGAGCGGACCATTTGCTGCACACCGACCGAAAGCGCGACTTGCAGGTGATCGAATCCCTTCAGCTTGCGATAGGTGATCGCCCGGTCAGTGAATAGAGAGGCATAACACTTCCGGCAGGCGATAAGCAGTTCATCCTCGCCGACGACGTTCAGATAGGTTTCTTGCTGGCCCGCGAAGCTGGCGTCCGGCAGGTCTTCGGCCGTTGCGCTGGACCTGACCGCTACCGACATGTTATCGCGACCGCCCCTTTCCGAGAGTTTTCGGTAGGCATCGCGAATGGCCGCCTCGGATGCCGCTGGCCAATCGCTGGCGACAATTGCGGTACGGATGCTCTCACCCGCATTCTGCAGGGTGATCTTTCCGGCATCGAAGGACGCGAGCGTTTCGGCAATCATCGTGTTCAGATCATTCGCCTCGATGAAGCGACGGAAGGCGTTGGCGGTCGTGGCGAATCCAGGAGGCACGCGGATGCCCATTGCAGCGAGTTCCTGCACCATTTCCCCAAGCGACGAGTTCTTGCCGCCGACTAGCGCGACATCCACGCGCCGGAGGTTTTCGAAGAAGATGACTTCATCGGACTGCGACATATCCCGGGTTCCCTTCCTGGCAGGTTCCGCCTCACCCTAGTGCGCCGATCCGTTCCGGCCTTGATACGGATCAACGCCGGACGGGATCGAAGTCGTCACCCTAGGCGCAAGCGAAAGGAGCGGTCATGAACAAAGAACTCACCGATCTGGCCATGGAAGTGGAATCAGCCCTTACGTTGGAAGACGAACTTGCGAACCGCGCGATCGCGGCAATCAGTTCTGTTGCAGCAGGTCGAAAGATCGAGAGACACTCGATGGATTCAACGGATGATGTCCTGGCGCTGATCTATTTGATCCGACCGGGATGGAGCGTGTCGATGAAAGGTGTCGCGCGCCTTCCGAATGGTCATTGGCGTTGCACGCTGAGAAGATCCGAAAGCCGGGACAACGACGAGTATCTCGGTGTGGGACGGGGGCCGACGCTTCCTCATGCTTTGCTTGCCGCGCTTCTGAAAGCGCTTGCTTTTGCGGAGTGACGCAGCGGCGAAAGTTGTTGCCTGGTTCCTGTCCATATCTGTCTGCACGGAACCATCGGCTTCCCCTACGAGAGCTTGAATGGAACTGAAAGAGCGATTCTCCGTGTCTTCGATTGCTCCCGGCCATCAGACCGTCCTGCATCGAGTGACGTAAATTGGCTTGGGCGTCCGACGTTACTTCCAACGAGTGAGGGCAATTTCGAACAGCACAACAAAAACAGCGCCACTTTGACGGGCGGATTGTCCCGCTCGGAGCCGCTTAACAATTGGTTGCCGACCGATATGCCAAATAGCGCTTGGGTCCGGACAGAGGTCGAGGGGCCGACCGCGCGGCAAATATGGAATCAGCTGATCAGGCATTGCCAGAAAAACATCTCATAATTGATACGCGTCAATGTCCGCCGTTCAGGAGCATGTGAAATGTCTATTCAGGCCATGCAACCGTTTCGAATCGGTCGGGACGTTGCCTTTTTTCGTCTCTTGAAGGGGATATTTGCCATGACACAAATAAAAACCATGTTTCGTACGTCGGTGAAGTCGGCGCTGCTTGCCGGCGTTGCGGGGGGCGCGCTCGCCGTCGCCTCTGTGGACGTTGTCGCCGCACAGGGCCAAGGTCAAGGCAGCGGCGGTTCGGAATCGGCTGGTGGCAGCAGCGGTGCGAGCGGTGGTGCCAGCGGCGCCGGCGGATCGGACGCCGGTCAACAGGGATCCGGTGCCTCAGCTGGCGGTTCTCGGAATGATGCTCCGAGCGGTGACGGCGAGGAAGACGACGACGGCGACGATACACCCGATTTTGCAGGGGAGAAAGGCGGCAATCCTGACCGCGGCAGCACCCCGACAAGCGACCCGGGTCGGCCCGAGGACCAGGGTGGGCAGCCCGAGGGGGTTGGTGGCGGTGACGAGGATTCCGACCGTCCGGAATGGGCAGGGACTCCCGGCGGATCGGCTGACAGGGGTACTCCGCCGGATGCCGGAGGCGGTGGTGATCTCTATGGCGATCTCTACGTTATTCTCCGCGATGCCCAGGGCGTGCCGATCTTGAGTGCAGAAGGCTTCGTTCAACCGGTCGACGCAGAGGGCAACCTGATCCCGATCGACGCCGAGGGCGCGATTCTGCCTGAATACGATGACCTCGCGCAGGAAGTCGAATTCGGAAGGTTGAGCGTCAGCCGCGCGCCCGAGGACGTACTTGAGGGACGCAGTGAGGAAGTGCTTTATGTCCTCAACAATGCAACCGAAGTAAGCCTTGACCCGGCTGGCCGGCTTGTCGTCACGGTTGACGGAGAGACGCGGACAATCGATGCGCCGCTCGAGAACCTGTCAATCTACATAGCACTGATGGAGTACGGCTACATTGAGGGCGTCGATAACGAAGCCCTTGACGCTCTCTCTTTCCTCACCGACGGGGTGAAGACCGTAGAGGACATGGAGGCGGCCGCCACCTTCCTAGCCGCCGCGAGCGATAAGACCGGAGTGCTGACAGACGATGAGATTGCCTATCTCAATCTCATCCTCGGCATCGATGCGACGACAATCGAGGGCACGGAAGTGGCGTACTCCGCCATTGACTATTCGGCATTTACCTATGACCGAGCGACGAGCTATGAAGGCGTCACCACGACGATCCTCGTCGAACAGGCAGATGGAAGCTGGCTTCCGACCGAAATCGACGTCTACGAGTTCGTCTTTGGGGACGTCGCTGATGCTGCAGTCGATGGAACGCTGGAGGCTTTCACGCAAGCAGCGGACGACGCTCGCGTCGTGATCAATTACATCCACGAGTACGCGGTGCCAGTGCCAACGGAAGAGCTCTGAGAAAGTCGGGCGCGGGGGATTTCTGCGCCTGATCAAGTGGATTGCTCGGCCCGGGTTTCGCCCGGGCCGTCGCTTTTGGAATTCGTCACTCGATGCAGTGTGTCGTAGACAGAAACTCTTCGGTCGAATGGTCGGCAGCGCACTTTGAGGCAAGGCAATCGACAGTGTTTACGGCGGGCGCCCAACCCTAGCATCACATCAGTATCTGTTGTTTTCCAGCTTTCAAGCGAAACCTTTCCCGACAGGATACTGTCTGTAATCGTCCTCCAACGCAGGAAACCTTTCGTGAGATGCAAATACTGTTTCGTGTCGGCGCCAAGATCAATCGCTGCATCGCAGCACACCTGACTTCTCTTTAAGTGATTTTGGCAGGAAAGCGACGACTCCTTTCAAGGCCGAAGACCTGTCAGCATGTTGCTGGCGGATTTCGATTTTAGATGGTGTCTACAGTGGTGAGCCGTGCAGGATTCGAACCTGCGACCCACTGATTAAAAGTCAGTTGCTCTACCAACTGAGCTAACGGCCCACTCGGAGGCCGGACTAATGGCAAGGTCTCTGAGCGTCAAGGGTATTTTCGGCACGATCTTCGGGGTGGTTTCCGGGTGCGTCTTGACAGTCTGCTTGGCACGGGGACACGGTGGAACGCCTGCCGCTCCTGAGGACGTTCATGTTCCGTCGCCTTGCGAAATTTGCAATCGCTATCGGTATTCTTGCTGCCTGCGCACCGCCGGGTGGTCTGCTGGTGTCGGATTCTGCCGAACCGGTGGGGGGCAATCTGTTCATCGAAACCACATTGGACGGCGATCAGTTCCTTGTGCTGGACGGGGAAATCTCAGCCCGCACTGCGTATACCTTTCTGTCCGTTGTCGAGCAGGCCGACGTGGAGGGATTGGTTATTGCTCAGAGCCCGGGCGGCGACCTTTTGGCGGCGCACCAGATTGGCCGGGAAATCAGCAAACGCGAGATCAACACGATCGTGCTGGTGAACTGTATTTCGGCCTGTGTCGACGTCTTCATCGCCGGCGACATTCGCGAGATGATGGATATCGCCGAGTTGGGGCTTCATTCCGCGACGGACCGCGACTTCGCTTACGAGATCGACCGCAAGTACTGGGGGGATCTGGGGTTCTCGAAGGTCAACGATTTGGCATATCAGGTTCCCAACGACAAGCTTTGGATAATCTCTGCGAAGCGAGCGCGCGAACTCAGATTGGCGACCAATGTCGTCCCGACCGACGGCTAACGCTTCCATCGGAACTCGCACAAGTTTATATGCCGCCGAATGACGCCTGCCGCATCCATACACCTGCCCTTCATGAAAATGCACGGGCTTGGCAACGACTTCGTCGTGATCGACCGCCGTGCTGGCGGCCCGACGATGACGGCTGGCATGGCGCGGGCCCTGGCTGACAGGCATCGAGGCGTGGGGTTCGATCAACTGGCTGTGATGGACGTCGATGGCGAGGCGGATGCCGCCATCACCTTCTTCAATTCCGATGGCTCGGTTTCGGCCGCCTGCGGGAATGCCACGCGCTGCATTGCGCGCCACCTAATGGATGAGAGCGGCCGAGAGACCGTAGTCCTGCGAACGGAACGCGGTCTTCTCGTATGCGAGGATGCCGGTGACGGCCTGACCCGGGTGAACATGGGCACCCCCTTGCTGCAGTGGAATCGCATTCCCCTGTCGGAAGAGGTAGATACCCTGCATCTGCCCATCGAGGGCGATCCGGTAGCGACTGGTATGGGAAACCCCCATTGCACGTTCTTCGTAGATGACGCCGACGTGATCGACCTTGCCTCTCGAGGGAAGGAAATTGAGCATCATCCTCTTTTTCCTGAGCGTACGAACGTTCAGTTCGTGCATCTGACCGGTCCTGATCAGTTGCGCACACGCGTATGGGAGCGCGGAGCAGGGATTACTCTGGCCTCGGGGTCGTCATCCTGCGCGGTGGCTGTCGCTGCTGCGCGCCGTGGGCTAACCGGCCGGTCCGTCGCCATTGATCTCGACGGAGGCCGGATCCTGGTGGAGTGGCGCGACGACGGTGTGTGGATGACCGGTCCTACGGCGCATGTCTTCGATGGTGTCGTACATTTGGAGGCACTGTGATGGATCGGAAAGTGCCGACATTCGCGACGTTGGGTTGCAGGCTGAACGCATACGAGACGGAAGCCATGCGGGAAATGGCAGATGCCGCAGGTCTGGGCGATGCGGTGATAGTGAACACATGTGCGGTGACCGCCGAGGCCGTGCGGAAGAGCCAGAAAGAGATTCGGCGTCTTCGCCGCGAGAACCCTTCTGCCCGGGTCATCGTCACGGGTTGTGCGGCCCAGACCGAACCAGGACGTTTCGCCAGAATGCCTGAGGTCGACATGGTCCTCGGCAACACCGAGAAAATGCAGCCCGAGACCTGGGCGAAGGCGGCCATTGGCGTCACTGAGCCTGTTCAGGTGGACGACATCATGAGCGTCACCGAGACCGCAGGTCACCTAATCGACGGCTTCGGGCGCCATCGAGCTTATGTTCAGATTCAGAATGGATGCGACCATCGTTGCACCTTCTGCATCATTCCCTATGGACGTGGAAACTCGCGGTCGGTTCCGGCTGGGGTCGTCGTGGATCAGATCAAGCGGCTTGTGGAGCGAGGCTTCAACGAGGTTGTTCTGACCGGCGTAGACCTAACGTCATGGGGCGCCGACTTGCCGGCCAAACCGCGGTTAGGCGACTTGGTGCGTCGTATCCTGAAGCTGGTTCCTCTGCTGCCGCGGTTGAGAATTTCCTCGATCGATTCGATCGAGGTGGATGAAGCACTGATGGAAGCGATTGCGACTGAACAGCGACTCATGCCCCATCTCCATCTGTCGCTGCAGGCAGGTGACGACATGATCCTGAAACGAATGAAGCGTCGTCACCTTCGGGATGACGCGATCCGATTCTGCGAAGAGGCGCGCCGTTTGCGCCCTGATATGACTTTCGGTGCGGACATTATTGCCGGATTTCCGACCGAGACCGAACCGATGTTCGAAAACTCGCTTCGCCTGGTGGACGAATGCGGCCTGACCTGGTTGCACGTCTTCCCTTACTCGGCGCGTCCGGGCACGCCTGCAGCACGAATGCCGCAAGTGCATGGTGCCGTGATTCGGAACCGGGCTGCGCGGCTTCGTCAGGCAGGATCCTCCGCGATTCGGCGCCATCTCGAAGCACAGGTCGGCGCGACCGCGAAGGTACTGATGGAAACCCCGCGGATGGGGCGGACGGAAACCTTTGCGGAGGTCGTCTTCGAGGTGGATCAGCCAGAAGGTGCTATCGTTGCGGCCCGAATTACGGGCGTCGCAGGCTCGTCGCTTGCAGCCGTGCCGGTTTGATCCGCACGCGGAAACCAATTCGCGATTGATACTTGTCAACGCCGTGCGCTGAATGCGCGGCTAGCCTTCTCTTACCATGACGAGCAAGGGGAGGATCCACGACAATGAAACATCTCATCGGTACGATTGCCGCAACGATTTGCCTGGCCGCTGGTACGACGGCGGCACAGGAGGTTACTGTTGGCAAAGATATTTATGACCAATACTGCGCAACCTGCCACGGAAGCGATGGCATGGGACAGGGACCGCTGACCGAACTGATGCTCGAAAAGCCTTCCGATCTGACGCAACTCGCAGCCAGTAATGAAGCCGAACCCGGTGTCTTCCCGATGCTTCGGGTCATTCACGTTATCGACGGCCGGACGGGCCTGAGGGCGCATGGGGGTCCGATGCCGACTTATGGCGAGATCTTCACAGCCGAAGTCTCGGCCGAGATGGAGAACTACGGATCAGTTCTCGAGACCCGCGGGCGAATCCTTTCACTCGCCTTGTATCTGGAATCGATCCAACGCTAGCAGACGGGCTGGTGCAGGCATTTCTGCGCCAGCCAATTCCGATCTGACTTGAAGCTGTCTTCCGTTCATTTAATGGTCTTTCGGGCGCGACAAGCAGGCTGATCATGCATCCAAACCCGGCATTTCGTAAGGACGGAACAGGCAGTCATCTGACGTTTGCGCGTCATCGCGGCTTCGGTACGCTGGCGGTGAATGCGGAGCATGGTCCGCTTCTGAGCCATGTACCGTATCTTCTGGCCGAAGATGGCACCAGTGCGGACCTCCATTTGGTCAGGTCGAATCCGATCTGCCGCATTGGTTCTGTCGCAGCTGTCATAGCGGTTGCCGGACCAGATGGATACATTTCACCCGATTGGTATGGAGTTCCCGACCAGGTTCCCACATGGAACTACGTGGCTGTCCATTTGCGCGGCAGACTGGAACAATTGCCTGAAGAAGAAATGCGGCACATGCTGGAAAGGCAGTCTGCAGCATACGAAGCGCGACTGCTACCCAAGCCACCCTGGACGCTCGAGAAGATGTCGGGGGATACGCTGGACCGGATGCTTCGCATGATCCTGCCATTCCGACTGTCGATTACGGACGTTCAGGGAACGTGGAAGCTAAGCCAGAACAAGCCGGAAGTTGCTCGACTGAAGGCGGCTGACTCCGTGGCAGAAACGAGAGTTGGACAGAACCTTTCAGAATTGGCCGAGTTGATGCAGCGTGCGGCCAGCGGCCATTGAGATTGCTGAACGCCGCTGAAAGCTTTTGGCGACAAGACTTGGAGAGATCATGCAACTATTCACGAATCCAGCATCGCCGTTCTGCCGAAAGGTTGAAATCGTTCTGCACGAAGTGGGTCAGATGGACGCTGTCGAGTTCATTCAGGCAGCCGGACACCCTACGGATAGCGGTACGATCCCGATTGCGATGAACCCGATCGGTAAGATACCCGTTCTGGTTCGTGACGACGGGCCAGCTGTTTACGATAGCCGCGTAATCGCGCGATACTTGGATCATGTCTACTCTGCGGGTCTGTATCCGGAGACTCGTCTTTGGGATGTTCTGACACTTGAGGCGACGGGCGACGGGATTTGCGACGCGGCGGTGCTGATGATTTACGAGGGTCGATCGCGTCCGGAAGATAAACGCCACGAGCCTTTTGTTGAGGGGCAGTGGTCGAAGATTGCCCGCTCGCTTGATGCTTTGGAAAGCCGCTGGATCAGCTTGCTTGGCGGCCCACTGAACATCGGGCAGATATCGGTAGGATGTGCGCTGGGATATCTCGATTTTAGGCACCCGGACCGAGACTGGCGAACGGGGCATGCGTCACTTGCAGCCTGGTTCGATCGATTCGATCAGCGCGTCTCGATGACTGCGACGCGCCCCAGCGCGCCATGACGGACCGAATGTTGGGCGGGGGCGCGACGATCTATCCCGTCCCTGCGCCTGATTGTCCGCTGGACGGTCCCGGCGGAGGGCGTTATCTAGCGCTCCAGCCAGCCGGACTCTGTCCGGACCTCTGTATTGGGCAATTGCCCCGAAGGAATGGAGAAACTCGTGTCGCACGCAGAAGACCACGAAGGCACACGGCGGGATTTCCTGTACTATGCCACCGCCGGCGCTGGTACCGTTGCCGCAGGGGCGGCGGTCTGGCCGCTGATCAACCAGATGAACCCTTCCGCTGACGTGCAGGCTCTGTCGTCGATCCGCGTTGACATATCGGGCATCGAGACGGGCACGCAGCTGACCGTCAAGTGGTTGGGCAAGCCCGTTTTCATCCGTCGCCGCACCGAAGAAGAGATACAGGTCGCAAGCGAAGTCGATATCGCCGCGCTACCCGATCCGTTCGCTCGGAATGCCAACATTCAGGACGGCGCAGATGCGACCGACGCAAACCGCGCTCTGGACGAGACCGGAGAGTGGCTGGTGATGATGGGCGTCTGTACCCACCTCGGCTGTGTTCCGCTTGGCGAGGCGGGAGATTTCGCTGGATGGTTCTGCCCTTGCCATGGCTCGCACTATGACACGTCCGGGCGTATCCGTCGTGGCCCGGCACCCGAAAACCTGCCGGTTCCCGTCGCGCGCTTTGACGACGAAACCACCATCGTCCTCGGATAAAGGAATCGAAGATGGCCGGAATTCCGCACGATCACTACGAGCCGGTAACCTCGGGCGAAAAGTGGCTTCACCGCCGCCTTCCGATTGTCGGGCTCCTGTACGACACGCTGATGATCCCCACACCAAAAAACCTTAACTGGATGTGGATCTGGGGCATCGTCCTGACGTTCTGCCTGGTCCTGCAAATTGCCACGGGTATTGTGCTTGCAATGCACTACACGCCTCATGTCGACATGGCCTTCGCGTCGATCGAGCACATAATGAGGAACGTGAATGGCGGCTACATGTTGCGCTATGTGCACATGAACGGCGCATCGTTGTTCTTTATTGCTGTCTACGCGCATATCTTTCGGGGCCTCTATTATGGCTCCTACAAGGAACCGCGCGAAGTCACGTGGATCATCGGCATTCTGATCTTCGTTCTGATGATGGGTACCGCCTTCATGGGCTATGTGCTTCCCTGGGGTCAGATGTCGTTCTGGGGCGCCACTGTTATCACCGGCCTCTTTGGTGCCATCCCTTTCATAGGCGAACCGATCCAGACCTGGCTGCTTGGCGGGCCCGCAGTGGACAATGCCACGCTGAACCGTTTCTTCTCGCTGCATTACCTGCTGCCGTTCGTGATCGCCGCACTGGTGGCCGTGCATATCTGGGCCTTCCACTCGACCGGCAATAACAACCCGACAGGAGTTGAGGTGCGCCGCAGCTCGAAGGAAGAGGCGAAGAAAGACACAGTTCCATTCTGGCCCTACTACGTGATCAAGGACCTTTTTGCTCTGGCTGTGATCTTGGCCGTTTTTTTCGCAGTCGTTGGATTCATGCCGAACTATCTCGGCCATCCGGACAACTACATCGAAGCCAACCCGTTGGTGACGCCCGCACACATCGTGCCGGAATGGTATTTTCTTCCGTTCTACGCGATCCTGCGTGCTTTCACCGGCGACGTTTGGGTCGTGATCATCGCGAGCTGGATCACTGGCGGTATCGTCGATGCCAAATTCTTCGGTGTGGTCGCCATGTTCGGTGCGATTGCGGTGATGGCTCTGGCACCGTGGCTTGACACGTCGTCTGTCCGTTCCGGGCGTTATCGCCCCATGTTCAAGTGGTGGTTCTGGCTGCTGATCGTCGATTTCTTCGTGTTGATGTGGCTGGGCGCAATGCCGGCGGAGGAGCCCTATGCGACTTTCGCCTTGATAGCCTCGACCTATTGGTTCGCGTATTTCCTCGTGATCCTGCCACTCTTGGGCGTAATCGAGAAACCTCTGCCACAGCCCGAAACCATTGAAGCCGATTTCGACGCGCACAAAGCCAAGGCTGCGGGTTCGGCTTCAGCCAGCCCGACCCCCGCGGAATGAAAGGAAATCTGATAATGATCCGCAAGATCACACTTTCCGCAATTGCCGCGCTTGGCATCGCCACTGGACCGGTCGTCGCGGCGGGCGAGGCCGGAGGCCATGTGACAGACTTCGACTTTTCGTTCGAGGGTCCGTTCGGAAGCTATGACCCGATGCAGTTGCAGCGCGGCCTTCAGGTTTATACGGAGATCTGTTCGGCCTGCCACGGACTACAATACGTTCCGATCCGGACATTGGGCGACACAGGCGGGCCGCATCTGCCCGAAGATCAGGTTCGCGCCTATGCCGAATTCTGGGAAGTTTACGATCCTGAGATCGAGGATTTCCGCACGGCCCGGCCGACCGACCATTTCCCGCAGTCGTCGCTGGAGAATGCCCCGGATCTGAGTCTGATGGCAAAGTCCCGGGCCGGTTTCCATGGGCCCTATGGTCTGGGGATCAACCAATTCCTAAAGGGCATGGGCGGACCGGAGTACATTGCTTCGCTTCTGCTTGCGTATACAGGCGAGGACAAGGAAGAGGCGGGTGCCATTCTCTATGAAAATGAAATCTTCCCCGGTGGCTATATCGCGATGGCGCAGCCGCTGTACGGGGATGATGTCGTTTACGAGGACGGCACCGAGGCAACGATCGAGCAACTGTCGCAGGACGTGGCGGCGTTCCTGATGTGGGCAGCCGAGCCGAAGCTCAACGCCAGGAAGGAAGCGGGATTTGTTTCGGTACTCTTCCTGATCGTGCTGAGCGTTCTGCTGTACCTGACCAACAAGCGCCTTTGGAAGCCGATCAAATACAAAGGCACAACGCCGGCGGAATGACTTTTCGACGTTAATGAAAAACGCGCCCTAAGGGGCGCGTTTTCTTGTTTTCGGCTGGTAATGATTGGCCTCAGACCGTCTCCAGCATGCCTTTTTCGCGTGCCAGTTCCTGCATTCTTTTCTGCAGCTTCTCGAAGGCCCGAACTTCGATCTGGCGGATTCGCTCGCGGCTCACGTCATACTGGCCTGAAAGCTCTTCCAGCGTTACCGGGTTATCCATTAGACGCCTCTGCGTCAGGATGTCCTGCTCGCGTTCATTCAGGACTGACATGGCTTCGCCCAAGAGTTCACGCCGGATCTCCAGTTCGTCACGTTTTTCGTAATCGCCTGCTTGGTCGGCGTCCTCGTCCTCGAGCCAGTCCTGCCACTGGGCAGCACCTTCGCCATCACTGGAGATGGTCGCGTTCAGCGAGGCGTCGCCACCCGACAGGCGCCGGTTCATCGAGATCACCTCGTCTTCGGTCACGTTCAAGTCAGTAGCAATCTTCTGAACATGCTCGGGCCGCAGATCGCCGTCCTCCAGCGCGCCGATGCGCGCTTTGGCTTTGCGCAGGTTAAAAAACAGCTTCTTCTGCGCACTCGTCGTACCCAGCTTGACCAGCGACCAAGATCGCAGGATGTACTCCTGAATGGAGGCCCGGATCCACCACATGGCATAGGTTGCAAGGCGGAAGCCCTTTTCGGGATCAAACCGCTTGACGGCCTGCATCAGGCCAACATTGGCTTCCGAGATGACCTCGGCTTGAGGCAGGCCGTAGCCCCGGTAGCCCATGGCGATCTTTGCTGCCAGCCGCAAGTGAGAGGTCACGAGCGAATGCGCGGCCTCGGTGTCCTGATCCTCGACCCAGCGCTTCGCGAGCATGTACTCTTGCTCGGGCTCCAGCATCGGAAACTTCCGGATTTCCTGAAGATACCGATTCAGACCACCTTCCGGCGAAGGGGCAGGAAGATTTGCGTAATTGGACATGTTCCTCATTCCCTGTCTGCGTCGATGTTGCGACGCTTAACATATTTGGTGAACCATACGGTTCAGTTCAAGTCCCCGGCGGCGAATTCACTATTGCGCCCGTTTGGAAGAAATATGAACGAGACGACGCAATGCTTCCAGCAACGGCGGCGCCCTATCACGTAATTGTGCACATCTCTCTGATACCTATAGGCGTGATGTGCGAATTAGCGCGATTCTTGCAATGCCACCAGCAGTTCCTGGAAGTCTGCTGGCAGGGGGCTTTCGAATGCCATGCCAACGCCGCTTACGGGATGGCGGAAACCCAATGATGCGGCATGCAATGCCTGCCTGGAAAAGGTCCTGACCATCTCTGCTCCCGCTGCGCCATTTGGTAATTTCCGTCTCCCGCCATAAACAGGATCACCGATCAGTGCGTGACCTATATGTGCCGCGTGCACCCGAATCTGATGCGTGCGCCCCGTTTCAAGCCGGCACTGGAGCATTGCGGCATGGCGTTCGAATGTTTCAACGACACTAAAACGGGTTACTGCATGTCGGCCGCCCTGAAAAAGCACTGCCTGCCTTTGGCGATCCGTCTTGTGCCGCGCAAGCATGGTCGTGACCTTTATGACTGCGCCCGGTTCGAAGCTGACCCCGGGTACCCCTTTCAATCGCGGATCTCCGGCGTCCGGCACACCGTAGCACAGTGCGAGGTAGCGACGTTCGATGGTGTGCTCGGCGAATTGCTTGGCAAGCCCGTGGTGGGCTGCGTCGGATTTGGCGACGACCAGAAGACCGCTGGTGTCCTTGTCTATGCGGTGAACGATCCCAGGCCGTTTTTCGCCTCCGATGCCTGACAGATTGCCGCCGAAGTGGTGCAGCAGGGCATTGACAAGCGTTCCGCCTGGCGATCCTGGGGCGGGATGAACCACCATTCCAGCCGGTTTGTCGACGACGAGGAGGTCCTCATCCTCGTACACGATCTGAAGCGGGATATCCTCGGGGGCGGTGTCCACATCGGATGCCTCTTCGACTGTAACCTCGAAAATGTCGCCTTCGGTCACCTTTCTTTTCGGATCGGTGATGATCTGCCCGTCCTGCGATACGGCGCCTTCTACGAGAAGCCGGGCCAAACGCGATCTACTGAGATGGGCGTCCTCTGGCACATCGCGTGCCAGGGCCTTATCAAGGCGAGGAGGCGGAGCGGCGCCGATTTCGATGCGGATTGTGCGGGACATGGACGACAAATCAGCTCCGGCGGGTGGAGAGAAGACCCTCAGGTATCTCAAATGGCTGGTTACGGCGCTGACCGTCACCATGATCCTTGGGTTCTTAACGATCGTGGGGCTCTTTGTCATGCGGTTCGCCGAGATGAACCGGGCCGAATTGCCGGATCAAATCGTACTTCCAGACGGCGCAAGAGCTACGGTGTTCACACGAGGAGAGGGATGGTTCGCTGTCGTCACTGACGAAGATGAGATACTGATCTACAGCCGGACCACCGGAAATCTTCGGCAGCGTATTCGGATCGAGCCTGAAACGGACGCAAACTGACCGGCGGGCGCACCACTCGCGTCCATTGCACCCTAGGTGATCCAACCCGTCCCGACTGCTTTCGCCCAGCTTTCCGCACCTCGCGCCTCAGCCATTCTGACCATCGGGGTGGTATCGTAAGGGACCGAGCATAGATCGACTTTGCATGCGTCGACGTTTCCCTCCAGTACCGCGTAACGCGCATCGGGAGATCCGGTCTGATGGATAAATGGCGTCTCAGCGCGCGTGTCGAGGTAGGCGGGGCAGCCGACCGAGCCGGGATTGACGATCAGTCTGCCATCGGAAAGACGGACGGTCCGTGGTGTATGCGTGTGCCCGCACAGGATGACGGGGAAATCCAGTCCGACCGCCCGCAACTCGACTTCGTTCAGGTCGCGCGCAATCAGACGATTGCCATGCCCGCGGTGATCCAGCCAGTTCTCGTCATCGTTGTTTGGACTTGCGTGGCAAAGGAAGACGTCGCCCATCCTGGCGACGAGGGGCAGAGACCGTATCCAGTCGAAGTGATGAGGCTTCAAGTCGTCGACGATCCAGTCTTCCCAAAGTCCCATCTCGCTGCGCGGTCGATCATAAAGCATCCTGTCATGGTTGCCACTGACCGTCAGCAGATCGAGTTCAAGCAGCCGATTGGCGGTGGCCACAGCGTCGAAGGGACCGGACAGGCTATCCCCCAGATTCACGATATGGGTAATGCCTCGTCCCGCGATGTCATCTAGCACAGCTTCCAAGGCGGCGATGTTCCCGTGAATGTCGCTGATGACTGCCAGTCTCATCGACGCCTCATTTCGCAGTTTCCGGAAGATGGTACCGCCTCCCTGGCTTGAACAGGGGACCTCTGGATCCACAATCCAGCGCTCTAACCAACTGAGCTAAGGCGGCACGGCAGCGGTCCTAGCGCCGGGCGCGATTGAATGCAAGAGCAGATCAGGTGAGATCAAGCTCCCATGTCTGCTCGACGAGATCCTGGCCGAAAGACCTGACTGGTTTTGACTTCACGCAGGCAAACTTGTTTCGGTCATAAAGAACGCAGGCCGCGAGGTGACTTTGATGAGTCCAAAGCCTTAGCCGACGGTATCCGGTTTCACGCGCGAAACCGATACAGGTTTCCAACATACGCTGCCCTAAACCAAGTCCTCGCGCTTCGGGCTCAATGAGGAAAAGTCGCAGTTTGGCGATCTCCGGTTCGCCCGACCGAACGCAAAAGATCGATCCAAGTCGCTGGCTGCCGTTCGCGGCTATCCAGCCTCTTTCACAAGAAGGGTCATGGCTGTGCGCGAAGGCAATCAGGACTTCGGCGACCAGAAGTTCGAAAGACCGGTCGAATCCGTCATGTTCGGCGTAGAGTTCGCCATGCCGCTGTATCAGCCAGCCGATATCGCCAATCTCAAGGTCGCGAAGGACTACGTTATTCGTTTGGTTGCTCATATCTCATCGGACGCGGCTGCACTTGCAGCGTCAAGGCCTTTGCTTGCAAAGCGTTCGGCGGCAGGATAACTGCGCGGATCATCGCGAAGGAACTGTCCTTATGGGAATCGATACGGAAAGCGAAACGACCGCGAACCTTCAAATAGGCCCGACCAGCCTTGGGATGGTCCGTATTTATGTCGAAGGTGCGGGAATCGAGATTCCGATGGATTTCGATCCGGAGGAGGCCGAGGAGATCGCTGACGAAATTCGCGCTGCTGCCGCCAGCGCGCGATCACTCAGTAATAAGAAAAGCAAGCCTAGAGGCTCCAGGAAATGACAAATCCGGGATCACGTGCTGCGTGCCAGCGGACCGCGGCATGGCGGGCGAACTTTTGAATCATGACCTTACGTCGTGCCGGGGGCAGCTTGACCTCCGGAGCCATTCGAACGATTTCAGCATCATATGCGTCCGCTATGATCAAACCGGTATTATCGGGTAGCAGTTCGGCAGGAAAGGCATCGTCGACCGCCCAGAAGAACCGGTCGCACCACTCCAGGTAGCCTTGCCACTTGTGATCAGACTGGAAGTCGGCTCTGCCGGATTTACACTCGATGATCCAGACCTCGCCCTTTGGCCCCAGCCCCATGACATCGACCCGGAGGCCCGAGGTAGGCACAAGCTCTTCTACCGACACGAAGTTGTGGCCATTTAAGTGGCGGCAGACGCCACGAGCCAGAAGTTGACCCTGTTTTGGTTCGGCTGTCGATATCGTATCCATGATTCCATTTAGTGTGAACAAAACATAAACATTTGGCAAGGCGGCGAAGCAAATACAGGCTGCGGGCGCATTCGACGAAGAACGTTGTTCCCCGCAACGTTTTGTGGATGCAGCGCCATCATTCTGAATTGTGACCCTTGCTGCCGGGCTCTCCTGAGCCTATCTCTCGGCTGTGACGGGTACTGCCCTTCCCGTGCCGGGGACAAATTCCGGTGGCCTTAAATACTTCCGAGGGAGCTGGCTCTGGCCGGATCGTGGTCCGGTTACCTGGCGCCCACCTGTGCAAACAGGTCCTCGGGAATTTAGATGCCCCTACGGTTGCGGTGGTCTCGTCACTCTATCGGCCCCTACTCATCGGTGTCGTTTCTTCCCATGCGAATGATCGAGATACCGAACTGAACGCCAGCAAAGACGATACCGTTGAATAGGCTGAGCATCACGAAAGCCAGCCAACCTCCGTCGACTTCGCCGACGAGATGTCCGAGATTGGCGACGTTCAAGACAACAAGCAGCATCGAAAAGACGATACCCAGTGCCAGTCCCGCAAGGCATTGTCTGACATACAAACGGACGAGGTTGGGCATATCAGTCGCGTCCACGCGCTCCGGGGGGCCAGTGTGAACCGGCGCTGACTTTCAGTTTTCGGAAGATCTTGCGGTTCATTTGCACGAATTCCTCGATCATTCCTGCGGCGCCAACCTGCCTGCCATTTAGCCAGAAGAATCCCGAAAGACCGCCTACGAAGGCACCCATCGCATCCACGATCAGGTCTGTCATCGTATCGACCAGTCCACTCTTCTGCATGTTCATTGTGAATACCCGATCCATTCCAAACTCGAAGATTTCCCAGAGAACGCCCATGGCCAGTGCGAAGCAGAATGCAATTGTGCTTAGCGCCCATGGCGGCGCGGCATACCTGTCACCTTCGAAGAGATAGAAGACGAACAGAAATCCGATCACCCCGAAACCGATCGCGGAGGTCCCATGTAGAAGAATGTCCCACCACCAGAACTGCTCATAGAAATCCAGCACCTCGCCGAGAAACAGCGTGCCGAAGACAAACAACGACACGGCCACAAGAAATGTCGCCGGAAGTTGGGTCTGGTAGCGGTTCGAAAAGACAACGGGTAAAACCGTCAACAACAGCGCGCAAACCGTGACGAAGACGTTCGACCAGTGCTGTGAAAATAGCGCTGCATTTGTCGCGACGCCCAGAACTATCCAGACGATCCAGATCGGATATGGGAACTTCAGGAAGCGCATTTTGCTGATATGGTCTCTTTGTCGGACCGAACAATGCCGAGCCGCTGCAATTGGGACAAGATGTCAGAGTTTCGCATCGCCACTTGGAACATTCGCAAGTGCATCGGCCTGGACCGTCGACGCGACCCGCATCGTGTTGCCAGAGTGATCGCTGGAATGGATGTGGACATTGTCGCGCTTCAGGAGGCCGATAAGCGCCTTGGGCAGCGGCCAGCGGCTTTGACGGCGGAGTTGATCGGTAGTGAAACGGATTTGATGGTGGCCGATGCGGGTGGGCATGAGGCAAGTATCGGCTGGCACGGCAATGCCTTGCTCCTCAGACCGGACTTCAAGATCATCGAACGGCACAGCCTGCACTTGCCGGGGTTCGAGCCGCGCGGGGCCTTGATCTTTGATATTGCCGGAAAGGGTCAAGAGATCCGGGTTGTCGGCGTTCACCTTGGACTGTTGCGATCCTCGAGACGTGCGCAGCTTGCGACGATCCGATCACACGTCGAAGCCTTGCCGCCCATGCCCACAGTAATTCTTGGCGACTTCAATGAATGGTCGAATTCGACGGGGCTGGAACCATTGGTCGGTTTCGATGTCCACGCTCCCGGCCGCAGTTATCATGCCGCTCGCCCGGTTGCCGCGCTGGATCGGATTGCGGTAGACCGGAACACCGAGCTGCAGGATGCCGGCGTTGTAGAAACGCGCGAAACGCGTGTCGCTTCGGATCATTTGCCGGTGTGGGGTCTTCTTCGCGTGGCCAAATCCAATATCTAAACGATCACCTCAATTTCGTCCTGCCGGCCAACGCCGAAGACTTTCTTGTAGCGCTGGATTTCCTCTTCCGGACCCATTGCCTTACGAGGATTGTCCGAAAGTTTTACGGTTGGACGCCCGTTGGCCGCGGCAGCCTTGCAGACCAGGCTGAACGGCGCCAGAGCATCGTTCGGCACAAGCCCACGGAAATCATTGGTCAACATCGTTCCCCACCCGAAACTGACCCGCACGCGACCTGCAAACCGGGAATGGAGGTCTTCGATTTTTTCAACATCCAGCCCGTCTGAGAAGATGACTAGTTTTTGCCGAGGATCCTCTCCCCGCTCTTTCCACCATCGAATTGCTGTCTCGGCGCCTTGAACAGGATCGCCGGAATCGATGCGGATGCCCGTCCAGCCAGCCAGCCAGTCCGGTGCGTTTCTGAGGAACTGTTCGGTTCCGTATGTATCCGGCAGGATGATACGGAGATTGCCATCATGTTCCTCTTGCCAATCCGCCAGTACCTTGTAGGGAGCTTCGGCCAATTCCTCGTCCGAGGAAGCGAGCGCAGAGTATACCATTGGAAGCTCGTGAGCATTTGTTCCGATCGCCTCTAGATCGCGGTTCTTTGCGATCAGGCAGTTCGACGTGCCGACAAACGCATTTCCCAAACCCTCGGTCATGGCCTGAACACACCAATCCTGCCATAGAAACGAATGTCGCCGCCTTGTGCCAAAATCGGCCAGTTTCAGACCTTCGACATTCCGAAGTCGCTCGATCTTTTCCCAGGTGCGCGTCATGGCCCTTGCATACAGCACCTGCAGTTCGAATTTTCCCAGATCTTTGAGCACAGCCCGTGACCGAAGCTCCATAAGCACGGCCAGAGCAGGGATCTCCCACAACATGACCTCTGGCCATGCGCCTTCAAAAGTCAGTTCGAACTGGCCGTCCCGTGTTTCAAGATGATAGTCGGGCAGTCGCAATGCCTCGAACCACTCCATGAAATCGTAGCGGAACATCTGCCGTTTGCCGTAAAACAGGTTGCCGCGCAGCCAGGTCGACTCTCCCCGGTTCAGCGACAGGGAACGTATATGATCCAACTGTTCTCTTAACTCACCCTCGTCGACGAGTTCGGCAAGACGGACACTTTTCGTTCGATTAATCAGGCTGAAGGTGACCCGCGTTTCCGGTCGGTTTCGGAAGATGGATTGGCACATCAGCAACTTGTAGAAATCCGTGTCGATCAGCGACCGGACGATCGGATCGATCTTCCACTTGTGGTTCCAGACGCGTGTCGCAATGTCGACCATGACAGGGTCCCCCGTTTCCGTGGTGTTTTGCCTTTTGAATTAGACCTTTGTCTAGGCCCGTGGAGACTTCACCCGCCAATCAGCGGTATTTCCCGTTCTCACCTGCCGAGTAGGAATCTTCAGGAACGCCCGGAAACGCGTCGGGTGTCGTCGGAAGTTCGGTACTGCCAGTGCCGCCCAGGTCGTCCGCAAGATCACCGATTATCGCGAGAAGCCCCTTGTCGCGTCCTGCATCCGCGCCATGCGGCACACCACAATTCACAGGCTTGACCGTTGACGGATTGGGATAGTGCGCCCCGGGGGGTCGAGGTGCGAAGGTCGCCCGGCAACCTTCGATGTCCGAGGAGTAAGCGCCGACAGCCACTCCATACTGGAAAAGAACGACAACGTAGGCAGTGCTGTCGCCGAACTGCGGGAAATGGTAGCCCGGATCATTTGTCATGTTGCGATAGATATACGCAGTCTGCCCGCCTTCCCGGATTTTTTGGGTCGGGTTGCCCCAGCGGCTTCGAACGGTGGTTTCTGTGGTTGCGCCGGGCACCACGCTGGCGAGCATCGCGGCCCGAACCTGTGGATGGTCGGCCACTGTCGTGTTCCATGATAGTCCGCCACAACCGGCAAGAAAAAGACTGATGGCAAGAAACCGCATGGGGCCAACCCTGTTCTGGATGCCCCGCAAGTAGCAACAATCCATGATAAAAACGTTAGTCTGATTAGTCCGTCCTCTGGCATCCGGCTCGAGTTTCGCGCATTGAGTGCTCATGATACTCGGTATCGGAACAGACCTTTGCAACATTGACCGGATTCAGGGCACTCTGGACAGATTCGGCGATAGGTTCCGAAACCGCGTTTTTACGGACGTGGAAAAACGCAAAGCTGAACGCCGAAAAGACACCGCTGGAACGTATGCAAAGCGCTGGGCGGCAAAAGAGGCGTGCTCGAAGGCTCTGGGCACGGGGCTTCGGATGGGCATTGCCTGGAAAGACATGGGAGTATCGAATCTTCGCTCCGGTCAGCCAGTGATGCACGTCACAGGTTGGGCTGCCGAGCGTCTGGCCGAGATGACGCCGCCCGGGCATGAGGCGATCATCCATGTCACGCTTACCGATGATCATCCCTGGGCACAGGCCTTCGTTGTGATCGAGGCACGCCCTATTGGACAGAATGACGAGACGCCCGTTACGGGCTTGGCGCGCAGGCTTGCTTGACTTGCCCCGCCACTGCCCGCAGAAAGCGGCGTCGCAGTTTAGGCGGAGCAGATATGAGCGAGAATTCAGGCACTGTGATGGAGGGCGTTGTCGAGACGGTCAAGACCATCGTCTATGCGCTGCTGATTGCCGGTGTTGTCCGAACCCTGTTCTTTCAACCGTTCTGGATTCCCTCGGGGTCAATGAAGGACACGCTACTGATCGGGGACTTTCTGTTCGTCAACAAGATGGCTTATGGCTACTCGAAATATTCCTGCCCCTTCTCTCTGTGCCCGATCGAAGGTCGCATCTTCGGCGGGGAACCAGAACGTGGCGACGTCGTGGTCTTCCGTCACCCTGTGAATGGGCAGGATTTCATCAAGCGTGTAATCGGGATGCCGGGCGATACTGTTCAAATGCGTTCCGGGTTGCTCCATATAAATGGGTCGCCGGTGCCACAGGTGCCCGATGGTACTTATGTCGAGACATATGAACCGCAGGGACCCGTTGCTTCGAGACCCGTTTGCCTTGAAGGAATCCCGCCCGTTGGCGGGACCTGTACCAAGGAGAAGTTCGTCGAAACCCTTCCGAACGGCGTCCAGCACTCCGTATTGAATGCCAATGATGGGCGATTTGACAATACCGGTGTATTCACCGTGCCGGAAGGCCAGTACTTCTTCATGGGCGACAATCGTGACAACTCTACCGATAGCCGGGAGCGACCGGAATTCGGGGGTGTGGGCTTCGTGCCGCTGGACAATCTTATCGGGCGCGCGGACCGGGTCATGTTCTCGTCAGCCGGCCGGTCTTTGTTTTTCGTCTGGACGTGGCGCGCGGACCGGTTCTTCAAGAAGATCCAGTGATGCGGCTCTCCGCCGACCTTTTGGCCTTCTCGGATCGGTTGGGGCACAGATTTGCGCAGCCGGAACTGCTGGTCCGGGCGGTCACGCACGCGTCCATCTCATCTGAGACCCGTACTGACAATCAGCGACTTGAATTCCTGGGGGACCGCGTTCTGGGGCTTGTGATGGCCGAAGCGCTGCTTTCGGCGGATGAAAGCGCCACGGAGGGCCAGCTTGCGCCCCGGTTCAACGCGCTTGTCCGGAAGGAAACCTGTGCCGATGTTGCGCGCCAGATCGATTTGGGCGCGGTTCTGAAACTGGGGCGCTCCGAAACCATGTCAGGAGGTCGCCGCAAACAAGCTCTGCTTGGTGACGCGATGGAAGCGGTGATTGCTGCAGTCTACCTCGACGGCGGATTCGAGAAAGCGCGCAAACTGATTGTCCGGCTTTGGGGTGAGCGGATTCGGTCGGTCGAGGCCGATGCGAGGGATGCCAAGACAGCGCTTCAGGAATGGGCCCAGGCCAGGGGGCAGACCCCTCCAGCCTATCGAGAGGTGTCCCGTCAGGGTCCGGATCACGCGCCGGTTTTCACGGTCGAGGTCACTCTTCAGTCAGGCGAGAAAGCGAGCGCGGACGCTACGTCGAAGCGTGCGGCGGAACAGGCAGCCGCCAAAACCTTGCTGTCGGAATTGACCGGAATCTAGGCGCTGACCATGTTCAGGGCTCGCCGGAACGAAAACAATGCGAGGACGCAGGCGGCAAGCATGCCGGCGCCGAGAAAGAAGGCAGTGCCCGCGTCCCCGGTCCAGTCAGCAATTGCGCCGCCTATGGCAGGGCCAACCATCATGACAGCATAGTAGACCGCAAAGAACACGCCCATACCGAATGCACGGGCCTCGGGCCTGAGGACTTGAGAAGGCATGGTCATGATCGGTCCCGCCGCAAGACCCATGACAAGCCCGGCGAGCGCAAAGGAAAGCGCCAGGATCGAGTGCGGCAGGGTAAGGAGCAGCGGCAGAAAGATCGCGCTTCCTGCAAGGCTGAAGAATATCACAGGGTCGCGCCCCAGGCGATCCGACAGAAATCCTCCCAGCGGAACGCCGAGGCCGACCATCAGGGTAAAAAGACTGATGATCGAACTTGCCGAAGTCGCCTGGAGCCCCTTCTCGGTCAGAAGCAGGGGACCGAAACCGAAGACCATTGCCAAGGCTGTGTTGAACAGCGCCCAGATTCCGGCGGCAAGAAACAGCGTCATCGCGGGAAACCATTGCACCGCGACGTCTTTGGGTGCGTTTTCCGCTGCGGGAGCAGGGCGGTAGATTCCGATAAACAGCAAAAGTGCCAGACCTGCGGAGATGACCACACCAAGCCAGCCGAACAACAACCCACCGCCGGAGGCCAGAAGTGGAAGAACCAGCAAGGCTAGTGATATCCCTATCGGCCAGGAACTGATGAATATTCCCATGGCCGTTCCGATCTCGTGGCCTGAGAACCAGTCGACCAGCATCTTGGTCATCACGATGTTGACCACGACGCCACCAATTCCGGCCAGCACGCGGCCAGCCAGAAGAACGCTCCAACTGTCGCCGAATGTCATCATCAGACCGCCTGCCAGCATCGCGACCAGGCTCCATCCGACGACATTTCGATCCCCAAAGCGTGCAGCCAGACTTCCGCCGGGGATGGCCACGATCACCCCTGGACCGAGATATAGACCGATCAACAGGCCAAGATCGGCGAGTGTTGCGGCGTAGCTGTCGATAATGAAGGGCGAAAGCGCGGCAGCGGATTGGTACTGAAAGGCCATGCTGGTTCGCGCAAAGAACAGGACAAACAGGATTAGCCAGCGGTTCGCCATCACGTGGCCTCCTTTATCGGCA
>JAVJUV010000158.1:0-20352 GCA_040220415.1 Silicimonas sp.
TCCTCGATATACTGCTGAAACCGCGCACGAAGCGCCTTCGGCAAAGGTGCTGACATGATCCGATCCTCCCAGGGAGAGGGAAGCACAATCAGCGTCTTCTGGGAATCCCCGGCGATTCAGGTTTTCATAGAAACGCTCTAGTCATAGAGTCACCTCGAATTGGCACAAACGGAGCGTTTGGCTGGACCAGTGTCGCGCCATGGAAATCGTTGACGCCCGGTGCAAAGGAGCAGTCAGTATCTGGCTAGAGAGTGGGAGTTGTTATGAACCCCTCAAGGCATAGGCACCGACATCCAGACAGGTGACCAAACCGCAGGCAAGTTGACCTTCCCATGCCTCGATCTCCGCTAGGCGCCACCGGGTGGTGGTTCCGCCAAGCTTGACAGGCTTCGGGAATTCACCATGGCGCTTCCAGCGCCAGATCGTATCTTTGGATACGTTAAAGCGTTGAGCGACCTGATCGACGGAAAGGTAAAGATTCTCGGGTGACGTGTTGGTCATGCCCTTCTCCTTTTTTCGCGCACACGACCACACACCGGAAAACGCAGATTCCCCGGAGCGGGATGGATAATTTGTGCTGGTTTCGACTACGCGGATTATAGCAAGAATGACGGCGATTTATTTTAGGTTTCTATAGGATTCTTATAAGCCATTGATTTCTTAATGTTTTTAAATTCCACATACTGGTTACGTAATTGACCAACCCGCCCAATCCGCGACGATGGAGCAACCGTAGGCAAGCACGCCACTAAAACGCCTGCCAATAGTTTTCGCTGTTTCAGCAGCGTTCCCCCGCACGAGCCGCAGTCGACGTAACGGGCTGGCAGTGACCATTTCTTGTATTCTTCGACAACGATTCCAAGTATGGGTTACAATCGCAAATACAACTCACCGCATCACAAGTCCGCCATCGACCGCGATCTGGGAGCCAGTGATGTATGAAGCGTCTTTGGAAAGCAGAAAGATTGCGACGGCTGCCGCTTCCTCAGCAGTGCCTATACGTCTGAGCGCAAGACTGTTGACCAGGCCGGCCTCGAATTCTGTTCGCTCATCCGCTTGCATGAAATCTCTGAACTCCGTCGCGATCGGACCTGGCACAAGGCTGTTGACACGAATTCCCTTTGGGCCCAGTTCACTTGCCCATGTGCGCACAATCGAAAGCAGCGCACCTTTTGCTGCCGAGTAAAGACTGGTCATTGCAGCGCCCTCAAAAGAGGAACTGGAACTTGTAACAACGACGGATGCGCCAGGTCTGAGACGTTGAGCCAATGCTGCCAACTGAAGAACCGGCCCGCGAAGGTTTGTTGAAATGACCTTTTCAAATTCACTTGGCGACACATCTTCGATTGGACCCGTCCGCGCAAAGCCTGCATTCAGCCACAGGCCGTCCAATTGCTCCGCGTCAGTCAAAACCTCATTGAGCGCCACTCCTGAATTTAACGAAGATGCATCATTTTCAATGACCATGCCGTCATTTGCCATTTGATCTCCAAGTGTTCGGAGACGTTCGGAATTTCGCCCGACAGCGATCACGGTTGCACCCTCCGCCGAAAGGCGAAGAGCGCCAGCTCGGCCAATGCCGCTGGTTGCACCGGTAACGAGTATCCGTTTTCCCAGAAATCGCGACATGAGACGGTTCACTTTTCTGCAGCGATGACAAAAGGTTGTCCTTTCATTCAGACAAACAAACAGGTTCCCCGGTCGAGGCTGATCGCAACGCTGCACTAAGAATTTTGACAACGTTCCTTCCGTCGCTTCCCGATGGTTGAGGCGGCAGCTTTTTTCGAATGCACTCGGCAAATCTACGGAATTGTTCGTCGAACGACGGATCGCCATCGATGTAGGGCGTCAAAGGCGTCTCGGAAATCACATCCCCGTCGTATGTCAGCACGCGATCATCCCTCAAATGCATCATGCCTGACGGGCCGACGATCCATCGTTCGTTCACGCCGGGGCGCATGTTAAAGGATAGGTGTCCGGTTGCGGTGCTGCCGTCGGAAAAACGCATCACTATCGTGGCCTGATCTTCCCCTTCCCATTTGTCGCCTTTCAACCGAGAAGACTGAGCATAAACTGAAACCGGCGTTTCCCCCATCAGCATAAGCACTGTATCGACAACGTGCGGACCATTGAGGCCGATCGCCAAACCACCAGTTGCATCCGCGGATTTCCACCACGCCGCCTGGGCTTCGTCTACATAGACCCCGAGCACATGCACGATATCCAGCGGGCGACCCAGCTCCGCGACCCGTCGCGCCGCTTCCTGGGCCGCAGGAAAGAACCGGCGACATTGGGCGACCATCAGAACTCGTCCTGCTTTCTCCGCCGCGGCAATCATTGCGTCTGCTTCTTCGGGCGTGTTGCAGAGAGGTTTTTCGACCAAGACATGTTTGCCCGCTTCAAGTGCGGCGATCGCAGAAGATTTATGTAGATGGTTCGGTAGCGTAAGAACCACCGCGTCAATCTCCGGATCCCGAAGCACCGCCTCGTATTCATCAGATGCCTGGTGCGCATTGAATTGTTCGGCGAGCGCGCGGGTCCTTTGCCGATCCGAAGGCAGCCCGACAACAGCGGCCAGTTCGGCTATATCAGAATTGTTCTTGATGGCGGCAAGATGAGCGACTGCAATGCGGCCCGGTCCTACGACCGCCGTCCTGAGTTTTTCCATTTCGGAGTTCCTTAGTGGGTGACGAGACCGCCGTTAACATCGAGAGTCACGCCTGTGATAAAGCGTGCTTCGTCAGACGCCAGAAAGACCATTGCGCAGGCGATATCGTCGGCTTCAGGTATTTTCCGCAATGGTGTCTTGCTGATCAGATCTGCCTCCTGCTCAGGAGACATGATTTCCGTCAAGCGCTCGCCCCGAAATGCAGTGGGAGCTACTGCATTGGCGAGAATTCCACTTGGGCCATATTCGTGGGCTATGTGGCGCGTCAATCCGCAAGTTCCCGCCTTGGCCGCCGAGTAATGTGAACCCAGGAAATAGCTGTAGGTCCTAGCAGCCAATGAGGACACATTCACAATTCGGCCGTGACCTTGGTTGACCATAGTCGGCAGCACTCCCTGACAGCAGAGGAAAATACTCTTCAGGTTTGTATCAATGATACTTTGCCATTCCTGTTCTGTCGTATCGATCAAGCCGTTGTAAGGGTGGTAGCCGCCGGCGCAGTTTATGATGCCATCGATCTTGCCGCCTGTCTTGACGGCAAGGGCCACCATGTCATCGATCATTCTTTTGGAAGTGACATCCACATTTAAGGCAACCGCTGAGCCAGACGATACATCACCGTTGATTTGCTCCGCCACCTGGGACACGCGGTCACCGTCGATATCGGCCAGCACAAGCTGGGCACCCTCATTGGCGAGGAGGTGAGCGGCGCTGCGCCCCAAGCCCCGTGCAGCGCCCGTGACGATGATCGTTTTGTCTTCGAAACGCATTATTATCTCCTATTATGTGCTCAGATTGAGACGCTTGAAGCTTCGGGTCTGTTCAGTGATGGCGATTTCTGTTGGCAACCGCTCGACACTCGAGGCACCAAAAAAGCCCTGTATACCGTCGGTGCGACGAAGGACGTATTCTGCGTCGGCAGGATCCGCGATAGGACCACCGTGGCACAGAACGATAATATCGTTGCGGACCCGCTTGGCGGCGTCGTGCATGGATTGGATCCGGGCGACGGCGTCGTCCAAACTCATCGCCGTGTGCGCACCGATTACACCCTTCGTTGTAAGCCCCATGTGAGGAACCAAGACGTCTGCCCCGGCTTCGGCCATTGCAACAGCTTCATCCTCGTTGAAAACGTAGGGACAAGTAAGAAGGTCGAGCTCGTGAGCAGCACGGATCATGTCCACTTCGAGCCCATAACCCATACCGGTCTCTTCGAAGTTTGCCCGAATGGTTCCGTCAAATAGGCCGACCGTGGGGAAGTTTTGCACGCCAGTGAAACCGGCGCTTACGACTTCCCGCAAGAACTGTGGCATAAGCCGAAACGGATCAGTTCCGCAGACGCCTGCGAGCACAGGTGTATTTTTCACAACCGGAAGCACCTCTCCCGCCATTTCCATGACGATGGCGTTGGCATCTCCGTATGGCATCAGGCCTGCCATCGACCCTCTCCCGGCCATTCGGTAGCGGCCGGAATTATAAACGATGATAAGATCGACGCCGCCTGCTTCCTCGCATTTTGCGGACAGACCTGTCCCGGCTCCCGCCCCGACAATTGCGTTACCGGCCGCGGCCGTATTTCGCAGACGCTCCAGCGCCTCAGTTCGTTTCATGGTCCGACTCCTTCTATGATTGCGGTGAACTCGAGGTTGACTCAACGAGATCGGCCTCGGGCAGGATTTTGGCGTAGGGGGCATCCGAGTATGCGGACAGAAGATCGGTCAGCACGTGGAGACAACCGGCAAAGAAAGACATCGGCAGCACAAGTGCGATGAGATATTTCGGGATATCCCAAGGCAGGGAAAATGTCGTGCCTCCGACCATTTTCTGGAAGGATACAAAGTTCCAACCGGCCCAGACCACGTATGCCGAAAACCCGAAAATGCATATGCGGATGAGGACGAACACCATGACTTGTAGTCGACCATCAAGGATGTCCGGCAATATGGTCACTCCGACATGCTCGCGGAAATGCGTGCCCAAATTGGCGCCGATGAAGATCATCCAGACCAGAAGTATCTGGGCCGCCTCGTTCGTCCACGGCAACACAAGCCAGGTTAGCCGGGCAAAGATACCCGCACCGACGAGAATGGCGATGCCAAGGAAGAGCAAGATGATCATCCCCTTTTCGATGTTGACGACTGCAGCATCGATGCGTTGCAAACGCTTTGTAAAAGGATGCAGATCACGCGCGGTCATACGAACCTCGTTAGAAAGAGGGAAAGGCCGGGGAAACAGATCAGGCAGATCAGGATCGCCAACATGGCCAGCACATACGGAAGGACGTAGAGGCTGAGGCGTTCGATCCCGATCTTCCCGATCTTGGAAATAACGAACAAGCAGACGCCGACGGGCGGGGTCATCAACCCAATACACATTGCGACAACGAACACGACCCCGAAGTGTATTGGGTCAATGTTCAGAGCTTCGATGAACGGCAGGAAAACAGGCATCAGAATGATGATTGCGGCGAGCCCTTCCAGGAACATTCCCACGATCAGAAAGAAGAGGACCAGCACCACCCAGACCAGGAACCTGCTTCCAGAGGCTCGTGTCGCCAGATCCGCCGCGTATTGGGGTATCTGTTCCGAGGCAAGTATGTGTGCGGCAAGCGACGCCGTGGCCAGGATCAGCACTGCGACGCCAGTTGCCCGACCGGTATCGACAAGAATGTCTCCGAGGTCTCCGATTGAGATCGACCGGTAGACGAGCCAAGCTACCAGGAAGGAATACACCGCCGCAACAAGACCCGCCTCCGTCGGTGTGAACAGCCCGCTGAATAGGCCACCAACGATGATCGCAGGCGCGAAGATTGCCCAGCCGGCACTCCGGGTCTCGCGCCCGATGCGGCGAAGCGAAAAGGACGCGCCGGGTTGTAGGCCTGATGCACGCGCAACGAAGACGTTCACGATCATCATCCCGAAACCGCACATCAGTCCGGGAACAATGCCTGCGACAAGCATCTTGCTCGCCGATACGCCCGCCGCGACCGAATAAACCACCATAATGATGCTCGGCGGGATGATGGCGGCAAGGGTGGAAGACGAGGCCGCAATCGCTCCTGCAGCGCCCTTACTGTATCCTGTGCGTTTCATCATCTGGACCGACATTGGGCCCAATGCAGCTGCATCGGAGACGGCAGAGCCGGAGATGCCTCCAAAGATCATACTCGCCACGATGCTCGCATGCCCCATGCCACCGCGTGACCAACCGACCAAGCTGTCAGCGAAGCCGAACAGCCGGGAAGCAAGCGTCGAGCGCTGCATGATAGCCCCGGTCAACATGAACAGCGGCACTGCTGTCAAAATGAAGGAATCCATCGAGGAGATGAGCATCGTCGGCACCATCAGTGCGTTGGTGCCTTCGCTCGCAAGCAATGCAAGCATCGCACCTAGTCCGATGGAAATTGAAACTGGCACGCCCACCGCGAGGAACAGCAGAAATAGTATCAGCCAGATAAGCGAGATCATTGCATTCAGCTCCTGGATGTGCGTGCCGGGGTGATCAGCGGTCGGTCAGCGCGGACTGCGCCGCCGCGATGAGATCGGCGCCGATCTGGCTCTCGTAATCTGCCCAGACCGGGCGCATGTGCTCTCGGAAGGCATCGACCTGATCCGAAGTCAGCTGGGTGACGACCATTCCATTTTCTCTGAGCGTCGCGATGACGCTATCCTCCATGGACTTTTCGGCCTCAAATGTCTCGTCGCCCAGTTTTTTCAGCTTCTCCGTCAGCAGTTCCTGATCAGATTGCTCCAGCCGTTCCCAAAACTGCCTGTTGAAGGACACCATGAGCACGTCACCTGTGTAATTCACCATGCTCACGTATTGCGCCATGTCCCACCAAGCTTCTGTCTTCAGAAACTCCGTTGGCCGCTCCGCGCCCTCAATTGCGCCAAGCTCGAGCGCCGTGACCACTTCGGAAAACGGCATCGGCACCGGCACCGCGCCGAGCGCCTTGAATGTATCCGCCCAGAGCTTGATCTCGGGCACGCGGAAGCGCAAGCCTTGCATGTCGTCGGGCGTTTCGACGACACGCTCGTTGTTCACGATTTGCCTAAGCGCACGACTCCAGGTATCGACGACGACCAGGTTGCGCTTTTCCTGATCCGAATAGACATGATCCAGCACACCGCTTTCGCCGGCGAGATAGTCCAGATCGTCAATCGACCCATTCATAAACGGCAGGCTAAGCAGATTGAGCCGCGGATCGATGTTCGTGTAGAACGCGCTCGAAATGAACGCGAGGTCGACATTGCCTGCTTGAGCATTCTGAACCATCGTTCCGATCTTTCCGCCGGACAGGCTGGCCCCGGCGTGAAGCTCGAGATTGATACGGCCCTCGGTCTCGGATGCGAGAGATGAGGCAAGCTCCGCGAGCAGGCGATGTGTCAGTGATGTCGCTGGCGCATCATGTTCGACGCGTATTGTCAGATTCTCCTGAGCGGTCGCTGAAAACGCGCAAGCCACCGCCATTCCCGCAGCTGCTATGCTGCGGGTGAAAGTCCGTCTGTTAATCATGTGATCCTCCCTGGAATGCGTCGGCCTGATGTCCTTTCAGACCGATATGCTGATTTTCTGCTCACCGTGCGTGAGCAGCTTGCCTGGCAACCGCAACTCCTCTGCGATGCCGGTTCCTTCGATCATTCCAACCAGCATTCTGGTGGCGGCCTGACCGATATGTCTTGTTGGTTGTTCGATGACTGGGAGCGGGGGGTCCAAGAGAGCTGACCAGGGAGCGTTGTCGAAACTGATCACGTCGGCGTCGCGACCTCGCTTAAGCCCCAGTTCTCGCAGGGCGATCAGAACACCCTCTGCAATCCTGCTGCTTGAAGTCATCACGGCGGTAGGCCGATCGGTTCCGGAGAAGATGCGCATTGCCGACGCCCGAGCGCCGTCCGGATGGATCGTCCCACTACCAGTTCCAAGCCAGTCTGAGTTCACCCTTAGACCAGCCTCTTCCATGGCCTCCCGGAAACCAATCAATCGCTCGCTCGACGTCATCAGCTCCTGGCTTGCGATGATCGCGCCAATCTTCGTATGCCCGAGAGCGATCAAATGGTTCGCCGCGACCTTTGCCGCCTCAACGTTTCGAAGAAGCACCGCACCGCTGCGCCCCGCTTCGAGCCGGCGGTTCACCGCCACAATCGGGAAATCCGACGGAAGATCCGAATTGATGTATTCATGATCGCCCTGCGCCGGAGCGATGATCAACCCTTCGACGCGGCGTTCATACAAGTTTGCGACGGCCTGACGCTCGCGAAGCGGATCTTCATTGCTGTTCGCAAGAATGACCGAATAACCTTTGCTGTCGGCTTCTGCCTCGACCCCAGCCGCAACCTCCGAGTGGAAACTGTTCGCAAGGTCCGAGACGACCAATCCGATGACTTTCGAATTTTGTCCGCGCAGCGCGCCTGCGAGGCGGTTCTGCCTGTAGCCGAGCTCCTTTGCGGCTGCCATGACACGTTTCCGGGTCTCAACGCTGATTTCGCCCTGACCGTTGATGGCGCGCGAGACTGTCTGATAGGATACGCCCGCTTTTTCGGCGACATCCTTGATCGTGACATTCTTTTCTTTCCCGATTGCCATCAATAACCTCCCGTGAACGTTCACAATTGATAGCGCAAGTTCGACAGAAAGGTCAAGTAGGCGACAGAGATTCCGATAAACTCCTTATTTTTCGGTCCATTACGGCTTGCCCTGTGGTAACCTTTACATGTTTCCGCAACAGTAGGATGATATATTCACGTGAACGTTCACGAATCACATGGAGGAGAAACACTATGGGCCGCGTATACGTAGTCGGCACGGCTGACACGAAGCGAGAGGAACTGGATTACGTCCGTGAAAAAATCGCCCGGGCAGGCCATGCCGCAGCGCTTGTAGACGTTGGCATCGGCCCGACGACCGGCGTCGACATCCCCAACCATGTGATAGCCAAGTCTCATCCGGAAGGCGAAGAGTTCGTCTTTTCCCGCCAAACACGCGGGGAGGCGCTTGACGCCATGGGCCTCGCCCTAACCAGATACCTGAGCCAGCAGAACGACATAGACGGCGTTATCGGCATTGGTGGGTCCGGGAATACAGGCATGGTGACCCGAGCGATGCGCTCGCTGCCTGTCGGTCTTCCTAAGGTAATGGTCTCCACCATAGCCTCTGGAGATGTATCCACCTACGTCGGCTCGAGCGATATCAACATGATTTCCTCAATCACCGATATTGCCGGCCTCAACAGGATAAACAGGCTCATTCTGGGCAACGCAGCGACAGCGATAGCTGCCATGGCGGCTAACCCGGTATGCCAGACGCCATCGGAAAGACCTGAGATTGGCCTCACTCAGTTCGGCGTCACGACGCCATGCATAGACGGCGTCCGAGCGCATTTGAGCAGGGAATTTGACTGCATCAGCTTTCATGCGACGGGCACTGGCGGAAGAGCCATGGAGCAACTTGTGGCATCTGGGCTGATAGAAGGAGTTTTGGATCTCACCACTACAGAAATAGCGGATCACATTGTCGGGGGCGTGTTGTCAGCCGGGGAAGAGAGGCTGAACGCCGTCCGAGACACAGGGGTGCCATGCGTCTTGTCTCTCGGCGCATTGGACGTTGTGAACTTTTGGTCCCGGGAGTCTGTTCCCCCCCAGTTCGCAGAGAGAACGTTTCACAAGCACAACCCCGAAGTGACACTCATGCGAACTTCGGATGAAGAATGCGAAAAGATCGGCAGATGGATAGGAGGAAAGCTCAACAGCTGTCGTGGCCACGTGAAAGTCTTGGCCCCAATGAACGGCTTTTCTGCCCTCGACATTGATGGTGGCCCTTTTTGGGATCCCGCTGCAGATCAAACCCTTGTCGAAGCTCTAGCAAGCGAAATTGCGAAAACTTCCAACGTGGAATTGATTAAGTTCAACCTGCACATTAACGATAAGGAGTTTGCGCTTCGAGCAGCGAATCTCATGAGAGAAATGGTTTTTCAGTCGAGAATTCAATGAGTTGCGACCTTTGGCGCCAGAGCAGCAGCGAACTGCAGGAACGGGCAAGCAACTGAAGGTTTTTTGGTGGTATAGAGGGTGGGACACAAGCGTGCTTGGAAATTATTCCTTTAATTTCAATGGTTTGTCACTATAAATGGCGGAGACGAAGGGATTCGAACCCTCGAGACGGTTTCCCGTCTACTCCCTTAGCAGGGGAGCGCCTTCGACCACTCGGCCACGTCTCCGCCGACGCGTATAGCCGCCCAAGCGATGGATTTACAAGGCAAAACTTCAAATACTTGGCGACATGGCGCGAACGCCTCCAAGCCTTTGAAATGGCATGGAAAGGAAGGGCGCGGGGGAGTGCCACGGGAAGTGGTGCAGGAACTGGCGCCCACCTGCTTCTTCATAGCTGGTGTTGCTCGTTCATTCCGCGTCAGTATCGTCGCACATGGCTAACAGCTTTTCCACCGGCATGTAGCGGCGCGAGACGGCCCATTCGTCATTCTGTTCCAGCATGAACGCGCCGACGAGCCGGATTTCGGCCGCGCGGTTGGGGAAGATCCCGGACTTCGGCCGATGTGACGGAGCGGCCTGCTACGGCTGCAAAGCTTTCGCAACTTGGGGAAAAACCATGCAGTTCAGGATCATACCGGCCCGTGGCAATGTGCAATGCGGCTGCCTGGAACGCGGTCGGCCCCCGCCAACCCGTGACCTATACTCAATTTCGCCCGTTCGCAGGTCTATCGTTGACATCGGCATTTGTTCCAAAATAGCGTAAAAAATGTTCCGGTAAACGGAATTTCCGGAGTTGATCGAAGCGGGGGGAGTTTCGGTAGCACAATGCCTGACGGTCGGAACGCACAGGTTCAGACGATCGATCGCGCGGCGCGTGTGCTGCGCGCGATCGCAAGCGGACCGTCCGAAGGCCTGCGGTTGGTGGACGTGACCGACGGGCTCGGGCTGGGCAAGGCAACGGCGCACCGGCTTCTGCGCGGTCTGGCGGATGTGGGGTTCGTCGCGTTCAGCGAAACCACCAAGCGTTATGCCCTGGGCTTCGAAATCTACGCCCTGGGTGCGGCGGCGCAACGGTTCCGGATCGTGGACCTGGCGCGTCCGGCCCTCGCGCGGCTCGCGGCGAAGACGCGGGATACCGTCTATCTCTCCGTCCGGGACGGTGACCACGCCCTTTGCGTCGACCGCTGCACCGGCGAGTATCCGATCCGGACCCTGACCCTGGACGTGGGCGACCGCCGTCCCCTGGGAGTCGGGGCGGGGTCGCTTGCGCTTCTCGCCTTTCAGACCGAGGCGGACATCGCCCGGATCCTGCGGGACGACCACGCCATGCGGGCGCAGTTCGACGGCTTCTCCTCCGACGCTCTCGGAGACATGGTCCGCCGGTCCCGCGCGACGGGGCACGCCTTCAACGACGGCTACATCGTCAGTGCGATGGCAGCCATCGGCGTGCCGGTGCTCGATCCGGACGGGCGTGCGGTTGCGGCGCTGTCCATCGCCGCGATCCGCGAGCGGATGCAGGCGCCGCGTTCGGACGAACTGGTCGCGCTGCTGAGCGCCGAGGCCGAGGAGCTGAGCCAGCTGCTGACCGCTGGCGGAGGCAAGACGCTGAAAACGGAGGAATTTTCGTGATCGAAGGCGCAGCGGGCGACAACCGGGACATGACCAATCTGGACAAGGACCGGTTCCTGCCGATCCTGTCGCTGATGTGGAAGATCCGCTTTTTCGAAGAGGAAGCGATCGATGCGCAGAAGGAGGGGCTGGTGCTGGGCGCCATTCACCCTTCGATCGGGCAGGAAGCGGTCGCGGCAGGGATCTGCCCGAACCTCCGACCGACCGATCTGCTGCTGTCGACGCATCGCGGCCACGGGCACACGCTGGCCAAGGGGGCCGACCCGCTGGCCATGATGAAAGAGCTTTTTGGCCGCGAAGGCGGCACCTGCGGCGGCAAGGGCGGATCCATGCATATCGCCGATTTCGGCGTGGGGATGCTGGGCGCGAATGGCGTGGTCGGCGCGAATATCTCGATCGGCGTCGGCTCGGCCCATGCCCTGAAACTGCGCCGATCGGGCGACATCACCGTCTGCATTTTCGGTGACGGCGCGATCAACCGGGGCCCCTTCCTTGAGGGCCTGAACTGGGCGCGTATCTATGACCTGCCGATTCTTTTCGTTTGCGAAGACAACAACTTCTCGGCCACGACCCATACCCGCTCGATGACCGGCGGGCCGGGGGCCGTGGCGCGGGCCGAAAGCCTTGGCCTGCCGTCCCGGTCGGTCGACGGCAACGACGTGCTGGCGGTCGATGCCGTGGCCCGCGAGCAGATCGGGGCGATCCGGGCTGGCGACGGTCCGCGCTTTCTGCATTGCAATACGTACCGGATGACCGGCCACACCGCCGTCGACCCGGCGACCTATCGCGACCCGGCAGAGGTCGAGACATGGCGCGGTAACTGCCCGATCGCGCGACTTGAAAGGGCGCTTGGCCTGGCCGGTGTCGAGGCGGTGGAACTCGAACGCCTGCGTGACGGGGCCCGGGCCGACCTCAAGGCCGTCCGTGACGAGGCGAAGGACGCCCCCTGGCCCGATCCGGCACAGGCTTTCGACGACGTGCAGGATATCGGCAATCCGGCAGAGAGGGCCTATTGATGCAGACGCTGACCTATCTCAACGCCGGCCATCGCGCGCTTCTGGAAGAAATGCAGCGGGACGAGCGTGTCTGGGCGCTTGGCGAGGACCTGGGCCGGGGCGGCGTCTTCGGCCAGTATCACCACCTGCAAGAGATGTTCGGCGAAGAACGGATCGTCGACACGCCGATTTCCGAGGCCTGCATCATGGGCGCCGCCGTGGGCGCGGCCATGACCGAGACACGCCCCGTGGTCGAGATGCGCTTTTCCGATTTTGCGCTTTGCGCGGTAGATGAACTGGTGAACCAGGCGGCCAAGGCGCGCTTCATGTTCGGCGGCCAGATGCGCGTGCCCCTGGTCGTCCGCCAGCCGGTCGGCATATGGCGGTCCTCGGCGGCGCAGCATTCGCAATCGCTCGAAGCCTGGTACGCACATATCCCGGGCCTCGTGGTTGTCGCGCCCTCGACCCCGACGGACAACCTCGGCCTTTTGAAATCCGCAATCCGCTGCGACGATCCCGTCGTCTACATGGAACACAAGAACCTCTGGGCACTGGAAGGTGACGTGCCCGAGGGCGAGCACCTGGTGCCGCTCGGCAAGGCCGAGGTGGCGCGGGCCGGCGGCGACGTGACGCTGGTGACATGGTCGGCCATGCGCCACGTGAGCCTCGAGGCCGCAGAACTGCTGGCCGCCGAAGGCATCCAGGTCGAGGTCATCGACCTCCGCACCCTCTGGCCATGGGATCGTGAGACGGTGCTGGGTTCCGTCGAGCGGACCGGGAGAGTTCTGGTCGTTCAGGAGGCGGTGTCGGTTGCCGGGTTCGGCGCCGAGATCGCGGCCAGCGTGGCCGAGGAGATGCACGACCGCCTGAAAGCACCGGTGCGCCGCCTTGGCGCTCCGCGCATCCCGGTCTCTTACGCGCCCCCGCTGGAAGAGCGGGTGCACGTGCGCAAGGAACGAATCGTCGAGGCCGTGCGGGACATGACCCGCGCGACTGCGCCTCGTGAACCGGCGGGGCATTAGACCTGTCATTTTCTCAGGGAGGAGAATCGAATGAAACTGATGAAGACAATGTTGGCGGCAGGGGTCGCCGTGGCCGTGATGGGGCTCGCGCCGCTGCACGCCCAGGACTACAAGGAAGAGTACCGCGTTTCGACCGTGGTCCCCGCGCCTTTCCCGTGGGGGATCGCCGCCGAACGCTGGACGGAACTGGTGGGCGAGCGCACCGAGGGCCGGATCAACATGAAGGTCTATCCGGGCGTGCAGCTGGTTCAGGGCGACCAGACGCGGGAATTCACCGCCATGCGCCGTGGGATCATCGACATGGCCGTGGGATCGACCATCAACTGGTCGCCGCAGGTGACCGAGCTCAACCTCTTCTCGCTGCCGTTCCTGATGCCCGATTACGCGGCGCTCGATGCGCTGACGCAGGGCCCGGTCGGAGAGCAGATCTTCGAGGTCCTGCGCGAGAACGGCGTGGTGCCGCTGGCATGGGCCGAAAACGGCTTCCGCGAGGTGACCAATTCGCAGCGCGAGATCCGCAAGCCCGCGGATATGGAAGGCCTCAAGATGCGCGTGGTCGGGTCGCCGATCTTCAATGACATGTTCACGGCAATGGGCGCCAACCCCACGCAGATGAGCTGGGCCGACGCACAGCCCGCGCTGACCACCGGTGCGGTGGACGGGCAGGAAAACCCGCTGACCATCTACTCGGTGCTCAACATGCACGAACTGGGGCAGGACAAGGTGACGCTGTGGCACTACGTGGCCGACCCGCTGATCTTCGCGCTGAACCAGGAGGTCTGGGACAGCTTCACCCCCGAGGACCAGGAGATCGTGCGCCAGGCGGCCATCGAGGCCGGGGCCCATGGGATCGAAGTGGCCCGCAAGGGTCTGACCGATGACGACCAGACGCTGCTCGACGACATTCGCGACAAGGGCGTGACCGTTGTCACCCTCACCGAGGAGGAGCGCCAGGCCTTCGTGGACATCACCCGCCCCGTCTACGAGAAATGGACCGACATGATCGGCGCGGACCTCGTGAAGATGGCAGAGGAGTCCATCGCGAACCGCTGACGACGAGACGGCCGGGGGCGGGCGCGCAGGTTGCATCCGCCCCCGCACGATGCAGGAGATTCCCATGTCCGATCATGAAACCAGCGAGATCGGTGTCACCGGCACGGACACCGGCGCCGACCACGTCCGCGTCCCCGTGCGGATCGAAGAGGCGATGGGCGCCGCCGCCCTGGCCGTGATCTGCCTGATCTCGCTCGGAAATGTCGTGGTCCGCTATGCCACCAACGTGTCCTTCGCCTTCACCGAGGAATTCTCGGTCTTCCTGCTGGTCTTCATGACCTTCACCGGCGCCTCCCTCGCCTTCGCCACGAACGAGCACATCCGGATCACCTTCTTCCTCGACCGCCTGCCGGAGCGTCTGCGCTGGCTGGCCGAGGTCGTGACGCTGGTCGTAACCGTCACGATGTTCTCGATGATCATCTGGTACGGGGGTCGCGTGACCTACGACGAGTGGTACTGGGGCGAAACCTCGCCCGGGCTCGGAAACCCGGTATGGCTCTACACCATCTGGCTTCCGCTGCTGTCCATCGCGATCATCCTGCGTGTGCTGGGTCGCGGCTGGGCCAAATTGTTCCGCCCCGGCTGAGGACCCAGGCAAATGGACCCGAACCTACTTCTCCTGCTGACCTTCGTGGTCCTCATGTTCCTCGGCACGCCGATTGCCGTCGCACTGGGCTTTGCCGGCGCGGTCGGCATCCTGGCAGGGCTCGACCTGACCGCCCTGGGCATGATTGGTCCCAACACCTACGCGGCCATCGCGAAGTATCCGCTGATCGCGATCCCGCTTTTCATCCTGACCGGCATGGTCTTCGAACGCTCCGGCGTCGCCGCCCGGCTGGTGGAATTCGCCCAGGCGATCATCGGCCCGCGTCGCGGCGGGCTGGCGCTGGTGGCGGTGCTCGTCTGCCTGATCATGGGGGGCATGTCCGGGTCCGGCCCGGCAGACGCCGCCGCGGTGGTCACGGTGATGCTGCCCTCGATGCTGAAGGCGGGCTATCCCCGCGGCTTCACCGCGAGCGTCGTGGCCGCCTCCTCCTCCACCGCGATCCTGATCCCGCCCTCGGTGGCGATGATCGTCTATTCGGTGATCGTACCGGGCATGGACCTGCGCGCGCTCTTTGCCGCCGGGATGGTGCCGGGCCTGTTGGTGGGGCTGGCCGTCGCCGTGCCGGCGCTCCTTCTCAGCCGCAAGTACAACTTCGGTATCAACGAAGACCCGAACCGCCCGCCCTTCTGGCCCAGCTTCCGCCGCGCGATCCCCGGCCTGATGGCCCCGGTCATCATTCTCGGCGGTCTTCGGTCGGGCCTCTTCACCCCGACCGAAACGGCCGTGGTCGCCGTCACCTACGGGTTGATCGTGGGCGTGTTTCTCTACCGGACAATGGGCCTGCGCGAAATCTACGACGTGCTGGCCGCCAGCGCCAAGATCTCCGGCGTGGTGATGGTCATCATCTCGCTTGCCGGTCTCTTCGCATGGGCGGGGTCCACCATGGGCGCATTCGATGCGACCACCGCCGCGCTCCTGTCTGTGTCGGACAACGAATGGGTGATCCTGGTTTTCCTGATGATCGTCCTGATCCTGGCGGGCATGGTGCTGGACGGGGTGTCCATCTACCTGATCGCGGTGCCGCTTCTGGTCCCTATCGTTCAGGCCTTCGAATGGTCCTTCGTCTGGTTCGGGGTGGTCATGGCCATGCTCGTGGCCATGGGCCAGTTCACGCCCCCGGTGGCGGTCAATCTGATGGTCGCCTCCAAGATCGCCGACACGCCGCTCGAAAGCACCTTCCGCTGGATCGGCTGGCTGCTGCTCGGCACGCTGGTGGCGCTCGGACTGGTCGTCATCTTCCCCGAACTCTCGCTCTGGCTGCCGCGGGTTCTGGGCTATCGCATCAACTGACTCGAAGAGGGCATTATGAACCAGAAAAACCACAACGAGATGTCCGGGGGCGAGGCGCTGGTGCACATGCTGCTCAAACACGGGGCCGGCCCGGTATTCGGCATGGGCGGTTTCCAGCTCCTGCCCTTCTACGACGCCGCGCGCCGGCTCGGGCTCAACCACAATCTGATCAACGACGAACGCTGCGGCGTGTTCGCCGCCGATGCCTATGCCAAGGTCTCGGGTCGTGTCGGGATCGTCGATGCGACGCTCGGCCCCGGGGCCACCAACCTAGTCACCGGTCTGGTCGAAGCCCTCAACGCGGGCAGCCCGATGGTCGCCATCGTCGGCGACTCGCACCGCGACCATTCGTGGAAGAACATGACGCAGGAGGCGCGGCAGGCCGAGATCCTGCGGCCCGCCGTGAAGGAACTGATCCGCGCCGAAAGCGTCGCGCGCCTCCCCGAACTCGTCCGCCGCGCCTTCACCGTCGCCACGACCGGGCGTCCCGGCCCGGTGGCGCTTGTCGTGCCGGAAGACGTGGCGCATGGCACGCATGGTTTCTCCGAAGGCGATTTCACCGCCGCCGCCCGTTACGAGTCGGCCCCGGCACTGCGCGCGCGCCCCGACGCGGACAGCCTGGCCGAGGCCGCGGCCATGCTGATCGGAGCGGAAAAACCATTGATCCTCGCCGGCGGCGGCGTGCACCTGTCGCAGGCGGCGAACGACCTGCAATCCTTCGCAGAAACGCACGGCATTCCCGTCGCCCACACCCTCAGCGGAAAGGGCGCGGTTGCCTGCACCAGCCCGATCTCTGCCGGGCTCTTCGGACGCTATGACCGGATCGCCAACGACATGATCGCCGAAAGCGATTGTCTTCTGGTGGTCGGCTGCAAGCTGGGCGAGATCGCAACCAAGCGCTACACGGTGCCCGAGCCGGGCAAGACGCTCATCCATCTCGACTGCGTGGCCGAGGAGATCGGCCGAACCTACCAGCCCACCTTGCCCCTCTGGGGCGATGTGCGCGAAAGCATCCGCGATCTGGCCGCCGCGCTGGATGGCAAGCCGGCGCCCGACGCGCGCAAGGCCTGGACCGAAAGCGTGCCGACCCGCATGGCCGCTTGGCGCGAGACGGCGCGCGAACGGCTGGAAAGCGACGAGGTGCCGGTGTCGATGGGCCGCCTGATGGGCGAACTCAACGCCACTCTGCCCGAAGACGCAATCCTGATCGCCGATGGCGGCTTTGCCGCACATTGGGGCGGCCTGCTTTACGACCAGCCCAGGGCCGGGCGCGGCTTCGTGCCGGACCGGGGCTTTGCCTCCATCGGCTACGGTCTGCCCGGTGCGATCGGCGCGCGCCTCGCCGCGCCCGAGCGGGCGGTGGTCGCCCTGACCGGCGACGGTGGCTTCAACATGGTCCTGGGAGAGCTGGAAACCGCCCGCCGCATGGGGCTTGCCGTCACCATCATCGTGGTGAACAACGCCGCCTCTGGCTATGTCAAAGCGCTGCAGCACCTGATGTACGGCGAAGGGGCCTATCAATCGAGTGACCTTGCCGAGACCAACTACGCCGCCGCGGCCGAGGCGCTTGGCTGTCGCGGGATCCGTATCGAGGCACCGGGTCAACTGGCGGACGCCCTGAGGCAGGCTTTGAACGAACCGGGCCGCCCCACGGTGCTGGACGTCGTGGTGACGCGCGATCCGGGCAAGATGCTGCCTGCCGCCGACAGCCGCGCGGCGCAGGTCAGGAAGGGCGACAGGATTGCCTGACCTGCAAGCTCCGCTGCTTGCCGACAGCGTCACGAAATTGGGGGCGGAGGCCGTCGGCCGGGTGGTCGTTTCGGGCTCGCACGGCGGAACCTACGCCGCATGGGCCGCCTGCAAGGCGGGGTGCCGCGCCGTCATCCTGCACGACGCGGGTGTCGGCCTGGACGGCGCAGGTATCGGCGGGCTGCTGTACCTGGAAAAGCTGGGCATGGCCGCCGCCGCCGTGGATCACACCAGTGCTCCAATCGGGCAGGCAGCGCGGATGCTGGACAGCGGCCGCATCTCGCACGCCAATGACCGGGCGCGTGATTGCGGCGTATCGCCAGGCATGCCCTGCGCCGAGGCCGCCGCCCGGCTGGCCGCCGCCCCCATGCAAACGTACGATTGCCCGGTGGTCGCCGAAGCGCGCGAGGTCCTGACGCCGGACGGCGCACGCCGTGCGTTGGTGCTTGTCGACTCGGCCAGCCTCGTCCTGCCGGAGGATGCCGGCCGCATCGTCGTTACCGGGTCGCATGGCGCTCTGTTCGGCAGCGATCCGATGAATGCGATCAAGGCCGATGCCTTCCTTGCGCTTTTCAACGATGCGGGTGGCGGGCCGGGAACAGGGCGTCTGCCCGTGCTGGAAACCCGCGGCGTCGCCGCCGCGACGGTCGCCGCAGGCAGCGCCCGCATAGGCGAGGCACGTTCGACATGGCAGGACGGTATTATCTCCGCCGCGAACGCGCGGGCGCGTGCCTTGGGCGCACGACCCGGGATCGGTGCCCGAGAATTGGTGGCGCGGGCGCTCGAAGCGTAGCGACCCCTGCTGTCCTCGTTGCGGCGCAGCGTGTTACCCGCCACCATCCGTGACCCGTTCAACCCAGAATTCCGGCGGCCGTGTCAAGCAGGCTCGGCAGAAACCTCTCAAGGACTTGTTTTTCATTGAAAGCAATGCCGGAAATGGAGATCTGTACCGCAGCATGCGCCTGACCATCGGTGCCTCTCACGGGTGCGGCGAGGCTGATTTCATTGAGCAACATTTGATCCCGGGTGATGCAGAATCCGTCTTCGCGGGCCGACTTTATGTGTCTTGCGATGTCGCTCCGGTCCATGAGCGTCTTCCGCGTCGCCTGAACCAGGGGCCAACGGGAACAGGCGTGACCAATTTCCTCGTCGCTTCTGGTCGATAGCATCACCCTTCCGGAAGCCGTGTTCAGCGCAGGCAAACGTCGTCCCACGATACTTGCCGCGAAATGCGTCCGCTGGTTGGGCAGCCGCAGCGAATAGATGATATGATCGCCCGAGATCTGCGCCAGGTTCACCGTCTCGCCCATGGCGCGGCTGAATTCGATCAGCTTGGGCAGGGCGCGGGCGATCAGGGGGTCGGACCAGTAGTAGGCGTAGGCCAGTTCCAGCCACGCGTGGCTCGGACGGTACAGGCGTGATTTCGGATCGCGGTCCAGCATCCCTTCCACGTGCAGCGTGTGCGCCATCCGCTGCACCGCGCTTTTCTCCAGCCCGGTGCGCGCCACAAGATCCGTGAGCGACAGCGCGACATGTGATTCGTCGAACGCCCGGAGGATCTGCAGCCCCCGTGCCAGCGTGCTCGCGTACAGGCTGTCCCGCTTCCTTTCCATGTTTTCCTCCCCCTTAGGGTGTCCCGTGGCGGTTGAATACACCCGGGTCTTGACGCCGACCTGCAACACATTGCTATACTGATCAAATAGCAATCGGCAATATCAAATAGTGATAACCACCATCACGCAACAGGGAGTCGTCATGCTCGTAAAGACCAAAACAACCGCAACCCTCCTCGCCTCGGTCCTAGCGGCCGGCATGGCCTTGCCCGCCTTGGCCGACAAGGCCTCGGGCACGCTCAACGTCGCCTTCACGAAGGAGCTGGAGAATGTCGACAGCTACTTCAATTCGTCCCGCGAAGGGGTGGTGCTGCAACGCGCCATCTGGGACGGGCTGATCTATCGCGACCCCGAAACCAACGAATATGTCGGCAACCTCGCCACCAGCTGGGAATGGATCGACGACACCACGCTGGAATTCAAGCTGCGCGAGGGCGTCACCTTTCACAACGGCGAGGCGTTCAACGCCGATGACGTGGTCTACACCGTCAACTTCGTCGCCAAGGAAGAAAGCGGCGTGAAGACCCAGCGCAACGTCAACTGGATGGAATCGGCCGAAAAGATCGACGAATTCACCGTGCGCATCAACCTCAAGGACAAGTTCCCGGCGGCGATCGAGTTCCTGTCCGGCCCGGTCTCCATGTACCCGGACGAATACTACGCCGAGGCCGGCCCCTCCGGCATGGGCCTGAAGCCCGTCGGCACCGGCCCCTACAAGGCCGTCGATGTCACGCCGGGTC
>JAVJUV010000159.1:0-50616 GCA_040220415.1 Silicimonas sp.
CGCAGGGCATCGGCGACTTCCTGCGCCGCGTCGCCGCCGAATACACGGGCGTCCTGCCGCTCTTCGTGACCGAGAACGGCATGGCCAGCTATTCCGGCACCGAGGATCAGGACCGCATCGACTATATGGACGCCCACCTGGCCGAAGTGAGACGCGCCATCTCCGACGGTGTCCCGGCCAAGGGCTATTACGTCTGGTCGCTCATGGACAATTACGAATGGTCGCTCGGCTACGACAAGCGCTTCGGCCTCGTCCACATGGACTTCGACAGCTTGAAGCGGACGCCGAAAGCATCCTATCACGCGCTCAGGGCTGCCCTGGCCCGCTGACCCCCGCGCCGGAGTTTCCGCAGATGGCGAAACATGCCCCGAACACGCTCTCGCTCGTCGCCGACGTCGGCGGCACCAACACCCGTGTCGCACTGGCCGAAGGCGCCCGCCTCCTGCCCGAAACCGTGCGCAAGTACCGCAACGCCGACTACGCCGGGCTCGAGACCGTCCTGCGCACCTACATCGAGGACGAAGGCGGCGTCGACTGCACCGCAGCCGCCGTGGCCGTGGCAGGACCGGTGCGCGACGGACGGGGCGAGTTGACCAATCTCGACTGGTCGATCGACAGCGATACCGTCGCCCGCGCTACCCACGCCGAACGGATTTCCGTTCTGAACGATCTTCAGGCCCAGGGCTTCGCCACCGGCGTGATCGCGCCCGAGAACCTGCGCACCGTCATCGAAGGCCCCGAAACCGACCCCTCGGCCACCAAGCTGGTCATCGGCGTCGGCACCGGCTTCAACATAGCACCTGTATTCGAGACCCCGGGCGGCCGTCTGGTGCCGCCCTCGGAAGCAGGCCACGCAAACATCCCGCTGCGCACGGACGAGGAACTCCGCCTCCTCCGCTTCGTCGAAAGCGCCCACGGCTTTCCCGGCGTCGAGGACGTCCTCTCCGGTCGCGGCCTGGAACGGGTCTATGCCTGGCGACGCGCCGAGGCCGGCGACCCCGCGGAAAAACGCGCGGCCGACATCATGGCCGACTGCGAAACCGGCGCCGATCCGGCCGCCGTCGAGGCCGTGGAATGGTTCGTCCGCATCCTTGGCACCGTCGCGGGCAACCTCTCGCTGATCCACCTGCCCTTCGGCGGCGTCTTCCTGATCGGCGGCGTCGCCCGCGCGGTCACCCCTTATTTCGAGCCGTTCGGCTTCACCGAATCCTTCCGCGACAAGGGCCGTTTCTCGGGCTTCATGAAGAACTTCGGCGTCTCTGTCATCGAAGACGACTTCGCGGCGCTGAACGGCTTGGCCAACCACCTGGCTTCCTGAACATACCCCACGCGCCTGCCCGACGCGTAACCGCGTCTTAACGCCCCGCGGTCTAGGAAGGCCGCGCTGCCGGATTCGGGTGGATCCGGCACCGTCGGTCTTTGACGAAAGGTGCGTGAATGGTCAAACGCCTCATCCTGAAACAACGCCTCGATTCCGCGGCGGCGGCCTCCCTTCGGGATGCGCTTGCGGCGGCCGGAGCCGAAGACATCGCGCTTGATGCCTCCGAGGTCGAGGTTCTGGGCGGTCTCTGCCTGGAACTCCTCATGTGTGCGTCCCAGGTCGCGCGTGCCACCGGCCAGGCCTTCGCGATAGCAAACCCGTCCGAGGCCTTTGCAGACAACCTGGCAAGGTTCGGCCTGACCCCCGACGCCCTCGCCGCGGGAGGTGTCGCATGACGATCAACGTACTTGCCGTGGACGACAGCCGCACCATGCGCGACATGATCACGCTGGCACTCAGGGACGAAGGCTTCGACGTCACCACGGCCGATGACGGCCTGCACGGCCTCGAAGTGCTCGAAGGGCTTCAGCCCGACGTCATCATCACCGACATCAACATGCCGCGTCTCGACGGCTTCGGCTTCATCGACGCCGTTCGCGGCCGTGACGAATCGCGGATGACGCCCATTCTCGTCCTCACGACCGAAAGCTCCGACGCGCTCAAGGCCCGCGCCCGCAAATCGGGCGCAACCGGCTGGATCGTCAAACCCTTCGCGCAGGACAAGCTGATCCGCGCCCTGCGCACCGTCGCGGGCTAGGAGGCGCGAATGTCCGACCCGATGCAGGAGATCATGGCCTCGTTCTTCATCGAATGCGAAGAACTGCTCGAAGCCCTGGTTGACGCTCTCCAGGTCATGTCCGACGGCGAGGCCGATGGCGAAACCATCAACGTCGCCTTCCGTGCCGTCCATTCGATCAAGGGCGGCGCGGGCGCTTTCGGGCTGGAAGACCTCGTGGGCTTCGCGCACCAGCTCGAAACGGTCATGGATCTCTGCCGCAGCGGCGCGCTGGAAACCGACGCCAGGCTTCTCGGTCTGTTCTTCCGCTCGGCCGACATGCTTTCCGACCTCGTGCGCACCGCCCGCGATGGCGGCGCCGCCGACACCGCCACCCGCGACGCACTCGTCGGCGAGCTTGAGGCGCATTCCGGAACCGATACCCCGGACGCGGACGATACCGCAGGCATCGAAATCGACTTCGCGCCAATGACAATCGATCTCGATGATCTCGACACGCCACTCGCTGATCCGGACGACTTCCCGCCCGTGCCCGAACCGGGCGATCTGCCTCTCCCAACCGTCGAGCTGACCGCTCTCGACGGCGAAGCGAAACAACCGCTCATCGTCATCTTCCGCGCATCGCCCGAGCTGTACGAAAGCGGCAACGATCCCCGCAGCCTGCTGAAATCGCTCGCAACTCTAGCGCCATGCACCGTGACGATCGCCTGTGACCCGGTGCCCGCCCTGCCCGAGACGTCGACGCTCGGAAGCAGGCTCTGCTGGACAATCGCCTTTCAGGTCCCTATCGCGCCGAACGCGGTGAAAGAGGTCTTCGAATTCGTCGAAGATCTCTGCACGCTTCGGATCGACGCCGCCCCAGGCGACGCCCCGGACCCGATCCCAACCGAACCGGCCGACAGCGACGCGGAAATACCCGCAGGCCCGCCCGCCATCGCAGGCGAAACAGACGCCGTCGAAATCGCGGCGCCGGTGCCAGCGCCCCAACAGCGCGACGCCGCGACCGGCACTGCCGCGAAAGCGGGCGCCAAACCCACGGCGACCGTCCGCGTCGACATCGAAAGGATCGACCGCCTGGTCAACCTCGTCGGCGAACTGGTGATCAACCAGGCGATGCTGTCCCAGTCGATCACCGCCCTGAACATCCCCGCCAATTCCTCGGTTCTCGTCGGGCTCGAGGAATTTCTCCAGCTTACGCGCGACATCCAGGAAAGCGTCATGATGATCCGCGCGCAGCCCGTGAAATCGCTCTTCCAGCGCATGTCCCGCATCGCCCGCGAATCCTCGGCCGCCATCGGCAAGCCGGTCAGGCTGATCACCGAAGGCGAGGCGACCGAAATCGACAAGACCGCGATCGAACGCCTGGCCGATCCGCTGACACACATGATCCGGAACGCCGTCGACCACGGCCTCGAAAAACCGGAGGTCCGGCGGGCCGCCGGCAAGCCCGAACAGGGCGAGATCCGGCTCAGCGCGCACCACCGTTCGGGCCGCGTCCTGATCGAGGTCGCGGACAACGGCGCCGGGATCAACCGCGAAAAGGTGCGCAGCATCGCCATCGCCAAGGGTCTGATCCCGGAAGACGCCGCGCTCAGCGATGCCGAGATCGACCAGCTTCTGTTCCTGCCCGGCTTCTCGACCGCCGACAAGGTCTCCAACCTGTCCGGACGCGGCGTGGGAATGGACGTTGTCAAGACGCAGATCGGCGCGCTTGGCGGCCGGGTGTCCATCGATTCGACGCCGGGCGCAGGCACCACGTTCTCGATCTCGCTGCCCCTGACGCTGGCGGTTCTGGACGGCATGGTCGTCTCGGTCTCCGGCGAAACGCTCGTCGTCCCCCTCGGCGCCATCGTCGAGACGCTCTCGCTCACGCCGGGAATGCTCAGCCCGGTCTCGCCCGGCCAAAGCGTCGTGCGGGTGCGCGACCGTTTCGTGCCCGTGCTCGATCTCGGCGCCGAACTTGGCTACTGCCCGCCGCGCCCTCCGGACGAAAGCGGCATTGCGCTTCTCATTTCGCCCGAGGAGGGCCGCCTGATCGCGCTTCTCGTCGACACGATCGACGATCAGCGCCAGGTCGTGATCAAGGGCCTTCAGGAAAGCTACGGCCACGTGCCCGGCATCGCCGCGGCGACGATCCTCGGTGACGGCCAGATCGCGCTGATCCTCGACCCGTCCGATCTGGTCCAGAACGCCAGCCTTCCCGACGAAAGCGCAGAGATCAAGAGAAAGGCGTCATGACATGACAGAACCGCTTCGCCAGGACGCGTCCCAATCCTCCGGTGCCGCCCAGGGCGAAACCGAATATCTCAGCTTCGGGCTGGGCGACAGCGAATACTCCGTCGAGATCATGTCGGTGCGCGAGATTCGCGGCTGGACCCGCACCACCTCGCTGCCGCATTCCCCACCCTACGTGCGGGGCGTCATCAACCTGCGCGGCGCCGTCCTGCCGGTCATCGACCTCGCTGTGCGTCTGGGCCTGCCCGCCACCGAGCCCCAGGAACGCAACGTCATCATCGTCGTGGATGTCGGTTCGCGGACAATGGGCCTGCGCGTCGATGCGGTCTCGGACATCCTGACGCTTGCCCAGGATGCGCTGCATCCGCCCCCGGATGTCGCCACCAGCCCCGGCTCGCGCTTCGTCAAGGCGCTGACGATTCTCGACGACCGCATGGTCCGCATCCTTGATCTCGAGCAGGTCATGCCCTCCAGCAGCGAGATCACCCTTTGATTCCCGCCACGCTCGCCCCCGACGCCGCCCGACAAGGCGGCCCCGAACTCAGCGACGACGGGTTTCGCAGGATCTCGCTGATCGCGCTGGAGGCGGCGGGTCTTGCCATTCCCGATTCGAAGAAGGCGCTGGTCCAGTCCCGGATCTCGAAGCGGATGCGCGTCATCGGCATGACCGATTTCGCCGCCTATATCGACACCGTCTCGAACCCCCAGAACAGCAGCGAGAGGCGTGAACTGATTTCGGTTCTCACGACGAACGTGTCCAGTTTCTTTCGCGAACGCCACCACTTCGATCACTTCGCGCGCGCGCTGCTGCCCGCGCTGGCAGACCGCCTCAAGGCCCGGCGTGGACCTGTCAGGCTCTGGTCCGCAGGTTGTTCCAGCGGGCAAGAGGCCTATTCCCTTGCAATCGAGTGCCTGCGCGCGGTGCCCGACGCCGCGGAACGGGATCTCCTGATCCTGGCCACCGACATCGACCCGGCCATCCTGAAACGCGCCACCGCCGGGCGCTATACCGGCGCCGAAGCCTCCGCGATACCGCAAGACGACCGCCGCCGGTTCTTCAACGCCGACGACAGCGGTTCCGGCTACACGGTCAAGGCCGATGTGCAGCGTCTTGTCCGGTTCCGGGAATTGAACCTGCACGGCGCATGGCCGATGCGCGGGCAGTTCGACGCAATCTTCTGCCGGAACGTCGTGATCTACTTCGACGCGGCGCACCAACAGCGGCTCTGGCCCCGCTTCCACGCGGCGCTGACGCCGGAGGGGCTGCTCTTTCTCGGCCATTCCGAACGCATCCACCCGCTCGAGGGGTCGGGCTTTTCGACCGCGGGCATCACCATTTACCGCAAGGGCCAGGGCTGAACCGCCACCCGCATCGAACAGGCAAGGATCAGGAACACATGTCGCTACGTGAAAAACTGAGGATAATGGTCGTGGATGACATGGCGACCAGCCGCAGCCTGATCACCCAGGCGCTCGACTCCCTGGGCATTCGGAACGTTGCGACGGCCTCTGACGGCAAATCGGCGGTCGCGGCGCTTGCCCGCGCGCCCGTTCATCTGGTGATATCCGACTACAACATGCCCGAAATGGATGGCCTTCACCTTCTGCACTATCTGCGCAGCACGCCCCAGACCCAGAAGATCGGCTTCCTGCTTATCACCGGCCGTGCGGACCCGGCCGTCATCGACAAGGGCAAACAACTGGGGATGAACAACTACATCACCAAGCCGTTCCAGCCCGCCGACCTCAAGTCGGCGATCGAATCCATCGTGGGACGCCTATGACCAGGCCCTGCGCGTGTGCCACCCCGGCTGCTGCCACCACGGGGTCAAACCTTGCCGATGTGCTACTGGCCCTCGGCGATCTGATGCGCGATTGCCACCGCGAATCGCTGGCCCTTCAGGATGCCATCTCGCGAACCCTGCCCAGGGACCCCGAGGCGCTGTCACGGCTTCAGACCTATCAGCAGATGGATCACGTCACCCAGGTTCACGCCGATCTGGCACGCCTGTTGCCGGAGCTTGCGAAAGCCGTCGTTTCGGACGACAGCTGCATCGACCATCTGTCGGATACGCTCCGTCTCGTCTCGCTCCGCGACCGGCTGTTCGGGCAGGAACGAGCGCAGGGTCCCCTGCCGCCACCGGGTGAGGTCAGCTTCTTCTGACGCGGTCCAACGCCCGGTACGCCCGGGATGGACATTGACACTCGGGGCGATGCTGCCGCTAACTTGGCCGCGAAAGGGCAAGCTGGCGCAAGATGGTCTATTTCACACCCCGGTCACTCGACGAAGCCCTGCAGCACCTGAGCGCGGGGGCGGCGACCGTGCTCGCCGGCGGCACCGATGTGTACCCGGCCCTCGGCGGACGCGACCTTCCCGACCCGGTGGTCGACATCTCGGCACTTGCCGAGCTTAGGGGCATCACCGAAACCGACCGGGGCTTCCGGATCGGCGGGCTGACCACATGGTCCGGCATTCAGAAAACCGCCCTGCCGCCCGCCTTCGACGGGCTGAAAGCCGCTGCCGCGCAGGTCGGTGGGCTTCAGATACAGAACGCCGGCACCATCGCGGGCAATCTTTGCAACGCCTCGCCCGCCGCCGACGGTGTGCCGCCACTCCTGACGCTCGACGCCGTGGTCGAGCTGACCTCGGCGCGGGGCCAGCGCCGCCTCGCGCTCTCCGAGTTCCTGAACGACGTCCGCCGCACCGCGCGCAAACCGGACGAGCTTCTGACCGCCGTGCATATCCCTGCCCCGTCTCCGGACAGCAAAAGCGCCTTCGTGAAACTCGGTGCGCGCCGCTATCTCGTGATCTCCATCGCAATGGTCGCAGCCCTTGTCCGATGCGACAAGGACGGCCGCATTGCCGAGGCGCGGATCGCCGCCGGCGCCTGCTCGCCCGTGGCGCGCCGCCTGACCGCGCTCGAAGCCGATCTCGTGGGACAAGACCCGGCCGCACCGGAGATCTCGAACGATCACCTGGCCCCGCTCGCACCCATCGACGACCCGCGCGGCACTGCCGGTTACCGGCTGCAGGCCGCGGCAGAACTCTGCCGCCGCGCAATCGGCAAGGCCGGAGGCACCGATGGATAAACGGGCCGACAGCACGGAACTTCGATTTCGGCTGAACGGGGCGGAGATCGCCTTCGACGCGCCGGCCGGCATGCGACTTTCCGAGGCCCTGCGCCAGGTGGCCGGCGCGCGCGACGTCAAGGTCGGCTGCGACGCCGGCGATTGCGGGGCCTGCACCGTCCTTGTCGATGGCGCGCCGGTCTGTTCCTGCCTCACCCCGGTCGCCCAGGCAGCCGGGCGCTATGTCGAAACCGCCGCTGGTCTCACCGCCGACGATCCCGCGGGCCGTCGCCTTGCCGCGGCTTTCCACGACCACGGCGCGGCCCAGTGCGGCATCTGCATTCCCGGCATGATCGTCTCGGCTACGGCCCTTCTCAGAGCGACCCCGGCCCCGGGCGAAGCCGCCATCGAGGACGCGCTTGGCGGCGTCCTTTGCCGATGCACCGGCTATCGCAAGATCATCCAGGCAGTCGCCTCGGCAGCGCAACACAACGCCGTCGAAACCCTGACGGAAACCGGTCTCGGCGCGCCGCTCCGCCGCCTCGACGGCTGGCCCAAGGTGACGGGCGCCGAAGTCTTCGGCGACGACTTCGCGGACCCCGCCACGTGGGATATCCGGGTGATCCGGTCGCCTCACGCCCGCGCCGCCTTCACCATCGGAAACCTCGAGACCTTCCGCACCGCCCACCCGGCCATCGCAGCGGTCCTCACCGCGGCCGACGTGCCAGGCCGAAATGCCTTCGGCACGATTCCCGGCTTCATCGACCAGCCCGTCTTCGCCCAGGACGAATCCCGCTTCCGGGGCGAAGCCGTCGCCGCCCTCGTCGGCCCGCGCGATGCGCTCACCGACGCCGCTCTTGCGGAGTTCCCCGTCGCCTGGACACCGCTTGACGCCACAACCGAAATGAACGCGGCTCTCGCGGGCACTGCGGCGCAGCTTCACGCCGACCGCTCCGGCAACGTGATGTGCAAGGGCTTCGTGGCCTGCGGCGACGCCCAGGCCGCCCTCGCCGCCGCCGATATCACCGTGGAAGGCCACTACCGCACGGCCTACGTCGAACATGCCTATATCGAGCCCGAAGCCGGCTACGCCCGTCCCGACGGCGACCGGATCGAGATCCATGCCTGCACGCAGGCCCCGGTCATGGACCGGGAAACCGTCGCCGATGTTCTGGGCTGGCCGAAAGAGCGCGTCCGCATCGTGCCCACCGCCGCCGGCGGCGGCTTCGGCTCCAAACTCGACGTGTCGGTCCAGCCGATCCTGGCCATCGCCGCACTGAAGACCGGCCGGCCGGTACGCATCACCTATTCCCGGCGCGAGTCGATGCAATCCACCACCAAGCGCCACCCCGCCGACATGCGTGTCCGTATCGGGGCCACGAAAGACGGCAAGCTCTCGGGCATGGCCTTCCAGGGTCATTTCAACACCGGCGCCTATTCCAGCTGGGGTCCCACCGTCGCCACCCGCGTTCCCGTCCACGCCTCCGGCCCCTACCGCTTTGCCGACTACCGCGCCGAGGCGACCGGCGTCTTCACCAACGGCCCGGTCTCGGGCGCCTTCCGCGGCTTCGGCGTGCCGCAGGCCGCCATCGCGCAGGAATGCCTCTTCGACGAACTGGCCCTCAAGCTCGGCCTCGACCCGCTGGAGTTCCGCATCGCGAACGCGCTCGAAAACGGTGTAAAGACCGTCTGTGGTCAGACCTTCGCCCAGGGCGTCGGCATCAAGGCCTGCTTGGAATCCCTCCGCCCGGCGTGGAGCCGCGAACGCGCCAGGGCCGATCTCGTCAACGCACAGGGCGGCCTGGTCCGCCGCGGTGTCGGCGTCGCCGCCGGCTGGTACGGCTGCGGCAACACCTCGATCTCGAACCCGTCGACCATCCGCGCAGGGGTCCGGGCGGACGGCACGCTTGTCCTGCACCAGGGTGCCGTCGATATCGGCCAGGGCGCCAATACCGTCATCGCCCAGATCTTCGCCGAGGCCCTCGGCGTCTCCACCTACGCGATCACACTGATCGGCGCCGACACCGACGTCACACCCGACGCAGGGAAAACCTCCGCCTCGCGCCAGACTTTCGTCACCGGCAACGCCGCGCGCCTCGCGGGCGAAAGCCTCCGCCGTCAGATCCTTGCCCGCGTCAACGCCGACGAGGACGCGACGATCACCTTCGGCGACGGCCAGATCACCATCGCCGACAAGGCCAGCCATCACCGCATCGCGCTGGCCCAGATTCCGGGCGAAGACGGCTACGTCTTCGAGGCCGTCGACACCTACGATCCCCCGACCGCGCCGCTCGATGCCAACGGCCAGGGCGCGCCCTACGCCCAGTACGGCTATGCCGCCCATATCGCCGTCGTCGAGGTCGACACCGCTCTCGGGACAGTCAAGGTCGTGGACTACACCGCCGCCCATGACGTGGGCCGGGCCATCAACCCCCTGATGATCGAAGGCCAGGTCCAGGGCGGGATCGCCCAGGGCCTGGGCATGGCGCTGATGGAGGAATACCTTCCCGGCCGCACCGAGAACCTGCCCGACTACCTGATCCCCACGATCGGCGACATTCCCCCCATCGAGACGATCATCATCGAGGAACCCGACGAACACGGCCCCTACGGCGCAAAGGGCCTGGGCGAGCACGTCCTGATCCCGACGGCACCCGCCATCCTGAACGCCATCGCTCACGCCACCGGCGCGCGCATCACGCAGACACCCGCAACACCCTCGCGCGTCCTCGCCGCCCTCAAGGCATTGAAGAATGGCTGAAAAACGCACCCGGCCCGAAGACAAGATCCGCTGCGACGCCTGCCCGGTGCTCTGCTATATCGCCGACGGCCGCGCGGGCGCCTGCGACCGCTACGCCAACCACGGCGGGCAACTCGTGCGCCTCGACCCGCTCACGGTGCTGGAAACCACCGACCAGAAGCTGGTCCCCTTCCTGGGCGACGACGCCACCGACTGGGACGGCGATATCGTCCATGCCGGCCAGCCTTTCATCACCGCCGTCGGTGCCGGCACCACCTACCCCGACTACAAGCCCGCGCCGTTCATCGTCAGCCAGGAAATCGACGGCGTCGACATGATCACCGTCGTGACCGAAGGCATCTTCTCCTACTGCGGCGTGAAAGTGAAAATCGACACCGACCGCCATATCGGCGAGGAGCGCGACGTGATCCGCGTCATGGGCGAGCCCATTGGCCATGTCATGACCTCCGAATACGGCTCGAAAATGCTGTCGCTTGGTGGGGTCGAGCACCTGACCGGCGGCACCAAGTCCGAGGGCCGCGTCACCTGTGACGCTCTTCTGAAACTCTGCAACCGCGAAGCCGTCGAGATGCAGATCGGCGAGCACAACACAAGCGTCACCATCCAGGCGGGCAAGGCTCCCATCATCAACGGCGAGGAAGAGCGCCTGATGCGCGTCGGCTGCGGTTCGGCCGCCATCGGCATGTTCGCGCGCCAATGGTTCGGCCATGCCGACGAGGTGGTGGTCGTTGACGACCACATCTCCGGTATCCTCTCCGAACACCAGGCCGGCAAGCTTCTCGACATCCCGCCCACCGGCATCCGCATCCACGGCCGCCGCTCCACTCCCGGACGCTATTTCCAGGTCGCCCAGCCGGGCGACGGCTGGGGCGGCACCGATATCGAAGACCCGCTGACCATCCTCAAGCCCTTCGATCCGAAGGTCGCCTGGCCCGGCCTCAAGCTCTTCATGGTCTCCACGACCGGCGAGCAATACGCCTACTACGAACTCGACAAGGATCTCGCCCCGCAACCGGCCCGGATCCCGCCCGAACTCAAGGCCTCGGCCGAGCGCGTGGCCGAAAATTGCGAGCCCTCCATCGCCTCGGTCCTCTTCATGGGCGGCGCCGGCGGCAGCTTGCGCGCCGGCGTCACCGAAAACCCCGTGGGCCTCACCAAATCGGTCCGCGCCGCGCTGACCCATGTCACCGTCGGCGGGGCCGAGGCCTATGTCTGGCCCGGCGGCGGCATCACCATCATGGCCGACGTGATGGAGACCCCGCAGAACGCCTTCGGCTACGTCCCCACGCCCGCCCTCGTCGCGCCCATCGAGTTCACCATGCGACGCGAGGATTTCGAGGCGCTTGGCGGCCATATGGAAGACATCGTCGATGCCGACAAGGTCGTCACCGACAAGGCGCGTCGTGTGCCCGGCAAGGGCGACCCCCGCGCGCCATCGCATTTCGCATGGAGTCGCAAAACCTGATGCAACAGCCTCAGGCAAAACGACTTTCCGGCAATCGACTGCACCTCTGCCACGGCCCGATCGACCTGATCATCACCGCCGAAGGCGACCGAAACGCGGCCTTCGCCACCGCGACCACGCGGTTTCGGACAATCCTGACCGAACTCGTCGCCGAACTCCCCCGCCTTCGCCAACCCCTCGACCAAGCCCCCTTCGACGGCCCGACCGCCCGCCGCATGGCCGATGCCGTCCGTCCCCACTCGGGCGTATTCATAACACCGATGGCCGCCGTCGCCGGCGCCGTCGCCGACGAAATCCTCGCCGCCATGACCGCCGCCGCGTCCCTCTCGCGCGCCGCGGTCAACAATGGCGGCGACATCGCGCTTCACCTCGCACCGGGAAAGGCTTTCACCTTCGCGATGGCCAGCGCTGCCGCCCGGGATCTTGGCCGTATCGAAATTCGCGCCGGGGACGGCATCGGCGGCATCGCCACGTCCGGCAGGCACGGGCGCAGCCACTCGCTCGGCATTGCCGACAGCGTAACCGTTCTTGCCGCCACCGCCGCCGCCGCCGACGCCGCCGCCACGCTCATCGCCAACGCCGTCGATCTTCCCGGTCATCCGGCGATCGCACGCGCGCCTGCCAACGCGCTGTCCCCCGACAGCGATCTGAAAGACAGGCATGTAACGATCGGTCTCGGCCGGCTCACGCCCGACGAAATCGCCCGCGCCCTCACCGCCGGAGAGACCGCCGCAAAGCGCATGCGCGACAGGGGACTCGTTCTCGGTGCCGCGCTGTTCCTGGGATCGCAGGTCCGCACCATCGGGGCCTTGGAAAACCAACGCCGCACCGACAGAATACCGACGTAATGCCGATTTCCCTTTGTTTCCTGAGCCTGAATCGAAGAACAGCGCGCTTTGCCCCGGCACCCCGCGCGCAACCTTCAGACCGCGTTAACCGCCCGGTCTGGCATATCGCACGAAGGCGAACCGCTCCCCGTCCGGCGCCCAGCAGGGCACGTTGATCGTGCCCTGACCGCCGAACAGTTCCACCAGCGTCCTCACCGAGCCATCCGCCTCGTTCAGCAACCGAAGTGCCACATCCTTGTCCCTGGGATGCTGCGTCGTCCCGCGGGGATAGGCCAGATAAAGCACTTCGCCCCCCTTCGGAGACGGATGCGGGAACCAGTTCACCAGATCGTCGTCCGTCATTTTCTCGGGCGCACCTCCACCAACCGGCATTCGCCAGATATCGACGCTGCCATCTACTTCACCATTGAACCACAACCATTTGCCATCACGGGAATAATCCGGTCCGTCACAGTGATCGAACCCCTCGGTCAGGATGGTCTCGCCTCCGCCTTCGACCGGGCAGATGCAGACCTGGAAGATTCCGTCCCGCCTGCCCACGTAGGTCAGCGTCGTCCCGTCCGGCGACCATCCGTGCCAATAGGACGGCCCCTTCTTCGTGACCAGCGACGGTGTCCCGCCCGCGACCGGTAACGTATACACCCGGCTTTCGCCGAATTCGGTCTTGTCGGAAATCACCAGCGTCTGCCCGTCCGGAGAAATCCCGTGGTCGTTGTTCAACGCCCGCGCAAATCCGGTATCGATCTGGATGAGATTCGGTGCCTCCAGCGGCACCCGGAACAGCAACCCGTCCCCATTCACGATCAACGCTGCCCCATCCGGCGTCCAGTTCGGCGCTTCGATCAGTCGCTCGGTGCCAAGCACCGTCTCTACCGTGCCGGACCCCATGTCGTGGATGCAAAGTTCACTTTTCATTCAACACCTTGCGGGATGTAGCTAAACCCGGAAAACCGCGCCTCGCACGCCATGCCGGATGTGTCATACGCCACCATTCCGACGAATGCACCCGTGAAGGACGCATGCTCGCCCCGTCCGCCCTCGTCCGAGATCACGGCGGCATTCAATTCCGGCCCCACAGCCTGCCAGTCGCCGTCGCCCTCGGCCCAGTAGAACCGCTGCGCCGCGCGGTCCACCTCCACCGCCAGCCGCACCGGCCCGTCGCCAACGGGCACAGGTACCTCCAAAGGATGCTCCAACGCGCAATCCGGCCAGTTCCCCGGGCAGGACTGGATCGTCAGCGCGCGCCCAATTCCAGGTTCATGAGAGACCAGAAGCGCATGATATTTATGGCGATTATAGTATGTCGTCAGCCCCGCCGCCTGTTGATAAGACCCGGGCGCCACCTCCACCACCGTCTCGGCCCGATACCGGAAATGCTGCTGCCGACGGGCAACCAAGGCCTGTTCGAACCAGCTTCCCAGGCTCTCGCGGCCGATCAGCACCAGCGCCCCGTCTTCCAGCCGGAAGATCCGGTCGCTCTCGGGCGTCCGAAGCCACTGAAAGTCATGGTGCAAATCACCGTCGAAGCGATACTGAACCACCTCCGCGACAGGCACCGAGGCCTCAGACCGCACATCCAGCGGCGCCAGCAACCCGCCGTCCTCCAGCCAAAGCCAGTCGTCCCGCCAGGCCACCCGCGCGATGCCGGTCTCGCGTCCCAACGGACAGAACCGCCCGGTGCCATCCGGCCCCTTGATCGGACGGCCCATCAGGTAGGTGTGCCAGTGCGATCCATCCGGCCCCTCGACATACTGACCGTGCCCCGTCCGCTGGACCGGGTGCTGCGACGCGCCCGCGGCACTCATCACGAAGGTCTGCGGATGCAACTCGTAAGGCCCCGAAATCTCGCGCGATCTGGCCAACGTCACCGCATGGTCATAGCCCGTCCCGCCCTCGGCGGTCGTCAGATAATAGTATCCGTTCCGGCGAAACAGGTGCGGCGCTTCGGTCAGCCCCCGCTCCGAGCCGTCGAAGATATTCACGGCCTCCCCGATCAGTCCCCGCTCGGGTGACCATTCCTGCAACAGGATACCATCGAAACTGGCGTGTTTCGGGTTGCCGCCCGTCCCCTTGCCCCGATGGTTCCAGCGCATGTTCACGAACCATTTGCGCCCGTCCTCGTCGTGGAACAGCGACGGATCGAACCCGCTGGAATTCACGTACCACGGATCGCACCACGCGCCGTCGATCGTCTCGCAGGCGGTGATGTAGTTGTGCGAATCCTTGTATCCCCCGTCCAGCCGCTTCACATCCGTATAGACCAGCCAGAACCCCTCGCCGTCATGGCTGAGGCACGGCGCCCAAATCCCGCCCGAGTCCGGATTTCCACGCATGTCCAGCAACTTGGCCCGGTTCAGTGGCGCCGAGACGAAGCGCCAGTTCGCCAGGTCTTCCGACGCATATATCCGCACGCCGGGGTACCATTCGAAGGTCGATGTCGCGATATAGAACGTGTTCCCGACCCGGCAGATGGACGGGTCGGGGTGAAAGCCCGGAAGAATGGGATTGCGGATCATGCCTTGGCCAGCAGTCTCCGCGCAGCCGCCGGATCCAGCGCTGCCGGGCGCTCGCAGGTTGTCGTCATTTCGACGAAAGCGCCCGTCTCGCCCGATTTCAGAACGCCGGTCATGATCTCGACCGCATGCAGCGCCAGCTCCATCGAGCAGCGGTGCGGCCGTCCCTCGCCGATCGCCTGCGCCATGTCGGCAAGGCCTGCGGTACGATAGTTCGCCCGCGAATCCTGGTTCGCCACGCCGAAGGGATGATCCCACGGCGTCACGGTCTCGGCCGGAGAGTTGGCTTTCGTCAGGATCAGGTCGCCGCCGAAAAAGTTCGGGTCGGGCACGTCCAGCGAAGCCTCGGTGCCATAAAGTTCCATCGGCTTGTGCCCGTGGCCCCAGACATCCCAGCTGGTGCACATGGTGATCACCGCGCCGTTGGCGAAATGCAGCAGCCCGTGGATGGTCGTCGGCGTCTTCACCGGGATGGTCTCGCCCTTGCGGGGTTCCGACAGGATGGTGCGCATCTCGCTCGGCGTCACCGTCACCGCCGCCACCCGCGAAACGGGGCCCAGAAGCTGGACCAGGTTCGTCACATAGTACGGCCCGATATCCAGGACCGGTCCCGCGCCCGGCAGGAAGAAGAAATCCGGATTCGGATGCCAGTGCTCCATGCCGTGGCTCATCACGAAGGCAGTGCCGCTGGTCACGCGGCCCACCGTGCCGTCATCGACCAGCGCGCGCGCCTGCTGGTGCGCGCCCCCAAGGAACGTGTCCGGCGCCGAGCCGATCCGCAGACCCTTGGGCTCCGCCAGACGCTTCAATTCCGCTCCTTCCTCCAGCGAAAGGACAAAGGGCTTCTCCGAATAGACATGCTTGCCCGCCTCAAGCACGCGGGCGGACACCTCGAAATGCGCCGCCGGAATCGTCAGGTTGACGACGATCTCCACATCGTCCGACGCCAGTAGGCCCTCAACCGTCTCGGCGCGCACGCCGAATTCCTCGGCCTTCGCCCGCGCCGCATCCATGTTGATATCCGCCACCGCCTTGACCTCGATGTCCCCGAACATCGGCGCCAGCCGCAGGTAAGCCGTCGAAATATTGCCGCATCCGATGATGCCGACACCACGCATTGCCATGTCTGGATCTCCTCAGAGCGAGTTCAGGTAGTCGATCGAGCGGCTGGCGAAGCGCGCATCGTCGCTGGGGTTGTCGTGCTCCAGCACGAAAAGCTGGCAATCGGTGCGCTTCAGCGCCGTCATCAGGCCCGCCCAGTCCATCGTGCCGTGACCCACGTCGGCCCAGCCATCCTCGGCGGTATTCTCGCCCTCGGGTGCCACGTCCTTGACATGCGCCGCCACCAGGCGATCGGCCGTCTTCTCGATCCAGGCCACCGGGTCCTGCCCGCCGCGCACCACCCAGGCGATGTCCAGTTCCAGGTCCAGTTCCGGCCCGCCTTCAAGGATCAGGTCCAGCGGATGCGCACCTCCCACCTTCGAGAACTCGAAATCGTGGTTGTGCCAGCCAAAGGCCAGACCGGCATCCTTCAGCGGCTTGCCCGCTTCCGACAGCCGCGCCCCGAACTCGCGCCAGCCATCATCGCTCGTGGGACGCTGATCGGCCGCCAGATGCGGCACGAAGACATGGCTCATTCCCAGCGATCGCGCGATCCGGATGACACGCTCGGGATCGACCTCGACCATGTCCAGACCGACGTGGCCGCTGGGCATCGTCAGACCGTTTTCGGCAAGCGCGGCCCTCAGCCCGTCGATGTCGTCAAGCGATGCATAAAGCGCGCCATAGCCCTCGACCTGTTTGTAACCAAGTCCGGCCACCATCTTCAGGGTGTTCGTCAGGGGCGGAAAGTTGCGGGAGCTGTAAAGCTGGTAAGATAGCGTTGTCACCTGTCTCGTCCTTTGATCCGGCCGGCCATTGGGCCGCGCCGAGTTTGGGTGTCGTCAATCGCGGCACATGTTCAGATGCGCCGCTCGTCCTTTGCGTCGAACAGCGAGGCCGGACCCGAGGAAATCCCGATCCGCAGCGTGCTGCCCGCACGCACCTGCGCCTGGCCGCTCATGCGCAACCAGAACCTGTCGCCTCCAAGTCGGGTCATGACCAGGGTGTCCGATCCCAGGGGATCGACCACCTCGGCGGTCACGTCGAATGCGGCACCGCTGGCCGCGGCATCGTCGCCCACGGCGACGTGCTCGGGGCGGATGCCGAACCAGGCGTCGCCCTCCACCTTGCGGGTGAATTCGTAGCCATCCAGCGGGATATTCAGATCGGCGGTCCGGAATGTCCCGCCTTCGATCCGGCCCTTCATCAGGTTCATCGCCGGCGATCCGATGAAGTCGGCGACGTAAAGGTTTGCGGGCCGGCTGTAAATCTCCGCCGGGGATGCCAGCTGCTGGATCAGCCCGTCCTTCATAATCGCGATCCGGTCGGCCAGCGTCATCGCCTCGACCTGGTCGTGCGTCACGTAGATCATCGTGTTCTGAAGACGGTCATGAAGCTGCTTCAGTTCCACCCGCAAATCGGCGCGCAACTTGGCGTCTAGGTTGGACAGCGGCTCGTCGAACAGGAAGACGTCCACGTCCCGCACCAGCGCCCGGCCGATGGCCACCCGCTGACGCTGCCCGCCCGACAGGGCCGAGGGCTTGCGGCTCAGCAGCGGTTCGATCTGCAGGATACCGGCAGCCCGCGCCACGCGCTCCTTGATCTCGGCCTTCGGCACCTTGGCGTTCTTCAGGCCGAACGACATGTTCCCCTCGACGGTCATCTGCGGGTACAGCGCATAGGACTGGAACACCATCCCGATGCCCCGCTCGGACGGCTCGGCCCAGGTCACGTTCTTGCCCTTGATCCAGATCTGCCCGCCGGTGACGTCCAGAAGCCCCGCGATGCAGTTCAGAAGTGTCGACTTCCCGCACCCCGACGACCCCAGCAGAACCAGGAACTCGCCCTCGTGGATGTCCAGATTCAGGTTCTTCAGAACCTTGACGGCCCCGAATTCCAGGTCGAGGTTCTTGATCTCGACGGATTTGCCTTTCGCAGTCTCCATGAGGGTTATCCTTTCACGGCGCCGGCTGCGATGCCGCGCACGAACAGGCGGCCCGACACGAAGTAGATGATAAGGGGAACAAGACCGGTCAGGATCGTCGCGGCCATGTTGACGTTGTATTCCTTGACCCCCTGAACCGAGTTCACGATGTTGTTCAGCTGAACCGTCATCGGGTAGAGGTCGGGCTTTGTGTAGACCACGCCGAACAGGAAGTCGTTCCAGATGCCCGTGACCTGAAGGATCATCGCGACCACGAAGATCGGCAGGCTCATCGGCAGCATGATCCGGAAATAGATGCCCCAGAACCGTGCGCCGTCGACCCGGGCGGCCTTGAACAGCTCTTCCGGCAGTGACGTGAAATAGTTCCGGAACAGCAGCGTCAGGATCGGCATGCCGAAGATCGAATGCACGATCACCAGCCCCCAAAGCGTGCCATACAGCCCGATCTCGCGCAGCATGATCACGATGGGATACAGCATCACCTGGTAGGGAATGAACGCACCGAAGATCAGGATGGTGAAGAAGATGTCCGCGCCCTTGAACCGCCAGTTGGCCAGCGCATAGCCGTTCACGCTGGCAATCGCGATCGACACGATGACCGAGGGCACCGTGATCCTGACCGAGTTCCAGAACCCGCGGCTCAACCCGTCGCAATTCAGGCCGGTGCAGGCTTCGGCCCAGGCCTTGACCCAGGGCTCGAAGGTGATTTCGACCGGCGGCGCGAAGATGTTGCCCATCCTGATCTCGGGCATGCCTTTCAGCGAGGTCACGATCATCACGTAAAGCGGCAGAAGATAGTACAGCGCCACCACGATCAGCGTACCGTAGATGAAGATGTTGCTGCGCGAAAAGACCCGGCGGGGGCGCGGCCCCTGCGGGCCGTCAAGGCTCTGGGCAACCGCGTCCGCGGATGCGACGGTGACGGATATCGTTGCAGGATCAGCCACGTTTACGGCTCCCGAATTCGAGGTATGCCCAGGGAACGACGACGATTGCCACGGCCAGAAGCATCATGGTCGAGGCCGCGAAACCCTGGCCCAGGTTCTGCCCCTGGAACATGTAGTCGTAGACGTATTTCGCCGGCACTTCCGAGGCGATCCCGGGACCGCCGCTGGTCTGTGCGACGATCAGGTCATAAAGCCGGACGATGCCGCTCGCGATGATCACCAGCGTCGTGATGAAGACCGGGCGCATCATCGGGATGACGATGAACAGGTACGTCTTCCACGCCGGGATTCCGTCCACCCGCGATGCCTTCCAGATTTCCTGGTCGATGCCGCGAAGACCGGCAAGCATCAGCACCATGATCAGCCCGGTGCCCTGCCAAAGCCCCGCGATCAGCACGCCGTAGATGACGATGTCGGCATTGTAGAGCGGATTGAAATCGAAACTTTCCCAGCCAATCGCGCGGATGACCGACTGTACGCCGAAATCCGGGTTCAGAAGCCATTGCCAGACAAGGCCGGTGACGATGAAAGACAGCGCGAAGGGATACAGGATGATGGTTCGGAACGTGTTCTCGAACCTGATCTTCTGATCCATCAGCGCCGCCAGAAGAAAGCCGATGACGAAACTGAAGACCAGCGAACACAGGCCGTACACCACCAGGTTCTCGATCGAAACCAGCCAGCGGTTCGTGTTCCACAGCCGCTCGTACTGATCCAGGCCGACGAAATTCGCCCGCGGCAAAAGCTTCGAATCGGTGAATGAATAAACGATCGTCCAGGTCGTTCCGCCGACGAAGACGAACAGCGCCGTCACGATCATCGGAATCGCCGCGATCTTGGCGGTCAAATTCCGAAAGAGCCCGAAAGGCTTTCCAGCTGCCGATGCCACTCAATCCCCTCCCTTGCCGCGCCTTCGGTCAGGCGGGGCCGCCGCTCCGGCGGCCCCGGCCATGCCTTGTGCGGTTCTCTTAGTCGGAACTTGCCACGATATCGACGAAGCGCGCCTGGGCGTCTTCCGGCGTGATCGAGGTGTCGTTGAAGAACTCGACGAAGAGGTCGTTCAGCTGGTTGTTGGTGTCTTCGGTATTCAGCTGCGTCACGGCCGGCAGGGTGTTGCCCGCCGCCAGGATGTCGAGACCCTTCTTCATGCAGTCGTTGGCCGCGGCAAGGTCGACGTCGCCACGGATCGGAAGCGAGCCCTTCTTCAGGTTGAAGGCCACCTGCACTTCCGGCGAGACCATCAGCGAGGCCAGTTCGGCCTGCGCCTGCTGAACTTCCGGATCGTCGACGACCGGGAAGTAGAAGGCATCACCGGCGGTATCGATCAGCGCATTCACACCAAGCCCCGGAAGGCAGGTATAATCTTCGCCGGCAACTTCGCCCGCGACCTGGAATTCGCCCTGCGCCCAGTCACCCATGATCTGGCCGCCGGCCTGATCGGTGATGACGAGGTTGGTCGCCTGGTTCCAGTCCTGAACGGAAGACCCCTGGGACATCGCCCGCGCATCGGCCGCCGCCTTGAAGACCCGGGCCATTTCCTCGCCCGCCGCCAGTTCGGCGTTCTTGTTGCCGTAAATGTCGACCAGCACGTCAGGCCCCGCCAGAGCCACCATCAGCACGTTGAACGCGCCCGAGGCCTGCCAGGACTGGCCGCCGAGTGCCAGCGGAACCTTTCCGGCCGCACGCAACGCATCCGAAGCCGCCACGAATTCGTCCCAGTTCGTCGGCACGGCGACGCCGGCATCCTCGAATGCCTTGTTCGAAAGCCACAGCCACTGCCACGAGTGAATGTTTACCGGCACGCAATAGATCCGGCCGTCCAGCGTGCAGCTGTCAAGCAGCGATGACGGATAGATCACATCGCGCCAGCCCTCGGCCTCGGCGATGTCGGTCAGGTCACGCAACAGGCCCGCCTCGATCAGTTCCTCGGCCTGGCGGCCGTGGTTGAACTGGAACGCACCCATCGGGTCGCCTCCGATGATCCGGCTGACCATGATCGGACGCGCAGTGCCGCCCGAACCGGCGATCGCGCCGTCCACCCAATTGTGGTCCGTCTTCTCGTTGAAAGCCCTGGCGAACTCCGCCACGGCCGCGGCCTCGCCGCCCGAAGTCCACCAGTGGGTGACTTCGAGATCGACGGCATGAGCCGCCCCCGCCGCACAGATGGCGGTCGTGGCCAGCATTGTCTTGAGTGTTTTCATTGTTAGTCCTCCCTGTTTAACTAAATCGTTTCCAACAAGGTTAAATCGATTTAGAATTTCAAATCAAGCTAGATAATTTCCAAGTTTTCTTGGTAATTAGCCTTGCGGCCCGGACCCGCGCCGCAAGGTTTCGTTAGCGCAAACGCAAAGGAAAAGAAGCTGATTCGCTCGGCTTGGATGAACGATGACGGATGAGTCGAAACTCAGGGACCTGCTCAAACCCGGTGAGCGCGAACGCCCGACACTGAAGACGATCGCGCGAATCTCGGGCCTCGCCGTCCCCACCGTCTCCCGCGCTCTCAGCGACGCCCCCGACATCGGGCAGGACACGAAAAAGCGCGTCCGCGAACTGGCCGACCAGCTCGGTTATCGCCCGAACCGCGCGGGCCTCAGGCTGCGGACCGGAAAGACCAACGTGATCGCCATCGTCATCCGCACCGAAGACGACGTGATGAGCCACGGTCTGCGCCTGATCACCGCGATCGCGACGGAGCTTCGCCAGACCCCCTACCACGTCATCATCACACCCTATTTCGCCGACGAAGACCCGCTTGCCCCGATCCGGTACATCGTCCAGACGGGTTCGGCCGACGGGATCATCATGAACCGGATCCAGCCGGACGACCCGCGGGTGAACTATCTCCGCGAACGGAACTTCCCCTTCGCAATCCACGGTCGCACCTCCGACTGCGCCGAGATCCCCTATTTCGACTTCGACAACGGAGAGTACGGGCGCCAGACGATCGAGCTGATCCGCAAGCGCGGACGCCGGAACATGCTGCTGATCGCCCCGCCCCTCGATCAGAACTACGCCCAACTGATGGTCGCGGCCGCCCGGAAGTTCGGCACCGAGGCGGGCATCGCCGTTCGCGTGCTCGAGACGGCCACAAGCGACTCGCAGGCAAAGGAGATCGAGGAATCCACGCTGGCTTTCCTGAAACGGCACCCCGAGACAGACGCGATCATGTCCGCTTCGGTCCCGGCAACCGTCAGCGCCACCCTGGCCAGCGAAGCCCTCGGGCGAACCGTTGGCTCGGACATGGACATCATCGCCAAGGAATCCCGGCCATTCCTCGAAGGCTTCCGCAAGGAAATCCTGATCATCCGCGAGGATATCGCCGAGGCCGGCCAGTTTCTTGCCCGCGCTGTCCTGCAGGCTATCGACCGGCCCGACCTGCCGCCGATGCAAAAGCTCGTGGCGCCCGGCTGACGCCCGGACAGAAGAAGCTTGGCATTTACCGCCGCGTCCGGGACATTGTCCCGACAGAAGTGAACGAGCAGTGATCCGCAGGACAAGATCTTGACGCAACCGAAGGTCGTCTTCCTGTCGCGAAAGTGGCCCCCCGCCGTCGGCGGCATGGAAACCTACGCCCTGCGCATATCCGAAGAACTGTCACGGCACGTCGATCTCACCTGCCTTGTCCTTCCGGGAAACGTCAGCGGACAGCCGCCTTCGGCCCCGGCGGTGCTGGCCTTCGGTCTGAAATCCCTGTTCACCATTCTCGCACGCCATCGGAAGGCCGATGTGATTCACGTGGGCGATATGGCAAGCTGGCCCGTGGCGCTCGTCGCCGGGCGCGCCACTGTCGTGCTGTCGGCGCACGGCACGGATGTGGCCTACCCTTTGCGCGGCACCTGGAAGGGACGGCTCTACGGGCTGCATCTGAAAATCGGAGCGCGCCTGCTCGGACGCCCCCTCGTCATCGCAAATTCGCGGGCGACCGAGGCCGCGGCGCGAAGCCTGGGCTATGACCGCACGGTGGTCGTGCCGCTCGCCACGGACTTCACCCACCAGCTCGAGGATGTCGACACCTGCCGTCTGCTCTTCTCCGGCAGACTGACGCCTCGAAAAGGCCTAAGCTGGTTCGTCGCCAACGTGCTCGATCGCCTGCCCGGGCACATCCATCTCGATGTTGCGGGAACGATCTGGGACCCGCGCGAGGCGAAGGCGCTCGACCATCCGCGTGTCCACCACCTGGGTCACCTCGACCAAAAGGACATGGCCCGCGCCTATGCCCGCGCTCTCGCCGTCGTCATCCCGAATGTACCCGTGCCCACCCGCGAATTCGAAGGCTTCGGTCTTGTTGCGGTCGAGGCAGCTGCTGCCGGCGGTGTGGTTCTCGCCTCAAACGACGGAGGTCTCATCGAGGCGGTGCGTGACGGCGAAACCGGCATGACGTTGCCCGCAGGCGATACCGAAGCCTGGGTCGCCGCACTCGGAAAACTCATCGGCTGGAACGATGCGGAACGCCGCGACTTCACGGATCGCGCATCCGACACGGCAAGGCGCGTCTACTCTTGGGACCGGGTCGCCCGCGACACTGTCGCCGCATATGAAGCAGCGAAGGTGAAACGGTCGTGAATGGACTGACGATTCCCAAGCTTACACCGGTTCAACGCGCTGTGGCCTCGCTCATCGGCGCGACACTCCTTACAGTCGGCGTCATCTACTCGGTAAGGCGTCTTGGCATTGGATGGGGCGATGTCTCCCCGCTGCCCCTATTGATCAACCTCTGCCTGATCCAACCGGCAATTCTCGCACTCGCAGCGATCACACTCCGCCTCTCGGGTCGTGCCGTAGGCACCCAGATCGGTTTTGCCCCAGCCATCCAGGCGGTGGGCTATGCCAACTTCGCCGAAATCCTGCCGCTTCCGGGCGGTGCGTTGATCCGCGGCGCAGCCCTCGTGCGTGCAGGTGCCAATCTTGGCCAGGCGGCCTCAATCGTGACCCTGACCGCATTCCTCTCGCTGGCCCTGATCGTTCTCATCGCCTCGTTCGCGCTCTTCCTCCTCGGCATATCCGAAGCTCTGGCCGTCATGGTTGCCGCGCTGGCCGGTTCTTTTGTCTTCGCCTGGAGAATTCTAAGGCGCGCAGGCCTTGCCCTGACAGCCGGCATCGTCGCGATCCGCTTTGGAACCATCGCAGCCAGCGCGATTTCGGTTTTCCTGACGCTCGCATCCATCGCCGCACCGGCAAGCCTGACGGAAGCGCTGATCATCTCGGTTTCCGGCACCCTTGGTTCGGTGGTCACCATCGTGCCTGCCGGCCTCGGCATCAGCGAAAGCATTGCCGCCGCGCTCGCCACCATGACGTCGATTGCTCCGGCCGCGGCCTTTCTCGCGCTTGCGCTCCACCGAACGCTGGCGCTCGTCGCAAGCCTCGGTGCAGCCTTCTGGCCCGGCCCTGGGACCTGAGACCTAGCTGCCCGACGCGTCCAGCACGCAGACCGAGGCCACGCGATCCGGCCCCAGGCCGGGATGCTCCGAGACCATGCGCGCGCAATCCTCGTAGGACCGCATCGCTGTCCCCCACTCCCAGTTCAGAACGTCGTGATAGACGTAGACGTTCAGCAGGCTTACCGAAAGCGCCGCAACCGCTCCGATCCAGAGACTTCTGACCATCCGCACCAGCATCGCGCCATCGCCGCGCGCCCGCTCCAGGAGCCCCGCCAGGCCAACGATGCCCAGAATGAACAGCACCGGCCAGATCTCGGCCCGGTACCGCATGGTAACCGTCGTGTAGGACAGCATCACCAAAGCGGGCGGCAGGCTCGCCAGAAGTCCCAGCCACAGGAACGGACGCGGGCTGCCGCGTCTGACGGCCGCCGCCAGCGAAAGAATGCACCACGGCAACCATATCAGCGCAAAACCCAGAACCGGGGGTTCGATGCGGATATGGCCCAGATCCGCGGTCAGGCGGCGATACAGCCCGACCGAGCCCTCTCCCCCCATGGAAATCCCGTAGAGGTACAGGTTCGGCAGGATGCGAGCCGCCAGAAAGTCGCCGTGGGTCTTCTGCGAGACAAAACGCGGATGATCCGGCGGCTCCCATCCCCAGTAGAGAAACCCGTAAACGGTCCGCGCCCCGGCATCCGAGACGGTTCCCGAAATCTCGGTCGCCGACCCGAACTTGAGCGCATTCAACTGTAGATAGGCCAGCCCCGAGACCAGCAGGATCGCCATCGCAAACCCGATCGGAAGGACCGCGCGCGCCCTCAGACGCCAGAGGATCGCCGGCGCTGCGACCACCGCCACCAGGTAAAGCCCGACCGCCACATGCGGCCTGCCGTGCAGCGCCAAAGCACCCGCAACCGCCAGCCCGATCAGCCAGGGCCAGCCACGGAATTCACTTTCCACCAGCCGCCAGGTACAGAACAGACCCACGCCCGCCATCGCGAAGGCGAACGACACCGGCTCGTGAAAGAACGCCCCGTTGGCAGCCAGGACGAAGCCGGGCGCCAGAACCCAGACCATCAGCCAGATCAGCGCGTCCAGTCCGCGCGCACCGCTTTCGGGCCAGCGCCGGTCCAGAAAGGACAGGGCTGTCGAATGAAACGCCGCCGACCCAAGCGTGGCGAAGAACCAGATCGTCGGCACCCGCAGGTCCACGGCGGTCAGGTCGATGAATGGCCAGGCCAGCGCGCGCGTGATCAGCGGGCCAACGCCGTGATACAGAAACGCGCGCCCCTCGGCGTCGTAGAACCCTTCCAGTCCGGCGATCTGCGCCGGCACCGTCAGCGACCCGTCGACCAGCCCCAGGAAGTAGTAGTTGTAGAGATACTCGCCGATGTGCGGCTTCGTCGTCCAGAAGCCCGCCAGCCACAGCATCGCCGCATACAGCGCCGCGCCCGCCAGTATTCCCCGATAAAGCCGCGGCCTGCCGCCGTACTCAGTCACGCCGCCGCCCATCGTGCTCCATGTGCCTCAGGATCGCGATGATCTCTTCCTCCAGCCGGCGGTTGGTCGCCACCACGTCGCCAAGAAGCGCCACCAGGCAGGTGATGTAACCGCAGACCAGCAATGCGCCGCCGATGACCAGCGACTGAACGTGGCCCTGCCCGCCATCGGTGAAATAGAAGTACAGAAACCGCAGGATCGGAATAAGCCCGACCGCCAGGATACCGAAACCCAGCAGCATGAACGCCCGCAGCGGACGGTACATCACGAAACTGCGCACGATCGTCACCATCTGCCGCATCACGAAAGACCGCACCGACCCGAACAGCCGCGACGGCCGCTCGACCTTCCGGGTGTCCACCGGCACCGAGGCGACGACCATCCCGCTGTTTCCCGCCGCGATAAGCGTCTCGGTCGTATAGCTGAACTTCGTGAACACCGTCGTGCGCATCGCCGCCTCGCGGCTATAGGCGCGAAAGCCCGAAACCGCATCCGGCACGTCGATCGAGGCCAGCGTCTTCACCACGGTGCTGCCGACCCTTTGCAGCGTCCGTTTCGACGACGAGAATTCCAGGTTTTCTCCCGGACGCCGGTCGCCCACCACGATGTCCGCCTCGCCGCGGACGATGGGCGCCACCAGATCGGCAATCGAATGCCCTGCATACTGCCCGTCGCCATCGGTGTTCACGATGATGTCGGCGCCCAGCGACAGCGCCGTGGTTATCCCCTTCTGGAACGTCCTTGCCAGACCCAGCGTCTTCTTGTTGACGACCACGTGGTCGGCGCCCGCGTCGGCGGCGATTCCGGCACTCCCGTCGGTCGAGCCGTCGTCGACAACCAGCACCTCGACGGTATCCAGGCCTTCGATGTCGCGCGGAACCGCGCGGATCACCTCCGCGATGTCGCCTGCCTCGTTCAGGCAGGGAATCTGCACGATCAGCTTCATGGCCCGGGCCTCTTGTCAGGTGCGTTCTCTTGCGCAACGCCGTCCTTTTGCGCGGACACTACGCGCTTGTGTCTACCAGGCAAACCCCGGTCCGGCCCGTCAGTCCGTCTCGGCTCTCCGCTGATGCGTTCCGGCACCTCTCCCGGTCCCGGGGGCGCGACCGCGAAAGGGCCGCATGTTTTTCCGGGACAGTCACATCACGCATTAATCGCATGGCAAGACTGCTTGTTTAGATGCTCCTCCAGAAACGCCTGTCCAATCAGCAGATACGAAGGGAAACCCCATGAATCCTCTTGCAAGCACGGCCATTCTTGCAGCGCTCATCGCCACGCCGGCGGCCGCCGACCAGTTCACTCCGCTCATGCGCGACTATTACGAGACCTCGATCAGCACCTGGGCGCAGTCCGATGTGCTGGTTCAGGCGATTGCCGAGCAGAACGCGCGGACCACGGCCTATGACCAGGCCATGATCGACCAGTTGGATCAGGCATGGCGCTCCGAAGTCGGTGCCTCCAGTACGCCGACAATCACGCCCGTCATCCAGAACGCCACAGCGGACTATCTGCGCCGGCTGGTGGCGGAGTCCGGTGGACAGATCACCGAGATCTTCGTCATGGACGCCCAGGGCCTCAACGTCGCTGCCAGCGACATCACCTCGGATTACTGGCAAGGCGACGAAGCCAAGTTCAGTGAAACCCACGGCGCGGGTCCGGGTGCCATCCACATCTCCGATGTCGAACTGGACGAATCCACCCAGCGGTACCAGGGCCAGTTGTCGGTCACGATCACCGATCCGTCCTCCGGCACGCCGATCGGCGCCGTTACCGTCGGTATCGATGCCGAATCCCTGATGTGATCCTCAGACCGACAGGACATTTCCCATGACCCCTCGCAGGAAGTCTTTCTCGATTCCGCTGTTCATCAGGGTTCTGATGATCATGGCGATCATGTCGGCGGCGCTGACCGTGCTGATCGCCTATTTCTCGGACCAGAGCAGCCGGCGCATCGCCGAGGAAGGCGTCCGCGCGATGGCGGCGGAAGTTACTGGACTCGTCGCCGAGAATATCGGTGGCGCCGTCCAGTTCCGAAAAGCCGACGAAGTCGGCACCGTACTGGGGCGGTTGGCGAGCGCATCGCAGCGAAGCTTCGTGGCCGTCGGCGTCTTCGACGGGGAAGGCGAACTCCTTGCCTCCGAAAACCGGGCCGGACCCGGTGAAATGCAGCAGATCGCTTCCCTGGCATCCGACGCCGTCCGTGCGGAAGAGACCGTCCTTGGAAACGACGGCTTCCTTGTGGCGGTGCCCGTGCGCTTCGGGAAGGAGGCGGCGGTCATCGGCAGTGTCGCCGTCCTCTGGTCGCCGGAGCACTTCCTGTCCACACTGGCCAGGGACCGCCGCAACCAGGCGTTCATGGCCGGTGCGCTGCTTCTTGTGGCGCTCGCCGCTTCCGCGCTGTTCCTCATTGCCTCGTTCACCCGTCCGCTCAAGGGCATCATCGACCGCACCACGCGTCTGGCCGAGGGCGACCTGACCTCCGAAGTGCCCGGCGTCAACCGCGGCAGCGAGATGGGCGCGGTGGCCCGTGCGGTTGAGCGCCTGCGCAACACACTGGACAGCAACGAGAAAACGCGCCTCGAGGCGGAAATGCTGGGGGGCGGTTTCATGGCTTCTTCAGCCGCGATGATGATGGCCGACGCCGATCTCAGGATCACGCATTTCAACCCGGCATTCGCAAAGCTCGCCCAAGACCACCTCGAAAACATCCGTTCGCGCCTGCCGCGCTTCGATCCGGACAATCTCCTTGGTAACAGCGCCGACGTGTTTCACCTTAACCCGGACATGAACCGCAGGCGTCTTGCCACCACTTCGTATCCGCACGAAGCGACCCTTCAGATGAAGGAGGCATTTCTGTCGCTGACGATCAACGCGGTTTACGACGCGGACAAGACGATCTCCGGCTATGTGGTCGAGTGGAAGGACGTGACCGAGGCAAGACGAACCGCAGCGATCCTTCACGCCCTCGAATCCGCCCAGTTGCGCGCCGACTTCGGCCAGGATGGCGCGCTTCGCAGCATGAACGACGCCTTCGCCAGGGCTTTCGGAATCCCGCGCGAGGCCGCTCCGGGCGTGCGGCTCGCGGACGTTTTTCAAGTGGAAAGCGGCGATCCCCTTGGCCCGCGGCTGAGCGGCACCCAGGCCATCGTCGACCGTTTCACCGCCCGGATCAACGGTGCCACGCGCCTTCTCGATGGCTCGCTGTCACCGACGACCGACCCTGCCGGCAAGGTCAACGCGCATGTCTTCCTCGGACGCGACATCACCGAGGCCGAGGCGCGACTGTCCGCCGCCGCGGCCGAAACAACGCGCATGGCCGAAGAACAGCGCCAGGTCGTCGAGGGTCTGCGCAAGGCGCTTCAGAACCTGTCGGATGGCGATCTTTCGACCCGGATCGAGGCCGACTTCGCCGGCGAGTACGAGGTGCTGCGGACCGATTTCAATTCCGCCCTGGTCACCCTGGATGGCGCGGTGCGCAACATCGTCGAAAGTGCGGCGACGATCCTGAACGAATCCGGCAACATCTCGGGCGCTGCCGACGACCTGTCGCGCAGAACCGAACAGCAGGCCGCCACCCTGGAAGAAACCGCCGCCGCCATCTCGCAGCTGACAGCGTCGGTCGCGTCGGCGGCCGAGGGCGCGAAACAGGCCAACGACGTGGTCAACAACGCCCGCGAGAACGCGGAAGCCTCGGGCGCCGTCGTGCAGCAGGCGGTCGAGGCGATGGGCAAGATCGAAAACTCGTCCGACCAGATCTCGCGGATCATCGGGGTCATCGACGACATCGCGTTCCAGACCAACCTTCTGGCGCTGAACGCCGGTGTCGAAGCCGCGCGGGCCGGCGATGCGGGCCGCGGCTTCGCCGTCGTCGCCTCCGAGGTGCGCGGTCTGGCCCAGCGCTCTTCCGACGCGGCGCGCGAGATCACCAACCTCATCTCCACCTCGGGCGAACACGTCAAGCAGGGCGTATCGCTGGTCGGCCGCGCCGGCGACGCGCTAAGCGAGATCGTCACCTCCGTCAGCGGCATTGCCGAGCACGTCTCCTCCATCGCCACCTCGGCGCGCGAACAGTCGACGGGCCTGGACGAAATCAACATCGCGATGAACAGCCTCGATCAGGTCACCCAGAAGAACGTGGCCATGTTCGAAGAGACGACCGCGGCCTCGCACACCCTGAAGAACGAGGCGAATATCCTGGTCGACGTCACAGGCCGTTTCCGCACCAGCGAAGAAAACCCGTCGCTCCGCGCCGGCAGCGTGTCAGAGTCCGCACCTGTCCGGGATGTCTTTGAATCCACGCGAAACCGCCCCGCCGTCGTCACCGCCCGAATTCCGGCACCCGTCCCCGCGTCAGACGGCAATCTCGCCCTGGCCCCCGGCCAGGACAACGACGATTGGGAGGAGTTCTGAACCCCGTTCCGCTACCCTGCGGCCAAGGTGCCTCATGACCGCCCCCAGGCCCGCAACCGGCGCGCATGCACATCTGCCTCGGCCATGCCGGCATCCAGTGCGAAGACCCAGGCATGGGTCAGAAAGAAGGCCGCCCTGTCCCGGTCTCCCCGGCGTTCGGCCATCTCGGCGGCCTGCCGGTAAAGGCGCGACAGGCCGCGAAGATCCGCGTTCTCGTGGGCGGCCAGAAGCCGCGCTTCCAGCGCATCGTCCGGGTTCACCGGATATCTCCCCGGTGCCACCGCGCGCACGGCCTGTCCCCGCCCCCGGTCATTCCGCCGCCGCCGGAGCCCCCTGAAGGCGGCTGGCAACCCATTGGTGGAACAAAAGCGTCGGGCCGTCCATCGCAGGCGAAAACCGGCCGCCGTCGAAGCCGGGCGCGCCGCGCGCCGCCTGCATGCCTTCGACCACGTCGATGTCCTCGACGAAAACGGCTTTCCACTGGACCGCGTTTTTCCTGCGAAGATCATCCGGCGTATCGGGAGCGGCGTAATAGATGTGCACATGCTCCAGGGTCGCCGCGGGCCCCTTGGGTTCCAGGATGATCACGAAGGCATGATCGCGCTGGACGCCCATCAGGACATTGGGCGCGACCGTCAGGTACTCGCCGCCCGCATCCCATTTCTCCGACAAACCGGGAAAATCGGGAAACACCTCGCCGTTGTCGCCCCTCAGCTGCCGGTAGACCTCGGTCCCCTGGCCGAAGAACCTGCCCGGAGCCTCGATATGGTAATGATCCTCCAGCCGCGAATAACTGTTCAGGCCCGGGTGCACCCAGGGCAGGTGATAGCTCTCGCTGTAGTTCTCGACGGCAAGTTTCCAGTTCGTCCGGCATTCCAGCTGGAACCGGCTGTCCGCCCCGCCGTGGTAGACCGGCACATCGAACTCGGCCCAGCGCTCCAGCAACTCGCGGTGAAGATCGTCGAACTCGGGCGCATCGCCCGAGAGGTTCACGAAAACCACGTCCATCCAGATATGCGAGCGCACCTCGATCAGCCCCAGTTCCTCGGGTCGGATGTCCGGATGCGTGTTCTGCCCCGGTCCGCCTACATGCGGCGTCGCCACAAGGCGCCCCTCGTGGCTGTAACACCAGGAATGATAGGGGCAGCGGATCGCACCCTCGATCTTGCGCGGCGCGCTGACAAGGATCATGCCCCGGTGCCGGCAGATATTCTGGAACACCCGCACCGCGCCGTCGCGCCCGCGCATGACAAAAAGCGGAACGCCCAGGAAATCGATCGGCCTGGCATCTCCCGGTTCGGGCACATCGGCGGCGACGCAGATACCGGCCCAGGTCGAAAACCAGAGCGGCCCCCGTTCGGCCTCGAAGATCGCCTGGGACGTATAGTGTTCGTTCGGCAGCCCCCGCGCTTCTTCGATCGGTCGAAGTACACCGGAAAGGTCGGACACGGGCATCTGCGCCTCCTGAAATTGACGCATTCAATCTTCGTCTCGCCGCCTCAGGTCATCGCGTCCTTTCGCGACATGGCATCGCCCGCCAGCGTCACAGGCGCATCCAGCCGCACCGACTGGCCCGACAGCGCGGCTTCCTGCGCGGCAAAGCCCATCTCGACAGCCCGCATGCCGTCGCGCAGCGAAACCTCCGCCACCCCGCCTTCGCGCACCAGGCTCAGAAACCGGACGTGCTCGTAGAAGGTCGAGCCATTGTGGCTGCCCGCGGCCAGCAGCGCCGGATCGACGGGCACCTCGACCATCTGCGGGCCCTTCGGCTCGCGGGGCGAGACGATGACCTGCGCCACCGGCGGCGCGCCCAGGTGCGTCGGCCAGAACTGGCTCGGTCCCGGCACCTTGGCCTCGATCTTGCCCTTCGGTCCCACCGCCGTCATCTCTTCCTGATAGGTCGAGCCCTCGGCATACATGCACAGCTCCAGCATCGCGCGCGCACCGTTGTCGAAATCCACGATCACGAAGCCCGCGTCCCAGATGTCGGGCGTCTCGTCCCCGTAGCGCTCGTCCTTGTGGTTCACATCCTGGCCGGCCGACGCCATCACGCGCACCGGCTCGGCCTTCAGGATCAGCCGCATCAGGTCGAAGAAGTGACAGCACTTCTCCACGAAAGTCCCGCCGGAATAGCGGTTGAACCGGTTCCAGTCGCCGACCTTCTTCAGGAAGGGAAAGCGATGCTCGCGGATCGTCAGCATCGTCGGCCCGCCGGTTGCGGCCTCCAGCTCGTCCATGAAGGTCTGGATCGGCGGCATGTAGCGATACTCCATCGCCACCCAGACCGGCGCGGGATAGGACGCCTCCAGCGCGCGCAGCCGCGCGGCATGGGCGGGATCGGTGTAAAGCGGCTTCTCGATCATCAGGGGCAACGGACGCCGCGCCGCGATCTCCTCGAACTGCTCCACGTGCCGGAAATTCGGTGAGGCGATCAGCAGGCAGTCCAGCGCCTCCTCGGCCAGCAGCTCCTCGATCGACCCGCACAGCTTCGCGTTCGGCGCGATCGCCTTGGCGGCATCGGCCATCAGACGGTCCGGCTCGAAAATCGCGGATACCCGCGCGCCCGGCAAAAGCGCGATATTGTACAGGTGTTCCTGCCCCATCATCCCGCAACCGATGATCCCGTAGTTGACGATATCCGACATTCAGCCCCTCATCTAAGGCGGTTTACATAGCGCGCCTTGTCCGAATCGAACCATGTGCGCGAAAATTCCACGATCTCTCCCTCGGGCGTGCGCCCCCGGCGCTCCACGTAGCCCGAGACCGCGCCCGCCGGCAATCCGAAGCCCTCTACCCGCCACTCGGGAACGGTGTCCACGCCGACACGATCCTCGGCCGAGGCAATCCAAAGACCCAGCCGGCGCCGATAGAACAGGTAGAGCGATTCCGACAGGTCGCCCGCCGAGATCCGCTCCGCCCGGCGCGCGTCCAGCCAGATCTCCTCAAGCGCCACCGGCCGACCCGACAACCGCCGCAGCCGCCGGATGCGATGCGCCCCCGCCGGCCAGTCCAGCGGCGGCGACACCTCGGGTGTCGCGACCCAGTCGATGTCCAGAACCTCGGCCGTGGGCAGTCCCCCGCCCTCGCTCAACTCCAGCCGGAAGAACGCGTAAAGCCCCGCCGCCTCGGGCCGATAGCGCACGTAATTGCCCGATCCGTGCACCCGCCGCAGCAGCCCCTTGCCCTCCAGATCCTCCAGCGCCTTGCGAAGCGTGCCCACCGCAATGCCCATGTCGGCCGCCATGTCGCGCTCCGGCGCAAGGCGCACGCCATCGGCCAGCCGCCCCGAGGCGATCTCGCGGATCAGCATCTCTGCGATCTGTACATACTTCGGCAACGCTTGCGGCGATGTCGTCATTCGCGCGGGTCCAAATTGATACAGTATTGATGCACATCAAATCGAATGCTACGCAAGTCAAATCCGCACCTTGAAAAGGCAATCGCCATGACCGTCGTTCCCGTCACCTCCGCCGACCTCGACGCCGCCGAAGTCAGCTGGTTTTCGGCCCTCTGTTCGGACGACTACCAGTTCCTCGGCGTCCCCGACGGTGCGCTGCGTTCCAGTTTCGAGCATTGCCGCGACATCGTGCTCGAGGCCGAGGCCCAGGGCTTCCGCAACATCCTGTGCCCCTCCTCCTACCAGGTGGGCCAGGACACGCTGTCCTTCGTGGCGGGCATGGCGCCGCTGACATCCAGGCTGAACATGCTGGCCGCGGTGCGGTGCGGCGAGATGCAGCCGATCATGCTGGCCCGCACCATCGCCACGCTGGACCACATGCTGAAGGGGCGCCTGACGGTCAACATCATCTCGTCCGACTTCCCCGGCGAAAAGGCCGATTCCGGCTTCCGCTACCAGCGCTCGCGCGAGGTGGTCGAGATCCTGAAACAGGCATGGACACAGGACGAAATCACCTACCACGGGCAAGTCTACAATTTCGACGGCCTCACCACCGACCCGGCCAAACCCTACCAGCAGAACGGCGGTCCGCTCCTCTATTTCGGCGGCTACTCGCCCGACGCACTCGACCTCTGCGGCCAGCATTGCGACGTCTACCTGATGTGGCCCGAGCCGAAAGAGCAGATCGCCCAGCGGATGAAAGACGCCAACGACGCCGCCCAGCGCTACGGCCGGACGCTCGACTATGGCCTCCGCGTGCACATGATCGTCCGCGACACCGAGCAGGAAGCCCGCGAGTACGCCGAATACCTGGTCTCTCGGCTCGACGACGAATACGGCAAGCTGATCCGCGACCGCGCGCACGATTCCATCAGCCTCGGCGTCAGCCACCAGGCCCGCGCCCGCGAATTGGCCGATCAGTTCGGCTACGTCGAGCGCCATCTCTGGACAGGCATCGGCCGCGCCCGCTCGGGCTGCGGCGCTGCCTTGGTCGGTTCCGCCGACCAGGTGCTCTCCGAGCTCGAGGAATACCGCAGGATGGGTATCCGCGCCTTCATCCTTTCCGGATATCCGCATCTCGACGAATGCCGGCATTTCGGACAAAAGGTGCTTCCGCAGTTGACAAGCTGTTCGTTGCCCCATGTTTACGGGCGCGTACCGGACAGCACACCGGCAACACCCTTGGGCGTGGGAGAGCGCAAATGACCGATCGGATAAACCTGCCTGGCGGCATCAACCTCAGCCGCATCGTATATGGCATGTGGCGCATCGGCGATGTCAGCGACACCTCGCCGGCCCACGTCCGCGCCAAGATCGAAGCCTGCATCGAGCAGGGCATCACCACGCTCGATCAGGCCGATATCTACGGCGGCTACAAGGCAGAGTCTGTTCTGGGTGCCTGCCTGAAGGAAAACAAGGGGCTGCGCGACCAGATCGAGATCATAACAAAGTGCGGCATCGTGGCGCCCGTCGGTCGCTACGCCGATGCCCGGCTCAAGCACTACGACACCACTGCCGCTCATATCTCGGCCTCGATCGACCACTCGCTTCGGGAAATGGCCATCGACCACATCGACCTGCTTCTGATCCATCGTCCCGATCCGCTCATGGATCACAACGAGACCGGCCGCGCGCTTGACCAGGCCGTGACGTCCGGAAAGGTCCGCGCTGTCGGTGTCTCGAACTTCCGGCCGTGGGACTGGTCGCTTCTGCAGTCTGCGATGGAAACGCCGCTCGCCACCAACCAGATCGAGATCAGCCTCACCTGCAACGACTGCTTCGTGAATGGCGACATCGCCCACCTGCAACAAAACGGCATCCGCCCGATGGCGTGGTCGCCGCTGGGCGGTGGCACGTTGATGAGCGGCGAAGGCGACCTTCGCACCGCCCTCTCCAGGATCGCGATGCGCGACGGCGTCGACGAAGCCGCGGTCGCCGTTGCCTGGCTTCTCGCCCACCCTGTCGGCATCCTTCCGGTGATGGGCTCGAACACGATCTCGCGCATCCGCGCCTTCAGCGATGCCTACAAGGTGGATATGGACCGTCAGACCTGGTTCGAACTTTACACCGCCGCCCGCGGCCGCGAAGTTGCCTGAAGCGCCCGACGGAGGACAGATCGTGACCAGTTTCGAACCGGGCCCCGACACCGCCCGCGCCTTCCGCGACGCGCTTGGCAAGTTCGCGACCGGCGTGACTGTCGTGACCTGCCGTTCCGGCCTCGGCCCCCTCGGCATCACCGCCAACAGCTTCGCGTCGCTGTCGCTCGATCCACCGCTGGTCCTATGGTCGCCTGCCCGCTCTTCGCGCCGGTTCGACGCCTTCGCCAATGCGGAACACTACGCGGTCCACATCCTCGCCGACACGCAGCAGGATCTCTGCCGGCGCTTCGCCACCGAGGGTTTCGACTTCTCCGGTTTCGACTGGCGCGCCAGCGCCCACGGCGTGCCGATCTTCGAGGGATGCCTGGCGCGGTTCGAATGCACGCGTCACGCCATCCACGAAGGCGGCGATCACGCGATCATCGTCGGACTGGTCACGGCGGCGGCCGTGTCCGAAGGCGAACCGCTTCTGTTCGCGGGCGGGCGCTACGGCGGCTTCGACGATCGCGTCTGAACCGTTAACCCAATCTCAGGATTGGTTAAGGCAAAAACCAGATATGGTGGCCCGACGCGGGACGCACACCAGAGGCACCGACAAAATACCGACGTGATACCGACGTGATACCGACGTGTGTTTCAGGCCCCTTTCACCCACAAAATATGGGAATTAACCATTTAAGGGGGTTGCGCGCCGCGCACCGGCGCGGAGCGTTGCGTTTACGCGTCCTCTACCATCACCACGCCCGGCAGTGACTTCAGCGCGCCCTTGATCTGCGGGCTGACCGGCCAGCCGTCCCCGATGTGAACCGGAACGTCCTGCACGGCATCCTTCAAGGCGACCGACAGCGCCGTAAGCATGATCGGACCCTTGGTCTTGATCGAGCCATCCTCCCGGAATCGCTGCAAAACCGACTGGATCACGGGAACCGCTTCCAGGTCGTCGATCATAACGTTCAGACCCATCGCCGCGGCATCGGCCACGATCCCCTCCATCGGCGCGACCGAGCGCGAGATGGGGTCGAACTGGCCCTCGTTGAACCGAGCCTCAAGCGTCATCACGACCTGGGTGGTCTTCTCGAAAACCTTCCGCACCGTCTCGAAATCGTCCGGAAACAGCGCCATGCCGCTGACCTGTCCGGTCGGATCGGAAATGTTCATCCGGAAAAACCGCGTCCCCCGCCCCGACTTGCGCTCCTGAAGCCCCGAGACGATGACGCCCACGCGCGCGATCGCGGCCCCCTCGGCTTCGGCTTTCACCTGCAATTCCGCCAGTGTCATCAGGCCCTTGCGTTTCAGCGCGGCGGCATAATCGTCCAGCGGATGCCCGGAAAGATAAAACCCGATTGCTGCCTGTTCCTCGGCCAGTCTTTCGTTCGGCAACCAGTCGTCGACGGGCGACAGACGCGGCTCCGGCAAGTCGTCGCCCGCGTCCCCGAACAGAGAAACCTGGTCGCTCGATCGCTGCTCGTGGATCGCCGCCGAATAGGCGGTCAGCGCGTCCAGAGACCGGAAGATCCGGTGCCTGTTCGGGTCCAGTTGGTCAAAGGCCCCGGCCCGCGCCAGCATCTCGAGCGGCCGCTTGCCGATCTTCTTCAGATCCACACGCCGCGCCATGTCGAATACGGTGGCATAGGGCTTGCCGTCTCGCCCTTCCACGATCAGCCGCATCGCCTCCAGTCCTACGTTCTTCAAGGCTCCCAGCGCATAGACCAGTTGCCCGTCCCTCACCGAGAACGTCGCCTCGGACCTGTTCACGCATGGTGGCACGATCTCGATGTTCAGACCGCGCCGAACCTCTTCGGCATACACACTCAGCTTGTCGGTCAGATGGATGTCGCAGTTCATGACGCCCGCCATGAACTCGACCGGATGGTTCGCCTTCAGCCATGCCGTCTGATAGCTGACAACCGCATAAGCCGCCGCGTGCGACTTGTTGAATCCGTAGTTGGCGAACTTGTCGAGAAGGTTCCAGACCTCCATCGCCTTCTTGTGATCAACGCCGTTTTCCTTGGCGCCCCCGATAAACTTCGGCCGCTCGGCGTCCATCGCTTCCTGGATCTTCTTGCCCATCGCGCGCCGCAAGAGGTCCGCGCCGCCCAGCGAATATCCCGCCATCTCCTGGGCGATCTGCATCACCTGTTCCTGGTAGACGATGATGCCCTGCGTTTCGTCCAGGATATGATCGATCGAAGGGTGCAGCCTTTCGCGTTCGGCGCGGCCGTTCTTGACGTCGCAGTATTGCGGAATGTTCTCCATCGGGCCGGGCCGGTAGAGCGCCACAAGCGCCACGATGTCCTCGATACACGTGGGCTTCATGCGCCTCAGCGCATCCATCATGCCCGACGATTCCACCTGGAACACGGCAACCGTGCGCGCCCTCGCGTAAAGCTCATAGGTCTTTTCGTCGTCGAGCGGTATCAGGCCGATGTCGTTTTCGGTTCCCGGCTCCGGCTCATAAAGCCTGGTGCCGTCCGCCGCGACATGAAGGTTCCGCCCACTGGCCAGAATGCGCTCGATGGCGTTCTGGATGACAGTCAGGGTCTTCAGGCCAAGAAAGTCGAACTTCACCAGACCCGCCTGCTCGACCCACTTCATGTTGAACTGGGTCGCGGGCATTTCCGAACGCTGATCGCGGTACAGCGGCACCAGTTCGTCCAGCGGCCGATCCCCGATCACCACACCCGCGGCATGTGTGGAAGCGTTCCGCAGCAACCCTTCTACCTGCTGGCCATAGGTCAGAAGCCGCCCCACCACCTCCTCGGCCTTGGCCTCTTCGCGCAGACGCGGTTCATCGGCCAGCGCTTTCTCGATCGAGACCGGCTTGACCCCTTCGACGGGAATCAGTTTCGACAGCCTGTCCACCTGTCCGTAAGGCATCTGCAAGACGCGACCCACGTCGCGAACCGCGGCCTTCGACAGCAGCGCACCGAAGGTGATGATCTGCCCGACCCGGTCTTTCCCATATTTTTCCTGCACATACCGGATCACCTCTTCACGGCGATCCATACAGAAATCGATATCGAAGTCGGGCATCGAAACCCGTTCTGGGTTCAGGAACCGCTCGAAAAGCAAGGAGTACCGCAGCGGATCGAGGTCTGTGATCGTCAGCGCATAGGCCACAAGCGAGCCCGCGCCCGACCCGCGCCCCGGCCCCACGGGGATGTCGTGATCCTTGGCCCACTTGATGAAATCGGCAACGATCAGGAAGTAGCCGGGAAAGCCCATCCCCTCGATGATACCCAGTTCGAACTCCAGCCTTTCGTCGTATTCCTCCCGCGTCGCGGCCGGCTCGATCACCGCCAGCCGCGCCTCCAGACCTGCCTTGGCCTGACGCCGCAGCTCTTCCACCTCGTCATCGGCGAAGCGCGGCAGAATGGGGTCATGCCGTTCGACTGCGAACGCACAGCGCCGCGCGATTTCCACCGTGTTCTCCAGCGCCTCGGGAAGATCGGCGAACAGTGCCGCCATCTCCTGCGGTGATTTGAAATAATGCTGCTGGGTTAGCCGTCGCCGATCCGCCTGCTGGTCGACATAGGCCCCCTCGGCAATGCAGATCAGCGCATCATGCGCCTCGTACATCTTGGCGTCGGGAAAATAGACATCGTTCGTGGCGACCAGTGGCAGGTTCATCGCATAGGCCATCTCGATGGATGGCCTCTCCGTCAGCCGCTCTGCCTCGGGCAGCTGCCCTGTCTCGGTCGGATGGCGCTGCAACTCGACATACAACCGGTCGCCAAAGATGCCAGCAAGCCGCGTCATCAGCGCCTGAGCCCGGACCTGAGCGCCTTGCCGCAACAGCCGGCCCACCGGCCCGTCCGGCCCGCCCGACAGGCAGATCAGCCCGTCGGAATGCTCGGCAAGTTCCTCCAGCGTCACATGCGGCCAATCCGCCTCGCGCAGATATAGGCACGAGTTCAGTTTCATGAGGCCCTCATAGCCCCGACGATTCTGGGCCAGCAGCACCACCGCCGCGGGGCGCACGGGTTTCTCGCCCGGCGCGGGCGTCTCATAGGCCAGATCGACTTGGCAGCCCACGATCGGCTGCACGCCCGCATCCAGCGCCGACACGGAGAACTCCAGCGCACAGAACATGTTGTTCGTATCCGTCACCGCGACCGCGGGCATTCCCGCCTTCTCGCAGAGACCGGGCAGTTTCTTCAGCCGCACCGCGCCTTCCAGCAGCGAGTATTCCGTGTGCAGACGAAGATGGATGAATCGGGGGGCACTGCTCATGGTCGTACCCTATGTTGGGCCTTCCCGAGTCGGAAGCGCAAATCTGGCCGGATTTCTCGCCAGCCGGTCATCTCCGGGCTTTCCCTCGCGCAGCACCCGGTCATAATCGGGGTATGCGAATACTTGCTCTCATTCTCGTTCTCCTTGCCACGCCCCTTCACGCCTTTCCGGTCGCGCGCTGTATCAATCTCGGCAATGCCCTCGAGGCGCCGACCGAGGGAGATTGGGGCTATGTCATCGAAAGGCACCACCTCACCGAGATCGCCGCAAAGGGCTTCGACACCGTTCGGCTGCCTGCCCGTTTCTCGGCGCATTGGGACGGAAGGATCGATCCGGCCTTCCTCGCACGCGTCGACGAAGTCATCGGCTGGGCGCGCGCCGAAGGGTTACGCGTCATTCTCGATCTTCACCACTTCGACGAACTGATGCACGAACCCCGCGCCCACGCGGACGCCTTCTTAGCGATCTGGAAAGAACTTTCAGAGCATTATGCAGGTGCTCCGGCGGACCTGATCTTCGAATTGCTGAACGAACCCAGTTGGGAGCTGACGACAGAAAAGGCCGTTGTGCTATACGAACGCGCCATGCCGACCATCCGGGCGCTTCACCCAGACCGCTGGGTGATCATCGGTGGCGGCCGCTGGTCCGTCGGCACCGAACTGCCGGGATTACCCGTCTTCGACGAAAGAACCGTGCATACGTTCCATTATTACACGCCTTTCGATTTCACCCACCAGCAAGCCACCTACATGGAATCCCCGCCTCCGGCTCGCTCCTGGGGAAGCCGGTCCGACCGCGCCGAAGCCGTTGCGGACCTGGTGCATGGCCTGGCCCATGACGCGGCCCCCGTGTTTCTCGGCGAATTCGGCGTCTACCGCGCCGCCCCGGAACAGGACACGCAGGACTGGCTGGCCTTCGTCCGCGCAACGACGGAAGCTGCGGGTGTCGGGTGGTGCGCATGGTCCTTCGGCAGTTCCTTCGGCATCTACGATTCCGAGAACGACCACTGGAAGGAAAGCAGGCTCAAGGCCCTGATTCCCGGCGACCGGTGAGGCGCCAGGCAAGTATTTCCGGCACCGAACGCGACCGGGTCTGTTCATCCCGGCCGCGCGCGTTACCTTCGCGCCATGCTTCTTGAAGTCCAGGGCCTCATCAAACGCTTTCCCGGAGCCGATCGGCCGATCACGGTTCTGGACGGGGTATCCTTTTCGCTTGGACAGGGCGAGACGCTGGCGCTGACCGGCGAAAGCGGGTCCGGCAAGTCGACGCTCTTGCACATCGTCGCGGGTCTGGAACCCGCCGACGGCGGCACCGTCACGCTTGACGGCACCGAGATAACCGGGCTGGACGACACCGGCCGCGCCACCCTTCGGCGCACAGGCATCGGCATCGTGTTCCAGCAGTTCAACCTGATTCCGTCGCTGACCGTCGCCCAGAACATCACTTTCCAGGCGCGTCTCGCAGGACGAAATCCAGCGGAACTTGGAACCGACGACCTCGTTGCCGCGCTCGGCCTGGAAGGACAGCTTCACAAGTATCCCGAGGAACTCTCTGGCGGTCAGCAACAGCGCGTGGCAATTGCCCGCGCGATTCTGCCCGCACCTGCGCTGATCCTGGCGGACGAACCCACCGGGAATCTCGACGAAACGACCGCCGACGCCGTCTTCGATGCCCTTCTGGCACAAGCCAGAAACACCGGCACCGGCCTTCTGCTCGTCACCCATTCGGAACGCCTCGCCGCCCGCACAGACCGGCGTCTCCACCTCAGCCACGGGCGGCTTCAGCATTGATCCAAACGGTTCTGGCAGCTCTTCTTTCGCACTGGCGCCGCCAACCCTTCCAGCTTCTCACGCTGATCCTTGGGCTTGCGCTGGCGACTGCGCTTTGGTCCGGGGTTCAGGCGATCAACGCCGAAGCGCGCAAAAGCTACGGCGAAGCGGCGGACATTCTGGGCGGCGGTGGCCTTTCGGAGATCACCGCCGAGACCGGCGAGATCCCCCCATCCGACTATGTCGCTCTGCGGCGGGCCGGATGGCGGATCGCTCCGGCGCTCGATGGCTGGCTTCAGGGAGAACGCGGCCGCATACGTCTTCTTGGCCTCGACGCCCTTTCCACTCCCCCGGACTCACCGGCAGGTCAAGCCATCGCGACCGCTGGTCTGCGCGACTTCCTCGAGACACCCGGCGCAATCCTTGCCGCACCCGCGACGGCCGAGCGGCTGCGCAGCATCCACGGCGACAGGGTCATCGCGGTCGAGACAATGGCCCCCGGCCTCGCCCTCATGGATATCGCCGCGGCGCAACTGCTCTTGGAGCGAACCGGGATCGACCGGCTCCTCGTCGCACCCGATCAACCCGCCATCCGGCGCCCGCTGCAGGAGGTCGCGCCAAATCTAAGGATCGATCCCTCCCAGACAGCCGACGATCTTGGTCGCCTGACCGACAGTTTTCACCTGAATCTGTCCGCTTTCGGCCTCCTCTCCTTTGCCGTCGGCCTTTTCATCGTCAACGGGGCCGTGGGTCTCGCATTCGAACAGCGGCGCCCCGTGTTCCGCACACTTCGTGCTCTAGGAGTGACGTCCGGAATGCTGGTTTTTCTACTCAGCGTGGAGCTGATGATTTTCGCGCTGGTCGCCGGGGCGATCGGGATCTTTCTCGGATACCTCATCGCCGCGGCACTTCTGCCCGACGTGGCCGCAACTCTGCGCGGAATCTACGGCGCCTCGGTCGAGGGTGTGCTGACACTGTCTCCGGTCTGGTGGATATCGGGCCTTGGCATCGCCGTCCTTGGCACTGGGCTGGCCTCAGTCACCGGCCTTGCCCGCGTCGCGCGTCTCGCGCCACTGGCCCCGGCCCGACCCCGCGCCTGGGCAATGGCGACCGGGCGCGCCATGCGCCGCCAACTGCTGGTCTCGGCCCTTTGCCTTGTCGCCGCTCTCATGGCGATGGTCTTTGGCCAAGGGCTGGTCGCGGGCTTTGTCCTGCTCGGAGGCTTGCTCATAGCGGCCGCTCTCGCGCTACCTTCTGTCCTCGCCACGGTTCTCGCAATCCTTGCCCGCACCGCGACCGGCCCCCTTCAGACCTGGTTCTGGGCCGACACCCGTCAGCAGCTTCCCGGCTTGTCCCTTGCCCTGATGGCGCTCCTACTTGCGCTGTCGGCGAATATCGGTGTCGGCACGATGGTCGAAAGCTTTCGCAAGACCTTTACCGGCTGGCTGGACCAGAGGCTGGTAAGCGACCTCTACGTCACACTCGAAGACGACACCCGAGGCCCCGAACTGCTCGCCTTTCTCGAAACCCGCGTGGACAGCGTCCTGCCGATCTGGAGCATCGATGGTGAGGTGCTTGGCGGGCGGGTCGATATTTACGGCGTGGCCGACCACCCGGTCTATCCTGCAAACTGGCCGCTTCTGGACAGCCTGCCCGACGTCTGGAGCCTCGTAAACGCGGGCGAGGCCGCGTTGGTGAACGAACAGCTTGCGCGCCGTCATGATCTGCAACCCGGCGATGCACTGACCTTGCCCGAAGGTCTGACCACCGCTATCGCCGGGGTCTACAGCGACTACGGCAACCCGATCGGCCAGATAGTCATCGCGCTGCCCCTGCTGACCGAAACCTACCCTCAGGTCGATCGCAGCGATTTCGGAATCCTGACCAACGCCGGCGATACGGAGGAACTGAAAACCGCGCTGGTGCAGGACTTTGGCCTGCCCGAGGACAACATGATCGACCAGGCCGCGCTCAAGGCCTTCTCGCTCAGCATCTTCGAGCGCACATTCGCAGTGACCGGAATCCTGAACGTCCTTACGCTGGGCGTGGCCGGCGTCGCGATCCTGACCAGCCTGCTGACGCTCGCCTCCATGCGCCTGCCGCAACTGGCCCCTGTCTGGGCGCTCGGGATCACACGGGCGCAGCTAGGACGAATCGAGCTGGTCCGGGCGCTCATCCTCGCCGCACTGACCTTCGCCCTGTCGGTCCCCGTGGGACTTGGCCTCGCCTGGGTCCTGCTCGCTGTCATAAACCTCGAGGCTTTTGGATGGCGGCTGCCGATGTTCCTTTTCCCCGGCGACTGGGTACGGCTCGGCCTCTTGTCGCTGGCCGCGGCGGGGCTTGCCAGCCTCTGGCCCGCCTGGAAGCTGGCCAGACGACCACCGGCGGACCTGATAAGGGTGTTCGCCCATGAACGCTGATGCAACGGAGCCGGCCAATGCATGACGATTTCCGCAGCCTGAGCGGTATCCGCGACGCGCTCTGGAACAGACTGGAGCAAGGCGTAAACGACGCAGGCGCACCCGCCCGGCACCTTGCAATGGCCACACACCGCGAAGATGGCGCTGCCGTCCGCCTTGTCGTGCTCCGCCAAGCGGAACGGACTGCCGGATTACTGACTTTCTACACTCATGCTCATTCCGGGAAGGTTCAGCAACTCGAACGCGCACCACGGGCGGAACTTCTGCTCTGGGACCCCGGCGCCATGTTCCAGGCCCGGCTGACGGTTGACGTGACCATGACCCCCGGAAGCCGCGATCTCTGGGAAAGTCTGACCGGCGGCAACCGCCTGAACTATGCAACCGACCCGCTGCCAGGCACGCTCATGGCCGATCCGGGCGCGAACGCGCCCACGCCGGACCCCGGCCTCATGACGGTCCTGACAGCGAGGATCGATCGGCTGGACCTGCTTCACCTCGGCGCCTTGCCGCACGCCCGTGCGGTCTTCTCACGCGAAGATGACTTCCGCGGCCACTGGATCGCGCCCTGACCCTCTCGCCAAAGCGCGTCCCACCGGCTAGGGATCACGCATGTTGACCCTGCCCCTTCCCTTCGCGAAAGACGTCGTTCTGGTTGGCGGCGGTCACGCACACGCGCTTTTCCTGCGCAAATGGGGAATGAACCCGGTGCCCGGCGCGCGGCTGACACTGATCAACCCCGCCGCTTCCGCCCCCTACACGGGCATGTTGCCGGGCTTTGTTGCGGGGCACTACCAGCGTGACGCGCTGGAGATCGACCTCGTGAAGCTCGCCCGCTTCGCCGGGGCAAGGCTCATCTTCGGCTGGGTCGACGCACTCGACCCGGACGCCCGCAAGCTGATGGTCGCTGGCCGTCCCGAAATCCCATTCGACCTTGCCTCCATCGATATCGGGATCACATCCGACATGCCCGAAATCCAGGGCTTTACCGATCATGGCGTTGCCGCGAAACCGCTTGGCCCCTTTGCCGGGCGCTGGCGCGAATTCCTGGATGGCGAAGCTGGCGACGTCGCCGTGATCGGAGGTGGCGTGGCAGGCGTGGAGCTGGCGTTGACCATGAACCACGCGTTGCAAGGACGCGGCCACGTCACGGTGGTCGAGGCCGACAAGGCACTTCCCGGCATCGGCGAAAGCACGCGCGCGAAACTCCTCGACCGGATGAAGACCGCGAACATCACGTTGCTCGAAGGCGCAGAGGTCACCCAAGTGGGGCCGAACCGGATCGAGGTCTCCGGTGGAAAAAGCATCCCGGCGAACCTGACGGTCGGCGCGGCCGGGGCACGCCCTTTCCCCTGGCTGGAGGACACCGGCCTTGCCTTGACGGACGGCTTCATCGCAGTCGACGACACTCTGCGCTCCACGTCGCACGGCCATATCTACGCCGCCGGAGACTGCGCCCACCTCACCCGAACGCCGCGCCCGAAGGCCGGAGTATTCGCCGTCCGTGCCGCACCGGTTCTGACGCACAACATCCAGGCCGACCTGACCGGCGGTGCGCGCAAGACCTTCCGACCCCAGAAACACTATCTTAAACTGATCTCACTCGGCCCCGAGGAGGCGCTTGCCGACAAGTGGGGCCTCTCGATCGGTGGCGCATGGGCCTGGACGTGGAAGGACCGGATCGACCGGACTTTCATGGACAAGCTCAACGATCTGCCTCGAATGAAGGCTCCAACCCTGCCAAGGAATGCAGCAAGGGGAGTTGCCGAGGCACTTGGGCCGAAGCCACTGTGCGGCGGTTGCGGCGCCAAGGTTGGCTCGGGCACGCTTGACCGCGTGCTTGCCCGCCTGCCACGGCACGCGCGCGACGACGTCCAGACTGTCCCGGGTGACGATGCGGCGGTCCTGAATATCGGAGGCACGCGGCAGGTCATCTCCACCGACCACCTTCGCGCATTCTGGAACGACCCCTGGCTCATGTCCCGGATCTCCGCCGTCCACGCGATGAATGACATTCTCGCGATGGGCGCAACTCCGCAAGCGGCCCTTGCACAGATCACGCTTCCACCGATGGCGGCTGAAATGCAGGAGGGTTGGCTTTCAGAAATCCTCGATGCTGCGTCCGGAATCTTTGCAATTGAAGGCGTCGTACTTGCCGGCGGGCATACATCCATCGGCGCGGAGTTGACGATAGGCTTCACCGTCACCGGTCTGGCCGCCCGAACGCCGCTTTCACTCGACATGGCAAAGGAAGGCGACTTCCTGATCCTGACGGCCCCGATCGGGTCGGGAACCATCTTGGCCGCCGAGATGGAGGGCAAGGCGAGCGGGGACGACGTGGCGACGGTTCTGACTCATCTCGCCACACCTCGCAGCGCCATAGCGCGGGCGCTCGGCCGACACGCCCACGCGATGACGGATGTCACCGGCTTCGGCCTCGCGGGGCACCTTTCCCGGATCGCAACCGCCTCCGCGCTTTCGGCCGATCTCGTGCTTGACGACATTCCGGTCTTTCCTGGCGCCGAAGAGCTTGCAGCACAGGGCATCCGGTCATCGATCTGGCCCGACAACCGTGCGGCCGTCGACGCCGAGGTGCCCGACACAGCCCGCGCCTCGCTGCTATTCGATCCGCAGACGGCAGGAGGCTTTCTTGCCGCGCTTTCGCAAGAACATGTGAAATCAACGCTTGGGGAATGTCGGGATTCCGGCTCGGACGCCCGGATCATCGGAAGACTGAAAGCAAAAGGTCGGGTTATCCTGACGGCCCGTTAAGGCGCCCGGCGATTTCGCCGGCCAACCGCCGAACATCCTCTGGCCCCAGCCTGTCCGTCTCGAGCGTCACGACTTCCTCCCCACCGATCCGTTCCCGGACTTTGCGATAGCGCGGATCATAGTGCTCGCGGATTAATTCTTCGGCCAATTCTCGATGCCGGCCTGCGACACCCAACGCCTTCCAATTCTCGACAACCTCCCGGCCCTGCAGTTTGACAAGGCGGTCCAGACGCTCCTCAAGCGCGTCGCGGTCCAGGACAAGATCGGCATAGGCGCGCGTCAGGTACTCGGCTCTCGCATCGACGGATGCCGCGATCTCGATGCGCGGCGCGTCCTTCATGGCCGCGAACAGGCGGGGCGGCAGGTTCACCCGACCGATCCGGCTCGATTCCGCTTCGACCACCACCGGCCGGGCGGGGTCAAGCGCGTCGATCACCGCCGCCAGCGCACTCTCGAACCCCTTCTGGCTCGGCTGCTGACCTTGCCCACCCAACGCGGACCCGCGATGCTTTGCCAACCCCTCGAGGTCGATCACTTGCACGCCTTCGTCTCTCAGCGCGTTGAGAATGTCCGTCTTGGCCGTGCCCGTGTTGCCGTCCAGAAGAACGACACGCGACGGCACGGGATCGTCATACAGACGTTTCACCACAAGGCGGCGGTAGCTCTGATAGCCACCCTCAAGCGTCTCTACCCGCCACCCGATCTGCGCGAGAATGGTCGCGAAAGAGCCCGAACGTTGTCCGCCCCGCCAGCAGTAGACCAATGGCCGCCATCCACCGTCCTTGCCCGCCAGTGGACCCTCGATATGCGCCGCAGCGTTCCGCGCCACAAGTGCTGCCCCGATCTTGCGCGCCAGGAACGGGTTTTCCTTAACATAGATCGTGCCGACCCGCGCTCGTTCTTCATCTGTCAGCACCGGCAGGCTGATCGCCCCGGGCACCCGGTCCTCGGCAAATTCAGAGGGGGATCGCACGTCGATGACCGTGTCGAAACCGGCCTCGGCCAAATCTGAAAGTCGGGTCATTCGGAAAGCCATTCCGCCTCATAGTCGCTTGCCGCCGCCGAGAAAAGGGATTGCCAGCGACGCCGCGTCACTGTCATGAAAGCTTGATTTTGAAAGCCGATCTTCACACGTGTAAGACAATCAGGTGTCAATGAGTTCCACGATGAAATTCTGGATCGCGCTTTTCTCCTTCATGACGGCGGCCTCGGCGGCGTCGGCGGATTGCGTTATCCTGTTGCATGGGCTGGCTCGCGGCCCGGCCTCGATGGCGATCATGGAAAACCGTTTGAAAGCCGCACGGTACAAGACCGTGAACGAAGGCTATCCCTCCACCAAGAAACCCTTCGCCCAACTGGTGCACGAGGCATTGGACGGTCCGGTAATGGAATGCGCGGGCGAGCGGACGCATTTCGTCGGCCATTCGTTGGGCGCGATCCTGATCCGTGCGTGGCTTCAGGACAATCGCCCCGAAATCATGGGCCGTGTCGTCATGCTTGGGCCACCCAACAGCGGCTCGGAAATCGTGGACGTTCTGGGCGAACTCGAAGCATTCGAATGGATCAACGGCCCTGTCGGACAGGTACTCGGCACTAGTCCAGACAGCGTGCCGAACACGATCGGCCTGCCGCAAGTGGAAATCGGAGTGATCGCCGGAGACCAGTCGCTGAATCCGGTCTATTCCTACCTGATCGAAGGTCCTGACGATGGCAAGGTTTCCGTCGAATCGACCCGTCTGCCGGGCATGACTGATCATATCGTTCTGCCGGTGACGCACACGTTCATGATGAACGATCCAATCGTCATCCGCGAAACGCTGCTCTTTCTCAGGAACGGGCAGTTCGATCCGGACGTAAGCTACGCCGATCTGCTGAGCGAACTGCTGAAATAGCCACAGTGGACAAAGCGGGTCACGCGACCTAGACCTCGGATTCATGGAAAAGCGCAAGCAAGGTCTGTTCGACGTCCGTCACCCCGTCTTCCGTCCGCTTTGGCGGCGCGTTGCCCTGACAGCGTCCTGCCTTCTTTGGGCACTTTTCGAGTTGTCGAACGGCGAGGCCTTCTGGGCGATCATTTTCGGTGCCTGCGGCGTGCATCTGTTTCTTCAGTTCTTCGTCAAGTTCGACCCTGCCGACTACGAACCTCCCCAGAATGAGGACGCCTCCTAGACCGCCTCAAGCGCGACGGCCGTTGCCTCGCCGCCACCGATGCAGATCGAGGCCACCCCGCGTCTTGCCTGCCGCGCCCGCATCGCTCCCAGCAATGTCACGATGATCCTGGCGCCCGAGGCCCCGATAGGATGCCCCAGTGCCACGGCGCCACCGTGGACGTTCAGTTTCTCGCGCGGGATGCCCACCTCGTGCATCGACGCCATGGCCACGACGGCGAATGCCTCGTTGATCTCGAACAAGTCCACATCGTCCACACTCCAGCCCGTTTTTTCGAAGAGACGCCGCTTTGCATGGATCGGTGCAGTGGTGAACCAGCCCGGTTCACCGGCATAGGCCGCGTGACCCACGATCCTTGCAATCGGAGTGAGGCCTTCACTTGCGATCTCAATCTCGCTGGCGAGCACCAGCGCCGCCGCGCCGTCATTGATCGAGGACGATGAGGCCGCCGTTATGGTGCCGTCCTTCTTGAAGGCAGGTCGCAGATTGGGAATCTTGTTCACATCGATCCGTTCCGGTCCTTCATCGCTAGCGACCATCATCTCGCCCTTGCGCGTCTTTACGGTGACTGGCGCAATCTCCCAACCGAACGCGCCGCTCTCGGCCGCCGTCTTGGCCCGCGTCACGCTCTCGATGGCGTAGGCATCCTGCGCCTCGCGCGTGAACTGGTAGCGCTCCGCGCAATCCTCCCCGAAAGTGCCCATCGACCGGCGCGATCCATCCGGAGCGATGTCATAGGCGTCCTCCAGCCCGTCCAGCATCATGTGATCCAGAATTCGTCCATGCCCGATCCGAGCACCAGCGCGACCTTCGGGAAGAAGGTAGGGAGCGTTGGTCATGCTTTCCATGCCACCGGCGATGACAGTGCCGACCGACCCTGCACGGATCGCCTCATATCCCTGGATCACTGACTTCATGCCGGACCCGCAGACCTTCGACACTGTCGTGCAGGGCACCGTAACGGGAACACCCGCAGCAATCGCCGCCTGCCGTGCAGGCGCCTGGCCCAGGCCTGCCGGCAGAACGTTCCCCATCAGAACCTCTCCGGCCCTTTCCGCCGGAAATCCGGCATCCGCCAGCGCCGCCGCGATCGCCCGCGCTCCAAGCTCGGTGGCGGACACATTGCTGAACACCCCTTGGAAGGCACCCAGGGGCGTCCGAGCAGCCCCGCAGATGAAAATCCCGTCTCTCTCGGCATCACGAGCCATCATGTCCTCCGGATCACTCACCGCCACCTGGATTGTAGCGCGCGGCAATCATCCGCCAGACGGCGGGCGAGAGCAATCAAATGTCGGAGAGAGAATGGTGCGGTCGAGAAGACTCGAACTTCCACGGGAGTTACCCCACAGCGACCTCAACGCTGCGCGTCTACCAATTCCGCCACGACCGCACTGTCAGGCTTGGTGCGGGGGTTCATAGCTTTACCCGCAGTCGATGTGAAGAGGCTTTTTCAGGATTTCCCGCATTCGGGGCGCGGGCGGCCGAAAAGCCCCGCCACGCCCAGGTTCATTAGCGGATAAGGAAAAAAGGG
>JAVJUV010000160.1:0-7982 GCA_040220415.1 Silicimonas sp.
CCTGCGCATGGGCATATCCGAGGCCAAAGAAGACATCCCTGTCGCTGGTGCCGAAAATATGCGGCCCGCAGAAGCAGCCGCCGCTGATACCTTCAAACTGCATGCACGAATTCGTGCTGACGAGGTGAACATTGTTTCGGAACTACCCGAAAATGCAGAACTGATCGTCAACCAAAAAGACCGCTGAGATCGGGTTCTGTGCGCTTTGCCTGAATCCGACCTTTTAGCCGACACTGGCACGCGGGTTTTCGTGGACCCAAGACTTTCACCTTGGCGAAGGTCTTGGGGATCCCGGCCCCGCGCGCCCGTGGGGTGTCGCGGAAAGCGGCACAGGTCAAACGTGGTCGAAATCGACTGTCAGTTTTTTGGTTTTCGGGCGATGCTCTGCCCCCTGAAAATTGGATCGTCTGAAGCTGGAGTTTTCCGCTAAGTTTCCCAGGCTGAGAGAGGAGCGGAATCGCATGAAAGCATCGAAGTTCACGGAGGCACAGAAGGCCTTCATTCTGAAGCAGGGCGAGCAAGGTACGCCGGTCGCGGAGATCTGTCGCAAGGCGGGGATCAGCCAGGCGACATACTTCAACTGGAAGAAAAAGTACGGCGGTCTTCTGCCGGACGAGATGCGTCGGCTGAAAGCGCTCGAAGACGAGAATACCCGGCTGAAAAAGATCGTGGCCGACCTGACGCTTGACCGTGAGATGCTTCAAGACGTCATTCGCCGAAAGCTCTGAAGCCTGTCCGTTTGCGCGAGATCGTGACCGGGATGTGCGTCGACTGGGGTGTGTCGCTCCGGAAGGCCTGTGGGGCCATCAGCTTCGACACGTCCACCTACCACTACCAGTCCCGGCGGACGGACCAGGCTGCCGTCGAGAGACGGATCAAGGAGATCGCAGAGACGCGTGTGCGCTATGGCTATCGGCGTGTTCACGTTCTACTGCGACGGGAGGGATGGATGATCAACATGAAGAAGACCCGCAGGATTTACAATGAGTTGGGCCTGCAACTCAGGAACAAGCATCCGAAGCGCCGGGTGAAGGCATAGCTGCGGGAGGATCGTAAAGAAGCCGTCGGACCGAACGATGTCTGGGCGATGGACTTCGTCCACGACCAGCTCGCCCTTGGCAAGAAGCTTCGCATCCTGACCGTGGTCGACACGCATTCTCGGCTCTGCCCGGCGGCCGATCCACGTTTCTCCTATCGTGGCGAGGATGTGGTGCAGACGCTCGAACGGGTTTGCGGGAAGATCGGCTATCCCAAGACGATACGAGTCGACAACGGCAGCGAGTTTATCTCACGCGACCTTGATCTCTGGGCCTATGCCAATGACATCACGCTCGATTTCTCACGGCCGGGAAAGCCCACCGACAACGGCTTCATCGAGGCTTTCAACAGCAAGCTCAGGGCAGAATGCCTTAACGCGCACTGGTTCATGAGCCTTGCAGACGCCCGGGAAAAGCTGGAGGATTGGCGTAGGCACTACAACGAAGAAAGACCCCACAGCGCGATCGGATACAACGTCCCGATTGCCATGCATTATCCCGATGGCGTCACCAGCCCGTCATCGTGAGGCAGTCGGAAAAATCCAGCTTCCGGCGGTCCTAACTTAGGGAGCAGTGCACCAACCTGCAGACTCTCGTTATGAATGAGGGACCAGCAGGGGGCAGGTCAACGGGCCTGGCAGGTCAGGACAAAGTTCTCCTTCAACTACCAAGGCTCCAAAGCATAGTTCAGCGTCATCTCTGCCTCGCCTTCGATAACTTTGGCGCGGCAGGTGGAACACATTGCGCCCTTGCAGCAATAGGGCAGTTCGATACCTGCTGCGGCGGCGGAGACCACGCTTTCCTGATCAGGTGTCATCACAAAGCTGCGGGCGGTGCCATCAAGGATCGCCGTGACCTGAACTCCTTCTCCAGTGGCGGCTTCCGCCGTAAGCGGCGCAAGCGTGACGGTGGCGGTATTGTCAGCATCGGCGGGAGCGAACAGCTCGTCATGAAAACGGTTCTCTTCAACGCCGAGGTCGCGGAGCGCGGTCTTGAGTTCCTGAATCATCTCGGCGGGGCCGCAAAGAAAAGCATCTTCTATTTCTGCCGGAGCGAACAGGGCACCGGAGAACTTGCGCAGCTTTTCCGCATCAAGCCGGCCCGAGAATAGTGGGGAATCGGTGCCTTCGCGCGTCAGTGTATGAAAAAGAGAGAACCGTCCGGGATAGGTATCCTTGAGATCGTTCAATTCGTCGCGGAAGATGATGGAACTTAGCGTTCGACTGCCGTAAAAAAGGATGAAGTTGGCCCCGGCCTCGGTGGCAAGCACCGAGCGGATGATCGAAATGATTGGAGTAGTTCCACTGCCCGGGGCCAGGGCGAGATAGGTGCGTGGTCCGCCTTGTCGTATCTTTGATCCGAATGTGCCTTCGGGCGTCATGACATCAAGTTCGGTGCCCGGTGGCAGTTCGCTATGAACGAAAGAGGAAAACGCTCCGCCTTCCAGCAGCTTGACCAGAACGCGCAACTCGCCATCGTCTCGGCCGGAGCTGACCGAATAGCATCGCCGCACACCATCGATATCACCGGCACGGCGCAGCGTGACGTACTGGCCCGGGATGAATTGATAGTCGTCCGCCAGATCTTCGGGATTGGGCGAGCATTTCGCCGAACTGCTGGCGGGGCAGGATGTCGACGTCACATTGGCCGCCCGCCGCGTCGCCCGCTTGTCTGAACTTTCCGCAAAGATAGCGGCGGAAGGGGGGCAGGCCGATGTGATAGAGATGGACGTGGCGGACCCGGAGTCGGTGGAAGCCGCGCTGAAGGGACGGGTCTTTGACACTGTCATCAACAATGCCGGAACGACGGCATCTCTTCCCGCATTGGAACACGGGCCGGCCGAAATCGACGCGATCATAGACACAAATCTCAAGGGCGCATTTCATGTCGCACGTATCGCCGCCAAAGCGATGATTGATGCCGGACGCGGGGGCTGTATCGTCAATGTCGCCTCGTTTCTGGGCACACGGGTGGCCAGCCATGTGTCCGCCTATGCCGCGTCCAAGGAAGGGCTGATTCAACTGACCCGGTCTCTGGCGCTTGAATGGGCGCGGCATGGCATCCGGGTGAATGCCATCTGCCCCGGTTATATCGAAACCGACCTGAACCGTGAGTTTTTTGCCACTGACGCGGGACAGGCATTGATCAAACGCGTCCCGCAGCGCCGGTTGGGGCATGATCCGTTGGCCGCCCCCCCGGACCGGGGGCCTACGATAAGGCGACCGGGAATCCCCGGCCGCAATTCTTAGAGTCACGATTTCAGAACGCGTTAAGCCCGGTCAGGTTGCGCCCGATGACCAGTTTTTGGATTTCGGTGGTGCCATCGGGAATCGGCATGACCTTTGCATTGCGGAAGTGCCGTTCAACGGGGAACTCTTTGGTGATGCCGTTGCCGCCGTGGATCTGCACCGCTTTGCCGGCGATTTCGACGGCCATTTCGGTTGCATACCATTTCGCCATCGAGGTCTGGGTGTCACAGCGCACGCCCAGGTCCAGAAGTTGCAGCCCGCGCTGGCACAACAGGCGCGCGGCATCCAGGTGCGTGGCCATGTCGGCCAGGTAGCCTTGAATCAACTGGTGCCCGCCGATCGGCTTACCATGTTGTTGGCGATCCTGCGCATATTTGACGGCACATTCCAACGCCGCCTGCGCTATGCCAATGCTCGTCAGGCCGACAAACACGCGAGCGCTCTCAAACAGTTTCAATGTCTGGAACAGGCCGCCGCCTGCATTACCCAGAACATGGTCAGCGCTGGTTTCGGCACGGTCGAAAAACAATTCGCAGGTCGATGCACCGACAAGCCCCAGCTTGCGCAATTCGCGGCTCTCGTAGTTGCCGGTATCGCGGTCGACGATGACCATGGAAATACCGTCGTCCAGATTGCAGACAACGATGGCGAAATCCGACTGGGCCCCATTGGAAATCCAGAGCTTCTGGCCAGTGACGAAAATCTTATCGCCCTCGCGGTCCGCACGTGTCTTGACCTCGCGTACGTTCGAACCGACCTCTGGTTCGGAAATACAGGTGGCACAGATCCGTTCGCTGCGCAGGAGCGGCTTCAGATAGGCCTCTTTCTGCGCCACATTTCCCAAGAGGTTGACCGCGAACACGGCATGACCCTGAATCAGCACCGCGATTGCCAGATCGGCCCATATCCGGGCCAGTTCCTCGTATAGGATGCCATAGGTCATGCGGTCGATTCCGGCACCGCCGTCCTCTTCGGGGATCAGGCCGCTGATCAGCCCGAATTCCTCGACCTTGGCGAACAGGGACTTCAGGGTTTTCGCATCGGGGGGGTGGCCGAGGTTCTCGTATTTCTCGGCCAGCGGCGCGAACTCTGCCTCGGCCATCTTGCGGAAGTTTTCCAGCAACATGCGTTGCTCATCTGTATAGATTGCCTGAGCGGCGGCGATCACGTTTTCCATGGTTCGTCTCCTTGTTTCAACGGCCCAGAATGGTGACGCAGGCGGCCGCTTCTTCTACCCCGTGCAACCCCCCGCCGTTTTCGGCGATGGCGTTCTTTGCCCCTTCGACCTGACGCGCGCCAGCTTCGCCGCGCAGTTGCGTGACCAGTTCGAAAACCTGCCCTATCCCTGTGGCACCGACCGGGTGGCCCTTGGATTCCAACCCGCCCGAGGGGTTCACCGGAATGCGTCCACCGATCTTTGTCTCGCCGCGCAGACTGGCGGGACCGCCCTCGCCGAATTCGACAAATCCGAGGTTCTCGATCTGGATCACTTCGCCCACGGCCGTGGCGTCATGCACTTCGGCCACCGATATATCCTCGGGGCCGATCCCGGCCTGTTCATAGGCCTCAAGCGCGGCAAGCCGGGTCAGGTGGTTCTTGTAATCTTCCGGCGGACGATCGGTGCCCGAGCGCAGGATCGCGGCCTTGACCTTGATCGCGCGCGCGGGATCTAGGCCCAGACGTTTTATCCCCTCGCCGGTGCATAAAACGGCCGCAGCGGCCCCGTCCGAGATCGGGGCGCACATCGGCAGGGTCAGCGGATAGGTGATCGGCGGCGCGGCCAATACCCGATCGACGCTCATGGCTTCTCGGTATTGCGCCAGTGGATTATGCACGGAATGCGCATGGTTCTTGGCGGCGACGGCGGCGAACTGTTCCTGAGTTGTGCCAAAGGTCTTCATGTGCAGCCGGGCGAAGCCTGCGTAGACATCCATGAACACGCTGTAGGGCTTGGGCGATTTCGATCCTTCGGGTTCCTCGACCCCTGCACCCAGATCGGCCAGCCGTTGCGCGACCTCTTCGCTGTTGCTGACGTCCCAGCCGCTGTCGAAGGCCGAAAACATCAACGCACGGTCGTCAGAATACATCTTTTCGGCGCCCACGGCGAGACAGCAGTCGCCATTGCCGGCCTTGAGGAAATCGACTGCCAGTTTGAACCCGGTCGAGGCGCTGGCGCAGGCGTTTTCGACATTCACCACCGGAATGCCCTGAATGCCCATTTCACGCAGCGCGATTTCGCCGCGGATCATGTGCTGGCCCTCCATGTGGCCCTGCACCGCGTTCGAGAAGAATGCGCCGTCGATACGATCTGCCGTCACTCGGGCATCGGAAAGCGCGGCGGCGACGGCCTCGCCGGTCATGTCCTTGATGGTTTTGTCCCGGAACTTTCCGAACGGCGTCATCCCGACGCCAACGATGTAAATGTCCTGCATCGTTTGTCCTCCTGACCTAGTATCCGCGAAACTGCGGTTTTCGTTTTTCATTGAACGCCGACAGACCCTCGTGCATGTCCCAGGATCGCATGTGCGCGCGCAGGTTCAGCATCTCTTCGGAAAGCGCGGCGGTTTCGTCCACGTCCAGCGACCGATTGGCAACCGTCTTCATGCGGCGTAAGACCGCCGGGCTTTTTTCTGCCAGCCTGTCGGTAAAGGCCTGCACCGCTTGTCGCAGGTCTTCGTCCGCGATGACCTTGTTCACCAGTCCCCAGTCCATCATGTCCCGTGCCGAAACGTTCTCGCCCGAGAACAGCAGGTATTTCGCGCGGTTCAGGCCAATCCTACGCGGCAGGATCGCCGCACCGCCGGCCCCGGGAAAGACGCCAAAGTTGGAATGTGCGTCGCCCAGTTGCGCGCTTTCGGCGGCAAAGACCAGATCGCAGGCCATCACCATTTCCAAACCGCCCGCCATCGCCAGCCCGTTCACTGCGGCGATCACCGGTTTCGGGCCATGTCGCATCAGCCCAAACGTGTGATCGACAAGATCCAGAAGATCCGGCTCGCCTGGTGCATGTTTGGCGCCAGCAACTTCTTTCAGATCGGCACCGGCGCAGAATGCCCGGCCAGAGCCGGTCAGGACAATTGTACGCACCCCATCGTCGGCCAGCGCCGATTCCAGTGCTGCCGCCATCTCGCGCAGCATCTGCGTTGACATTGCGTTGAGCTGTTCGGTGCGCTGGAAGGTAATCCATTCAGTTTTTGCGACCCGCTCAACGAATAGCGTCTGCTTTGCTTCACTCATGCTAAGCTCCTGATAATTATACATATTATTGGTTTTTCGCCTTGTCTTTTGCGGCGATTTGCGCTGCACTCGGGCGGACCCGCACGTGGAAAACTAAAGAGCTGGAGATTGATATGAGCACTGCACCCCTGGCCGGCCTGAAAATTCTCAGCCTTGCCGAACAGTTTCCCGGTCCCTATGCCACAATGCTGTTGTCCGACATGGGAGCCGAGGTGATCATGATCGAACGACCGGGTGTCGGCGATCCGGCCCGGCAATTTCCGCCCTTGTTCCGGGCACTGAACCGAGGCAAGCGCAGCGTTGCGTTGGATCTGAAATCGGCCGAGGGGCTGGCACGGTTTCGCGAACTGGCCAAGGAATCGGATGTCATCGTCGAAGGGTTCCGCCCTGGCAAGCTTGCGGCCTTGGGTGCCGGTTTCGAGGACATGCGTAGTGTCAACTCGCGGCTGGTTTATGTATCGATTTCGGGTTACGGGCAGGACGGCCCCTATCGTGACAGGGCTGGCCATGACCTGAGCTATGAAGGGGTTGGCGGTTTGCTGGCCGATCAGGCCGATGCAAAGCAGCCCGGCCCTGTGCCGCCGATCCCCCTTGCGGATGTTGGCGCGGCGTTGTTCGCGGCGATCGCAATCCTGTCGGCGGTGGTGTCGAGCCAGCGCACAGGGCAGGGGCGTTACGTGGACGTGTCCATGTCGGATGCGGTGGTTTCGATGTTGACCGCATTCCTCGTTCCCGCCGCCAATGGAACACCGCTGGGCGAATTTATCGCCGAGCCGGGCTATGGCGTGTTCACCTGCAAAGACGGCAAGCTCTTGACCTTGTCCATCGCGCATGAGGACTGGTTCTGGAAACCGTTCTGCGATGTGATCAACAGGGCGGATCTTGCGCCGTTGACAGGCCGCGACCGTGTCGCCCGCAAGGCCGCGCTGCGCGAAGAAATCGCGGCGATTTTGGTCAACAAGACGCGCGCCGAATGGGGCGACCTTCTGGATAAGGCGGGGGTGCCATGGGGTCCGGTCAATTCCCTGGTCGAAACGTTGGACGACCCCCATGTGCGTGCGCGCCAGCTGCTGCGCAAGATTACGCATGACGGCGGCAAGGCCGAGACTTTTATTGTCCAGCCGTTGAAATTCGATGGTTTCGAAACCGCGATACCGGATCTGCCCCCCGAGCTCGGGGCAGATAATGACAGCGTTTTTTCGGACAGCTCCAACTAGAGGCGGCAGCCGTCCGATGGCGGCTCTAGCAGGCAAAAGAATACCCGCCATTCACCGGATAAGTTTGACCGGTGATCCAGCTGGCAGCATCCGAGCAGAGGAACAGGATCATTCCGGCGGGGTCTTCCGGCTCGCCCAGACGGCGGATCACGTATTGCGACAATGCCCGCTTCTCGGTCTCTGCATCCGGGATCAGGTCGGCGACAGCCGGAGTTCTTGTGCCCCCCAAGGCGACGCAATTC
>JAVJUV010000161.1:0-30775 GCA_040220415.1 Silicimonas sp.
TCATCATTCAGGTCACCGATGCGCCGGTTCGTGTCCCGCGCCTTTGGTATGCGCCGTGGCTGGTTCCCGGTCAGCACGCTTCAATGGCTGGTCTGGCGACAAGTGGAACACTGACCCACTGGTTTCGCGATCAATTCGCGAAAGAGCTGTCTCGTCAGGAAGCATTTCCGAAACTGGCCCATGAAGCCGCGGCCGCGCCGGTCGGTGCGAACGGACTGATCATGCTGCCTTATTTCTCCGGCGAGCGGACACCGATCCACGATCCCAAGGCCAAGGGCGCGTTCTTCGGTCTGAACCTGACCCATACCCGCGGCGACATGTACCGCGCCCTGATCGAGGGGATCGCAATGGGTACGGCCCATGTGATCGAGACCTACCGCGATGTCGGAGCGGCGCCCGACAGAATCCTCGCGGTTGGCGGAGGAACACAGAACGCGCTTTGGCTTCAGGCGACCTCGGACTTCGGTGGTCTGCCGCAGATTGTCAGCGAAAAGACTGTCGGCGCCAGTTACGGCGACGCGCTCATTGCTGCGATTGCCGTGGGAGCAGCAGAGTCCGATGACGTCTCGGCATGGAATCCGGCGGTCGAGACTGTTGAGCCGCAGCCTCAGCCCATACATGAGAGCCGCTATGCCTTGTTCCGTCGACTGTACGAGCAGACCAAGGACATTGCGGCGGAACTTGGCGGTGAGCCTTGAATAGCGATTTCGATATCGCACTTGCCGAACTTGGTGCGGTGACGGGACGGATCGATCCGTCTGTCATCGAACGGGCACTGGCGATGATCGCCGATGCGCGCAGAATCGTGCTTTACGGCTGCGGGCGTGAAGGGCTTCAACTCCGAGGCTTTGCGATGCGGCTGCATCATCTGGGATTGCATGTGGCCATGCAGGGCGACATGGCCGCACCGCCGGTCGGGCCAGGCGATCTTTTGATTGTTTCTGCCGGACCGGGAGAGTTGTCGACGGTAACGGCTCTTATGCGCGTGGCGCGCGGTGCAGGTGCGGATGTGCTGTTCGTGACCGCCGAACCCGACACACCCAGCGCATCATTTGCCACCTTTGTCCTCAGTATCCCGGCACAAACGATGGCCCGAGACCAAGGCGCCTCGGCGACATCCATATTGCCGATGGGTTCTGTCTTCGAGGGCGCGTTGTTCCTTCTGTTCGAGATAATGATCCTGCGCCTGCGCGACCGGCTTGGCGTCACGCCAGAGGACATGCGCGCACGCCACACCAATCTGGAGTAGGGCCGATGCGTTTCGAAATGATGCTGCCCCACCAGATCCGGCGGGCGATTGCAGACAATATCCCTGTGGTGTTGCCGTTGGGTGTGCTGGAGTACCACGGCGAGCACATGGCCGTCGGTATGGACACCCTGGCGGTGACTTGCGTTCTGGACCGTCTGGAGCGGGAGATGGACATCGTGATCCTGCCGCCCTTTCCCTACGGCGCCGCGAGTTATGCCGTCGAGGGACCGGAAGGCACCGGTTCTCTTCAGGTTGACGCGGGCAAGATCGCGCCATTCGCCGAGGAGATGTTTCTGGGCCTTCTGCGCATCGGGTTTCGGAATATTCACGGCATCATCCACCACCAGACCGAAAACTTCACCGCCGGCATGCCCACCGACCTTGCTTTCAAATTCGCGGGCCGTCAGGCCGTATTCCGGTTTCTGGAGAGCGAGAGAGGTGAAGGCTGGTGGGGGCGAAACGAAATGCGTGACTACTACGAACAGCACGACGCGGGCACCGATCCGTTCAACTGGATACGCATCCATCCGCTGATGAGCGAAGACATTACGGCCAGGTATCCCTTCGATCATGCGGGGATCGGTGAGACATCGCTCATGATGGCGCTTGCACCCCAGGCGGTCGAGACCGATCGGTTCGCCGAAAATACCGCCTGGTATACGGAAACAGCCCGGGACGCTTCGGCGGAACTGGGCGAAGAAGGCGTGGCGATGATCCTGGATCACCTGCGCCGCGTCCTTGTCTAGGTCAGCGGCGGCAGATCTATCACGCCCTTCTTCATCAGAAAGCAGCCATAGGGTCCGCTATCGGCGGTGCGGATTACGCAGAAGCTGTCCTTTGCCGCTTCGTAGAAAGCGAAGCGCTCCAGCGCCTGCATCTTGACGTGCCGACCTTCGGCGGCGTCGATAACGGACTGCATCTGTTCGAAGACCGGCACTTCCGCTTCGGGATCGCCCACCACCTGCATCCGCGACACCGGTGCATCGACGAATGTGTCGAGCGGCAACAGCGATAGGATTGCCGCCGCACCTGTTGGGATATCGCATCCCGCCATATCGATAAGACGACCATAGGTGGTTTCGGCCGCGATGGTGGCGGCGGGATGGTTGACGTCGCAGATCAGCAGGTCGTCGCCATGCCCCATCAGCATCAGCGCGTGGACTATTTCGGCCGAAAGTCGCTGGTCGATCCCTTTGAGCATCACTTCACCGCGCCGGCGGCCATGCCCTTGATGATATAGCGTTCCAGCACGATGCCGATCACGATCAGCGGAAGGATCGCCGCCGTCGAGAGCGCCGCCATCGCCCACCAGTTGATACCCTGGCTTCCGGTCTGGCTGGCGACCATGACGGGCAAGGTCTTGGCGTCGGTGGATGTCAGAAGCGCGGCGAAGAAGTATTCGTTCCAGGTCAGCACCAGCGAAAGTATGAACGCAGCCACCATGCCGGGCAGAGCGATGGGTAGGACGATGGTCAGGAATGCCCCCCAGATCGAGAGGCCGTCGACAAGAGCGGCCTCTTCCAGTTCTACCGGGATCGACTGGAACTGATCGCGCATGATCCAGATGACGATCGGTAACACCGTCAGCGTATAGAGCAGGATCAGACCGATCCGCGTATCCAGCAAGTCGAGCGAGCGGTAGAGAACAAGGAAGGGAAGTGCCAAAACCACGGGTGGCAGGATCAATTGGCTGAGGAAGAAGAACGAGATGTCCGGATTCCTCATGAAGCCGAACTTGTAGCGGAAGCGGCTGAGACCATATGCAGCCATCGTTCCCAGGATCACCGCGAGGATCGAGGCCGAAACGGAGGTGATGGCCGAGTTCGTGAACCGCTTCACGAATTCCTCGCGGACGGTGGATTCCTGCCCGATCAGTCGCGGTGAAAGGCCAAGGCTCTCCCATCCCTTCCAGGCCGGTTGATAATCAACGAATGGCACCATGTGCCCCTGCATGACGTTCGGCGCCAGTTTGAAGCTTGTCGTGATCGTCCAGTAGATGGGGAACAGACAGACAACAGTCCAGAAAATCAGGATGCCATAGATCGCCACTCGACCGGCATACCATTTGACCCCGTGAGAAGGGTCGGTCTCGTGGTCGTGAAAGATCTGCTCGGACATCTCAGTACCTCGGGTTCATCCATCGATCGACCAGCTTCATGAAGACGGTGATCGCGACGACGATCAGCACCAGGTACATGATCGCCAACAGAGTGCCATAACCCACATTCGATCGATCGCGGTATTCGCGGAAGATGAAGGACGTGACGGAATCCGTCGCGCCGCCCGGTCCGCCAGAGGTGACGTTGATGATGATGTCAGCCAGTTTCAGCTTGAAGATGATACGGATCAGTATTGCGGTCAGCGAAACGGGCAACATCAAGGGGAAAGTCACTTCCCAGAACCCACGCCAGCCGTTCGCGCCATCGACTCGAGCGGCTTCCTGGACTTCGCGCGGTATCGCCTGAAGGCCTGCAAGCAGCATGATCATCATGAAGGGAATAAAGGTCCATGCATCCATGATCATGATAGTAAGTCGCGCGATCTCGGGGTCTCCGAAGAAACTCGGTCGATCCCATCCCAGCCAGCGGGCAAGTCGCGAAATCGGACCGAACCGGATCTCGAGCATGGATTTCCCGACCATCCAGGAGACGGCCACCGGCGATAGCATCAGCGGCATCAGAAAAGCCACGCGAAAGAATTTTCTCGCCCGGATCTGGCTGGCGAGGATCAAGGCCAGTCCGAAGGCAATGGCATATTCCACCAGGATCGCCAGGGTGTAATAGACCATGTTTTTCAGGGCGTTCCAGTAGAACGGATCGGCCCACATCTGGCGAACGTTATCCAGGCCGTTGAAACGAGGGCCGTCGAAAGCTGAGAGGTTCCAGTTCGAGAAGGCCAGCGTCAGCGCGAAGATCAGCGGGAAAATCACCATCGCGATCACAAAAAGTGTGGCCGGAAGGATGAACAACGAGCGCTTTCCCTGCTCGCCGTGCAGGACCACTTGAGCGATGCAAAGGCATGTCGCCCAGATCAGATAGCCATAAAGGGCAGGCCGCCAGTTTTCGAGTTCCACGCCGATAGTGCCGCGCGCGGACAGGGCACAAAACACGAAGGCCGCGACCATCACGGCGAACGAGCCCCAGATCAATGCCCTTCCCAGTCGTCTTCGCGCCTCGCCGATATTGTCGTTCGTGACAACGTGGAGCAGGTCTCCTGCGTTCATTCGGCCTTCTTCCTGATGAAGTCTCGGTGGATCTTTCCGAGAGGGCGATGCCTCCCGGGGAGGCCGCCGCGCCGAAGCGCGGCGACAACCGGATCAGAGGCCCAGAGAGGCCTTGTAAAGCGCGATCTGCTGCTCGCGCCCGATTTGGTCGGTGATATTCTCCCAGGCTGCCGCGATAGCGTCCGCGGTTTCCTGAGCAGATCCGTACTGACCTGCGAAGCCCTTGGCCAGTTCGTCCTCGGCGACCGAGTAATACTGGAAGATGCCAGGAATACGCGGTTCGATTGCCGCGTTCGGGTGGTTGTAGCTGTCCGCGTTCGAGCCGAGGTAGTCTTCGATGAACGCACGGTCGTAGCCTGCCTGCTCCCACTCGTCGTACTGGAAGTGAGAGTTCCGATAGGGCTGGAAGCCCGACGGATAAGCAGATGCCCAAAGCGACAAGTCCTTGCCGCCCAGATGGGCCGCAGCCGACCAGGCTGCCTTCTGACGCTTGGAATCGCTGTCCACGGTCGCCATGACGTAAACGCCCCAGCCGATATAGGCCATGTTGGGAGCTTCGTTCATGGTGTTCTCCCATGCGCCGGCATTCGCGTTGTAGACGCGGTCCGAAGCAGGGTTGATGCCGAAGCCGACCACGTCGCCCACAACGGACGTGTCCGACGTGCGTGCGTTCGAGCCCACGTCACCCCACCACATCAGCATCGAGCCGGTGCCCGCGAGGAACTGCTGGAATGCAGTCGTGCCGGGATCGGCGTTGATCTGATCGGCGGGGTAGGCCCCGGCCTCGATCAGGTCCATCACGTCCTGTATCGCCTGAACCCAGGCGGGGTTGTTGACGCGCGGCTTCATCGTGTCGGGATCGAACAGCCAGGCCGGATCGCTCGGGTGCTTGGCATACGCCGCTGCCCGGTTCTCGATGAAGTAGAAGCCGAAGCCGCCCCATCCCTTGAGCGGGTCCAGGTAACCATGGGCTTCGAGACCTGTGAGCGGGTCGGTTTTGCCGACGAGTTCCTTGGAAATCTCGTTGATTTCCTGCCAGGTCTTCGGCACGTCACGGCCGGTGATCGAGCCTTCGCCGAAATAATCGGTACGATAGGCGAAGGTATGGCAGTCACCATCGATCGAGACGCGATAAGTCTTGCCGTCCCAGGTGCCGACCGGCTCTTTCAGGTAGCTCACGTAGTCATCCATATCGATGACGTCCTTGACCCAGTCAGGCATGACGCTTGCCATGCCGCGACCCAGAACGTCGCCCTCGAAGGGGGCACCCATCTCGATGATGTCGAAGTCGACCGTGCCGGTTGCGATCGACTGCTGAAGCCGTGCGTTGTAGTCGGCCTGCGCAAGGTCGATCCAGTTGATCTTGGCGCCCGTGTACGCTTCCCAAGGCTTAAGGAAGCCGCGGAACAGGAAGTTGTGCAGGTTCTGGTTGTTCAGGCCCATGAACGTCAGTTCGACACCCGCGAACTCGCCCTCGGCGACGACTTCCTTGATCGGGCCAAGGCACATCTCGCCGACTTTTTGCCAGTCGGCGTCGGTGGGCGAACCCATGCCCACGCCCGGAATTTTCAGGATTTCCGCGCGCAGGCTGTCATGCGCGGCGGCCCAGGCCGGCCGCACGCTGGCACCCGTCGATACGCCGGCGAATGCCGCCATCGTGCCGGTCGCGCCGATGCCCTTCAGCACATCGCGGCGGCGCAGTTTTCCGGCGCGCTTCATGTAGTTGTAGATTTCCGGTCTCATTAAAATACCTCCCATGTTCAGGGGCGCGCAGCAGCAGCGCTGGATTTCCGGCTCTCTCGGGAGCCTTTTTCCCTAGGTTTGCTATAATGCCGCCGGGAACCGTTTTGTGGTTCCCACCCTCGACCGAAGTGACACCACGTCACCCAAGCATGTCAAGCGCGGCGACAACGTGCGAAGATGCGATGGACATCTCGGAAATTGCTGATCTATCGTGGGCGGCGAATAGGGAAGGGGGGGCCATGGCGGAAGTTCAGATCCGTGATGTGCGGAAGGCCTACGGCGCGGTAGAGGTTATTCACGGTATGGACTTCACGATCCCGGACGGCGAATTCGTCGTTCTGGTCGGGCCCTCTGGCTGTGGCAAATCCACCTTGCTGAGAATGATCGCAGGGTTGGAAAGTATCACATCCGGCAAGATCGCGATCGGCGAGAGGGTGGTGAACAGCGTGCCGCCTTCGGACCGCGATATCGCCATGGTGTTCCAGAACTACGCGCTCTATCCGCACAAGACCGTGCGTTCCAACATGGCCTTCGCGCTTCGGATGCGCAAGATGGACAAGGCCGAGATCGATCGCCGCGTGAACCAGGCCGCGGATGTACTTGGCCTGGAACCCTATCTTGATCGGTATCCTCGTGCGCTTTCCGGCGGTCAGCGGCAGCGCGTCGCGATGGGTCGGGCAATTGTTCGGGATCCCGAGGTTTTCCTTTTCGACGAGCCGTTGTCCAACCTGGACGCGAAACTGCGAGTCCAGATGCGCGCCGAGATCCGTGAACTGCACCAGCGGCTGAAAACCACGACCGTCTATGTCACGCATGACCAGATCGAGGCGATGACCATGGCGGACCGGATCGTCGTGATGGAGAATGGATATATCCGCCAGATCGGCGCGCCGCTGGAACTGTACGACCGGCCTGCCAACAGGTTCGTCGCAGGTTTCATCGGGTCGCCGTCGATGAACCTGCTGGACGGAGTGGTGCGGAAGGACGGCGGCACCGAGATCGAGGTTGCCGGCAGGCGGTTCCCTGTGGCCGATGGGCCGGAAATGGCAGAGGGCCGCAAGGTTGTTTTCGGTGTCAGGCCCGAGGATCTCACTCTTGCCGAAGACGGGCTTCCGGCGACGGTTTCCGTGGTCGAACCGACTGGATCCGAGACCCATGTCCTGTCGCGCGCGGACAACGGTGAGATCGTGGCGGTCTTCCGCGAACGCCATGCCCTTATCCCCGGTCAGCCTATCTTTCTTTCGCCCAACCGGGACCGCGTTCACCTTTTCGATGCCGACAACGGAGAGCGGCTGAATTGATTGCAGTGCCGGGCCTGAGACGGGCCGTGGCCAAAGGGAGAAACACAGATGCTCAAAGGGATAGATCCGCGTCTCAACGCCGACGTGCTTTACGTGCTTCGCGCCATGGGGCACGGCGACTACCTGATCGTGGCCGACACGAACTTTCCATCGGATTCCATCGCCAGGGACACTGTTTACGGGGATCTTCTGCGGATGGAGAACATCACGGCGGGTGAAGCCGCGGAAGCCATTCTGTCCGTTTGTCCGTTGGACACTTTCGTCGATGATTTTGCAGCGCGCATGGAGATAGTCGGTGCGCCCGACGAGGTGCCACCGGTGCAGCAAGAAGTGCAGGACGCCATAGACGCGGCCGAAGGCGCGCCGCGCAAGATGATCGGGATCGAGCGGTTCGCGTTCTACGATATGGCCAGGAACGCCTATGCCGTCATCCAGACCGGCGAGCGCCGGTTCTACGGTTGCTTCATGTTCCGCAAAGGCGTCGTCCCGCCAGACGCATAAGGAGAATCCATGCCAGGCCATATCGCCATTCTCGGTGTCTTCGTCGCCGACACCGCCTATCGCGCCGACCGACCGCCGCGCATGGGCGAGACCATCATGGGCAACAGTTTTGCGCTGGGCCCGGGCGGCAAGGGCTCGAACCAGGCGGTTGCGGCGGCGCGCGCCGGGGGAGATGTGCATTTCATCTCGAAGCTTGGCCGCGACGCATTCGCCGACCTGGCCTTCTCGATCTGGACGGAAGCAGGCGTCAACCCTGCTGTCACCCAGCATGACGACAGCTATACCGGTGCCGCCTATATCTTCGTCGAGGAATCGACCGGCAACAACGCGATCATCATTTGCCCGGGTGTCGCGGGGACGATCTCGGCGGCGGATGTCGAGGCGAAGAGCGATCTCATCTCGGGCGCATCCGTTTTCATCACGCAGCTAGAGCAACCGATGAAGGCCGCGCACCGCGCGCTGGAAATCGCCAAGGCCGGGGGGGCTCGGACCATTTTGAATCCTGCACCCGCGGCCGAGGTACCCCGGGAGATGCTGGCGCTCTGCGATTTTGTGACGCCGAACGAGTCCGAGGCCGAGGGCATCACCGGCGTGGCCGTCGCCACGGTCGATGACGCCCGGCGCGCCGCGGAGGCGTTTCTGGACATGGGTGTGGGGGCAGTCGTCATCACGCTGGGCGAGAACGGTGCCTTTTACATGGATCGCGGTACCAGCACGCACGTTCCGGCGTTCGACGCCGGACCGGTCGTCGAGACGACGGGCGCGGGTGACGCGTTCAACGGCGGCTTCGCCGTCGCGCTGGCCGAGGGCGCCGATCCGGTAGATGCCGTCCGCTTTGGCTGCGCCACGGCCGCCATCTCGGTCACGCGTCCGGGAACGGCGCCGTCGATGCCCCGACGGGACGAGATCGACGCCCTGATTTCCGGGTGACGCTTCAGATCCGATGCGGTTGGCTCTTTGCGATTTCCAATGCGCGTCGGGCGAAGGAATGCGCAAGTGGCGCCAGCCGGTCGGCTTCCTGCCCGGCGGCGGTTCCGGTCCTGGCGCGGTCTGCAATGCCCACGAAGATCACCGCGAACCGGTAAAGCGCGAAGACCTTGTGAAAATCCAGTAGCGGGGCGCCGAACGGGGCGGATGCCAAGTAGCGGGCAACGAACTCCTGTTCGTCCGGAAGGCCCAGGGCGGCAAGATCCTTGCCCAGCAGGCCGCCGTACTCGTCCGGCGATGAATGCCACGGCATCGCACAGAACCCCAGATCGGCCAGGGGATGACCAAGCGTGGACAGCTCCCAGTCCAGGATCGCCACGACGCGGTCCTCGGTCGGATGAAAGATCAGGTTACCCAACCTGAAATCGCCGTGGCAGAGCGAGACGAGGCCGTCATCAGGCGGCATCGTTTCGGTCAGCCAGAGGTGCAGTTCCTCGATTTCGGGGATCGGCCCGGACGGCGAGGCCCGATACTGCCGGTCCCACCGGCTGACCTGTCGCTCGAAGTAGGAGCCGGGCCGCCCGAAATCGCCAAGCCCGATCTCTTCGGGGCGCAGGCGGTGCAGCGCGGCCAGCGTGTCGGCGACCGCTATCCAGATTCCGCGCCTGCCGTCGCGTGGCAGATCGGCCAGCGAGGTGTCCGTGAAAATGCGACCGTCCACAAACTCCATCAAGTAGAACGGCGTGCCGATTGTAGCCGGGTCGTGGTGGAACAGGACAGGATTCGGCACCGGGACTTCCGTGGGTGCCAGCGCCTGCAACACGCGGTATTCCCGGTCGACGGCATGAGCGCCCTTCAGGATCGGTCCGTCAGGCTGCTTGCGCAGAACCAGCCGGCGCGCGCCATAATCCAGGCAATAGGTGGGATTGGACTGGCCTCCCGCGATCCTCGCAAGGCGAAAGACTCCTTCGTCCGGACCAAGCGCGGCTGTCAGCACCGGTCCAAGCCGATCCGGATCGAAATCAACCTCGCCCGAGGTTTCGATCATTCCGCGCGGTCCCAGCGATAGAAATCCCGGCCCCGATCCTGAAGGTGCCGGTTAAGGATCATCTTGTGAACTTCGTCGGCACCGTCCACCAGCCGGGCCTGCCGGGCATAGCGATAGATCCACTCCAGCACGGTATCGCCCGAATACCCGCGCGCGCCGTTGATCTGGATCGCCACGTCCGCGGCCTTGTGCAGCAGGTTCGCCACGTGGATCTTGGCCATCGAAACCTCTTTCTGCGCAAAGCCGCCCCGGTCGATCTCCCAGGCCGCCTTCATCACCAGAAGCCGCCCGATCTCGATCTGCATGGCCAGGTCGCCCAGCATCATCTGCACGCTTTCGCGCTTGGCCAGCCGGACGCCGAAACCCTCTCTCCTGTCCGCATAGTCCCGAGCGATTTCGAGGCAGCGTCTGGCCAGCCCCAGCCAGAGCATGCAGTGGGTCAGGCGAGCGGGGCCAAGGCGGGTCTGCGTCACCTTCATACCGCGGCCTTCTTCCAGCAGGATGTTCTCTTTGGGGATGCGCAGCCCGTCGAAGCGCAGTTCGCAGTGCCCGCCGTGTTCCTCGGGCCCCATGATCGGGATGCGGCGAACGATCTCCCAGCCGGGATCGTCGCGGTGAAGGAGGAACGCGGTGTGACCCCGTTTCGCATCATCGGAGGTGCGGGCAATCAGGATGAAATGCGCAGCTTCACCTGCGCCGGTGATGAACCATTTGCGGCCAATCACGACATAGTCGTCGCCATCGCGCGTCGCGGTCGTCAGCATCATGCCGGGGTCCGAACCGCCGCCCGGATGCGGCTCGGTCATCGCGAAGGCCGAGCGCAATTCGCCCCGGGCGATGGGATCGAGCCAGCGGCGCTTCTGCGCCTCGGTCCCGAGGGCCTGCAACACCATCATGTTGCCGTCGTCGGGTGCGGCCGAGTTGAAGCAGGCCGGTCCGAAGATCGAGCGGTTCATGGCCTCGTAGCAGACAGCCATGCCCATCTTGCCCAATCCGCGCCCGCCGTTCTCGGGGCACAACTGCAGGCACCACAGGCCTTCAGCGCGAGCTTTCTCGCGCAAGGTCTCCAGAAGCGGCAGCGCGATGTTTTCATGGGTGTCATAGGCAGAAGGATCGGATTCGAGCGCGATCAGGTGCGTCTCGACAAAGGCTTCTATCCGGTCCCGGAGGTCGGCCACTTCTGCGGGAATGGTGAAATCCATGATGCTAAAGCCCCGAGACAAGATGACCGCCATCGACGGCGACGACCGACCCGGTCATGTAGGCGGATGCGTCCGACGCGAGCAGAAGCAGGGGACCGTCCAGATCGCCCATCGCTCCCAGCCTGCGCTGCGGAATGCGCCGGATCAGCGCGCTTCCCGCATCCGTTCTGAAGAATTCGGCATTTATCGGCGTTTCGATATACCCCGGGCAGAGCGCGTTTACACGGATGCCGTAACGCGCCCATTCGAGGGCCAGCGCCTTGGTCAGTTGCACCACGCCGGCCTTCGACGCCGCGTAGGCCGCGACATGGCCCGAGACGCGCAAGCCGAGGATCGAGGCGATGTTGACGATCGTGCCGCCCCGATCCTTCATCGACTGCGCGGCGGCCTGCGCGACGGCGAAAACGCCCGTGAGGTTGGTGCTGACGACCCTCTCGAATTCATCGAGCGGCAGTTCCATGGCAGCGCCGCCGCCGGCGATCCCGGCGTTGTTGACGACGATGTCGAAGCGCGAGTTTTCGAACAGTGCTGTCACGCTGTCACGGTCCGTGACGTCGAGGGTGGCGCTGCGTGCCGTCAGGCCCGCTTCCGTCAGCCGGGCGGCCTCTTGCGCGACCCTTTGCCCGCGACGCGCCGCCAGCGTCACCTCTGCGCCGGCCCGCGCCAGAACGCCGGCGAAATGCAGACCGAGACCGCCGGATGCACCGGTGATCAGTGCCCGTTTACCTGAAACAGATAGCTCCATCCCGCCTCTCCGGTTTTCTCCGTGTGCGGCAGTCTTCACCGGCGCAGAGGATTTGTCGACCCGCGCAGCTAGCTCAGGGTTGGACCGGGGCGGGAAGGGGTTTGCGCAGGTTGAAGACCAGGAAGACCACGACGGCGACCGCGCCCGCGATGTCGATCAACACGTCGCCGGGCCAAAGACAGGCCACGCCTGCGGCCCCGATGATCGCGCGTTCGATCCAGCCGATGGGGCGTTCCATGCAACCCTGCATCGCCGCGGCCAGAGCGTAAATACCGAAGACTGAGAAGAAGAAGATTTCCAGCGCCACAAGCCAGTCGCCTGACAGGAAAGGCGAATAGGCCATGATGATCGGCACGATGTAGAGGCCCTTGGCGAGTTTCCAGCTGGCAATTCCGGTAGCCATTGCGGGCGCCTTCGCGATCGCGGCGGCGGTGAAGGACGCCAGCGCGACGGGGGGGGTCACGTTCGAATCCTGCGACAGCCAGAATATGATCATGTGGGCCGTCAGGATCGCGGTCACGGCTGCCTCGGGCGGCACGACGAGGTCGCGCAGCGGAGCGGCGACTTCCAGCGGCAGGCCACCGATGATCGCGGCCGCATCCGCCGCCGACATCGGTGCTGCAAGTGCGGCCATATGCTCGGGCGCGCCAAGCATCAGGACGGCGCGCGCCGGTTCCGACAGGGTTCCGGCGATCAGTGCGTCGATCACCACGCGGTCCGATATCATGCCGGCGAGGGCAGGGGCCGAGAGCGTGGCCAGCACGATGTAGGCGGCGGTCACCGGCAGACCCATTCCTAGAACAAGGCTGGCCAGCGCAATCAGAAGGATCGCGATCAGCAGGTTGCCACCGGCCCATTGGGCGATCATCAGGCTGAAGGTGTTGCCGACGCCGGCGGTCGAGATCACGTTGACGACGACGCCGACGGTGCAGAGTAGAACGGCGGTCATCATCATGCTTTTGCTGCCCATCACGAGCGCCTCGAACACCGCCTTGGGGCCCATCGGGTTCTGGGTGAGCCAGCTTGAGGCGACAACGGCCAGGATGCCGAAAACGGCGGCATATGTCGGCGTGAACCCCATGACCAGCATCGTTATCAAACCGGCGATCGGGATGACGAAGCTGGCTCCGCCCTTGCGGAAGGCCGAGCCCAGGGTTTCGCCATCGGACGGCATCGGCTGAAGGTTCAGGCGGCGCGCCTCGATCCGGACGAAGAAGGCCACGGACAGGAAGTAGAGAAGGGCCGGCAGCGCCGCGACGGCAACGATCTTTTCATAGGAGATCTGCGTGAAGGTCGACATCACGAAGGCGCCGGCACCCATTATCGGGGGCATCAGTTGACCGCCCGTCGACGATGCCGCCTCCACTCCGCCCGCGAACTTCGCCTGGAAGCCGGCCTTCTTCATCAGCGGGATCGTGATGACGCCGGTAGAGGCGGTGTTGGCGACGGCCGAGCCCGAGATCGTGCCTGTCAGGCCGCTGGCGATCACGGCGACGATGCCCGGGCCTCCGACCATCCGACCGGCGACCGCGCGAGCCAGGTTGATGACGAATTCACCTGCACCCGACCTCAGAAGGAAAGCGCCGAAGATGATGAAGAGGAAAACGTAAGTCGATGAAATCCGGGCAATCGTTCCGAACATCGCATCGTCGCCATAGACCGAGCGGAACGCGATGGTTTCCCACGAGAGGCCCGGGAAGCTGAAGACGCCGCTGATCCAGCTGCCCCAGAAGCCCACGTAGGTCAGCGATAGGATGACCAGCACCGGAATGACCACCCCGGTCATGCGCCGGGTGAATTCGATGCCGCCGATCACGCAGAGCGCGATGGCGACCCAGTCCAGCCAGATCAGGTTGACGCCGCGGTCATAGATCGGTGTTTCCGCCATCGGCAGGTAGATCGCCGCGGCGGCGACCAGCGTGCCGAATACCAGATCGAAGATCAGCATGCCGCGACTGCGGACCTGCCCCGAAATCAGCGGATTGTAGGCCGCGGCCAGGAAGGCGAAGCCCGCGAAATGATAGGCGTTGCGCTGAAGTTCCGAGATGATCGGATCGAAGGCGACATAGATGTGGCCGACGGCGATGGCGAAACAGAGAACGTGAAGCGCCATTTCCCCGAGACCGGTGAATTCGCGGCGCGCCTCGTCCTGCCCGTGGGCTTCGGTCTCCTCGGTCACAGGCTTCCCCCCGATCCTGCCGGTGTTTCCGGCCGGTCAGAACCGGCCGGAAGCTGTCTTTCTCAGTTGGCGATCAGCCGCTCGGGGATCTCGATGCCCTGTTCCTGATAGTATTTGGCGGCACCGGGGTGCAGCGGCAGGGGCAGACCGGCGATCGCCTTGTCAATCGCCATCGCCTTGGTGGCCGGGTGGATCGCCTGAAGGAACGGCAGGTTCTCGTAGATCGTCTTGGTGATCAGGTAGACGTTTTCTTCCGATACATCGGCGTTGGTCGCCAGGAAGTTCGGCTGGGCGATCGTGTTCCAGTCCGCCTCCTGGCCCGGATAGGTGCCGGCCGGGATCACGAAGCGCGTCCACAGGTTGCGCCCACCGTCCATCGCCGCCATCTGCTCGTCCGTGACCTCAAGCGGGGTCACGCTGTCGCCAGCCGAGGCCATCAGCTGCGAGATCGCGCCGGTCGGCACACCGGCCGGAATGCCGACGCCCTTGACCTGACCGTTCTGAAGCGCCTCGACCGAGGGTCCATAGCCGCCGAATACCAGTTCGTAATCGGACTCGAGATTGACTCCGAGGCCCTCGAGCAGCGCCGCGTTCGAGCCGATGGTACCCGAGTTCTGGGCACCCATCGCCATACCCTGGCCCTTGAGGTCGGCCAGCACGCCGACCGTGCCGTCGCCCGCGACATCGTTGGACACGATGAACTGCTCGACGTTCTGCCACAGCATCGTGACCGAGCGCATGTTTTCCTGCGGACCGGATTCGGCAACCGGGCCCGTGCCCGTCGCGGCGTAAGAGCCGAAGAGGCCCTGAAGGATCGCGAACTGGGCTTCGTTTTCACGCAGAAGCCGGACGTTTTCGCCCGATCCCGCCGACGAGATCGCCGACATGCCGATCTTCTCGCCCGGTTCGAGCTTTACCTTGACGAGCGTCGAGAGCGCGACGCCAACGGGGTAGTAGGTGCCGCCCGTCGAAGCCGTCGCCAGAACATAGCTGGCTTCTTCGGCGTGTGTTGCCGTGCCGAACGAGATGGCCGCGGCTGCCGCCAGGGCGGCGGTTGTAAAGGTCTTCATGTGATCCTCCCAGTTTTTTGACCAAGTGTATCCGAAAGTTAGCGCGGATACGGATGTATCAAGACGCCCCTTTTGAGGCATATGAACCAGTGTTCGTGGCAGTGCGGGCTCAGACAACCCCTTATTCGGGGCTGATTGCGCAAACATGGATGGCCCCAGGGCCGGATGTGTCGGGGGGCACACGTTTTGCCGCCCCGATGGGTGGAGACCTACCCGAAGGCGGCGGACATGCGTTTTCTCGTTTCCTTCGGCGGGGAAAACCGTATCGGTGTGCGCATGGATCTCGTCGCGTCGATATTTCCTTCCGATCTGGGGGTTACGGTCGGAGCGGGCCTTCTTGCGGCCAGCTTTCTGGGCTCGTTCATCACCGTTGCCCTCGGGATCGGGGGCGGCGCGCTGTTGCTGGCGATCATGGCGAGTTTCATGCCCCCTGCCGCGCTGATCCCGGTTCACGGCGTGATCCAGCTGGGCTCGAACGTGTTTCGCGGCATCCTGTTGCGCCGCCATGTCCACTGGCCGCCGGTGCTTGCTTTCGCGCTGGGCTCGCTTCTTGGCGTGACCATCGGGGGCGCGATCGCGGTCGAGCTGCCGCCGGGCATGGTACTGATCGGTGTGGGGGCCTTCGTGATCTTCAGCGTGCTGGCCCGTCCGCCGGCCTGGATGGGGCGGCACGGCTGGTTCACCGGCATCGTCTCGAGTTTTCTGACCATGTTCTTCGGGGCGACAGGCCCCTTTGTCGCGACATTCACCAAGTCGCTGGAACTGGAACGCCACGCGCATGTGGCCACGCATGCGGCCCTGATGACATTTCAGCATGGCCTGAAGATCCTGGTCTTCGGGATTCTGGGGTTCGCTTTCGGACCCTGGCTGGTGTTCATGGCGGCGATGATCGGAACCGGGTTCCTGGGGACAGTGGCGGGACGCCATGTTCTGGTGCGCATGACCGACAGGGGGTTCAAGCGGGCGCTTGACGTGGTGCTGATCCTGATTTCGATCCGGCTGATCTGGCAGGGGGTCGGCGACCTTACCCCGTGAACGAACGGCGGATCAGGTTCAGGCCGATCAGGACGAGGACGCCCATCAGCACGCGCCGGAACGCCCGTTCGGACAGGCGGTGCCGCAGGCGAGAGCCGATGAACATGCCAAAAAGGGTCGGCAGGAGCATTCCCGCCGAAACCGTGGCCAGTGGGCCAGTCAGAAAACCTTCGCGCCAGAAACCGGCGACAAGGGGGATACTGCCCGAAAAAAGTAAAAGACCCGTTGCGCGGACGAACTCTTCCTTCGTCACCTGCCGCGCCGAAAGGTAAACAAGCACCGCCGGCAGCCAGAGCGACACGAGGCCGCCCAAAAGGCCCGCCAGCGCGCCGAATCCGATCTGGGCCGGAAGATCGCTGCCGTCCGAGACGCGCGGCGCCCATCGGGTGAGGCTGAGCGCGACGTGGCCCAGGATCGTGAAGCCGAGGACGGCGAAAAGGAAACCGGCGCTGACGCCCGCCGTCAGTGCCAGCGTGAACGGGATTCCGATCACCATGACCGTGACGAACGGAAAATAGCGGCGCAGCGCGGCCAGCGCGTCACCCGCCGTCAGGAATTGCCAGAGATTGGCGGTGATGATCGGCGCGATGGCCAGTGCGATCGCGGTGCGCGGGTCGGTCTGAAGCGTCAGGATGCCGAGAGCCGTCATAGGCAGGCCGACACCGGCGATGCCCTTGACGCATCCGGCGACGAGGAAGGCGCCGACGATCATCCAGAGCGGAGGCAGCGCCGCGAAGACCTCAGGCCACAAGCGCCTCGGCCTTTTTCAGGTCGACGGAGACCAGCTGGCTGACGCCCTGTTCGCCCATAGTCACGCCGAACAGCCGGTCCATGCGGGCCATCGTGACGGCGTGGTGGGTGATGATCAGGAACCGCGTTTCCGTCCGGCGGCACATTTCGTCCAGCAGATCGCAGAAGCGCGTGACATTGGCGTCGTCCAGCGGCGCGTCGACCTCGTCGAGCACGCAGATGGGCGCGGGGTTCGCCAGGAAGACGCCGAAGATCAGCGCCAGCGCGGTGAGCGTCTGTTCGCCGCCCGAGAGAAGCGAGAGCGTGGCCAGTTTCTTGCCCGGCGGCTGGCACATGATTTCCAGGCCCGCTTCCAGCGGGTCGTCGGATTCGACCAGAACCAGCTTGGCCTCGCCGCCGCCGAAGAGGTGCTTGAACAGCATGGAGAAGTTGCTGTTGACCTGCTCGAAGGCTGTCAGCAGGCGCTCGCGGCCTTCCTTGTTCAGGCTGGCGATGCCCGAGCGCAGCGCGCGGATCGCCTCTTCCAGGTCGGTCTTCTCGGTCACCAGCGTATCGTGCTCGGCCTCGACCTCGCGGGCGTCTTCCTCGGCGCGCAGGTTGACCGCGCCCAGGGCGTCGCGTGCGCGGCGCAGGCGCATGACGTCCGCGTCGATCCGCTCGGCCGAGGGCAGGGCACCGGGATCGGCGTCGAGGCTTTCCAGCAGGGCGTCAGGCGTCGTTTCCTGTTCCTCGGCGATCCGCTCGGCGGCCTGTGCCACGCTTTCGCGGGCGGCTTCGGCACGGGCTTCGATCGCGGCGCGCTTTTCGCGGGCGTCCGAGGCGCGGCGTTCGGCCTCGCGCTCGGCTTCCTTGGCGTCGCGTTCGGCGGTCTCGGCCTGGACCAGCGCGTCGGCGGCCTTGCGGCGGCGTTCCTCGGCGTCGGCCAGGGCATCCGCCAGTTTGCCGCGCTCGGCCGCGATGCGCGCAGGGGCGGAACGGGCCTCTTCCAGTTCGACCTCGGAGGCCGTGCGGCGCTCGGCCAGTTCGGCGATCCGCGTGCCGGCGTTTTCCAGCCGGGCGGTCCATGTCGCCCGTTCGCGCTCGATCTCGGTCAGCCGCCGGGCGCGGGCCTCGCCTTCGCGCTTCAACTCGTCATGTGCGGACCGCCGGGCCATCATGGTCATCCGCGCGGCTTCGACCGTCATGCGGGTGTCTTCGGCGGTCGTGCGCAGCGTGTCGAGATCGTCGAGTTCGGCCAGCGCGCGTTCGGCTTCGAGCAGCCGTCCGCGGGCGGAAGTCGCCTCGTCTGCGTGGCGGCGCACGGCCATTTCCGCCGCTTCGCGCTTGCCCGACGCGATGTTGCGGTCGGCCTCGGCGCGGCTGAGGGCGCGGCTGGCTTCGGCCAGCGCATGGTCGGCGGCGCGGCGCTTCTCGCGGGCGTCGGTGACGGCGGCGGTCAGCTTTTCAAGCTCGGCCTTCAGGTGTTCGTGGCCGCGCGAGGCACCGTCGGCGCGTGCGCCGGCGCGTTCGAGGTCCTGTTTCAGAACCTCCAGGCGGTTGAGTTGCTGAAGCCTGAGCGCGGCGGCGGAGGGCGCGTCGCCCGAGCCGGCGCGGAACCCGTCCCAGCGCCAGAGGTCGCCTTCGATGCTGACCAGGCGCTGTCCCGGCAGAAGGTCTTTCTGAAGCCCGGGGCCGTCGGTGCGGTCGACCAGCCCGACCTGGCCCAGGCGGCGCGTCAGAACCCGCGGGACGTTGACGTGGTTGGTCAGCGCCTCGACGCCCTTCGGCAGCGGTTGCGGCTTGTCGTAGGCAGGAAGCGAGGCCCAGCCGGAGGCGCCGTCGTCCTCGATCGCGGGCGCGCGCAAATCGTCGGCCAGCGCGGCGCCAAGGGCCTTCTCGTAGCCCGATTTCACCGCCAGCAGGTCCATGACCTGGCCGCCTTCGGCGGTGTCGCGGTCGACAAGGCGGGCCAGGGCGGCGACCTCGGCCTGAAGCGCCTTGACCTCGCCCTCGGCCGAGGAGCGCTCGGCGCGCGCCTCGGCCTCGCGGGCTTGGTGGACTTCGCGGGCGTCGTCGGCGGAAACCAGCGCCTGTTCGGCGGCGCCGGCGGCGGCGGTGGCGGTGGCAAGTGCTGCTTCGGCGGTGGCGAAGGCGGTCTCGGCGGTGACGAGGTCGCCGGTCGCGGTTCTGGCCTCCCCGGCGGCTTTCGCCTCGCCTTCCTCGCTGCGGTTCAGCGTCGTGCGGGCGTCTTCCAAGAGGCGCTCGGCGGACTGGTGGCGGGCGGCAAGGCGGGCCACGTCCTCGGTCAGTTGCGAGAGGTCGTTCTCGCGGTCCTGAAGGATGCGGGCGGCGTCGTGGGCTTCGGCCGAGGCGGCTTCGACGGCCTCGTCGTGGCCTTCGCCGGCGGCGACGAGATCGGCTTCCTCGGTGTTCAGTGCCTGCAGCGTTTCGCCGGCGTCGGCGTTCAGGGCCGCCTCGCGTTCGGCGTCGCGGTCAAGCTGGGCGATGCGCGCTTCCAGGGTGTCGATGGTCTTTGTCGCGCGGGCCTCTTCCTCGTCCAGCGAGGTGATCTGGACCTGGATGCGCTGCACGATGGCGGCGGCGATGGCTTCTTCCTCGCGCAGGGGAGGCAAGGCTTCTTCGGCCTTGGCGCGGTCGCCGGTTGCGCTTCGGGCGAGACGCTCGGCCTCGGCGGCGGCGCGGACGCGCTCGGCCAGTTCGGCCTCGGCGGCGGTGCGGGCGTTCTCGGCCTCGCGCCAGCGGAGATAGAGCAAAAGGCCCTCGGCATGGCGAAGCTGGGCGCCGATCTCGCGGTAGCGGGCGGCCTGCCTGGCCTGGCGGGCGAGCGAGGCGAGCTGGGTGGCGAGCTGTTCGATCACGTCGTCGACGCGGGCGAGGTTGGTTTCGGCGCCTTTCAGCTTCAGTTCGGCCTCGTGGCGGCGCTGGTAGAGGCCCGAGATACCGGCGGCTTCTTCCAGAATGCGGCGGCGCGACTTGGGTTTGGCGTTGATCAGTTCGCTGATCTGGCCCTGGCGCACCAGCGCGGGTGAATGCGCACCGGTCGAGGCGTCGGCGAATAGCATCTGGACGTCGCGGGCGCGGACGTCCCTGGCGTTGACCTTGTAGGCCGAGCCGGCGTCGCGGGTGATGCGGCGGACGATTTCCAGCATGTCGCTGTCGTTGAAGCCGGCAGGCGCCAGACGGTCGGAATTATCAAGGAAAAGCGCGACTTCCGCGAAGTTCCTCGCGGACCTTGTGGCGGTGCCGGCGAAGATCACGTCTTCCATCCCGTCGCCGCGCATGGCGGTGGGGCGGTTTTCGCCCATGACCCAGCGCAGTGCTTCAAGAAGGTTCGACTTGCCGCAGCCGTTCGGACCGACAACGCCGGTCAGCCCGTCCGTGATCACGAGATCGGTCGGGTCGACGAAGCTTTTGAATCCATTCAGGCGCAGTTTTGTGAAACGCAAGGACCTGCTCTGCCTCTGCTGATTCCGGGTTTGACGATCTTGCGGGGTTGGACCGGAGAGTCAACGGACCGCGCAAGGAGCGGTGGATATATCGGCGGTTATCCACAAGATATTGCGGTGCCATGATTGCCAAACGGTTTTTGCCGCCCTAGCGTCGCGCGCCATGACGGAACGCGGCGAAGAAGAACGGATTACCGACCGGATCGACCCGGCAAGGGCCGAGGCGTTGCTGGCGACGCTGGGGTATCCGGGCGGTGTCGAGTTGGGGCAGGTATTGCCGCCGTTTGCGCATCTCGCCTTCTTCTGGACGCCGAAAACCGAGGAAAACCTGGGCATTGACGGGCATCCGAGGCTGGGCGGGATGGTGCCGGACCTGGGCCTGCCGTCAAGGATGTGGGCCGGGGGACGGTTGAAGCTGCATGCACCCTTCCGGGCCGGCATCAACGCCGACCGGACGACCCGCCTAGCAGGTGTCACGCGCAAGGAAGGGCAAAGCGGTAAACTGGCCTTCGTGACGCTGCGCCACGAGGTGCGGCAGCGGGGTCAGCCGGTGCTGACCGAGGATCAGGACATCGTCTATCGCGAGGCCTTTGTGCCGTCGTCGGAGCCACCGGTGGCCACCGAGGCGCCGGATGAGCGGCGGGCGTTAAGACTTTCGAACATCACGCTTTTCCGATACTCGGCCCTGACCTTCAACGCGCACCGCATCCACTATGATGCCGAGTATTGCCGGGAAGAAGGCTATCCCGGCATCGTGGTGCATGGGCCGTTGATGGCGACGGTGCTGGCGGGAATGGCGGCGGAGCGCGGGTATCTGACGGGGTTCGAGTTCCGCGCGACGGCGCCGCTTTACCTGGGCGATGTGGCATGGCTGTGCCGGGCCGATAACAGGTATTGGGTCGAAGGGCCGCGCCGGCGCCTTTGCATGACGGCGACGGCGGCGTTCGGCTGAAGGGTGAATCGGGCGTGCGCTGTGTGGGGGTTCGTGCAACACCAGATTTTGTGTTTTCCATGTTTTACAGGTGTTTTCGTCAGAATCGCAACGTCGGTATCACGTCGGTATTACGTCGGTATTTCGTCGGTGGATGGGGCTTTAGCCTTGTGGTTCGGGTCTGTGCCGCTACCAGATGTTGGGTTTGGGCGCAGGCCGGAAGGCGCGGCGTTAACGAATTCAGTGAGTTCAGCCACTTGGAATGCAAAAAAGATTTCGATTACAGATAGTTATAATAGATACTTAAACCAATTCCGGCGCGCTTTTCACAGCGTCGTCTCGGGCCGGAAGTCCTGGGGGATGGTGTCGCGGCCGTCGAGCACCAGATCGCAGACCGCCTGGGCTACCTTGGGGGCGACACCGAAGCCGATCTTGAAGCCGCCGTTGGCGATGTAGTGTCCGGGGCGGCCGGGCCAGGGCCCCAGAAGCGGCGCGCGGCTGCGGGCGCGGGGTCGGACGCCGGCCCAGCGTTCGACGATGCGCGCGCCTTTCAGGACCGGCACCAGTTCGGTCGCGCGGTGAACGATCTCGTCCAGCAGGTGGTCGGTGGTGTCGGGCGCGTCGAACTCGCGCTCGGAGGTCGAGCCGACGGCGACGGTGCCGTCGAGATGCGGGACGATGTGCAGGCTTTCGGCGAAGAGCTGCGGTTTGCCTGCGGCGTCGAAGTGCAGGATGGCGGCCTGGCCCTTGACGCCGTTACCGACGTTCCTGCCCAGACGTTCGCCCAGCTCGACCAGACCGCGCCAGCCGGTGGCCCAGACGACCGCGCCGGTGTCGTCGCCTTCGGTCAGGATCCGGCCGCCCCGGCTTTCGATCGCCGCCGCAAGGCTGGCGGTGGCGTGGCGGGGGTGGACGATGGCCGACAGCGTGTCGTGGATGTAGAGACCGGTGGGCGAGGGCGGGCGCCAGTCGCCGACCTCGGCAGTGCCGATGACCTGCCAGATTGCCGCGTCGCCCCAGTTCTCGACGGCGGCGGCCGAGCGCGCGCGGGCCAGCACCACGGCTTTCTCGTCGATCAGCGGTTGCAGGCGGCCGACGGGGGCGAAGCCGGTGGGAATGCCCGAGACGGCCTCGATGCCCTGCCAGAAGCGGGGCGCCATCAGAAGGCTGTCGAGCTGGAACTGCTTCTTGACGTTCCAGACATCCGGCGTGTGCGGCTGAAGCGCGCCGACGACGCCGCCCGAGGCGCCGGCGGCCGGGCCCGAGGGGTCGATCACGCGCACGCGGGCGCCCCGCGCGAGGGCTTCCCACGCGATGGACAGGCCGAAAATGCCCGCGCCCCGGACGGTAAGATCCGCCATTGCCAAGGCCCCTGCTCCTTGTCAGTGTCGCCGCGAATTCGAACCCCTACCTAGGACAGAGCGTGACCGAGGACCAGCACCCGGAACTGGAATGGCGCGGAGATGTGCCGGTGGCGCGACGCTTCGACGATCCGTACTTCTCGCTCAGGGGCGGGCTGGACGAGACGCGGCACGTATTTCTTGCGGGCAACGGATTGCCGGGGCGGTTCCGCGACGGGTTCCGGATTGCCGAACTGGGGTTCGGGACCGGGCTGAACGCGCTTGCCACGCTGGCCTCGTGGCGTGCGGCGGGGATCGAGGGAAGGTTCCGGTTCACCAGTTTCGAGCGCTACCCGATGGCGGCGGACGACATGGCGCGCGCGGTGTCGGTCTATCCCGAGATGGCGCGCCTTGCCGCGCCGGTGCTGGCGGCGATGGAGCGGGGCGAGACGCGGATTTCGACGGGCGAGATGGATCTGGAGATCGTGGTCGGGGACGCGCGCGAGACGGTTCCCGCCTGGGCAGGGGCGGCGGACGCCTGGTTCCTGGACGGTTTTTCGCCGGCCAAGAACCCCGAGTTGTGGGAGCCGGCGCTGCTGGCCGAGGTGGCGCGGCATACCGTGCCCGGCGGCACCGCGGCGACCTATTCGGCCGCGGGCGCCGTGCGGCGCGCCCTGGCCGAGGCCGGGTTCGTCGTGGAGCGGCAGGAGGGTTATGGCCGCAAACGGCACATGACGGCGGCGCGGCTGGCATGAGCGAACAATCGAACCGGCTTGGCATCTACCTGATGATCCTGACGACCTTCGTCTTCGCGGCGCAGGACGGGATCTCGCGCCATCTGGCGCAGGACTACAACACGCTGATGGTGGTGATGATCCGGTACTGGTTCTTCGCCGCCTTCGTGATCGCGGTGGCGGTGCGCAAGGCCGGGGGGCTGAAGGCCGCCGCGGCGACGCGGCAGCCGGTCCTGCAGATATTCCGCGGCGTTCTGCTGGCGGCCGAGATCTGCGTGGCGGTGCAGGGCTTCGTCTGGCTGGGGCTGGTGGAAAGCCACGCCATCTTCGCCACCTATCCGCTGCTGGTCGCCGCGCTGGCGGGACCGATCCTGGGTGAGACGGCAGGGTGGCGCCGGTGGCTGGCGATCTTCGTCGGCTTCATCGGGATGCTGATCATCCTTCAGCCGGGCATGGGTGTCTTCGATCCGCTGGCGATCGTTCCCTTCGTCTCGGCGGCGATGTTCGCGCTTTATGGCCTGCTGACGCGCTATGCCGCGCGGCTGGACACGACGGCGACCTCGTTCTTCTGGACCGGCACGGTGGGCGCGGTGGTGATGACGGGGGTCGGCCTGCCGAACTGGGAGCCGATGACGCCGCCGGACTGGGCGTGGATGGCGGCGCTGTGCATGACCGGGGCGACCGGACACTGGCTGCTGATCAAGTGCTACGAGGTGGCCGAAGCCAGCGCCGTGCAGCCGTTCGCCTATTTCCAGCTGGTTTTCGCCTCGTCCATCGGAATTCTTCTGTTCGGTGAAGAGGTGCAGGCCAACCTGGTCCTGGGCGCCGCGATCATCGTCTCGGCGGGCATCTTCACGCTGTGGCGCGCGCAGGTGGCGGCGAAGCGCGGCCGGTAGCGGCAGATTCAAGAAGTTGCATGCGGTGATCAACCTCTCTAGGGTCTCAAGCCGGAAGAGTGGGATGTTTGACGATGACAACTATTTCAAGGGCCATATTGCTGGCTCTGACGTTGTTCGCCGTTTCCGGGCCGATTTTGGCGCAGGACCTTCGCGTGGTGACCGTGACGCGCAAGCCGTTCTCGCATCTGGAGAACGGGCAGGACGCAGGCTTTGCACTGGAGCTTTGGGCCGCGATCGCGGAGGACCTGGGACTTGTCTACCGGGTCGAGCGGGTAGGGAAGTTTTCGGACATGCTGGAGGCGGTGGAGACGGGGGCGGCGGACCTGGCCGCGGCCAATATCTCGATCACCGCGGACCGTGAGGCGCGGCTGGACTTCAGCCAGCCGATCTTCGCCTCGGGGTTGCGGGTGATGGTGCCGGCGCGGGCGGAGGCCGGGGCGATCCTGCCGGTTCTGCTGTCGGTCGATCTGTTGCTGGCGATGCTGGCGGCCTTCGCGCTGTTGTTCGGCGGCGGCATGCTGATGTGGGTCTTCGAGCGCAACCGGCAGGAGTATTTCCAGGGGCCGGCGCGCGAGAAGGCGTTTCCGGCGTTCTGGTGGGCGCTGAACCTGGTGGTGAACGGCGGTTTCGAGGAGCGCCAGCCTCGCAGCGCCTTCGGCCGGGTCTTCGCGACGCTGATGGTGGTGTCGTCGCTGTTCGTCGTGTCGATCTTCGTGGCCAAGATCACCTCGGCCATGACGGTGAACGCGATCCAGAACTCGGTGCAGTCGATCAACGATCTTTACGGCAAGCAGGTCGGCACCACGTCGGGATCGACGGCGGCGGCCTATATGAGCGGCCGGGAACTGGCGCATCGCGGGTTCGACGACCTGGAGACGCTGATCGCGGCCTTCGAGGCGGGAGATCTGGACGCGGTGGTCTTCGATGCGCCGATCCTGTCGTATTACGTGAATACCGAAGGGGCCGGGATCGGCGAGCTGGTGGGGCCGACCTTTCTGCCGGAATACTACGGTTTCGCACTGCCCGCGGGCAGCGCGCTGCGCGAGGACATCGACCGGACGCTTCTGCGGTTCGCGGAGGACGGAACCTATCGCGGCCTGCGGGAGAAATGGTTCGGACAGGAGAGCGGCGGTTAACCGGCCCTGGAGAGGTCGCTGATCAGGGCGTCGATGTCGCCGCGCCGCTTGTCCAGCATTGCTCCGATCTCGGCGCGTTCGGATTTCAGCAGGCTGATACCCTCGATCAGGAGATCGAAGAACTTGTCCGAGCCGGACCGGTCCGAGACCATGAAGCTGACCGCGAAGGGCGCCTGGCCCTGCAGCTTCGCGACGGCCAGAACCTCCTGGAAGGTCTTGACGGACCTTGCGTCGATCACTTCGATCTGTCCGCCGATGAATTCACGGAACCGCTTGCCGTACTTGCGCGCAAGATAGCCGGTGAAGGCCTTGGTGAAGGCGCTCATCTGCGACGACGAGGCGGAGCGCGCCGGGGGACCGAGCGCCGAGCGGGCGATGGTGGGCACGTCGGCGTATTTCACGAAGATGCGCTCGAACTCGCCATACATCGCGGATTCGGACTTGCCCGAGTTGATGACGCGGTTGATATCGCCGACCGCGCTGTCGATCAGACGGCGTGCCTCGGCCTCGGAAAGCGCGAAAGCGGGGCGTGCGAAGATGGTGGCGGCGCTGGCGAACAATCCTGCCAGAACCACGCGCCGGGTCGGGTTACGTGTCTCAGAATTCATCATAAAGTCCTTCATAGACTTCGTCATAGAGGTCTTCATAGGGGTCAAATGCATTTCCGGCGGAAGTCTGCCCAGACAATTCGAAGCGACGGCTTTCCAGGTAGAAAAGCCTGAGCTGCGCGTAGCTGTCGGCGCTGTCGTAAAGGATGCCGTCGACAGTGTCGGAGAAGACGAAACGGGAATTCAGCACGGACGGCAGCGACGTGGTCGCCGCGATCTCGTCGCCGTCGTCGTCGAGCACGACGCCGACCGGATTGGCCAGAATGTCGACGAAGCGGCCCACGGCGTCACGTTCGGTGGACGGGCCGAAAAGCGGCAGTTCGATGTAGGCGCCCTCGGCCGCGCCCCAGACGGCGAGGGTATCGCCGAACCCGGTTTCGCGCGATTCGAGTCCAAAAGAGGCGGCCGGGTCGAACAGCCCGAAGACGCCGAGGGTCGTGTTCAGCAGGAACCGGAACGTGTTGTGGATCGCGTCCTCGCCCTGGCCCTGAAGCACGTCGTTGACGACGCTGCGCGGCACGTCGAGGTTCGAGGCCGCGTTCGAAAGGCTGGTGCGCGCCTTTTCGGGCACGACGTTGCCGTAAAGCTGGCTGGCCGGGCGGAAGAACACCCTGTCGGCCCCCTTGTTGAAGGCGTGGCTTGCGCGGTTCGCGCGCTCGTACGGGTCGTGAATGTCGGTCGGTGTATCGGGAACGGAACAGGCGGCAAGCACAAGTGCCGCCAGAATTCCGCAGATTCCCATGAGTTTTGGCATAAATCGTCTCGAATCATTTGCCCGGCATGCCAGGCTCGCCCCAGTCTCACTCACATAGAGGATAATTCGGGCAATTGCATGCCATGCCGAGAAACTCTCCGTGAAACCGAAAAAGGTTGTTGCGCCGATGTGCCGCCCGCGCTTAACCGATAGGCAGGAGAAAAAGGGCGTGGCGGCCGGAGGCAAGAGGGAAGTCTGCAATGAGCGACATCGAAACGAAACTGGCCGATCTGGGGCTGAGCCTGCCGGATGCCCCGGCGCCGGCGGCGAACTATATCCCTTATGTCGTGGCCGACAGGCTGGTGTTCGTCTCGGGCCAGGTCTCGATCGCGGCCGACGGCAGCCTGATCACGGGCAAGGTGGGCGCGGATCTGGACACCGAGGCCGGGGCGCGGGCGGCCGAACGCTGCGCGCTGGGCCTTCTGTCGCAGGCGAAAGCGGCCTGCGGGGGCGACCTGTCGCTTCTGAAGCGGGTGGTCAAGCTGACCGGTTTCGTCAATTCGACCCCGGATTTCACCGAGCAGCCGAAGGTGGTCAACGGCGCGTCGGATCTGCTGGTCGCGGTCATGGGCGATGCCGGGCGGCATTCGCGGTCGGCGGTCAGCGCGGGCGCGCTGCCGCTGGGCGTCGCCGTCGAGATCGAGGGGATTTTCGAGCTGAAATGATACCTGCCCTGCCGGAGAGCCTCATCCGGACCCCGATCGCGCATCGGGGCCTGCATGATGTCCGGGCCGGTCGTCCGGAGAACTCGCGCGTTGCCGTTCGCGCCGCGATCGAGGCGGGGTATGGCATCGAGATCGACATCCAGCGCAGTGCCGACGGGCAGGCGATGGTGTTCCACGACTATCGGCTTGAACGGCTGACCGAGGGAAACGGGCGTGTCGATGCGCACACGGCCGAGGAACTTGCCGGCCTGACGCTGAGGGGCGGCGACGAGGGCGTGCCGACGCTGGGCGAGATCCTGGACATCGTCGGCGGGCGCGTCGCGCTTCTGGTCGAGATCAAGGACCAGGACGGCGCGCTGGGCGATGCGGTCGGACCGCTGGAGCGGGCGGTGGCGACGGCGCTGAAGGGATACGACGGCGATGTCGCTGTCATGTCGTTCAATCCGTGGGCCGTGGCCTCTATGCGCGACCTGGCGCCGGACATCGCGCGCGGCCTGACGACCGAGGATTTCGCCGCGGTGGACGATTGGGCGGTGACGCTGGAGGAGCGGCGGCGCCTGTCGGAGTTGCCGGATTATGACCGGGTCGGCGCGGTTTTCATCAGCCACAATCACCGCCACCTTCTTTCGCCGCGGGTGGCCGAACTGAAGGCGGCGGGTGCCAAGGTGCTGAGCTGGACGATCCGGTCGCCCGAAGAAGAGGCGGAAGCGCGCCGTATTGCCGACAATGTGACCTTCGAAGGGTATCTGCCCTGAGCCGCGCTTGATTTCCGGGGATCAGCGCACAGGTTGACTTGAATGAGAACTGGGGCCGGCAGCTTGGCCGATATCGAGATTTCCGTGCTGACATCGCTGTCCGAGATCCCCGCCGGGGACTGGGATGCCTGCGCCTGTCCCGAGGCCGCCGACGGCGGGCGTCCGCTGGACCCGTTCACCACGCACCGGTTCCTGGAGGCGCTGGAGGACAGCGGCTCGGTCGGTGTGGGCACCGGCTGGCAGCCGCGACACGTGGTGGCGCGCGAGGCGGGCGAGGTGCTGGGCGTGATGCCGCTTTACGCGAAAAGCCACAGCCAGGGGGAATACATCTTCGATCACAATTGGGCCCACGCATGGGAGCGGGCGGGGGGCCGGTATTATCCCAAGCTGCAGATCGCGGTGCCGTTCACGCCCGCGACCGGGCGGCGGTTCCTGACCCGTCCGGGGCACGAGAGCGACGGGATGATCGCGCTGATGCAGGGGGCGCTGGAGATTGCCAACCGGAACCGGCTGAGCTCGGTCCATGCGACGTTCTGCACGGCCGAAGAGGCCGAGCGGGGTGCGTCGATGGGGCTGATGCACCGGGTGACGCAGCAGTACCACTGGGAAAACGACGGCTACGCCAGCTTCGACGATTTCCTGGCGGCGCTGTCGTCGCGCAAGCGCAAGACCATCCGGCGCGAGCGGCGCATCGCGCAGGGCTTCGGCGGCGAGATCGTGGCGCTGACGGGCGACGCCATCCGGCCCGAGCACTGGGACGCCTTCTGGGAGTTCTACCAGGACACCGGCGCGCGCAAATGGGGCACGCCCTATCTGACACGGGCCTTCTTCGACATCGCCCACGAGGTGTTGCGCGACGATATCCTGCTGGTGCTGGCGATCCGCAACGGGCGGCCGGTGGCGGGTGCGCTGAACTTCATCGGACGCGCGGCGCTTTACGGCCGCTACTGGGGGGCGCTCGAGCATCACGACTGCCTGCATTTCGAGCTGTGCTATTACCAGGCCATCGATTTCGCGATCGAGAACGGTCTTCTGCGCGTCGAGGCCGGGGCGCAGGGCGAGCACAAACTGGCGCGCGGCTACCTGCCGGTCGAGATCCATTCGCTGCACTGGATCGGCGATCCGGGCTTCGCCAAGGCGGTGGCCGACTACCTGGAGGCCGAGCGCATGGCGGTGGGCGAGGACATCGAGGTTCTGACCTCTTACGGCCCGTTCCGGAAATCCGAGGTCGCCGAGCAGGAATAGGTTCAGCAGGCCGGGAACGGTCGCCAGCCGGTGTCGGGAACCAGGTCCGGCAGGCTGGCGGTCCAGTAGTTGCCGGGCGAGCGCTGGTCGGCGCCGCGCGAGATCGGCAGGCCCGAGAGCGCGAGCCACAGCAGCGTTCCGACCGCGCCGTGGCCGACGAGAGCGAGGTCGCCCTGGCGGTGGACGGCCAGCGCGCGGTCCAGCGCGCGGCGTATCCGGGCCTGGGCGTCGATGGCCCTTTCCCAGCCCCGGACCGACACGTCCGGCCGGGCGAAGAAGGCGTCGGCGGTCGCCTCGAATTCGTCGGGCGGCAGGTAGCCGGTGGCGCTTCGGTCGTTCTCGCCCATGTCGGGATCGGTCAGGACCGGCAAGCCGCGACGGTCGGCCAGGATGGCGGCCGCCTCGGTCGCCTTGGTCTCGGTGCTGGCGAAGATGGTGCCCACGGACGCCACGACCGGGCTCCGGCAGAAACCGCGCATCGCGGCGGCGCCTTCCGGGCTGAGCGACCACCGGGGAACCGCCACGTCCGCGCGCACCGTGACGGCGGGGTGGGAAATGTAGATCAGACGTGGCACCCTTGATCCTTTGGCCTTCCGGGCGATGTTGAGGGAGAGAGCGATAAATGGAAAGGAAAAGCGAGACATGGCCGAGAAACTGACGGGCGTCGCGCGCGAGACGGCGCTGGCGGCGCTGGCCGCCAACGGCTGGGAGCCGGTCGAGGGGCGCGACGCGATCCGAAAGACCTTCAAGTTCAAATCCTTCGTCGAGGCCTGGGGCTGGATGAGCCGGATGGCGCTTCATGCCGAGAAACTGGACCACCATCCCGAATGGTTCAACGTCTACAACCGGGTCGAGGTCACCTTGACGACCCATGACGTGGATGGTTTGTCGGCACTCGACGTGAAACTCGCCGAAAAAATGGACGCCTGATCCCGCATGGAATACCTGGACCAACTGCTCGCCTTCAACCTGACCGATGACACGACCGTCGGGGACCTGCTGACCATAGACTTCCTTCTGGGCGTCGCCGGGCAGGTAACGCTTGCCGCCGTGATCCTGATCGTCGGCTCTTTCATCGCCGGGTTCATCAAGCGGCGGATCATGCGGCTGACGGACAGGTCGCGGCATTTCGACAAGACGATGGGCAGCTTCCTGGCCAATGTCGCGCGGTACGGCATCCTGTCGCTGACGATCATTTTCGTGCTGCAACAGTTCGGGTTTCAGACCACCTCGCTGGTCGCGCTACTGGGTGCCGCCGGCCTGGCCATCGGCCTGGCGTTGCAAGGCGT
>JAVJUV010000162.1:0-74750 GCA_040220415.1 Silicimonas sp.
CAGCAGGATGACGACGGCCCAGAAATGGAAGAAGCCGCGTTCCTCTTTCCGGCCCCGGACCACGTTCAGTCCGTGGATCAGGCTGGTCGTGCCGCGCGTGGACAAATAGATCGCGAAGCCGACACCGAGCCAGAGTGCCACCGACAGCCCGCCCTCGGAGGAGCCGGCCACAAGTTGCGCCTGGTTCAGCAGGATCAGCGCGGCCTGGTCGGGCATCAGCTGGGTGACGGTCTGCAACTGGTCGACGACGCTGGCGGGATCGGTGACGAGCCCCGCAAGCGCGACAAGGGCGGCGATCGCGGGGAACATGGCCAGAAGTGTGTAGAACGCCACGCCCGCGGCGATCAGGCCGATCTGGGTCGTGGCGATCTTGCGGACGAAACGGACGAGCGCGGTGGCGATCCGGAGCGGTGACGTGCCTTTCATGAAAGGGACCATAGCGCAGAACAATGCGGTGGACAGTGGCTTGCCGGGCGATGGGAAATCTCCAGCAGGAAATTTCGCAAACGGCCATCCAAACGCAAGATTACGCAATTTTGCGGTTGACGCCCCCTGACCCCCCGCCTAGTCTCGCCGCACTTCAAACGGAGGAAGCCCCGGATGGTCCGGATCGTACTTCTTGTGGGAACATGGCGCATGGGCCGGTAACGGAAACCCTGAACGGTACCCCATGCGCCCCCGAAAACCGGGGGCTTTTTTTATGCGCGGAACAAAGGATGCAGGCGCGATGAGCAAGACGCAGATGACTGGAGCGAAAATGGTGGTCGAGGCCCTGAAGGATCAGGGTGTCGAGGTCGTATTCGGATATCCCGGCGGCGCCGTGCTGCCGATCTACGACGAGATTTTCCAGCAAAACCAGATCAAGCACGTGCTTGTACGTCACGAACAGGGCGCGGTCCACATGGCCGAAGGCTATGCCCGCTCGACCGGCAAGCCGGGCGTCTGCCTGGTGACGTCGGGGCCCGGCGCGACGAATGCCGTCACCGGCATGACCGACGCGCTGATGGATTCCATTCCGATCGTCGTTCTGACCGGACAGGTTCCGACCTTCATGATCGGCAACGACGCCTTCCAGGAGGCCGACACGGTCGGCATCACGCGGCCCTGCACGAAGCACAACTGGCTGGTCAAGGAGACCGACCTGCTGGCCGACACGATCCACCAGGCCTTTCACGTCGCCAAATCGGGCCGCCCCGGGCCGGTGCTGGTCGACATCCCGAAGGATGTCCAGTTCGCCAACGGCACCTATGTCGGGCCGAAACAGGCCAGGACGTCGCGCTATCAGCCACAGGTCAAGGGCGATATCGACACGATCACCGAGCTGGTCAAGGCGATGGAGACCGCCAAGCGGCCGATCTTCTATACCGGCGGCGGTGTCATCAACTCGGGCAAGGCCGCGTCGCAACTGCTGCGCGAACTGGTCGATGCCACCGGTTTCCCCATCACCTCGACGCTGATGGGCCTGGGCGCCTACCCGGCGTCTGGCAAGAACTGGCTGGGGATGTTGGGAATGCACGGCCTTTACGAGGCCAATCTGGCGATGCACGACTGCGACCTGATGATCAACATCGGCGCGCGTTTCGATGACCGGATCACCGGTCGCGTTCAGGATTTCAGCCCGAAGTCGAAGAAGGCGCATGTCGATATCGACCCGTCGTCGATCAACAAGGTCATCCATGTCGACTGGCCGATCATCGGCGATGTCGGCCACGTGCTGGAGGACATGCTGAAGGTCTGGAAGGCGCGCGGACGCAAGACCAATGCCGAGGCGGTCTCGAAGTGGTGGAGCCAGATCGAGGAATGGCGCAAGGTCGACTGCCTGAAGTTCAAGCAATCCGGCAAGACGATCAAGCCGCAATACGCGCTGTCCCGGCTGGAGGCGCTGACCAAGGATCACCCCGACCGCTATATCTGCACCGAGGTCGGCCAGCACCAGATGTGGGCCGCGCAATACCTGGGCTTCGAGGATCCCAACCGCTGGATGACCAGCGGCGGCCTTGGCACAATGGGTTACGGATTCCCCGCGTCGATCGGCGTGCAGATGGCGCATCCCGACGCGCTGGTCATAAATGTGGCGGGCGAGGCGTCCTGGCTGATGAACATGCAGGAACTGGGCACCGCGATCCAGTTCCGGCTGCCGGTCAAGCAGTTCATCCTGAACAACGAGCGTCTGGGCATGGTGCGCCAGTGGCAGGAGTTGCTGCACGGCGAGCGCTATTCGCATTCCTGGAGCGAGGCCCTGCCCGACTTCGTCAAGCTGGCCGAGGCGTTCGGCGCCAAGGGCATCCACTGCGACGATCCGGCCGATCTGGACGACGCGATCATGGAGATGATCGACTATGACGGTCCGGTGGTCTTCGACTGCCTGGTCGAGAAGCACGAGAACTGTTTTCCGATGATACCGTACGGCAAGCCGCATAACGAGATGATCATGGGCGAGAACGCCGACACCAAGAACGCGATCAGGGAAGGCGGCGCGGTGCTGGTGTGACGCCGGCCCGCGGCACGACATGAGCGTGGCGGCAACCGACGCGCCGGCGGTCCCAGGCCTGCCCGTCCGGGATACCCCGGTCGAGCTGGCCCGGTTCATCGGGATCGTTCTTGTGGTCTTCGGCCATACCTGGCGCGGTCTGCACCGGTCCGGCGTGCTGGGGACCGATCCCTTCGTCATGGCCGTCGACGCCGCCATCTACCTGTTTCACATGCCGCTTTTCTTCCTGATCTCGGGGTTCTTCTTCGAGCGTGCCTTGTCCAAGACCCCCGAAAACTTCGTCAACGGCCGCATTCGGCGGCTGCTGTACCCGCTGGTGATCTGGACCTGGCTGTTCGGGCTGGCGAAACTTGCCGCCGGCGGCGCGGCGAATGTGCCGCTGGCAGAGGGCGGTTTCCCCTGGAACCCGTTTCCGCCGCAATGGCAGTTCTGGTTTCTGTGGGCGCTGTTCGCAGTGCATCTGACGGCCTATGCAACAGGCCGGCTGTCGAACCGAACCGGCACATGGGTCGCGCTGGCCGGTTTCGCGGTTGTCGCGCATTGGGGTCTGGGGCACCTGGAGTTGTTGCACTGGACTTACGACACCGCGCTATACAACCTGCCGTTTTTCGTCGCCGGGCTATTGCTGGCGCGCTTTCCGTCGCTGCTGTCCGGGCCGGTCTGGATCGCGCTGGCGGTCTATGTCGCGGGCCAGGCCGCCTTCATCGCCCTGCCGCCGATTGGCACGGTGGCGGCCGTGGCGATCGGCCTTGGCGTGACGGTCGCCGTCTTCCGGATGGCGCATGCGCTGGCGGATTGCCCGCGCCTGGCGGACGTAATTGTTCCGCTGGCGGCTATCGGGACACTTTCGCTGCCGATCTATCTGGCTCATACGATCTTCGCCGCCCCGACACGCATCGGCTTGCTGCAACTGGGGCTGACCGACCCGCTGACGCATATCATCTTCGGCACGCTTGCGGGCCTGACCGGCCCCATCGTCATGGCCCTGACCGCCCGGCGGCTGGGATTGAGCCGCGTGCTTGGCCTTTGAAAGGAAAAGGAAAGCCAATGTCCCCTCTGAAAATCAAAAAAGGCACCTCGAGGCATTCTGCCTATGACCTGCGCGACCCGAATGCCGAGGGCGTGGAGCGCCACACGCTGTCGGTCATCGTCGACAACGAGGCCGGTGTGCTGGCGCGCGTGATCGGCCTGTTCTCGGGGCGCGGCTACAACATCGAAAGCCTGACGGTGGCCGAGACGGATCACACGGGGCATGTCAGCCGGATCACGATCGTCACCACCGGCACGCCAAGCGTGATCGAGCAGATCAAGGCGCAGCTGGGCCGGATCGTGCCGGTGCACGAGGTGCATGACCTGACCGTGGAAGGTCCTTCCGTCGAGCGCGAGCTGGGGTTGTTCAAGGTGGCGGGGACCGGCGAGAAGCGGGTCGAGGCTTTGCGGCTGGCCGATATCTTCCGCGCCAACGTGGTGGATTCGACACTGGAGAGCTTCGTCTTCGAGATCACCGGTTCGCCCGAGAAGATCGACGCTTTCGCCGATCTGATGCGGCCCCTGGGACTGCGCGAGCTGGCGCGGACCGGCGTGGCCGCCCTGGCGCGCGGGGAAATGGCCGGCTGAAGCCTGGGTGACCGCTCGAACGAGAAAGGCCGCCCACGAGGGGCGACCTTTTTGGTTGGGGCGTTGGCAGATCAGAAGTTCTTGCCGAGAACCGAGATCGAGTCGAGATCGTAGAGTTCCGAGAACGAGATCCGGTTGTCGTCGTTGGCGTCGAGACGCTGGAAGTCGACCGCCGAAAGGTTCGGATACTGCGCCGCCAGTTCGCCGTACGAGGCAAAGCCCGAGCTGTCGGTGTCGACCGCGTCGAGCGAAACCAGAATGCTCGACCCTTCGTCGTAGCGGCTGACGACGTCCTGTGCGACGGGAGCGTAGAGTTCAACCGAGCTGACGCGGCGGTCGTCGTTGACGTCGAGGTCGTCGAAGTCGTTGGCACCAAAGCCCGGATAGGCCGCTGCCAGTTCCGACTGCGAGGCGAAGCCGTCGCCGTTGGTATCGATTCCGGCGAGGCCCTGGACGGCGGTTCCGCCGGTTTTCCTCTTCAGGATCGACGTCGCACCGGGCGCGTTGATCTCGCTGGCGCTGATGCGGTTGTCGCGGTTCTGGTCGAGATCGCGGAAGTCGTTTGCCGTGAGCGTCGGATAGACCGACGCAAGCTCGGCGCGGGACGCGAAGCGGTCGCCATTGGTGTCGACGGCGCCGAGGCCGGCGGCGGATGCGACGGTTGCAGTAAGAGCGGTGGTGGCGATGGCCAGTGCGAGGGTTTTCATATTCAGGTTCCTTCAAGGTTGTCCCGGTGTCCGGGAAAAATCGGTGTTTCTGTTTTTCAGTCTTTGGGAGTGGCGGCGTTGTCGCCGTCCGTGAGACATCAATTGGGGACGATTTCGGGAACTGAAACGCGGATGCGCGCACAGAGCTATGTGCGGAAATGTGAAAAATAATTGTTTTATTTCATATACTTCACGGACCCGCGAGGCGTGGTGATGTCTTGCGATCAGGGTGGGAAAAATGAACATGGCCGCTGCCCGGAAAGAGCAGCGGCCATGTCATCCGCGGCAGGGAGGGGAAAGTGGGGGACTAGTTGCCGCGAAGGGGATTGAAGGCAGGGGTATCGGCCCGGATCAACTCGTCGAAGGTGACACGTCCGTCGTGGTCGGAGTCGATCTCGGCGAGGCTGGCGGGACTAAGTGTCAGGAGGCGCTTGTTCCGATCCGGCGCGCGGGTGTCGAGACGTGCGACAAGGCTTTGCGCGCGCGATCCCGCAAACTCGTTCGCCGACAGCCGGCGGTCGCCGTTCACATCGGCGGCGCGGAATTCGGAATGGGTGGCGTTGGGCACATGCGCGACAAGTTCATTATAGGAAACGAAACGGTCTCCGTTGGCGTCGATGGCGCCTATGGACGCGCCCGCAAGGGCCCCGGAGGCGGAAATCGCGAAGGCGAAGGCGGCAGCGGCATATCTCATCGGAGTGTCCTCGTCGGGTTGAACGAGAGATGGGATCGGGGCGTGGTGATCCCAATACCGAAAAGCGCACACTGAACTGTGTAGTTTTGTTTTTATTGTTATTTCACAGTAACTTCACGATAACGTTGGCGTTCGCGACCTGTGGTGATCGCAAATGGAAAGGGCCGCCTTCAAGGCGGCCCCCTGTCCGTGATGTCCGGAAGGTCACGAGTCGTGACGCGAAATGATGTCCTGAGCATCAGGGTCATAGAGTTCCTGGCTGCTGACCCGGTTGTCGCCGTTCTGGTCGATGTCATCGAAGCTTTCACGATCAAGGCCCGGATAGGCACCGGCCATTTCGTCGAAGCTGGCGAAGTCGTCGCCGTCCATGTCGATCTCGGCGATATCTGCGACGCTGCCGTTACTGTAGCGCGCGACGATATCCTGCGACTCGGTCGTATAGTACTCCTGGTACGTCAGACGGTTGTCGTCGTTCTCGTCCATGTCCTCGTAGTCGACCTGGGTCAGGTCAGGGAACGCACGGCGGACTTCTTCGATCTCCATGAAGCCGTCCATGTTCGCGTCAAGGACGATCATCGGTGGACGCTCCTCGAGCGGCACCATGTCGTAGCGCGCCAGGATCTCCTGCACTTCGGTCTCGAGGATTTCCTGCGGGCCGACGCGGTTGTCGCCGTTCATGTCGACCTGCTCGAAGAACTCGACATCGAATTCCGGGAACGCCGCCCGGACTTCTTCGATGGTGGCGAAACCGTCGCCATCCATGTCGACGGCTTCGATGTCGGTAGCGGCCAGTGCGGCACCTGCAGTCAGGGCGGCAATGGCGGTGGTTGCTGTCATAAGGCGTTTCATCGATTGAACTCCTTTCATTCCTTCGAAAGGCCGGCGGCGGTTCCGCGAGCCCTTCACCGAACCAATGCGGAAGGCGAGATTTCGTTCCGAGATTTCCGGGGAATTCGGATCACGAAAACTTTTCCTGTCGTGACCGGGAAAGGGCATTGAAACGCAAGGGTGTGCGCCGGGGTCTTGCCTATCCTCGTTAGGCAAAGAAAAGGGGGCCCCCGTAAGGACCCCCAGTCTCGCTTGTCAGGCTCACTCTGTTGTACCGCCCGGTTTCTGCCTGCGGCCTGACCCGCGTTCAGGGCGAGCGCACCCGCCCCACGTCGAAAGGCAGCGCCTTCCAACAAGCCGGAGAAAGTGGGTTTCCACGGGGAAACCTGGGGACCTCCGGCCCAGTTCGAGTGGGGAGACGTTGCCGCCCCACCCAGTCTTGTCAGCTACACCCGCTTGTCGCGCCGCAGGTGTTGCATTTCATGCAGGTGCCGTTGCGCACCAGTGTGTAGTTTCCGCAATCGCCGCAGGGGTCGCCTTCGTAGCCCTGCATCCTGGCCTTCTTGCGGACGTCCATTCCGACCGTGCCGGTCGAGATGGCCGTCGACGTCTCTGTCACCATCGCCGAGTTCAGCTCGGGCACCAGCGTCTGAAGCGCGGCCGAGGGATCGCCGGCGGTGGAAAGCGCCGTCGCCCCTGCCCCGCCCTGGACCACGAAGAGGTCCTGGGGCACGCGGCCGCGGGTATAGCCCGCCGAGGCCACCTTGCGGATCACCTCGAAGGCGCTTTGACCGGCGCTCTCGGGCACTTCCGAGAAGTTGCGCTTGCCCTCGTCCTCGCCCCGGCCCATCTCGTCGAAGGTCATGCCGTCGGGCTTGACGTGCGCGAGGTCGGTGCGGTCCAGGTAGGACACGGCAAGCTCGCGGAAGATGTAGTCCAGGATCGAGGTCGCGTTCTTGATCGTCTCGTTGCCCTGCACCATGCCCGCCGGCTCGAACCGGGTGAAGGTGAAGGCGTCGACGAACTCTTCCAGCGGCACGCCATATTGCAGGCCGACCGAGACCGCGATGGCGAAGTTGTTCATCATCGCCCGGAAGCCAGCGCCTTCCTTGTGCATGTCGATGAAGATCTCGCCCAGCTTGCCGTCCTGGTATTCGCCGGTTCTGAGGTAGACCTTGTGGCCGCCGACGATGGCTTTCTGGGTATAGCCGCGCCGGCGCTCGGGCAGTTTCTCGCGGGCCTTGGCGATCTCCTTGATGATCACCTTCTCGACGATCTTCTCGGCGAGTACGGCGGCCTTTTCGTGGGTCGAACCGGTGGCGAGCACCTCTTCGGCTTCCTCGTCGTCCTCGACCAGTGCCGCGGCCAGAGGCTGCGACAGCTTGGAGCCGTCGCGATAGAGCGCGTTGGCCTTGATGCCCAGGCTCCAGGACAGCTCGTAAGCCGACTTGCAGTCCTCGATGGTCGCATCGTTGGGCATGTTGATCGTCTTCGAGATCGCGCCCGAGATGAACGATTGCGCCGCCGCCATCATGTGGATGTGGCTGCCCACCGACAGGAACCTCTTGCCCTTCTTGCCGCAGGGGTTGGCGCAGTCGAAGATGTGGTAGTGATCTTCGGAAAGGTGCGGCGCACCCTCCAGCGTCATCGTTCCGCAGACATGGTCGTTCGCGTGCTCGATGTCCTTGCGGCTGTAGCCGAGGTGGCGCAGCAGATCGAAGGACGGGTCGTTCAGCTTTTCGGCCGGGATGCCCAGGGTTTCCTTGCAGAATTCCTCGCCCAGCGTCCACTGGTTGAAGACAAAGCGGATGTCGAAAGCGCTGGGAAGTGCCGCTTCGATCTTGTCCAGTTCCTTCGGGCCGAAGCCGTGGCCGATCAACGAGGTGTGGTTGATCCCCGGCGCGTTCCCGATGGTGCCATGACCGACGGCGTAGGAGACGATCTCTTCGATCTGGGAGGAGGAATACCCGAGCGTCTCCAGCGCCGCCGGGACAGAGCGGTTGATGATCTTGAAGTAACCGCCCCCTGCCAACTTCTTGAACTTCACCAAGGCGAAGTCCGGTTCGATGCCTGTCGTGTCACAATCCATCACCAGGCCGATCGTGCCGGTGGGCGCGATCACGGTGGCCTGCGCGTTCCTGTATCCGTTCTTCTCGCCAAGGCTCAGCGCCTCGTCCCAGGCTTCGGCGGCGAGTGCCACCAGGCGCTGATCCGGGCAGTTGGCGCGGTCGAGCGCGACCGGGTTGACGTTCATCGCCTCGTAGCCCTCGGTCTTTCCGTGGGCGGCGCGCCGGTGGTTGCGGATCACCCGCAGCATGTGCTCGGCGTTGCGCTTGTAGCCCGGGAACGGGCCAAGTTCGCCCGCGATCTCGGCCGATGTGGCATAGGCGACGCCCGTCATGATCGCCGTCAGCGCACCGGCCATCGCGCGGCCCTCGTCGCTGTCATAGCCCAGCCCCATGTTCATCAGGAGACCGCCGATGTTGGCGTAGCCGAGTCCCAGCGTGCGGAAGTCGTAGGAAAGCTGCGCGATTTCCTTTGACGGAAACTGCGCCATCGTGACCGAGATTTCCAGCGTCAGCGTCCAGAGACGCGTCGCGTGCATGTAGTCCTCGGCCTGGAATTCGCCGTCCTTGTGGAAGGTCAGCAGGTTCATCGAGGCCAGGTTGCAGGCGGTGTCGTCGAGGAACATGTATTCCGAGCACGGGTTCGAGCCGCGGATCGGGCCGTCTTCGGGGCAGGTGTGCCAGGCATTGACGGTATCGTGGTACTGGATGCCGGGATCGGCGCAGGCCCAGGCGGCGTGGCCGACCTGCTCCCACAGATCGCGGGCCTTGATGGTCTTGGCGATCTTGCCGTCGGTGCGTCGGATCAGTTCCCAGTCGGCATCGTCGCGGACGGCCTGCAGAAAGGCGTCGGTCACGCGGATCGAGTTGTTCGAGTTCTGGCCCGAAACGCTGGAATAGGCTTCCGAATCCCAGTCGGTGTCATAGGTCGGGAACTCGATCGAGCCGTAGCCCTGCCGCGCGTAGTCGAGAACGCGCTTGATGTAGGTCTCGGGGATCGCGGCCTTCTTGGCGGACTTGATCGCCGCTTTCAGGCTGTCGTTGGCCGCCGGATCATAGGCGCCCTCGACCGAGCCGTCGAATTCGCGGATCGCGGTGAAGATGCCGTTCAGTTCGCGCTCGTGCATTTTCGAGCCGGCGACGATGGAAGCGACCTTCTGCTCCTCGATGACCTTCCAGTTGATGAACTGCTCGATATCGGGGTGATCGGCGTCGACGATGACCATCTTGGCGGCGCGGCGCGTGGTGCCGCCCGACTTGATCGCGCCGGCGGCCCGGTCACCGATCTTGAGAAAGCCCATCAGGCCGGACGAGCGACCGCCGCCCGAGAGGTTCTCGCCTTCGCCGCGAAGGTGCGAGAAGTTGGTGCCTGTGCCCGAGCCGTACTTGAAGAGGCGCGCCTCGCGGACCCAGAGATCCATGATGCCGCCGTCGTTCACCAGGTCGTCGGCGCAGGACTGGATGAAGCAGGCGTGCGGCTGCGGGTGTTCGTAGGCGGATTCCGACTTGGTGAGCTTGCCGGTCTTGAAGTCCACGTAGAAGTGGCCCTGGCTGGGACCGTCGATGCCGTAGGCCCAGTGCAGGCCCGTGTTGAACCATTGCGGGCTGTTCGGCGCGGCGCGCTGGGTGGCCAGCATGTAGCGCATCTCGTCGAAGTAGGCGCGGGCGTCGGCTTCCTTGGTGAAGTAGCCGCCTTTCCATCCCCAGTAGGCCCAGGCGCCGGCGAGGCGGTCGAAGACCTGGCGCGCGCTGATTTCACCGCCGTAGCGCTGGTCCTCGGGCAGTTCGGCCAGCGCCTTCTCGTCGGCGACCGAGCGCCACAGGAATTCGGGCACGCCCTTTTCCCTGACCTTCTTCAGCCGGGCGGGAACGCCCGCCTTGCGGAAATATTTCTGTGCAATCACGTCGGAAGCCACCTGGCTCCAGCCCGCCGGGATTTCCACGTCGTCGAGCTTGAAAACGACCGTGCCGTCGGGATTCCTGATCTCCGACGCAGTCGTGGTAAATTCCAGCTCCGCGTAAGCGTCTTTACCTGCCTTGGTGAACGTCCGTTCGATTTTCATTCCGTGCCCCGTGTCCGGTTATTGTAGTTGGCCCGCCTCTTGGTGCGATGCCCATCCGTGTGTCGCGCCGGTCGGATCGGTCGAGAGAAACGTTCCCATCCTGCCAGGAATGGTTTCCTGCCAGCATATCCCTCCCCGAACAGGGTCGGCTTGACGATGAGTATCTTTCCCCTGCCGACAACCACTATATCTAGTAGCTTCCCGACCGGCCCACACAACCTGCTGCAAAGAGGCGCGTCTCGTCAACGGCCTTTTTCACAATTCCGTCACTTTTTTCGATTGACCCCGGACAGTGTATTTGCACCCCGATTCCCGTGCCTGCCCCCGGCCCGCCGGGCACCTTGCCAGGCCGCAACAAGCACGTGGGAAAAACCCGTTTCAAGGCGGATGCTTAGGCGGGAAAGCCAAGCCGGAACTTGAAGTCCGCGCCGACGTGAAAGGTCTGACGTCCGGCGTTGCGAGAAAATCGCATACCGGCGGCCACGGGCGGGAATGCCACATTTCCGGGCGTTATTGATACTACCCGTGGGGTCGATTGGCGGGAAAGACACACCAGATGTAGTGATACGGTTTGTGCCTATGTGGTCGGGGCGGAGAGATTCGAACTCCCGACCCTCTGTTCCCAAAACAGATGCGCTACCAGGCTGCGCTACGCCCCGACTCACGACAGTGGATCTAACCGCACGCGCCGTTCATGGCAATCGCGACTGTCAGGTTATTCGCAGGGCCAGGCGGCCGCGTCGCCGATCGCGGGATGGCGCAGTTGGCTGCCCTCGGCAATCCCGAGCCGACGGGCAAGCCCACCGTTGATTTCGAGAACGAACTGGACGCTGTCGCCGCCGTCGATGCCCGTCAGATCACGGGGCCGGGCGTTCTCGTGGATATGGGTGACGGTGCCGGCCTCGTCCATGAAGATCATGTCGAGCGGGATCAGCGTGTCCTTCATCCAGAAGACCGCGCGCTGCGGACGCTCGTAGACGAACAGCATCCCCGCGCTGCGCGGCAGAGACTCGCGACGCATCAGACCGACCGATCGCTCTTGCGGATCGTCGGCTACCTCGACACTGAAACGCGCCGTGCCCCAATCGCCCCGCAGGTCGACACGTCCCGGTTCGCAATCCGCCAGGGCCGCACCTGCAAGAAACGTGAATGCCAGCAGAGACAGAAGGCGGCTGATCAATCGGAATCCTTCAGCGCCGCTTCCCAGCTGGCAACCTGCATGGCCATGCGGCCGCGCTTGCCTTCGACTACCCTCAAAGACACGGCTTCGCCCGGCTGAAGGTCTGCCAGACCGGACCGGCGAAGTACTTCGATATGCAGAAAAACGTCTTCGCCGCGACCGAAAACGTTCGCGAATCCAAAGCCTTTTGCCTTGTCGAACCATTTCACGCGCGCCGGTTCCAGCGGCAGCGACAGGTCGACAGGCTCGGAGATTTCGCCGCCGACCTCGGCATGCATCAATGCCCCTTCGGCCGATGCGGGCGGGTCGATCCGCAGAACCTCGACGGCCTGTATGCCGCGCGCGGTTTCCTGGACGACAACCTCGATGCCGGCGGAATCGGCGACCGATGACTGGCCGAAATTACGGAGAACATTGGCGTGCAAAAGTATATCGGGTCCGCCAGAGTCGGACACGACGAAACCAAAGCCTTTGGCCGGGTCGAACCATTTCACCGTACCCGTGACATGCGCCCCGTCTTTTTCGGTATCCGACATTAGCAAATTCATCCCTCGGGTCTTTCGCCCTTTAAGCGTAAGTCTGCGTTATCGTTGCCCGTAAATGCAAGGTTAAAGATTGTAAACTGGTGGAAATTTCCCGTTTTGAGTGTTCACGGGTTGAGTCGCTGCACCACCCAGTCGCAGCCGGGCGCGTCGCGGGTCCAGCGAAAGCGGTCGTGAAGGCGAAATGCGCCGTTCGCCCAGAATTCGATTTCCACGGGCGTGATGCGGAAACCGCCCCAAAACGGCGGGCGAGCGGGCGATGTGCCGTGTCTGAGACCGAGTTTCGCCGCGCGCGCGATCAGCGTCTCGCGGGATTTCAGGGGCCGCGACTGTTCCGACGCCCAGGCGCCGATCCGGCTTTCGAGGGCGCGCGACGCATAATAGGCGTCGGCCTGGGGCCCGTCTTCGCGCGTGACGTGGCCCCGCACGCGAACCTGGCGGCGCAGCGATTTCCAGTGCATCACGAACGCCGCCTTGCCGCTTGCGCTCAGTTCCTGTCCCTTCGCGCTTTCGTAATTGGTGTAGAAGACGAAGGCGTCGTCCTCGATTTCCTTCAGCAGAACCATCCGCACGTTGGGCATCCCGTCGGGGTCGGCGCTGGCCAGCGCGATGGCGTTCGGATCGTTCGGCTCGGATGCCTCGGCTTCGGTCAACCAGTCTCGGACGATCCGGAACGGATCGTCGCCCGCGAATATTCCGCTGCGCGCGTTCATGGCCTGCATCTCCTGCACTTGATGGTGCCGACGTGATGGCATAGACCCGGTCCACGGTAAACGGGTCGAGGAACAACAACATGACCGCGGGACTAATGGCGGGCAAGCGCGGCCTTATCATGGGCCTTGCCAACGACAAATCCATCGCGTGGGGAATTGCCAGGGCCGTTGCCGAACAGGGCGCGGAACTGGCGTTTTCATATCAGGGTGAGGCGCTGCTGAAACGGGTCGGGCCGCTGGCCGAACAACTTGGCTCGGATTTCGTGGTGCCTTGCGACGTCAGCAACGCCGAAAGCCTTGACGCGCTGTTCGCCGCGCTGAAGGACCGCTGGGGCAAGATCGACTTCGTGGTTCACGCCATCGGCTTTTCGGACAAGAGCGAATTGCGCGGACGTTACGTGGACACGTCGCGCGACAACTTCCTGATGTCTATGGACATTTCGGTCTTCTCGTTCACCGAGGTCTGCCGCCGTGCAGCCGACATGATGCCGGATGGCGGCTCTCTGCTGACGCTGACCTACTACGGCGCCGAGAAGGTGATGCCGCACTATAACGTCATGGGACTTTGCAAGGCGGCGCTGGAGGCCAGTGTGCGCTATATCGCCGAGGATCTGGGCAAGAACGGCATCCGCTGCAACGCGATCAGTGCCGGCCCCATCAAGACGCTGGCAGCCAGCGGCATCGGGGATTTCCGCTACATCATGAAGTGGAACGAATACAATTCGCCGCTGCGCCGAAACGTGACGATCGACGATGTGGGCGGATCGGCGCTGTATCTGCTCTCGGGGCTTGGAGCGGGTGTGACCGGGGAAATCCTGCATGTCGATGCCGGGTATCATGCCGTCGGCATGAAGGCCGTCGACGCCCCTGACATCACGACTGTCTGAGGAGCCGCGCCATGACAGATCGCCTGCCACACGAAAAAGGCTTTCACGTTTCCTGGGACCAGATCCATCGCGACAGCCGCGCGCTGGCCTGGCGTCTGGACGGGCGCGGGCCCGACAATGGCTCATGGAGGGCGGTGGTCGCGATCACCCGCGGCGGCATGGCGCCGGCGATGATCGTGGCGCGCGAGCTGGACATCCGGACCGTCGATACGATCAGCGTGAAAAGCTACGACCACCAGTCGCAGATGGATGCCGTGGTACTGAAAAGCCCGGACAAGGACATGATGGGCGACGGCACCGGCATCCTGATCGTCGATGACCTTGTCGACACCGGCAAGACGCTGGAAGTCGTGCGCGCGCTGTATCCCAAGGCGCATTTCGCGACCGTCTATGCCAAACCGCAGGGCGAGCCGATGGTGGACACGTTCATCACCGGGGTCAGCCAGGACACCTGGATCTTCTTCCCCTGGGACATGGCGCTGCAATATGTCGAGCCCTACCGCGGCAAGGACTGACGCTTGCGGCTGAACCCCGCCCTTCTGGCTACCGACGCGCCGCCGATCCCGGAAGCGAAGCGCTGGCTGGACGGCGTGACCTTTCCGCCCAACCGACCGCTTCTGAACGTCAGCCAGGCCGCACCTGTCGATCCGCCGCCCGAGGCGATGCGGCGGGCCATCGCCGAGGCCGCGCTGAACGACCCGGAGGCGCATCTTTACGGACCGGTCCTGGGGTTGGCAGATCTACGCGCCGAGGTGGCCGCCGACTGGAGCCGCCATTACGGTGGCGTCGTCACGCCCGGACAGGTGGCGATCACTGCGGGGTGCAACCAGGCCTTCGTGGCCGTCATGGCCGTGCTTGCCGGTGCGGGAGATGAAGTTCTTCTGCCAACACCATGGTATTTCAACCACAAAATGTGGCTGGACATGACGGGTGTGACGACAGTTCCGCTGCCGACCGATGCGGCGATGATCCCGGACGCCGATGTGGCTGCCGGTCTGATCACCGAGCGCACTCGGGCCATCGTGCTGGTCTCGCCCAACAATCCGACGGGGGCCGAGTATCCGGCCGAAACGCTGGCCGCCTTCCGCGACCTGGCGCGGGTCCACGGCATCGCGCTGGTGCTCGACGAGACCTACCGCGATTTCCACAGCCATCCCGGTGCGCCGCACGATCTGTTCACCGATCCCGACTGGGACGGCACGCTGATCGACCTCTATTCGTTCTCGAAGACATACCGCCTGACGGGGCACCGGGTGGGCGCCGTAATTGCGTCCCCGAACCTTCTGAGAGAAATGGAGAAATTCCAGGATACCGCGATCATCTGCCCGAACATGCTGGGCCAGAAGGCCGCACTTTGGGGTATGCGCAACCTGCAGCAATGGGTGGCCTCGGAACGCGCCGAGATCCTGGATCGCCGCGCAGCGGTGCAGGAGTACCTGGGGCCGGTGCCGGGTTGGGAGATCCTGGGGCTGGGCGCCTACTTTGCCTTCGTCAGTCATCCTTTCGAGGAACCTTCGGACGATGTGGCCCGGCGGCTGGTGCGCGAAGCGGGCGTGCTGGCACTGCCGGCGACGATGTTCGCGCCCGACGGCGATCCGATCTGCCGGAAAGGCCTGCGCATCGCCTTCGCCAATATCGGAAGGGCCGAGATCGCGGACCTGGCGCGAAGGCTGGCGGCGATGGGGGCCATGCGCCCATGAGCGCACCCAGGGACATGGGCGATCTGCGCGCCCGCGCCCTTGCCACCCGGACCGCCGGTCTGCCGCCTGCCCTGCGCGACACCGCTCGTCGCACCCTTGTCGCCTGGATCGACACCGCGGCGGCACACGATATGCCACTTCGCGAGGCGTTGCGGCGGCTGCGCGACGGCGAGGCGGCGGTGCAGGCGGGACAGGCGCTGCTGGCCGGTCAGCTTGCCGATCCGAACGGACCGGCGGCCGCGGCGGCCTGCGCGAAGGGCTGCGCTTTCTGCTGCATCCTTTCGGGCGACGATGGCGGCACCATGACGGGCACCGAGGCGGCCGCACTTCACGAAGCGCTTCTGCCGCTGGCGGGTGCGCCGGACGGGCGCGACTGGCATCCCGCCGCCTGCCCCGCACTGGACCCCGACACGCGGACATGCCGCGCCTATGACGCGCGGCCGATGATCTGCCGCAGCTATCTTTCACCCGACGCCGCGTTGTGCGAGCGCGTGGCCGAAGGCGAGGCCGTCTCGGGCCCCGGCGTTCTGGGCGCCTATCCGGTCTACCTGGCGGTTCTCGTGCTGACCCGCGAGATGCTGCGGGGCGTGGTCGCCGTGCCGACCTATGCGCTGGCCCGCGTGGCCGCCGCAACGATCGCGGGCGAACCGGCCGGCGAGGCCCTTGAGGCGGCACGCCATCCGCCGCGCGAACTGAACCGCGAAATGGACCGCCAGGGCGCCGCGCTCCGCCGCTGACGCCTGCCCCTTGCCCTGCCCCGGTGGCTCGCGTAGGAAGTCCCGACCTTTGAAAAACGGGCTTTGACGCATGGCGAAGAAAAAGGCGGGCAACGCGGCGCTCTGGGTGATCATCATTCTGCTGATCGTCGGGCTTGCGGGCTTTGGCGCGACCAATTTCGGCGGTTCGGTCCGCAGCGTGGCAACCGTGGGCGACGTCGAGATCGACGTGAACGAATACGCCCGCGGCGTCGAGGCTCAGGTGCGGAATTTCGAGCGTGTCACCGGTCAGTCGATGACCTTTCAGCAGGCCCGCGCCATCGGCCTGGACCGGGCCGCGCTGTCGCAGCTGATTTCCGGCGCGGCGCTCGAGAACGAGGCGATCCAGCTTGGCATTTCGGCGGGCGACGAAGCCGTCAGCCGCGAGATCCTGGAGACGCCGGCCTTTCAGGGGGCCAGCGGTTTCGATCGCGGCGTCTATGAACTGGCGCTTCAGCAGAACGGCATCGACGTGAACGAGTTCGAGGAACGCGTGCGCAGCGATATCGCTTCGGGCCTGTTGCGCAGCGCGGTGGGATCGGGCGTGCAGACCCCGGAAGTCTACGTTGACACGCTGTTCAACTTCGCCCGCGAGACGCGCGACATCACCTGGGCGCGCCTGACGGCGTCGGACCTGACCGAACCCCTGCCCGAGCCGACCGAAGACGCGATACAGGCCTTCTACGACGCCAACACCGGCGATTTCACCCGCCCCGAGACCAAGACGATCCGCTACGCCTGGCTGTCGCCCGACATGATCGTGGATCAGATCGAGACGGACGAGGCGCAGGTGCGGGCGCTTTACGATGCGCGGATAGACGAGTTCGTTCAGCCCGAGCGCCGGCTGGTCGAGCGCCTGGTCTTCGCGACGCAAGCAGACGCCGAGGCCGCGCTGGCGCGGCTGGATTCAGGCGAGGCCGACTTCGACGCGCTGGTGGCCGAACGCGGCCTGTCGCTGTCGGACGTCGACATGGGTGACGTCTCGGAGGCCGACCTGGGGCCGGCGGGGGAAGACATCTTCGCGATGACCGAGCCAGGTGTGATCGGGCCGCTGCCGTCCGATCTGGGGCCCGCGCTTTACCGGATGAACGGGATACTCGCGGCGCAGGAGGTTCCCTTCGACGAGGTGCGCGACGAACTGGCGGCGGAAGCCGCGTCAGACCGCGCCCGCCGCCTGATCACCGAGGCGATCCCGCAGATCGAGGATCTGCTGGCCGGCGGCGCGGACATGGACCTTCTGGCCGAACGCACCGACATGGAGGCCGGCACCATCGAGTGGAACGTCGATGTCTTCGAGGGCATCGCCGCCTATGACGCATTCCGCAACGCCGCGGGCGCGGCGCAGCCCGGGGATTTCCCGGCGGTGATCGAACTGGAAGACGGCGGAATCTTCGCGCTGAGCGTGGACCAGATCACGCCCCCCGCCCCGATCCCGCTGGACGAGGTCCGCGACGAGGTGATCGCGGGCTGGGAACTGGCCGAGACGGAAAAGGCGCTGGTCGAACGCGCCGAGGCGCTGGCACAGGACATCCGGAACGGCCGCGAGATGGCGGGGATGGATCTGGCCCTGCAGACCGATCGCGAGATTTCCCGTGACGCCTTTCTCGACGGCACGCCGCCCGATTTCATCCCGACGGTTTTCGAGATGGAGCCGAACGACGTGCGCGTGCTGTCCGCCGACGGCGATGCCTGGCTGGTGCGACTGGACGCCGTGAACGCGCCCGATCCCACCACCGCCGAGGCCGAGGCCGTGCGCAGCCGGTTCGCGGGCGAGGCCGCCGTGGAGTTGTCGACGGCGCTGATACAGGCCTATACCCAGTCCCTGCTGGACGAGACCGGGGTCGAGATCAACCAGGCCGCCATCAACGCGGTCAACGCCCAGCTGCCCTGATGGCGCTGGAGCCGTCATACGAGACCTTCGCCGAAGGCTTCGACGCGGGCCGGAACCAGCTTGTCTATACCCGGCTTGCGGCTGACCTGGACACGCCCGTGTCGCTGATGCTGAAGCTGTCGGGCGCGCAGGCCGACGCCTTCATGCTGGAAAGCGTCACCGGCGGCGAGGTGCGCGGGCGCTATTCGATCATCGGCATGAAGCCCGACCTGATCTGGGAGTGCCACGGCACGACGGCGCGGCTGAACCGGCAGGCGCGCTATGACCGCGGCGCTTTCGAGGACGAGGCCGAGGCGCCGCTTTCCTCGCTTCGCGCGCTGATCGAGGAAAGCAGGATCGACATTCCCGACGACCTGCCCGCCGCGTCGGCAGGACTTTTCGGCTATCTGGGTTACGACATGATCCGGCTGGTGGAGCACCTGCCCGACATCAACCCCGACCCGATCGGCGTGCCCGATGCGGTGCTCTTGCGTCCTTCGGTCGTGGCGGTGCTGGACGGGGTCAAGGGCGAGGTGATCGTGGTCTCGCCCGCCTGGGTCTCGACCGGGCTGTCGGCGAAGGCCGCCTATGCGCAAGCCGCCGAGCGGGTGATGGACGCCGTGCGCGACCTGGACCGGCCGTTGCCGAACATGGATCACGGGCTGGGCGACGCGCTGGACGCGCCCGAACCGGTGTCGAACTTCTCGAAGGACGCCTACATGGACGCCGTGCGCAAGGCGCGCGACTATGTGGCGGCGGGCGACATCTTCCAGGTGGTCCCGTCGCAGCGCTGGCGCCAGGAGTTCAGACTGCCGCCGTTCTCGCTGTATCGCGCGCTTCGGCGGACGAACCCGTCGCCCTTCATGTTCCACTTCGATTTCGGCGGCTTCCAGGTGATCGGGGCGTCCCCCGAGATCCTAGTGCGCGTCTTCGGCGGCGAGGTGACGATCCGGCCCATCGCGGGGACGCGTCCGCGCGGTGCGACCCCCGAGGAAGACCGCGTCTACGAGGCCGATCTTCTGTCGGACGAGAAGGAACTGGCCGAGCACCTGATGCTGCTGGACCTGGGGCGCAACGACGTGGGACGCGTGGCGAAGATCGGCACGGTGCGGCCGACCGAGGAATTCATCATCGAGCGCTATTCGCACGTGATGCACATCGTCTCGAACGTGGTTGGCGAACTGAGCGAGGATCACGACGCGCTGTCGGCGCTGCTGGCGGGTCTGCCCGCGGGCACCGTCTCGGGCGCGCCGAAGGTCCGCGCGATGGAGATCATCGACGAGCTGGAGCCCGAGAAACGCGGCGTCTACGGCGGCGGCGTGGGGTATTTCAGCGCGGGCGGCGACATGGACATGTGCATCGCGCTTCGGACGGCGGTGCTGAAGGACGAGCAGCTTTACATCCAGGCCGGCGGCGGCGTGGTCTGGGACAGCGATCCCGAGGCCGAGTGGCAGGAAACGGTCAACAAGTCGCGCGCGCTGCGGGCCGCGGCGGCCGAGGCCGGACGGTTCACGCGCGACGGGAACCGCTGAGGCCGCGAGGGCTGTCAGGCGGGACCGCCTCCGACGAGTGCCTGGGCCGCCATGCCGGTGGCGAACCCCGCAAGGGCGGCGAGCGACGGCGCCTGACGGTTCTTCAGGTGCGCCTTGACGGCGATATCCTGGAACGTGAGGTAGAGTATGCCCCCGGCGGCAGCCATCATGATGGCGCCCGTCAGCCTCGGCAGATCTGCCAGAAAGAGATACCCGAGCGCCACCGCGACCGGCCCCAGCGAGGCCACCGCCAGGAAGATCAGCATCACGCGCCTTCTGCCGTGGCGGCCGCGGGCCTTGAGTTCGCGCCACGCGTTGAAGGCTTCCGGCACGTTCTGGGCGCCGATCAGGAAGGCCAGCAACGCCGCCTCGGACGAACGGCTTGCCATGATGGCCCCGAGTGACAGCGCCTCGGGCAGAAAATCGGTGAGCATGGCAAGGAACTGCGCGTTCCGGTCCGCATGATTGTGCCGCAGACGCTCCATCAGGGCGAACAGAGCGCCACCAGCGAAGAATGCTGCCAGACTTCCGCCGAGCGGCAGCAGTTTCAGCCCTTCGGGCACCAGCACGAAGGCCACCGCCGCCACGAGGATTCCGCCGCCGAACGCCATCACGCTGTGGCGGACTTCCTGGTCCAGCCACCGCGGTTGCAGCTTTTCTACGCTTGCCAGATAGCCGCCGAGGGGGATCATCAGCCCGGCGAAGGCGCCGTAGGCAAGAGCGAGAATCAAGTCGTTCACGGTTTCTCCGGAATCTTCCCTCAATCGTCGCCGAGCATGACGCCCGGCTGGCAGATTGGCCAGTCGACAGTCGTTCAGACCGCAGCGGGACTACTTCTGGAAGACATAGGTTCCGGGGGCGTCGGCGATCGGCGTGTAGCGCCGGTTCCTGCCGCCCATGCGCGGCGGTTTGGCCGTGCCGGTCGACCGGGCCTTCAGCCATGCCACCCATTCCGTCCACCACGAGCCTTCGACGGGCGTATGGGTCCGGCACCAGGTGTCGGGGTCCACGTAGTTGTCGCCCGCGTGCCTTTCACCGATGCGGTAGTGGCGGCGGGGGTGACCCGGTTCGCTGAGGATGCCGCCGTTATGCCCGCTGCTGGTCAGAACGAAGGTCAGGTCGCTTTCGGTGAAGAGACGCAGTTTGTAGACGGACCGCCAGGGCGCGATATGGTCGTCTTCGGTGCCGACCACGAAGAACGGAGCGGTGATGTCCCTGAGCGCGATGACCCGGCCCTCGACCGCGAAACGTCCGGCGGTCAGGCGGTTTTCAAGGAATAGGCCGCGCAGATACTCGCCGTGCATCCGGGCCGGCATCCGGGTGGTGTCGTTGTTCCAGACGGTAAGGTCGCTGGCCAGATCGCTTTTACCCAGGAAATAGCGCCGGACGGCGCGCGCGAAGATCAGGTCTTCGGCCCGGATCGAGGCGAAGGTGCGCGACATCTGGGGACGGTCGAGATAGCCCTGCGCCCACATCATGTCCTCGAGGAAGGCCACCTGGCTTTCGTCGAGGAAGAGCAGCAGCTCGCCGGCCTGAGAGAAGTCGACCTGTGCCGCGAACATGCTGACCGAGGCCAGCCTGTCGTCGCCATCGCGCGCCATCGTGGCGGCGGCGATGCCGAGGATGGTGCCGCCAAGGCAGTAACCCGTGGCATGGACCTTCGATCCGGGAACGATGGACGTGACCGCGTCGAGAGCCTCCATCACGCCCCGCTTGCGGTAATCGTCGAGCGAGAGCACGCCCTGATCGGCAGTCGGGTTGCACCACGAGATGGCGAAGACGGTGAAGCCCTGCTGGACGAGAAAGCGGATCAGCGAGTTTTCGGGCGACAGGTCGAGGATGTAGTACTTCATGATCCAGGCCGGCACGACCAGGATCGGCTCGGCCTGAACCTTGTCTGTCGCGGGCGAATACTGGATCAGCTCGAAGATGTCGTTGCGATAGACCACCTTGCCCGGGGTGCAGGCGATGTCGGTGCCGATCCGGAAGCCCTCGTGCGGCTCTTTCGGGGCCTGTGTCCAGGTCTGGATCAGGTCTTCGGTGAAATGGCGCGCGCCCTCGGCGATGTTGGCGCCGCGCTTGCGGATCGTCTCTTCGATGATCTCGGGGTTGGTCGTCGGGAAGTTCGAAGGCGAGAACAGGTCGAGATACTGCCGGACCATGAAGCCCACACGCTCGGAATCCCGTGCGCTGAGCCCGCGCAGAGAATCGGTTGCGTGGTCCCACCAATCCTGTGTCGCAAGGAAAGACTGCTGCCAGAAGGCGAAGGGCATCCGGGTCCAGGCGTCGTGCTGGAACCTGTGATCGTTCTTCCCGGGTTCGAAGGGAGCCTTGGTGTCCTTGTCGAGAGCCGCCTGCAGCGCGTAGTAAGATACCTTCATCGCATTGCGGGCCGCACGCTCGGACAATTCGAGCTGCCGGCCCGGCGCGCGCCCCAGATGCAACGCCCAGTCCGTCCAGGCCAACAGCACCGAATAGGGCGAAAGCCCGCCGGTATTCCTGGCGATGAACGCACGCGAGATCCGGTCGAGATCCTGATAGGGATGGTCCTTGACCCTTGGGGCGGTGCTGTCGTCAGACGTCTGCTTGCCCGCAGGAACGGGCACTGGCAAGTTGCGCCCCGATGCGGCTGGGGCCTGCTTTCCGCGGGCCCGGGTGCTTTTCGTTTTCGTGGTCATGACCTTCGCACTATGCCAGCATCGAATGGCACGCCGCATTGATCCAAGTCAGCCTGCCCCGCCTCCGGCGCGAAGCGCTTCAGCGTCCGATGACATAGGGCGCGTCGAACCAGTGTTCCTGAAGGTTCGCCCCCTGCCCGATCCTGTCGACCACCGCGAAAAGGCCCGGCGCATGAAGCGGCGTCAGGACGCCGTGCCAGGTGCCGCGGTGAAAGTTTATCGCCTGGCCCGGGATGGTCTCGAATGCCAGGGGCGTTCCGGGACGACCGTTTTCGTCGGGGGCAACGACGACAAGGAAAGGGTCCATCGACATCGGCACGAAGGCCTGGCTGCCGTCGGGGTGACGCTCGACCATGTCCAGCCTGAGCGGCAGCGTTCGCGGCTCGGCCCGGAACAGGCTGATCCCGGCGCGTCCGTCGCCGAAATCCACCCTTGCCCGGTCGTGATAGCGCCCGCAAAGGCCCTGATTGATGATCCGGTCGGGCTGGCCCGCACAGTCCAGCACGTCGCCGAAAGGCGCAAATGCGGCGGCGTCGAGGGGGCGGATGCGGATATCCGTCATCCGAAGTGGCCCATCAGGCGCAACTCGGCGATCCGCTCGACCTGGGCGCAGGCGGTGGCGAACTCGGTTTCGCGGTCGTTTTCCAGCCGACGCTGAAACGCCTCGAGGATCGACGCCTTGGTGTTGTCCTTGACAGCAATGATGAACGGGAAGCCGAAGCGGTCGGTATAGGCCTTGTTGAACCCGGTGAAGGCTGCGCGTTCCTCGTCGGTGAGCGCATCGAGGCCGGCGGAGGCCTGTTCCGACGTCGAGGCTTCGGTCAGCCGCTTCGCCGCGGCAAGCTTGCCCGCCAGGTCGGGGTGCGCGTTCAGGACGCCCAGCCGTTCGTCCGCCGTGGCGGTGCGGAACATGCGGGCGAGCGCGGAATGCACGCCGGCGGCCGTGTCGTGGGTCGGGCCCAGTTCCAGCGCCCAGGCGCGCTCGGCGATCCACGGCGAGTGCTCGAAGATGCCGCCAAAGACTTCGGTGAAGCGCTCCTTCGACATCTCCGAAGGCCGTTCGAAATCGGGCGCGGGATGGGTGACGGCCCAGTGTTCCGCGATCTGAAGCCGGGTGGCGAACCAGACACCGTCATGCGACGCCATGTAATCCAGCGCGCGTTTCAGCGCGGCAGCACGGCCCGGACGTCCGATCAGGCGGCAATGGAGCCCGATCGACAACATGCGGCCGCCCTCGGCGTAAAGCGTGTCGAAGCTGTCGCGGATGTAGGTCTCGAACTGGTCGCCCGCGGTATAGCCCGCCTGGATCGCGAAGCGCATGTCGTTGCAATCGAGCGTATATGGGGTGATCAGCTGATCGCGCCCGCCGAACCGTTTCCAGTAGGGCAGATCGTCGTCGTAGGTGTCGGCGACATAGGCGAAGCCGCCCTCCTCGGCCACGAGGCGCACGGTGTTCATCGAGCAGCGCCCGGTGTACCAGCCGCGGGGCCGCGCGCCGACCACCTCGGCGTGAAGCCGGATCGCGGCCTCGATCTGGGCGCGCTCTTCGGCCTCGGGCATGTCCTTGTGTTCGACCCATTTCAGCCCGTGGGACGCGATTTCCCACCCTGCCGACTTCATGGCGGCGACCTGTCCGGGTGCGCGGGCCAGCGCGGTGGCGACGCCGTAGACGGTGACGGGCGTGTCCTTCAGCATCCGGTGGACGCGCCAGAACCCGGCGCGGGCGCCGTATTCGTAGATCGATTCCATGTTCCAGTGCCGCTGCCCGGGCCAGGGGGCGGCACCGGTGATCTCGGACAGGAAAGCCTCGGAGGCAGCGTCGCCGTGAAGAACGTTGTTCTCGCCCCCCTCTTCGTAGTTCAAGACGATCTGCACGGCGATACGCGCGCCGCCGGGCCAGCGCGCCTCGGGCGGTGTGGGGCCATAGCCGGTCATGTCGCGGGGATAACGGGGAGCGTCTGTCATGGATCAACCTCGGTCTTGCTCTTCGTCCATAATCCGGGTGTTGTCGCAAGGGAAGAGTTGCAGAAGAAAGGCAAGGCAATGGCAGGCTGGCTGACGACGCATGTGCTGGATACGGCGCTGGGATGCCCGGCTTCCGGGCTGAAGATAGATCTTTACCGGATCGCGGTCGATGCGCGCGAGCATCTGCACTCGGCCGAGACCAATGCCGACGGGCGCACCGATGCGCCGATGCTGCCCAAGGCCGAGTTCCGGCCGGGCGTCTATGAACTGGTGTTCCACACCGGTCCCTACCTGGATGCGGCAGGCGTCCCCGAGGAGCATCCCCGGTTTCTGAACATCATCCCGATCCGTTTCGGAATGAGCGAGGAAAGCCACTATCACGTGCCGCTGCTGCTTTCGCCGTTCGGGTATTCGACGTACCGGGGCAGCTGAGGCGGGCGGCTTGTGATGCGCCGCCGGCACGGGCGCACCTGGTTTGACTTCCTTGCGGTCATTCCGTTTTCAGTCGGCAACAACCGCATCAACCTCGATCTCGACCAGCCATTCCGGGTTCACGAAACGGTCTATCGCCATGATCGTATCGACGGGACGCGCGTCGAGGCAGTAGAGTTTCCGTGCCTCGATCGCCTGTTTCCAGTTGTCGATATCGGTCAGGATGACCCTTGTTCGCACGATATCGTGCAGACCGGAACCCGCCTGTTCAAGGGCAGCCTTGATGATCTCGAAGCATTGTCTGGTTTGCTGAAAGACATCGCCCACCCCAACGGTCCTGCCATGCTGGTCGACCGGTGCGGTTCCGCCGACCGCTATGAAACTGCCGACCCGCACGGCCCGGCTGAAGCCGACGATGTTCTCCATCGGGTTGCCGTTCGAAATCAGCCTTCGCTCTTGTGCCACGATTTTCCTCCCCATGAGCCAGGTTCCGCCAGTCTGGCGGTCCGTTTGGGCCAAGTCACCAGGAAAGGATGCCCGGCGGATCGGGTTGTCGAGCGGTCATGATACGGACACTCGGTTCGGCGCCATCACGCGAAGGCCAGCCGCAGCCTTTCGCCCGCGCCGAAATCCGCCACCAGTTCATCGCCTTCATCGACCGCGACCGGCACAAGGCAGGTGCCCGTCGAGATGAACTGGCCCTCGGTCAGGGCGATGGCGTGGGTGGAGCATTCGTTCACCAGCCAGTGCAACGCCGCCCAGGGGTCGCCGAGGACGTTGGACCCGATGCCGAGGAAATCGGCCTTGCCCGGTACATGCGCGGTGACCTGCCAGGTCTTCAGGTCGCGGTGCCGCCAGTCGGCCGGGTCGAACGCCGGGCCGATCAGAAAGGAATGCGCGCAGGAATTGTCGGCGATCAGCGCCGCCGCCCCCACGGCGCAGAAATCGGTGTAGCGCGAGGCCGGAACCTCGATCGCGGGGTGAAGCGCCGAGACCGCGTCGGACGCGTCTGCCATCGCGTAACCATCGTCACGTGGCGGCAGGGACCGGCCCAGCCGAAAGGCGAACTCCAGTTCGGCGACGCGCATGTTGTTGCCCCTGAGGGATACGGTCTGGCCGTCCTCCAGCAGTCGTTCACGGAAAATCCGGCCCGCCAGCGGGCCGTCGACGTTGATATGCCTCTGTCCCGCGGAACTGGTCGCGGCGATCTTCCAGCCGTGGACCGGGTGGGCCGAATACTCCTCGAGACAGGCCTGGATCGCGTAGCCCTCGCCCCGCGTCCGGGGCCTCACATCGTCCGGCAGGTGGTCGATCTGGCGGCCTTCTTCGTGGCAGCGGTCTAGAAGGCCGGCGGCGGCCTGGCAGTCGGTCTCGGTCAGCATGGGCGCTCCGGTTGCAGGTCATTCATCTTCGCCGGTCTACCCCGACCGGGCGGGCGGGTGAAGCTTCCCCCCTTGTCATTCCGCCCCGGCTGTCTTCACATGGGGCGAAAAACGAGGGAACTCCCATGTACGATCTTGCCGTGCTCTGGTCCTGGGCCGAGTTTGCCGTGCGCTGGCTGCATGTCATCACCGCCATCGCCTGGATCGGCTCGTCCTTCTATTTCATCGCGCTGGATCTCGGCCTGAACCGCAACATCCCCGGCCCCGCCGATGGCGAGGAATGGCAGGTGCATGGCGGCGGCTTCTACCACATCCAGAAATACATGGTCGCGCCCGCCGCGATGCCCGAGCACCTGACCTGGTTCAAGTGGGAGAGTTACTGGACCTGGCTGTCGGGCGCAGCACTTCTGATGATCGTCTACTGGGTCGGGGGCGAATTGTACCTGCTGGATCCGTCCAAGGCCGACCTTGCGCTGTGGCAGGGGATACTCATCTCGGCGGCGAGCCTGACCATCGGCTGGCTGGTCTATGATGCCTTGTGCAAATCGCCGCTGGGCGAGAAGCCTACCGTGCTGATGCTGCTTCTGTTCGCGCTGCTGGTGGCGATGAGCTGGGGCTATCACCAGATATTCACGGGCCGCGCGGCGCTGTTGCACCTGGGTGCGTTCACGGCCACGATCATGACCGCGAACGTCTTCGTCATCATCATGCCGAACCAGCGCATCGTGGTGGCCGACCTGAAGGCCGGGCGCACGCCCGATCCGAAATACGGCAAGATCGCCAAGTTGCGGTCGACACATAACAACTATCTAACGCTGCCGGTCATCTTCCTGATGCTGTCGAACCATTATCCGCTGGCCTTCGCCACGGCCCATGCATGGGCGATCGCGCCGCTGGTGTTCCTGATGGGCGTCACGATCCGGCACTGGTTCAACACGCACCACGCGCGCGCCGGCAATCCGCACTGGACCTGGGCGGTGACGGTGGTGATCTTCCTGATCATCGCGTGGCTCTCGACCGGAGGCCCCGTGACGGACAGCTACGAGGAAGCCGAGGCGCGCGTCTTGTCGCCCGCCGAGGCGCGGTTCACGCAAGTCGCCGAATGGCAGGACGCCGAATCCATCGTGCTGGGCAATTGCTCGATGTGCCATGCCCGCGAGCCGGTCTGGGACGGCATTCGATGGGCGCCGAAGGGCGTGCACCTGGAGACGGCGTCCGACATCGCGCGGCACGCGGAACAGATTTATCTGCAGGCCGGCCTCAGCCACGCGATGCCGCCGCCATCGGCCAGTTTCCTGGAACCGTCGGACCGCGAGATGCTGGTCGCCTGGTACCGCGCCGGACGCGCTGCCGACTGACCCGGCCGCCTTCTGCCGGGGCTTGACGGACGGCGCAGCCTCGCAGAAGATTTTCCGCATATTGATCGGAAACTCTTTATGACACGAAAACCTTTCCACGCCTTCGAGGGCGTCCGCGTCGACGAAGAAGCCTACAGGCGAATTGGCCCCGACATCGAGGCGGCGCGCGACCTGCTGAGACAATCCGAAGAAGGCGGCCCGCTGGTCATCCCCGGCGTCGACATCACGTCGCTGCTGGTCAAGCTGTTCGATACCATCCTTCCCGCCGTCAGCATCGGGCCGGCCGAACGCAGGAACCCGCGCCCCGAAACGCTGCGCCGCGCGCTGAACGCCCTGATCGTCCAGGCCGGCGGCAATTGCAGCCACGGAAAGCCGCCGTCGGCGCGGATCGAGGCATGGACCGGGCCGGGCGGCGCGGATTACTTCAAGTGTCTCCATTCGCCCGCGCATTTCTGGGACGCCGACGGCAATCTGATCGACAGGCCCTGAGCATGGTCCATGCCGTTCTCATCTTCGCGGCCAGCATCGGCGGATTGCTGGTCTACTTCACCGATGCAAAGGAAACCGCCATCGGGATCGGGGCGGTTCTGTTGGTGGTCTGCCTGGCCCTGACGATCGAGGCCCACCGGCAGGTCAAGTCGCATCCGCGGCGCGCTACCCGCCTGTTCGTCGCCTGGCGCGCGGTGCCTCTTGCCTTCATCTTTCTGGGCGCGATGTCGTCGGTCTGGCTTTCCCTGAACATTCTCGACGTGCTGCCGGTCAGCTTCTCGGACGATCCGGCCCTGGCCGATCGGGTCAAGGCGGAAAAGGCGACGCTTCAGTCGCTGGCGACCACGGCCGTCACCACGCTTCTGGCCGCCGTGCTGCTGGATGCGGCGCGCGATCCGGACAGCTGGTTCTGGCCGGGCGCGATGCACCGGAGAGCGCTCAAGGCCGCCTTCGACAAAAGCCCCGCCTTCCAGGCGGACCGCTCGGACACAGCCGTGCGGCAGGCGCTGGAAGATCTGAGATTCGCCTACGCCGAAGAGCGCACCTTTCTGAACGAGGCCAGCGGCTGGTCCTATGCCGCGCGGCTGGAGCGCGCCGGCATCATCGAAAACGCGACCGCGACGCTTCGCAAGAAGGGGATCGCCGTCTAAACGCTGGACACCGAAAAATAAATTCTTCAGGGTCTTTCCTGTCCAGGGCCATCCGGGTCGCCGGGGTCCAAGAACAACAAGGGAGGACACTCATGAAACTGAAGACCATCGGCCTTTCGGCCGCTTTCGTGCTGACCGCCGGAGCCGTCAGTGCAGCCGAATGCATCGCGCCGGCCAACCCGGGCGGCGGTTGGGATTTCACCTGCCGTCAGGTGGGCAAGCTGTTGTACGATCTGGGACAGGTCGACCAGCCCGTGCAGATCACCAACATGGCAGGCGCGGGCGGCGGTCTGGCCTATGCCCACACCGTGGCCGAGCGCAATGACGACGCCGAACTGATCGTGGCCGCGTCGTCGGCGACCACCACGCGCCTGGCCCAGAAGGCATTCGGCGACGCCACCGCCGACCAGGTACGCTGGGTGGGGGCCATCGGCGCCGATCCCGGCGTGATCATCGTCGCGGCCGACAGCCCGCTTCAGAACCTCGACGACATGGTCAACGCGATCAAGGCCGATCCCGGCTCGGTTGCCTTCGCAGGCGGTTCGGCCGCCGGCGGTTTCGACCACATGAAACCGCTGATGGTGCTGAAGAGCGGCGGATTCGACGACATCACCAAGGTGAAGTACATCGGCGTCGACGGTGGTGCCGACGCGATCACCCAGACGGTTGGCGGCTTTACCCAGGCGATGACCGGCGACATGTCGGAAATCGTGGGCTTCATGAAGTCCGGCGAAGTGCGCGCGCTGGCGGTTCTGACCGAAGAGCGCGTTCCCGGCTTCGAGGACATCCCGACCGCCATTGAACAAGGCTATGACGTCGTGGCCGTGAACTGGCGCGGGTTCTATGTGCCCAAGGGCATCTCGGACGAAGAGTTCGCGACATGGGCCGACAAAATCCGGACCGTCGCCGAAAGCCCGGAGTGGGCGGAGACCATGGCCGCCAACGGCCTGGCGGCCTTCACCAAGGTCGGTCCCGACTTCCAGAACTGGGTCGATCAGGTGATCGCCGACACCGAGGAACTGAGCCGTGAAATCGGTGTGATCCAGTAATGGTCTCGGACCGCATCTTCGGTGTGGTCGTGGTTCTGGGGGCGCTCGCGTATATCGCGGGCGCCCTGCAGACACAGACCAGCTTCATGTCGGACCCTGTCGGCTCCAAGACCTTTCCGATCCTGATCGGGTCGGTGGCCGGACTGTGCGGTCTGTTCATGATCTTCAAACCGGACGAACAACCCGACTGGCCCGACCTGAAATCGGCGCTTGCGCTGCTGATCGCGGTCCTGGTGCTGATCTGCTATGCCTATGCGCTGAAACCGCTGGGTTTTCTGATCCCGACGGCCATCGCGGCGGCGATCCTCAGCTATCAGATCTCGCCCAGACCAGCCTTTGCCGCGATGACCGGGCCTGGCCTGGCCGTGGGCCTGTTCGTGCTATTCAAATACATTCTCGGGCTGGGGCTTGTGGCCTTTCCCAAGGGGTGGATCGGCTAAGGGGCGGCTGACATGGATATCTTTTCGAACCTGGCGATGGGCTTTGCCATCGCCCTTTCGCCCTACACGCTGATGCTGGCTGTCCTGGGCTGCTTCATCGGAACGATCGTGGGCGCCCTGCCCGGTCTCGGACCGTCGAACGGTGTCGCGATCCTGATCCCGATCACCTTCAGCATGGGCCTCGACGCCACCGCGGCGCTGGTGCTCCTGACCTCCGTCTACTATGGCGCGATGTATGGCGGGCGGATCAGTTCGATCCTCTTGAACATCCCCGGCGACGAACCGGCGCTGATGACGACGCTGGATGGCTATCCGATGGCAAAGAACGGACGGCCCGGCGAGGCGTTGGTGATCTCGGGCTTCGCGTCTTTCTGGGGCGCATTGTTCGCGACCGTCATGCTGGCGCTTGTCGCCCCCGCGCTGAGCCGCATCGCCTATCAATTCGGCCCTGCGGAATATTTCGCGCTGTACCTGCTGGCCTTCTCGACGCTGGGCGGGATCGCGTCCAACAACCAGGCCAAGGCGGCCTTCGCCTCTTGCGTGGGCCTTGGCATCTCGGTCATCGGGCTGGACAATTTCAGCGGCATGCCGCGGATGACCGGCGGCAACCTTCACCTTATGGACGGCGTCGACTTCCTTGTCGCCATTGTCGGGCTGTTCGCGGTCTCGGAGGTGTTCTTCTTCATCGAGAAGCACGGCAAGGGCGGCGCGGTCGGCATCACGCTGGGCAAGTTCAAGGTGCCATGGGGCGAGATCTGGGACACGCGCTGGACGCAAGTACGGTCGGGCATCGTCGGTTTCATCGCCGGTGTGCTGCCGGGCGCCGGGGCCTCGCTGGGATCGTTCCTGACCTACATGATGGAAAAAAGCATCGCCGGAGAGAAGGGCAAGTTCGGCACGGGCGTGCCGAAGGGTGTGGCGGCACCCGAAGCGGGCAACAACGCCGCGGCCGGCGGCGCGCTGGTGCCGATGCTGACGCTGGGCGTGCCGGGTTCGGGGACAACGGCGGTGCTGCTGGCGGTGCTGATGACGCTGAACATCACGCCGGGACCGACGCTGTTCACCGACCGGCCCGAGGTGGTCTGGGGCCTTATCGCCTCGCTTCTGATCGCCAACTTCGTGCTTCTGGCGATGAACGTGCCGCTGGTGCGAATCTTCGTGCGCATCCTGTCGGTGCCGCCCGCGCTGTTGCTGCCGGGTGTGACGATGGTGTCGTTCGTCGGGATCTACTCGCTGACCGGCGGGTATTTCGACCTTCTGCTGATGATTCTGTTCGGGATCATGGGCTATGTGTTCCGCAAGATGGATATTCCCACGGTGCCGGTGATCCTGGGCATCCTGCTGGGTTCCAACATGGAAGACGCCCTGCGCCGCGCAATGGTGCTGTCGGATGGCGATGTGACCTACCTGTTCTCGTCGCCGATCGCTATCGGGTTGTGGTTCTTCGCCGTCGCGGGTTTCGTCGCTCCGATGTTCCTGCGCGGTGTCATGAAGAAACCGCAGGCGATCACGGACTGAGCATGGACCCCTGCCGCGCGGCATTCTACAAGGGCGCTCCGACAACGCTGGCAAAGGCCCCGCGAAGATGACACGCATCCTGATCCCCTCTGGCGCGCTTGGGCTTGGCTATGACCAGGCGGCGCTGGATCTGGGCATCGCGAACAGGCCCGACCTGATCGCCATAGACGGGGGATCCACCGATTCCGGTCCGTCCTATCTGGGGCGGGGCGTGTCGAAATACGCGCGTTCCTCGACAAGGGCCGAATGGGCCGGGCTGATCGACGCCCGCGCGCGCGCCGGATGTCCGCTGGTCATCGGCACGGCCGGCACCTGCGGCGCGGACAGCGCCGTGGACTGGCTGCTGGAGATAACGCGCGAGATCCTGGACGAGCGCGGCGAAAGCGCGAAGATCGCGGTTTTGAAATCCGACCAGCCCGCCGCTCGCCTGACCGGGGCGCTTGCGGCGGGACGAATCGCGCCCCTGACCCCTGCGCCCGAAATCGACGCGAACCTGATCGAAAGCTGTACCAACATCGTTGCGCTGGCCGGGGCCGAGCAGATCAACGCGGCGCTGGAAACCGGGGCCGACATCGTCATCGCGGGACGCACCACCGACACGGCGATCATCGCCGCACTGCCGATCACGCGCGGCGTCGAGGCGGGCGTCGCCTGGCACGCGGCCAAGATCGGCGAATGCGGCGCTCTTTGCGCCACGAATCCGCAATCGGGCGTTCTGCAACTGGATTTCGAGACCGACAGCTGCCTGATCACGCCGCTTGCCGACGGCGCCGAGGCCACGCCGCACACGGTTTCGGCGCATATGCTCTACGAGAACTCCGATCCCTTCCGGCTGTACGAACCGGGCGGGCATCTGGACGTCACGAAAGCCACCTACACCGCCGAGGGCGCGGGTGCTGTCCGCATCGCCGGCGCGCACTGGGTGCCGGCGTCCGCCTATACCGTAAAGCTGGAGGGCGCGCGGATCGCTGGCTATCAGACCATCCTTCTCGCACTGCTGCGCGACCCGCACTATGTGGCGCACGCCGCGGCCTGGGCCGACGATATCGTGAAGAAATGCACCGCCAAGGCGCTGGCGCGCACCCGGGCTACCGAAGACGATTTCGCCATCGAGATCCGGCTGATCGGCCAGAACGCGACGCTTGGCGCACTGGAGACCCGCCCTGGCGATCCGGTCGAAATCGGCGCCCTGGGCATCGTCACGGCGAAAAGCCAGGAACTGGCCGCCGAGATCGGCAAGCTGCTGAACCCCTACCTGCTGCACCATCCACTGACGCGGGACGAGGAACAGCCGACCTTCGCCTTTCCCTTCTCGCCCGCCGAGATCGACCGGGGCGCGGTCTACGAGTTCTGCCTGAACCACGTGCTGACGCTGGACGACCCGATGGACGCCTTCGCCCTGGAGGTGGTCGATGCCTGAGATCAGTGAAATCGCCGAAAAGGTCCGCTCGAAGAACGCGGGACCGTTCTGGGTGACGATCGACATCTTCTGCGGCAGCGCCGAGGCCTTCGCGCGTGTCCGCGACGGGCTGAAGACGGCCGAGGCCGCCCGCGTGCTCGGCGTGCCGACGCAGGAACTGAAGCGGTTCGACATCGCGGAACTGAACGTGGTCAAGCTGTCGGCGCCGCGTCCCGCGGTTCAGGGCACCGTCGCAGACCGCGACATGCACGGCGCCGGGTGGGCCGTGTTGATCGCCGAGTTGGAAATCGGCTGACGTCGCGCCGCGGCCCGTCGGCAGAAACGCACGCGCGAAACACCAATACGGGTGACATTGCTGCAACGGTCAACTATACTTTGCGGTGAGCGGCCAGATAAGGCCGTCGTTGAGGCAATTAATACAAAGGGCAGACCCCATGACTCGATTCCCCCGTCGCGCCGTGCTGACAGGTGCCGCCGCTTCCCTGGCTCTGGCGGCCTGCGGAAATGGCATCGGCAGCCCCGGCGCCGCAAACATCGACGCCCGCGCGGACGCATCGCTGGCGTATCTGGACAGCAATTATCCCGGCACGCGCGACCTGCGCGATAAATCCGTCGGCATGCTTATCATGCCGCTCATCACCGAGGCCAGTTTCGGCTTCGGCGGGTCGTACGGACGCGGTGCGCTTCGCGTCAACGGCGTCACCGTCGACTACTATTCGGCCGCCCAGGCCAGCTTCGGCATCCAGGCAGGCGCCCAGCAATACGCGCACGTTCTGTATTTCATGACCGAAGAGGCGCTGGCTGAGTTCCGTGCCTCGACCGGGTGGGCCGCCGGGGCGGACGTGAAATACGCGGTCAACGATCGGGGCGGCAACCTGTCGGCAGAGACGACGACCGTTCTGGCGCCGGTTATCGCGGTGGTCTTCGGTCAGGCCGGCCTGATCGCCGGCGCTTCGGTTGAAGGCACAAAGTACACGCGCATCATTCCCTGATCTTGTCGTCACCGGAATACGGGCGGAGGGGCATTCGCCCCTCCTTTTCTTTTTCAGAGCCGTGACGTCGCGCTTGTACCGGCGGGAATGCGGGTACCGGCCCGAACCCACGTCCGCCGGCAGCGCGCGAACGCCGCCGGTTTCGGTCCGGGCAGAGCAGCCTCAGCCCAGCTTGCGCAGCCGCTTGAACAGGCTCGAGGTATCCCAGCGTCCGCCGCCCATCTTCTGGACGTCCTTGTAATACTGGTCGACCAGCGCGGTTACGGGCAGCGACGCGCCTGTCTCGTTCGCCGTATCGAGACAGATACCGAGATCCTTGCGCATCCAGTCCACCGCGAAGCCATGCTCGAAATGGTCGTCCAGCATCGTCTCGTAGCGGTTCGCCATCTGCCACGAGCCTGCCGCGCCCTGGCTGATCACCTCGACCACCGCGCGCCCGTCGAGACCGGCCTTCTCGGCGAAGTGCAGCGCCTCGGAAAGACCCTGGACAAGGCCCGCGATGGCGATCTGATTGCACATCTTGGTCATCTGGCCCGCGCCCGAATCTCCGATGCGGCGGCAGATCTTGGAATAGGCGTCGATGATCGGCGCGGCCCGGTCGTAGGCGCCCTTGTCGCCGCCGCACATGACCGACAGCTGACCATTCTCGGCCCCCGCCTGCCCGCCCGAGATCGGGGCGTCGACGAAGGAAATGTTCTTCTTGTCGGCGGCGGCGTAAAGCTCGCGCGTGACCTTGGCGCTGACGGTGGTGTGATCAACGAAGATCGCGCCGCCCTTCATTCCGGCGAAGGCGCCGTCATCGCCCAGGCAGATCGAGCGCAGGTCGTCGTCGTTGCCGACGCAGGCCATGACGAAATCCGCTCCTGCGGCTGCCTCGCGCGGTGTCCTCGCGGCCTTTCCGCCGTGCTTGTCGGCCCAGGCCTCGGCTTTCGAGAAGGTGCGATTGTAGACGGTAACGGAATGCCCCGCGGCCTGAAGGTGCCCCGCCATCGGGAACCCCATGACCCCCAGACCCAGAAACGCGCAGTTTGCCATGGTATCCTCCCTTGTTTTCCGGCCTCGTGCGGGCTTTACCTAAAGGACAGGCATTTCTAGTCAATAAGGCGCACATGCTTCGATTGTTCCGCTGGCTCGTCCGGATCGTGACCGGACTGGTCCTTTTGGGCCTTGCAGGCGTCGCGCTGCTGTACTGGTTCTTTTCGCGATCGATCCCGACCTACGACGAAACCCTAGTCGTTGCTGGCCTTGACGGGCCTGTCGAGATCGTGCGCGACAACGCGGGCGTGCCGCATATCTTCGGAGAATCCGATCACGACGTCTATTTCGGGCTTGGGATGGCCCATGCGCAGGACCGGCTGTGGCAGATGCTGATGATGCGCCGGACTGCCCAGGGCCGGCTGTCCGAGCTTCTGGGCAACCGGACGGTGCGAATCGACGAACTGATCCGCCGCTACGATCTGTATGCCCTTTCGGTCCGGTCGGTCGATGCGCTGGACGATTACAGCACCGCGGCGCTGGAAGCCTATTCGGACGGAATAAACGCCTGGCTGAGGGAAGTGAACGAAGGCGCGCGCGGACGCGGCGCACCGGAGTTCTGGCTGTTCGAACCGTCGATCGCGCCCTGGCAGCCTGCCGATTCGATCGCCGTCGGCAAGCTGATGGCGCTGCAATTGTCCTCGCACCTGGAAACCGAAGTGCTGCGCGCGCGGGTTTCGCTGATGCTGCCGGACGAGCGCGTGGCAGATATTCTGCCCGACACCCCCGGCGAAGGGATTGCGGCGCTGCCGGAATACGCCTCGCTCTTCGACGCGCCCCTGCCGCGGTTCGCGGATATGGGGCCCATGCCCGACGATCCGCTTTCGCCCTTCAGGCCCCGCGCCTTCGCCGGCGCCTCGAATGGCTGGGCGGCCGCACCTTCGCGCTCGGCCGCCGGAGGCACGCTGCTGGCCAACGATCCGCACCTGGGCTTCACCGCGCCGTCGATCTGGTACCTGGCCCGGCTGGAACTGGAAACGGGCGGCGTTATCGGCGGCACGATTCCCGGCGCGCCGCTGGTGCTGGTCGGGCGCTCGGACCGCGTCGGCTGGGCGATGACCTCGGCCTATGCCGACGACCAGGACGTGTTCATCGAAAAGCTGAACCCCGACAACCGCGAAGAGGTGCTGACACCGGATGGGTGGAAGCCGCTGGTCTCGCGGCAGTCGATCATCACAGTGAAGGACGCCGATCCGGTCACGATCACGCTTCGAAACTCGGAGAACGGCCCGATCCTGCCCGGCGCGCATTATGACCTGGGCGCGATCACGCCGCCCGGTCATGTCACCTCGCTGGCCTGGACCGCGCTGTCGCCCGCCGACACCTCGATCCAGGCCATCCTGGGCGTGATGCGATCGGGCAACCTGGACGAGGCGCTGGCCGCGACCGACGCCTATGTGGCGCCGTCGCAGAACCTGACGCTGGTCGACGGCGAGAGGATCGCGATGAAGGTGATCGGCGCGCTGCCCCGCCGCGCCGCGCGGCACCAGACGCAGGGCCGGATGCCTTCGCCGGGCTGGCTGGCCGAGAATCGCTGGCAGGGCCGGCAGAATCCGTCTGCCAACCCGGTCTTCATCGACCCCGAGGGCGGTATCCTTGGCAATACCAACAACAAGAGCATCGACCGGCCCTTTCCGTTCCATGTCAGCTTCGACTGGGGCGACACCCAGCGCGTGCAGCGGTGGGAACGGCTGATGCAGTCGCGCGAGGTGCATACCCGCGAAAGCTTCATCGAGGCGCAGCTGGACACTGTGTCGGTGACGGCGCGCACGCTTCTGCCGCTGGTCGCCCGCAATCTGTGGTTCACCGGCGAGGCCGCAGCCGAAGGCACGCCCGAGCGCCGCCGCCGCCAGGCGCTGGATCTGCTGGCGAACTGGAACGGCGAGATGAACGAGCATCTGCCAGAGCCGCTGATCTATGCGGCCTGGATGCGAAATCTGCAGGACCGGCTGATCCGCGACGAACTGGGCACGCTGGCCGATGCGTTCCGCCACGCCGACCCGATCTTTCTGGAGCGCGTCTTCCGCGACGTCGAAGGCGCGGCGACGTGGTGCGACGTCGTCCAGTCCGCCCCCGAGGAGACCTGCACCGAGATCGCGCGGCTGGCGCTGGACGACGCGCTGCTGTGGATCGACGAAACCTGGGGACAGTCGCTTGATTCGCTGCGCTGGGGCGATGCGCACCAGGCCACGCACGATCACGCCGTGCTGGGAAACGTGGGCTGGTTTTCCTGGATCGTGAACATCCGCCAGTCGACCAGCGGCGGCGATCAGACGCTTCTGCGCGGCCTGACCTCGGGCGAAGACCCGGCGCCGTTCCTGAACGTCCACGGCGCCGGCTATCGCGGCGTCTATGACTTCGCGGACCCGGATTCCTCGGTGTTCATCATCTCGACGGGACAATCCGGCCACCCGCTGTCGCGGCATTACGACGATCTGGGCGAGTTGTGGCGGCGGGGCGAATACATCCCGATGACGCTGGACCCCAACCTGGCGCGCGCGGGCGCGGTCGGGATCATTCGGCTTGAGCCGGGGGAATAGGCGTCACAGCCGCGAGAAGCGGGCCGCCTGAGCCGGGGTCCAGCTGACGCTAAGCCTGGTGCCGTCCTTCGTTTCGGTCTCGTCCACGACCACGCCCTGTTCGAAGAGCCATGCCCGGCGGCGGCCGTCGCCGTGCGCCAGCATCACGACGTCGCGCACACGGTCGCGGTCCAGTTCGGCCGTCACCGCGGCGATGACAGCCTGCACCCCCTCGCCGGTCACCGCCGAGATCGCCTGCACGTTCTCTTTCCGCGCCGCCTGCGTCTCGAGCGCCTCGCGCCCGGCGGCGTCCAGAAGGTCGATCTTGTTCCAGACTTCGATCATCGGTGTGGCCTGCGCAACGCCGAGATCCTCGAGAATGGCCTCGACGTCGCTGGCCTGCTCCTCGGTCTCGGGATGCGCGATGTCGCGGACATGCAGAATAAGGTCCGCTTCGAGCACCTCTTCCAGCGTCGCGCGGAAAGCCGCGACCAGTTGCGTCGGCAAATCCGAGATGAAGCCCACGGTGTCCGACAGGATCACGTCGCGGCCCGTGGGCAATCTGACGGCCCGCATCGTCGGGTCCAGCGTGGCGAACAGCATGTCCTTGGCCAGCACCGCGGAACCGGTCAGCCTGTTGAACAGCGTGGATTTCCCGGCGTTCGTATATCCCACCAGCGCGACGATCGGATAGGGCACCTTTGCGCGCGCGGCGCGGTGCAGGCTGCGGGTCTTCACCACCTTGTCCAATTGCCGCTTCAGCCGCGTCAGCTGTTCGTCGATGGCGCGGCGGTCCGCCTCGATCTGGGTTTCGCCGGGACCGCCGACGAAGCCCAGGCCGCCCCGCTGCCGTTCGAGGTGGGTCCAGGCGCGGACAAGGCGCGTGCGCTGGTAGCTGAGCGCCGCCATCTCGACCTGCAGCACCCCCTCGCGGGTCGCGGCGCGGTCCGAGAAGATCTCGAGGATCAGCCCGGTCCGGTCCAGAAGCTTGGTCTTCCACGCGCGTTCCAGGTTGCGCTGCTGCACCGGCGTCACCGGACCATCGATCAGAACCAGCCCGATCTCGTCGTCCTCGATCCGGCGCCCCAGCTCCTCGATCTTTCCCTTGCCGAACAGCATCCCCGGTTGCGGTTTCTGAAGCCGCACGATTTCCGCGCCTTCTATCTGCAGCCCCGGCAACGCATGCGCCAGCGACACGGCCTCTTCCAACGCGTAATGCGCGTCGCGGCGGCCGGGATCGCTGGTGATGTCAGGATGCAGAACGAGCGCGCGGGTGTCTTTCGCTGCGGTCGTTTCCAATCTTATTCTTCACCCTCGTAAAGATTGATCGGCTGCGCCGGCATGATCGTGGAAATCGCATGTTTGTAGACAAGTTGCGATTGTCCGTCACGACGCAGCAACACACAAAAGTTGTCGAACCAGGTAATGACACCTTGCAGTTTGACGCCATTGATAAGGAAGATGGTCACCGGGACCTTCGTCTTCCTGACATGGTTCAGAAATGCGTCCTGCAAATTCTGTCTGTCCGAAGCCATGAGCTTTTGAGCCTTCTTTCTTTCCGCCGGGAAATCTGACCGGCTGGTGGATCGTGGAAACAATATGTAACGCGAAGTAAACGCTGACTACCCCCAAAAAGGGGTCAACGCGGTTCTTTGTGACGCTATTTCAAGCGCTTCCCGACCCTATCGCCAGAACTCGGGGTTGAGAAGGGCGATGATCGCCAGTGTTTCGAGCCGCCCGAGAATCATCGCCGCGCTGAGAATCGCCTTGGCGGCATCGTTCAGTTGCGCCAGATTCACCGGCATGTCGCCCGCCACTTCGGTCAGGGGGCCGGTCGTGGAAAGCGTCGCTATCGTCAGGATCATCGCCTCTTCGAAGTCGACATGCGCGACCAGCGACAGGGCCAGCGTCACCACGGCGATGGATATGGCGAAAAGCATGAAGAAAACCCATGCCACATAGGCGCCCTGCCGGCGGAAGCGCCGCGCCGCCTGCCCCGCGCCGCCGATCGAGGACGGCAGGACCAGTTTCTCCATCTCGCGCATCCCGTGCTTGTAGAGCGCATAGACCCGCAGCAGCTTGACGCCGCCGGCGGTGGTCGCCACCCCGCCGCCGAATACCGCAAGGCCCAGCAGCAGCACACCGGGCGAACCCAAGCCGGACCAGGCCCGGGCCGTGGCCCAATGCTCGGATTCGAACCCGGCGGTCGTCAGGAACGACGTCACCGTGAACAGCGCCCCCCAGAGCCCCATCAGGCCTTCGTAGGCAGAGACAGCCAGCCCCTCTTCGAAGGTCGCGCCGAAATGACGGAAGAACAAAAGGGTCGACAGCGAGACGATGATCAAGAGACCCAGGCGCAGTTCCGGGTCACGCACCAGGCTGTGCCAGCCGTCGGGACGCTCGTAGGCGGAAAAGGTCACCCGCGACAGCGCGAAGACCAGGAAGATCATGACCAGCGCCTCGCCCACGATGCCGGAACCGCCACCCGAGTCGCCGCCGACAGGCGATATCCCCGATGTCGCCATTGTGGACATCGCGTGGCAGAAGGATACCAGCGGCGTGTCACCGGCGATCAGAAGCGCGATCCAGAGTGCCGCCGTCAGTCCCCCGTAGATCGGCGCGAACCGGACCGAGAAGCGCATCAACCGCTCGGATGCATCCGCCACCCGGTCGATCTGCGCGGTGCTGATCGTCGCGCCGCTGCCGACCTCGCGCGAGGACGACACCTCGTAGCCGCCGAGGTTCAAGGGCGCCATGACCGAAATCGCCGTCACCCAGACGAAGAAGCCGCCCAGCCAGCCCACGAAGGCGCGCCAGAGATGCACCGTCGGCGGCAACCGGTCGGGCTCGAACAGCGTCAGACCGGTCGTCGTCAGACTGGAGACCATCTCGACGTAGGCATTCAGAAAGATCGTGTTCGGAACCGCCTCGTTGAAGGGCACCGCCAGCATCACCGGCAGCAGGGTGAATGTCATCAGGATCGAGATCAGGTGGCTGCGCCCCTGCCGCCGGATACTGTAGTTGGACGTCGCCAGCGCAATCATCGCGAACAGCACCAGGAACAGTATGCTCCAGTAAAAGAACGCCTGAGCGGTCGCGTGATCGTTCACCGCGAGGCCGTGCATCGCCGGCACCAGCATCGCAAGCCCGCTGATCCCGGTCAGAAGGACGATGAAAGGCAGATCGGCAAGCCGGGCCAGCATCAGAAAAAGTCGATCGAAACCTGGAACAGACGTTCGACCTCCGGCACGTCGGCGGCCATCGCGAAAACCACGATGACGTCGCCCTCTTCGATCCGCAGGCTGCCAGTGGGCTTGACCACCTTGCCCTCCTTCATGACGGCGCCGACCAGCACGCCCTCGGGGAAGTCGATGTCGCGGATCGCCTTGCCCGCAAGCGGCGAGGTGCCCAGGATCTGCGCCTCGATCACCTCCGCCTCGGCGTCTCCGATCGAGTAGACGCCCCGCACCCGGCCATGCCGGATATGGCGCAGGATCGACGACACGGTCGTGGCGCGCGGGTTGATGTAGGCGTCGATGTCCAGAGGTTCCATCAGCGGCAGAAGCGTCGGATCGTTGATCAGGGCGATCGACATCGGGCAGCCCGCCTGCTTGGCGCGGACGCTGGCCAGAAGGTTGGTCTTGTCGTCGTCGGTCACCGCCAGGATGGCGTCGGCCCGGTCGATCCCGGCCTCGGCCAGAAGCTCCATGTTCAGACCGTCGCCATGCAGGACGATGGTCCTTTCCAGCGCGTCGGCGGCGCGTTCCGCACAGGCCCGGTTCTTCTCGATCACCTTGGCGCGCAGGCGATCCGCCCTGCCTTCCAGCGCCTTGGCCACGGCCAGCCCGACGTTGCCACCGCCGATGATCACGACCCGTTCCTGCCGGTGGACGGTCTTGCCGAAGATCTCGAAGGTCCGCGTGATGTCCTCGACATGCGCCACCACGTAGATCTGGTCCTCGGCGAACAACTGGTCGCCCGGCTCGGGCGCGAACAGTTTCTCTTTCCGACGCACGCCCACCACGATCGCGCGAAGCGTCGAGAACAGGTCCGTCAGTTGCCGAAGCGGCGTGTTCAGGACCGGGCAATCGTCGTCAAGCTGGATGCCCAGAAGCTGCGCCTTGCCCTCGAGGAACAGTTCGGTGTCGAAAGCCGCCGGCGCGTTCAGACGTCTGAGCGCCGCCTCGGCAACCTCGCGCTCGGGGCTGATCACCACGTCGATCGGCAGATGCTCGCGCCGGTAGAGGTCCGAATAGATCGCCGTCAGGTAGCTTTGCGAACGCAGCCGCGCGATCTTGCGGGGGATCGAGAAGATCGAATGCGCCACCTGGCAGGTGACCATGTTCACTTCGTCCGAGAAGGTGGCAGCGATGATCATGTCCGCGTCGCGCGCGCCGGCGCGCTCCAGGATGTCGGGATAGCTGGCATGGCCCGCGATGCCCTGGACATCCAGCGTATCCGTGGCCCGGCGCACAAGCTCGGGGTTGTTGTCGACCACGGTGACGTCGTTGCGTTCACCCGAAAGGTGCCGCGCGATCTGCCAGCCGACCTGCCCCGCGCCGCAGATGATGACCTTCATGGATGCCTCTTGGCCGCCCCGGTTCCCGACTGTCTGGCACGTAGGCCCCGCGCATTCAAGCGCGGCCGTCACCCCCGCTTCGCCAAAAAAACGCCGACCGCTGAAACTTTTCCGAAAACCGCCCGTGGCTTCGGATGCAAACACTCAAGGAGGGTCACATGACCAAACGTATTATCAGCACTATCGCCCTGTTCGCCATGTCCGGCAGCGCCTTCGCCGCCGGCCACGCCATGGCCCCCATGGTCGAGGCAACGGACCAGGACGTCTCGAACGGCATCGTCAGCGCCGCCAAGATCGTCGCACCCGAAAACGGCTGGATGGTGGTGCACCGCACCGATGCGGAAATGACGCCCGGCCCGGTCGTGGGATACGCGCCCCTGCGCGAGGGCGAGAACGCCGATGTCGCCGCCATCCTGCAGGAGCCGGTGGCGTCCGGCGAGATGCTGATGCTGATGGTCCATTCGGAGGCCGGCGGCGTCGCGACCGGCGTCTTCGAATACACCCTGGGCGCGGTCGAGGATGGACCGATCCGGGTAGAAGAGAAACTGGTGATGCAGACCATCACCGCAAAATAACCCCCGATCCCGCGGGAGTTGTCAAATCCCGTTCCCGCGGGTTCCTGGCGCGCGGTTCATCTGTCACGAACCGCGCGTCTCTTTGCCAAAGACGCCCGACCGGGCTAGGTTTCATGCAGCAGGGGGGCGCGGAGAGCCGCAGATGTCGACGCCAGAGGAAATCGAGCGCCTGATCTCGCGCGTCGCATTGGGCGAACGCTCGGCTTTCGCGTCGCTCTATGACAGGACGTCCGGCAAGCTCATGGGCGTCTGCCTTCGCATCCTGAAGGATCGCGCCGCCGCCGAGGAAGCGATGCAGGACACCTTCGTCAAGGTCTGGAAGAACGCCGACCGCTACGCCGCGAACGGCCTGTCGCCGATGACCTGGCTGATCACCATCGCCCGCAACACCGCCATCGACCGGCTGAGAAAACGGCGGGACACCCGCGATATCGACGGGCTGAGCGATACCCTTCCCGCCGCCGGTCCCTCGCCCGAGGCCGCGGCCATCGCCGCCGGCGAAGCCCGGCGGATCATGGCCTGCATGGACGAGTTGCCGCCCGACCGGCGCGACGCGGTGCGCGGCTGTTACCTGGGCGGGCTCAGCTATGCCGACCTGGCGCAAAGCTTCGACGTGCCGCTGAACACCATGCGGACGTGGCTGCGCCGAAGCCTGATCGCACTCCGGGAGTGCATGTCCCGATGACCGACCGTGACGACATCGAAGACGGCATCGGGGACGACGGCGCCCTGGCGGCGGAATACGCGCTTGGCCTTCTCGAGGGCGACGACCTGCGCGCCGCCCACGCCCGGTCGCTGACCGATCCCGATTTTGCCCGCGAGGTGGCCTTCTGGCAGGAGCGCCTGGCCGCCTTCGCCGACGACGTCGAGGCCGTAGAGCCAAGCGCCGCCGCGAAAGCGGCCCTGATGGCGCGCCTTTTCGGGACGGATGCGCGCGCGCCGCGGCTTCGTCTCTGGCAGGGTCTGGCGGCGCTCGCCTCCGCGGCCGCTGTCGCCATTGCGGTCATCGCCTTCACCCCATCGGTTCAGACACCGCCCGCGCTTTTCGTCTCCGAACTGGCCTCGGACGACCAGACGCTGCGCGTTCTGGCGGTGATCGACGCCACCGCGCACGCGGTCCGTCTGACCCGCACCGCCGGCGCCCCGGCACCGGGGCGGGCGCTGGAGTTGTGGGGCATTCCCGAGGACGGCACCGGACCGGTCTCGTTCGGCCTCATCCCGGCGACCGAAACCGCCGAGTTCACCGTGCCCGACGCGCTTCTGGGCAAGGCGGTCGGCCTGACGCTGGCGATCTCGGACGAACCCGAAGGCGGCTCGCCCACCGGGCAGCCGACAGGCGCCATTCTGGCAGCCGGTCCCGTTTCAAGGCTTTGAAGCCGCCGCGATACCGCGCTAGGCTGGCCCGGACAGGGACAGGAGACATCAGCGCATGAAGATCATCAGGAACGCCAGCCAGCCATCCAAGGCGGGACCGGCCGCCTATTTCACCGGCCAGGTCCGCATGGACATGGATTTCAACACCGAGCCGCCGGCACGGGCGGGCGGCGTGACGGTCACCTTCGAGCCGGGTGCGCGCACCGCGTGGCACACACATCCCCTGGGCCAGACGCTGATCGTGACCGAAGGTCTTGGCTGGGCGCGGATCGAGGGCGAACCGAAAGAGGAAATCCGCCCCGGTGACATCGTCTGGTTTCCACCCGGCGTGCGCCACTGGCACGGCGCCACGGACACGACCGCAATGACCCATATCGCCATCGCCGAATCGATCGACGGCAAGCGCGTGGACTGGGCCGAACACGTGGCCGACGACGACTACCTGGGCGACTGATCCCGCCCAGGGCGCTTCTTCTTTTCACAAATACTCATGCCCCGAGGCCGGCCAGAGGCGCGGCGCGGGGCATCCTTGGTGCATTCCCTGTGATTAACGGCCACAGTGCCGGCGAAAACAGACGGTTATCCCGCGAAATTCATCCGATCACGCGTCTTCCTCGGCCTCCTCCTCGGCCACGGTCGCCACGCGGGCGCCCGACCGCGACGAGGTCACGACGTTCAGCGACTTCAGCTTGCGGTGCAGCGCCGAGCGCTCCATGCCGACGAAGGTCGCCGTCCGGCTGATGTTGCCGCCGAAGCGGTTGATCTGGGTCAGCAGGTATTCGCGTTCGAACAATTCGCGCGCCTCGCGCAGGGGCAGCGTCGCCAGGCTGCCCGACAGAACCACCCGGCCCTCGCCATCCTCCTGGGGCTGGTTTTCGCTCGGGATTTCGACCGAGGTGATGTCGCCCTTGTCGCCGCCCAGGATCAGCACGCGCTCGATGACGTTCTTCAACTGGCGCACGTTGCCTGGCCAGCTCATGGTTTGCAGCATCGCCACGGCATCCTCGCTCAGTTGCCGCAACGGCAGGCCCTGCGACTTGTTGAAGGCGGCGATGAAATGCTCGGCCAGCTGCGGGATGTCCTCGCGCCGCTCGGCCAGCGAGGGCACGTCGATCGGCACCACGTTCAGCCGGTGAAACAGCTCCTGCCGGAACGTCCCAGCATCGACTTCGGCTTCCAGGTTCCGCGTCGTCGACGAAATCACCCGCAGATCGACGCGCACCTTGTCGCCGCCGCCCACGCGCTGGAACTGCTGCTCGGTCAGAACCCGCAGGATCTTGGACTGGGTGCCCGCCGGCATGTCGGCCACTTCGTCGAAGTAGATGATCCCGCCGTGCGCCTGCTCCAGCAGGCCGGGTTCGATTCCGCGTCCGCCCGATTCCCGCCCGAACAGGACCTCTTCCATCCGGTCGGATTCGATCGAGGCCGAGCTTACCGTGACGAAGGGACCGACGGCACGATCTGAATGGGCGTGGATATAGCGCGCCGCGATCTCCTTGCCCGATCCCGCCGGACCGGTCAGCATCACCCGCCCGTTCGACTTGGTAACCTTGTCGAGTTGCGATTTCAGGGTCCGGTAGGCGGGCGAATTGCCGACCATGTCCGTGGTCGTGACGTCCTTGCGACGCAGCTCGCTGTTCTCGCGCCGCAGCCGCGACGTCTCCATCGCCCGCGTGATGACCACCATCAGCTGGTCGATGTTGAAGGGTTTCTCGATGAAGTCGTAGGCGCCCTGCTTGATCGCGGCGACGGCGATCTCGATGTTGCCGTGCCCCGAAATGATGATCACCGGCACATCGGGATTGTCGCGCTTCACGGACTTCAGGATGTCGATCCCGTCCATGTTGGAATCCTTGAGCCAGATATCCAGGATCATCAGCGCCGGCGGCTCCTTGTTCATCTCGGCCATCGCGTCGTCCGAGTTTCCCGCCAGCCTGGTCGTGAACCCTTCGTCCTCAAGAATATCCGAAATCAACTCCCGGATATCGCGCTCGTCGTCGACTATCAGAATATCGCCCATCAATCGCTCTCCTCTTTATTCCGCGACCTGCAGATCAGGTGCTTTTTCGCTCTCTGCCTCGATCGGCAGGGTTATCTCTGCCCGCGCGCCGATCTGGCCCGACCCGTCCAGCGGCTCGGCGTCCGTCAGGACCAGCGTGCCGCCATGTTCCTCGATGATCTTCTTCACGATCGGCAGCCCCAGCCCCGTGCCCTTCTCGCGCGTCGTCACATAGGGCTCGAAGAGCCGCGAGCGGTCCTCGGGCAATCCGATTCCATTGTCCGAGATCGCGATGAAGGCTTCGTCACCGGCGGTGCGCATCTCGACCAGCACATGGGGGGCGTGGCCTTCGGGGACTGCGCCTTTCTCGTAAAGGCTCTCGATCGCCTCGCCCGCGTTCTTGATCAGGTTCGTCAGCGCCTGCCCGATCATCGTCTGATCCAGGTCGGCCGGCACCGGACCGTCGGGCAGCCGGGATTCAAGCGTCAGGGTCTCGGCCGCGGCCTCCTGCAGCGTCACCGCGTCGCGCACGATCTGGGCCAGGTCCTGACGCGACCGTTCCGGCTCGGGCATGCGGGCGAATTTCGAGAACTCGTCGACGATCCGGCGCAAATCCTCGGTCTGACGGACGATCACGTCGGTCATCCGGTCCAGCGCTTCGGCCTCGTCGCCCACCATCGGGCGGAACTTGCGCTTGATCCGGCCCGCGGACAGCTGGATCGGCGTCAGAGGATTCTTGATCTCGTGCGCGATGCGGCGCGCGACGTCGCCCCAGGCGGCCATGCGCTGCGCGGTCACGAGGTCGGTCACGTCGTCGAACGCGATGACGAAGCCCTCGGCCTCGCCTTCGGAACTGCGGCGCGTGGCGATCCGGACCAGAAGGGTCTCTGCCACGCCCTTGCGCGACACGCGCACCTCTTCCTGTTCGACCTCCTTGCCGCTGGACAGAAGCCTCTCCAGCACCGGGCCGAACTCGGGCACACCGACCTGCAGGGGCACAGCCGTTTCGCTGTCTTCCTGCATCGAGAGTATCCGTTCGGCGGACCTGTTCACGAAAGTGATGTTGCCCTGCGCGTCCAGCCCGATCACGCCCGCCGTCACCGACGACAGGACGCTGTCGAACAGCCGCCGCCGGCGTTCGATCTGGCGGTTCGTCGACAGAAGCGCCTCGCGCTGGCCCTTCAGCTGCCGCGTCATCTGGTTGAAGAGCCGGCCCAGCATCGCGATCTCGTCGTCGCCGGGCTCTTCCGGCACCTGCACGTCCAGATCGCCCGCGCCGACGCGCTGCGCCGCGCCCGCCAGCCTGCCCACGGGCCGCGACAGGCGTTCCGCGAACCACAGGCCAAGCCATATGGCGGCAAGGATCAGGATCACGGCGAAACCTAGGTAAAGAAGGCCGAACTCGAAGACGATCCGGCCACGTTCGGCCTCGAGCTGGTTGTAGAGAGCCGCCGTCTGCGCGGCATCGTCCAGAAGGCCCAGGATCCGCCCGTCGACGACGCGGCTGACGTAGAGAAACCGGTCGGGAAACGCCTCGAGCCGGACCAGCGCGCGGAATTCGTCGACATTCAGGTCTTCGACGATGACCGTCTCGCCCTCGCTGGCGCGGCTCAGCACGTCGGCGTCCGGCTCTTCGAAATAGAAGAGATACGAGCGCTCGCCGCGTGCCCGGATCTCGCCGGTGCCGTCGATGATGAATGCCTCGCGCAGACCCCGCTGCACCAGCGCCTGCCCCTGCCCCAGCAACTGGCGCAACTCGCCGTCCGAGACGAACACCGAACGGTCACGCGCGGCGTTGAGATAATCGGCCAGCGCCAGCGTGTCCTCGCGCAGGTCGCGGCGCTGATCTTCCTGGTAGGCTTCCGCCGCCGACAGCGACGCGCCGACCACGCTTCGCACGCGGTCCGAGAACCAGCCTTCCAGACCCACGTTCACGGTCAGGCCGGCGAATATGGCCACGGTGACGGTCGGGATCAGCGCGATCAGGGCGAAGACACCGGTCAGGCGCAGGTGCAGGCGGGAACCCGCCGACTTGGCCCGCCTGGCCGCGATCATCGAGGCGATCCGCGACAGGACCAGCGCCGCGACGACCAGCACGTAGACGAGATCGGCCAGGAGAACGAGTCGCAGCGAGAAGGTCGAGGACGTGCGATCAATCGGGCCGAGAACAAGGAACGTCATAAGCGCCAGCACCGGCCCCAGGATGACAAGTCCCAGGGTAGCGGCATTCTGGTACCGCTTCATCCGCCTGAGGCGGTTCAGTTTTTCCCAGCTAAGTGCCCTCGCGCGCCCCGCCAAAAGGGTGCCTCCGAATGATGTGCCGCGCAACGCGGCGACCGCCCCATATGGTGGCTTTAGTTATCCACAGTCGCGGATGCGCCACTCTATGTTGCGCTTTTACATCAATTTGCGGCGCCGTGTCACGCGGATATCGAGATCCGTGATCTTCTTTCGAAGCGTATTCCGGTTGATGCCCAGAAGATCGGCACATTTGGCCTGGTTACCACCGGTAGCGTCCAAAGCTATTTCAATCAAAGGCATCTCCACCTCGCGCAGAATGCGCTGGTAGAGACCCGGGGGCGGCAACTGGCCTCCGTGCAGGTCAAAATACCGTCGAAGGTGCTTGGCGATCGAGGCCGACAGCTTGTCGCTGTCGCTGCCGCCGGTCAGCGGTTCGATCGCGGGCTGGTTCCCAAGAACCATTTCGACTTCCGAACGCGAGATTCGCTCTTCGCCCCCGGTCAGTGCCAGACGGCGGACCGTGTTCTCCAGCTGACGCACGTTGCCCGGCCAGGAATAGGCGCGGATCAGTTCCATCGCGTCCTTGTCGAACTCGCGCACCGGCAGCCCGTCGCGTTCGGCGCGGGCCAGGAAATGGTCGGTCAGAAGCTGGATGTCCTCGACCCGCTCGCGCAGGCTGGGCACGTTCAGCGCCACGCCGCCCAGACGATAGTACAGATCCTGCCGGAACAGCCCCTTGTCCAGCCGTTCCGCCAGGTCGGCCTGGCTGGTGGCCATCACGCGCGGACCGGAATCGCCGAAGCTGTCCAGCATCCGAACGATCCGGGCCTGCGCCTCTTCCGACAGGTCCGCCACCTCGTCGAACAGAAGCGTGCCGTTGCGCGCCCGGCTTATCAGCGTCGCCGGCCCCTCCATCGTCGCCAGATCCGACCCGGTCGCGACGACGAAGGGAAGCGTGCGGCGGTCGGACAGATCGTGGATCGCCCGCGCGATCAGCGACTTGCCGGTGCCGCTTTCGCCGGTGATCAGGACCGGCAGATCGGCGTTCATCACGCGCGCCACCAGCCGGTAAAGCGCCTGCATCGCCGGCGTCCGGCCGACCAGGGGCAGATCCTCGGTGCCGTCGCCGCCCAACTCGGCGCGGGGCTGCGGCGCGCGCCGCTTGACTTCCAGCGCCCGGTTGGCGCGCTTCATCAGGTCCGGCAGGTCGAATGGCTTGGGCAGATAGTCGTAGGCGTCCGCCTCGTTCGCCTGGATCGCGGTCATGATCGTGTTCTGCGCCGAGATGACGATCACCGGCAGGCCCGGGCGCAGCTCGTTGATCCTCGGCAACTGCTCCAGCCCGTTTCCGTCGGGCATCATCACGTCCGAGATCACCAGGTCGCCCTTGCCTTCCTCGACCCAGCGCATCAGCGTCACCAGCGAGGACGTCGCGTGCACCTTGCACCCCGCCCGCGTCAGCGCCTGCGTCAGCACGGTCCGGATCGTGCGGTCGTCGTCTGCCACCAGGATGGTGCCGTCCATGTCCTATCCCTCTTTGTGTTCTGCCTCGTCGGCGCTTTCGCGCGGCGCGACGGGAAGCGATATCCGAAAGACCGTTCGGCCGGGAACGCTGTCGACGCTGACCCAGCCGTCGTGGTCCGAAATGATTTTCGAGACCAGCGCCAGACCAAGGCCCGTGCCGTTCTCGCGGCCCGAGACGAAGGGCTCGAAGGCCTCGGTCGCGATTTCGGGCGGCAGGCCCGGACCGTCGTCGATGATCTCGACCTGCAAGGGCAACGCGGCGGTGCCGTCCTTGCGGCGCAGCCGCAGCGCCATGTCGTAGAAGGTGCGGATCGTGATCCGCCCCGGCTCGCCGCCCGCGGCCTCGGCCGCATTCTTCAAGAGGTTCAGAAAGACCTGGACCATCTGGTCGCTGTCGACCCAGGTCGCGGGCAGCGACGGGTCGTAGTCCTCGACGATGGTCATATGCGCGGCAAAGCCGACGGCCGCGGACTTGCGCGCCCGATCAAGAAGGTCGTGCAGGTTGACCGCCTTCTTCTGCGGGGGGCGCAGGTTGCCGAACTGCTCGACCTGCTCGAGCAGCTTCACGATCCGCCGGGTCTCCGAAACGATCAGGTCCGTCAGCTCCAGGTCGTCGTTCGAGAGGTTCATGCTGAGAAGCTGTGCGGCACCCGCGATCCCCGCCAGCGGGTTCTTGATCTCGTGGGCCAGCATTTCGGCCATGCCGATGGCGGACCGCGCCGCAGACTTGACCGACATCGACCGGCCCAGCCGGTCGGCGATCATGCGTGGCTCCATCAGAACCAGCACGAAACCGGGCATTCCGGTCATCGGCGACATCTGGATGTTGCAATTGACCGGCGCGGCCTGGCCGGTGCCCACGTCGACGTTGTTCATGAAAAGCGAGGACTGGTCGATCCGCACCCGCTTGAACTGGTCGTCCAGCGGCGCGTCGATCGCCAGTATGTCGAATACGGGCGAACCCCGGACAGACCGGGCCGAGGCGTTCAGAAAGCTTTCCGCCGTCGGGTTCACCTCGGCGATGATGTCGCCCGGATCCAGCAGGAAGGCCGGAATCGGCAGGGATTGCCAGAGGTTCTCCTGAAAGACGTTCATGCCGCCCGCCTTTCCTGCCCGGCAAGCGCCGGCCCCAGCGCCGCGCGAACCTCGCGCGGGGACCCGGTCAGCACGTGCCGGCGCAGACCGGGCGGCGTCCCGGCGCGGTCCATGTACCAGCCAAGGTGCTTGCGAACGACCCGGGCGCCCAGGTCTTCTCCGTAGAAGACGATCGTCGCCTCGTAGTGGCCGACGACCATATCGGCAAAAGCCCGACCTTCGGGGATCACCGGTTTCGGACCCCATCCCAGCGCATGGGCAATCTCGGCCAGCCGCCAGGGCGCACCCTGGATGCCGCGTCCGACCATCACGCCGTCGGCGCCGGACTGCGCCAGCGCCTCCTTGGCATCCGCCGCCGTCACGATGTCGCCGTTGGCGACGACCGGGACCGGAACGGCGTCCTTCACGGCCCGGATCGCCCGCCAGTCGGCGCGGCCCTTGTAGAACTGGCAGCGGGTTCGTCCATGCACCGTGATCATCCGCACGCCCGCCGCCGCGGCGCGGGCCGCGATCCGGGGCGCGTTCAGGCAATCGTCATCCCAGCCCAGCCGCATCTTCAGCGTGACCGGGACGCTGACGGCGGCCACGACCGCCTCGATCAGGGCAAGCGCATGGTCCGGCGTCTTCATCAGCGCCGAGCCGGACAGCCCGCCCGTCACCTTCTTGGCCGGGCAGCCCATGTTGATGTCGATGATCTTCGCACCATTGGCTTCAACCATCCGCGCGGCCTTGGCCATCCAGCGGGCATCGCGGCCGGCAAGCTGCACCGCCGTCGCCGCCTCGCCGAAACCCAGTTCCGCCCGCTCGCGCACACCCGGCTTGGCCTGCACCATTTCCTGGCTGGCCACCATTTCGCTGACGACAAGGCCGGCGCCGAACGACGCGACAAGCTGGCGGAACGGCAGGTCGGTGATCCCGGCCATCGGAGCCAGGAACACCGGCGGATCCAAAGTGATATCGGAGACGGTGATCGTCATGCGGAAACCTTGTGCAAGTGCTACTGAGGTAGGCTGCCAGGACGGAAGGCTCAAACCGATCACCCCTAAAAAGCCTCTCGAAATGGCATATGCCTAATTATTGTGCATTACAACCGGCAAAGCGTCGCCATTGTCAGCAGAGGCATCACGGCTTAGAGGTGTGGCAACGCCAGACTACAGGATATGGTCCGCCTTCCAGACCCGGCCTGCCCGGAAACGAAGCGGTACCGGGGAACGACAGGAATGGACATCCGCCTCGGCAATGGATTCGACGTGCACCGCTTCGCGCCCGGCGACCACGTCACGCTTTGCGGCATCCGCGTGCCGCATGACAAATCGCTTCTCGGCCACTCCGACGCCGACGTCGGAATGCACGCCGTGACCGACGCCATCTACGGCGCACTGGCCGAGGGCGATATCGGGCGCCACTTCCCGCCCTCCGACCCGCGATGGAAAGGCGCCGCCAGCCACATCTTCCTAGAACATGCCGCGAGACTTGCCGCCGGGCGCGGGTTCCGCATCGCCAACATCGACTGCACGCTGATCTGCGAGCACCCGAAGATCGGGCCCCACGCCGACGCGATGCGCGCCGAACTGGCGCGGATCACCGGCATCGAGGCCGAACGGATCAGCGTCAAGGCGACGACGTCCGAGGAACTGGGCTTCACCGGACGCGGCGAAGGCATCGCCGCCATCGCCACCGCCGCTCTGGTGTCGGCATGAGACGGCTGATCCTGTCGTTCTTCGGCGCGGGCTTTCTGCGCCCCGCCCCAGGAACCTGGGGATCGCTGGCCGCGCTGCCGGTGGCCTACGCGATCCACCTTGCCGCAGGCCCCGGCGCCTTCGTGGTGGCGACCGCCTTCCTCTACGCGCTTGGCGTCTACCTGACAGACCGTGAAATCGCCTCGGGCGGCGACCACGACCCGTCCTGGATCGTACTGGACGAGGTGGTCGGCCAGTGGATAGCGCTTTTCCCGGTGTCGATCGGCGCGCATCAGGCAGGTGTCGACATGGCCCGGCTCTGGCCGGGCATCGTCACGGCGTTCATCTTCTTCCGGCTGTTCGACATCTGGAAACCCTGGCTGGTGGGCCGCGCCGACCGCCGGGGCGACGCCACCGGCGTCATGCTGGACGATGTCTGGGCCGGCGCGTTCGCCGCCTTGATCGTCGTCGCGCTGGCCGCACTGGCCCATGCGGGCTTCGTGTCGGCAGCCACGCCATGACGGTCCCCATCACGGCGGCGCGCCTTGTCGACATGGCGCGCGACGCGGGCGCGATGATCGCCACGGCCGAAAGCTGCACCGGCGGGCTGATCGCGGGAGCGATCACCGACATCCCCGGCTCGTCGGACGTCTTCGACCGCGGCTTCGTCACCTATTCGAACGCCGCCAAGACCCAGATGCTGGATGTGCCCGCGGACATGATCGACGCCCACGGCGCGGTTTCCGAAGAGGTCGCCCGCGCGATGGCCGAGGGCGCGCTCGGGCACTCCGGCGCGACGCTGGCGGTCTCGGTCACGGGCATCGCCGGACCGGGCGGCTCCGACCACAAACCCGAGGGACGCGTCTGCTTCGGACTTGCCGTGCGCGGCGACGAGACCCGCGGCGAGACCGTGGACTTCGGCGCGATTGGCCGTGGCAATGTGCGCAGGGCGACGGTCGCGCATGCGCTGGAACTGCTGATCCGGACGCTTTCCTAAATCGCACATAAATCAGGCAAATCGCCCCCATGAGTGCATCATTTCGCGCCAAACCCTGTTTTGCCCATTTTTTCCCCACTCGAATTCCCGTCTGCCACTTTTCCTCGCAACGCTGACACGGTTCCTGACCCGCAACCAACAAAGGAGGGAAGGACATGGTAGGGGCTGATACCGCCTGGATCATCGTTGCGACAGCGCTTGTGCTGTTCATGACACTGCCGGGGCTGGCGCTGTTCTACGGGGGGCTCGTGCGGTCGCGGAACGTGCTGAGCGTCTTCATGCACTGCTACGCCATCGCCTGCCTGATGAGCGTGGTCTGGCTCGCGCTGGGCTATTCCATCGCCTTCGGCGACGGCAACGCCGTCTGGGGCGGTCTGGGCAAGATGTTCCTGGCCGGCGTCACCGCCGACAGCCTGTCGGGCACCCTGCCCGAGGTTCTGTTCTTCGCCTTCCAGATGACCTTCGCGATCATCACGCCGGCGCTGATCGTCGGCGCCTATGTCGAGCGGGTGAACTTCGGCTTCGTCCTGGTGTTCTCGACGCTCTGGATGCTGCTTTGCTATGCGCCCGTGGTCCACTGGATCTGGGGCGGCGGGATGCTTGCCGATGGCGGCATCTTCGGCGAGACCGGCGCGCGCGACTTCGCGGGCGGGATCGTGGTGCACCAGACCGCCGGTCTGGCGGCGCTGATCCTGGCCGTCATCCTGGGACCGCGGCGCGACCGCACCAAGCCGCCGCACAATCCGGGCTATGTGATGATCGGCGCGGCGATGCTGTGGGTCGGCTGGTTCGGCTTCAACGGCGGCAGCCAGTTGGCCGCCGACGGGGGTGCTGCGATGGCGCTGACCGTGACGCATATCTCGGCCGCCACCGCGTCGCTGACCTGGGCGCTGTGGGAGCGCATCAAGTACGGCAAGGCCAGCCTTGTCGGCATGGTCACGGGCACCATCGCGGGCCTTGCCTCGATCACGCCGGCCAGCGGCTTCGTCGGCCCGGTCGCGGCACTGATCATCGGCGGCATCGCGGGTATCCTTTGCCAGGAAGCGGTGAACCTGATCCGCAACCGGCTGAAGATCGACGACACGCTGGACGTCTTCGCCGTCCACGGCGTCGGCGGCATCTTCGGCACGATCATGATCGCGGTCTTCGGGGCCGGAAGCTGGGCGGCGCAGCTTGGCAGCCTGGTGATCGTCGGCGTCTTCACGGCGGTCGTGACCGTGCTCGTGGCCTTCGTCGCGCGGGCCCTTGTCGGCATGCGGGTCGACGCGGAAACCGAGGAAACCGGCCTCGATCTGGCGCAGCACGGCGAGCGCGCTTACGACGTCACTTCGTGAACCGTGCGGAAAATCACGCGGACAGGGGGGCTTCGGCCCCCTTTTTCATGTGCATGGTCATTGCATTTACCGAAAGTTGACTTGCCTTCGGCCCCCCGTGCTGCTTCCTTATGGTCAAACAAAACTCAGGGAGACCGTCTCATGGACAAACGCAAGGAAACCTACCTCGCCCGACAGGCACGACGCCTGACCACGGGTGAGATCAACCGCCGCCGCTTCATCATGTCGGCGCTGGCCACCGGCGTGTCGATGCCGACGGCGATGTCGCTGGCCGGCCGCGCCGAAGCGCAGACGCCCAAGAAAGGCGGCGTCTTCCGCATGGCGGTGGGCCACGGATCGACCACCGACTCGCTGGACCCCGCGACGACCGAGAACGATTTCGGCACCACGGTGAACTATTCGCGCGGCAACTGCCTGACGGAAGTCGACAAGACCGGCAAGCTGGTGCCCGAACTGGCGGAAAGCTACGAGTCCGCCGATGCGAAGACCTGGGTCTTCAACCTGCGTCCGGGCGTGGAATTCCACAACGGCAAGACGATGACGCCCGAAGACGTGATCGCGTCGATCAACCACCACCGGGGCGAGGATTCAAAGTCGGCGGCGAAGGGCCTTGTCAGCCAGATTACCGACATCCGGAAAGACGGCGACAACCAGGTCGTGTTCGAGCTTGAGGGCGCGAACGCCGACTTCCCATTCATCATGTCGGACTATCACCTTCTGATCATGGCCTCGGCCGACGGATCGGTCGACGGACAGGACCCGAACGGCACCGGCGGCTATGTCGTCGAGAATTTCGAGCCGGGCGTGCGCGCGACGTTCAACCGCCACCCCAACTACTTCAAGGAAGGTGCCGCCCACTTCGACCGCTTCGAGCTTCTCTCGATCCTGGACGTGACCGCGCGCCAGAACGCGGTGATGAACGGCGACGTGGACTATTCGGGCGACATCGACCCGAAGACCGTGGCGCTTCTGGGCCGCGTGCCGACGCTGGATATCCTGACGGCGACCGGCACCCAGCACTACACCTTCCCGATGCGCCTCAGCGTCGAGCCCTTCGGCAACTACGACCTGCGCATGGCGCTGAAATACGCGATCAAACGTCAGGAACTGGTCGACAAGATCCTGCTGGGCTACGGTCAGGCGGGCAACGACGTGCCGGTCAACGCCTCGATGCCGTTCTTCAACACCGAGCTTCCGGCGCACGAGTTCGACCCCGAGAAGGCGGCCGAACACTACGCCAAGTCCGGTCATTCCGGCCCGATCCAGCTTTCGGCGGCCGACGCGGCCTTCGCGGGCGCGGTCGACGCCGCCCAGCTGATCGCTGCCTCGGCGGCGGAAGCCGGCATCGAGATCGAGGTCGTGCGCGAGCCGTCCGACGGCTACTGGTCGAACGTCTGGAACAAGAAGGGCTGGTGCGCCTGTTACTGGTCGGGCCGCCCGACGCAGGACTGGATGTACTCCTCGGCCTATGTCGCGGAAACCGAGTGGAACGACACCGCCTGGCGCGACACCGAAGCCGCCAACCGGTTCAACGAACTGGTCCTGATGGCCCGTTCCGAGACCGACGAGGACGAGCGGCGCAAGCAGTACTGGGAAGCCCAGGCCCTGCTTCAGAACGACGGCGGCGCCATCGTTGCGATGTTCGCAAGCTACATCTCGGCCCATGCCAAGACCCTTGCGCACGACGAAGCCGTGGCCGCGAACTGGGCCAACGACGGCAACAAGGCGCAAGAGCGCTGGTGGTTCGCGTAAAACGACGCTTCTTTCAGTTGATGCAAAACGGCGCCCCACGGGGCGCCGTTTCACTTTTCGAGGTCACGCGCCGCGACCCCGGACGTGGCGTGCAACGTTGCAATTTTTCATACCAGATCCCTAATATATCCGACCGACCCCTAAGCGAGGCGCCCATGTCCGACGCGCTGCTGACCGCCGAGCCCACGTTGAGGCTGTCAGTATTCCTGGGAATGCTGGCGCTCATGGCCCTTTGGGAAGTGGCTGCGCCGAAGCGGCGGCGCGAGATTCCGCGCGTGATCCGCTGGACGAACAACCTGGCGCTTGTCCTGGTGGACACCATGCTGTTGCGCCTGACCTTTCCCATTCTCGCCGTCGGCCTGGCGGTCGTCGCCGAAGACCGGGGATGGGGGCTGCTGAATGCGCTCGATGCCCCGCTCTGGCTGGCGATCGTCGTCTCGATGCTTGCGCTCGACCTGGCCATCTATCTTCAGCACGTGATGTTTCACGCCGTGCCCGCGCTCTGGCGGCTGCACCGGATGCACCATGCGGATCTCGAGTTCGATACGACCACCGGCCTGCGGTTTCATCCGGTCGAGATCCTGCTGTCGATGGGCGTGAAGCTGGCGGTCGTCGCGGCCCTTGGCCCGCCTGCCGTGGCGGTCCTGCTGTTCGAGATCGTTCTGAATGCCTCCGCGCTGTTCAACCATGCCAACATCCACCTGCCGGGCCGGGTGGATCGTGTGCTGAGATGGATCATCGTGACGCCCGACATGCACCGTGTCCATCACTCGATCGTTCCCGCCGAGACCAATTCGAACTTCGGATTCAACCTGCCCTGGTGGGATCGCCTGCTGGGAACCTATCGCGGCCAGCCGGCAGCGGGCCACATCGGCATGACCATCGGGATCGAACAGTTCCGCACGCGCCGCGACCTCTGGCTGGACCGGATGCTGGTCCAGCCGCTGAAAGGGCCGGCCAGCGGCTATCCGATCAATCGTGAGCCACCCGCCGGCAAGGACCTCTGATCAGCGCCCCGACAACGCCGCCGATACCGGCGCCAGCGTCACGTTGGCCGCCGCCTCTTCTGCCCAGGCTTTGATCGCGGCCATCGTGCCGGGACGGGTATGTCCGACAAGGATCACCGCATCGTCCTGGCGGGCACGAAACGCCGCGCGGTCCAGCGTCCGGCGGATCTGTTCGTCGCTTTCGCCGTCCTCGTCCACAACGCGGAAGATCAGCCCGGTCGGCAGCCCGGCGCGCTCGGCCTGCTGGTGCGCGGTGTTCAGTCCGCGCGGAAAGGTGATCAGCCCGTGGCCGGTATCGGTCACGACCGCCACCACCTGCGCCACCGCCTCGCGGTCCGACTGGAAGCTGGAACCGGTGACGTCCATGATCGCCACCGCTTCGGGAATCCTTGTGAGGTTCGCGCTCAGCGCGACCTCGACATCCTGCGGCGTGGCACCGGCGGGCAGCGACGGGATCATCACCACTTCCCGGCCCGCACGGCGATACTCCGAGGCCACACCGGCGGCGTTCGGCGCGCCGGCGTCTATCGCGAAGGCGACCGTGGGCGGCAGCCGACCCAGGTCAGCGGCAGCCATCGGTTCGGGCCCTTCGTGCATCAGGATAACCGAGATCAGCGCGGCATTCGCCGGGGTGTCGTAATCCATCGCGAAGGCCCGGATGGCGGGGCCGTCCATCGCTGCTGGTTCCTCCGCCACCTCTTCGTCGGCTGCTTCGGGTTCATCCTCGGACAGCGGGGTGCCCGGCAGGCGGCGGACCACCGGCAGGTTGTCTTCATCCGATCCGATCGTCGGCAGGCGGTTCACCCCGACGCCCTCGGCGCGATCCTGGAAAGTCTCGACCGGTGTGAAGAACTGCGAGTCGCCGCCGTCCACCGTCGCCACCCCGCCGCTGTCGGGAACCTGGGCGACATCGGGCGCCGGTCCGGGAACCGGTGCCGGCTCGGTCTCGGCCATGTCTTCCTCCACGTCTTCGGCGGGCGCCGCCTCGGTTTCGGCCAACTCGGGTTCGGCGGGCGCCTCGGGCTCTGCCGGCGTCGCCGCCGGGATCTCGGGCGCGGCCGGTTGCGGTTGCGCCGCCATTTCCGTTTCGGCGGGCGCCTCGCCTGCCTCGGGCACGCGGACGCCCGGCATCGAGGGCGCTTCGCTGATCCCGGGGGAGACCGGCGAGGCGGGTCCGTCGGTATCCGGCTGGATCGCCGGCGCGCTTTCGGCCACCGACGGCAAAGCGTCGCCGGAATCGTCCGGCAGCGCGGCGATTTCGGCCTCGGCCTCCGGTGCCGCGTCATCCGGGCCGGCCTCGACAACTTCCAGGCCTTCGGTGTCCGGCGCTTCGCCGGGCGTTGGCGCCGCGGTGTCGGCCTCGGGCGCGGCGACAGGCGTCTCGGGCGCCTCCAGCGAGGGCGACGACGGCACGCCAGCCAGGTTGTCGGCGCTGCCGACACGCCCCGCATCGCTCCCCTCCGGAACTGTCACCTCGTCGGCGACCTCGGGCGCATCGCCCAGCCCGGCAGGTCCCTCGACCGAGGGCTGCGGTATGTCCAGCGACGACGTGTCGAAGGCCGGCGGCGTCTCGACCGCATCTTCGGGCGGCAGCACGCCGGTCACGATCTCGTCCGCGCCGGGTGTCTCTTCGATACCCGGCAGAACCGGATCGGTATCGACCCGCGACTGATCGAACTCGGACCCGCCCGGCACTTCCACCGGGCTGGCCTCGGGTTTGGGAAAACTCAGCTGCTGGCGCTCCATCGTCTGGCTCGACACCAGAAGAAGGCTTACGCCCACCACACCGCCCCAGAAAATGCCTGCAAGGAAGCCGCGTCCCAACGCACTCTCCTCCGCTCTGCTCAAATGCCCACGGGCGCCTTGACGATCTCCGGCGCCTCTCGCACAAGTATACGCGCGCTTGACGCGCCTGACACCCCATATCTTCACGCCATCGTGCGAGAAACGCCAAAATGCTGCTACTGATCGACAATTACGACAGCTTCACCTTCAATCTCGTCCATTATCTGGGCGAACTGGGGGCCGAATGCGTCGTGAAACGCAACGATGCGCTCGACGTGCAGCAGGCGATGGCGCTTCATCCCGAGGCCATCATCCTGTCACCGGGCCCCTGCGACCCGGACAGGGCCGGCATCTGCCTGGCGCTGACCGAAGCGGCGGCCGAGACGAACACGCCGCTTCTGGGCGTCTGCCTTGGCCACCAGACGATCGGCCAGGCCTTCGGCGGCCGCGTCGTGCGCGCAGGCGAGATCGTGCACGGCAAGATGGGCGCGATGCACCACCAGGGTAAAAGCCTGTTCAGGGGCCTGCCCTCGCCGTTATCTGCGACGCGCTATCACTCGCTGATCGTCGAACGCGACACGCTGCCCGACTGCCTGGAGGTCACGGCCTGGCTGGAGGACGGCACGATCATGGGCCTGCAACACAGGTCGAAACCGATCCACGGCGTCCAGTTCCACCCCGAGAGCATCCGCTCGGAACATGGCCACGCCATGCTGAAGAATTTCCTCGATATCCTGCCGGTGCCCGCATGACAGACGCCATGAAACCGCTGATCTACGCCGCCTCCGAAGGCCCGCTCAGCCGCGCCCAGGCCCAGGAAGCCTTCGAGATCATCTTCGAAGGCAACGCGACCCCGGCCCAGTTGGGCGGTTTCCTGATGGCGATGCGGGCGCGCGGCGAATCCGTCGCCGAATACGCCGCCGCCGCCGCCGTCATGCGCGCCAAATGCGCCGCCGTGAAAGCGCCCGAAGGCGCGATGGACATCGTCGGCACCGGTGGCGACGGCATGGGCACGCTCAACATCTCGACCGCCGCCGCCTTCGTCGTGGCGGGCGCCGGCGTGCCGGTGGCCAAGCACGGCAACCGCAACCTGTCGTCGAAATCCGGCGCGGCCGACCTGCAATCGCAGATGGGCATCGAGGTGATGGTCGAGGCGCAGATTGTCGAAAGAGCGCTGGCCGAAGTCGGCATCGGGTTCATGATGGCGCCGATGCACCACCCGGCGATGAAGCACGTCATGCCGGTCCGGATGGAATTGGGCTGCAAGACCATCTTCAACATTCTCGGACCCCTGACCAACCCCGCCGGCGTCAAGCGGCAGCTGACCGGCGCATTCGCCATCGACCTGATCTTCCCGATGGCCGAGACGCTTCAGCAACTGGGCTCGGAGGCTGCCTGGCTGGTTCACGGCCAGGACGGCACTGACGAGATCTCGATCGCTGGTCCCACCGACGCCGCGATCCTGAAAGACGGCAGGATCCGCTCTGCCGTCATCCACCCCGAGGACGCCGGCCTGCCGGTCCACCCGTTCCGCGACATCCTGGGCGGCACGCCGGAAGAAAACGCCGCGGCCTTTCACGCCCTTCTGGGCGGTGCGCCCGGTGCGTACCGCGACGCGGTGCTGCTCAATTCCGCCGCCGCCCTCGTCATCGCCGAAAAGGCCGCCGACCTGAAAGAGGGCGTCACCATCGCCGCCGAAAGCATCGACAGCGGGGCCGCGCGGCAAAAGGTCGAGGGGCTGGCCCGCATCACCTCGGGCGCATGACCCCGCCCGCCCCCGGCGCCTGGGCGGACCTGCCGTTCTTCCGCGACGACTGGCCCGCGCTGGCGGTCAGGATCGCCGCCGAGACGCGGCCCGTCCTTCCCCCGGCCCCGCAACGCTTCGCCGCGCTCGAACGCACCGGTCCCACGGAAACCCGCGTCGTCATCCTGGGACAGGACCCCTACCCGACACCCGGCCATGCCAACGGACTGGCCTTCTCGGTGACGCCCGGGACACCGCTTCCGAAATCCCTGACGAACATCTTCCGCGAACTGGAAGACGACATGGGCGCGGCCCCTTCGACCGGCGACCTGACCCCCTGGGCCGACCAGGGCGTGCTCTTGCTCAACACCGCACTGACGGTTCCCGCAGGCGTCGCCGGCGGTCATGCCCGGCTGGGCTGGCAACGCCTGACCGAACAGGTTCTGGCCCGCCTTTCCGACCGCCCCCGCGCCTTCGTTCTCTGGGGCAACCACGCCCAGTCCATGCGCCGCCACGTCACCGGCAAGGACCACCTTTTCATCGAGACCGCGCATCCCTCGCCCCTGTCTGCCTATCGCGGCTTCTTCGGCTCGCGCCCGTTCAGCCGTGTGAACCGCTGGCTCAAGGACCAGGGCCAACCCCCGATCCGCTGGGCCTGATCGGCTGACCGGCGACCCGCGCTTCTTCTTTTCGGAAATACTCCGGGGTGTGGGGCAGCGCCCCACAAGACCCGCCATCGGGCCGCAGGGATGCGGACGGCGCTTTTCACCGTCCGCGCGACGCGCTATCCAACGTTCATGACAAACGTGCTCGACCGCATCAAAGCCTACAAGCTTGAGGAAATCGCCGACGCCAAGGCGCGCAGGCCGTTCCTGGACATCGAGGCCGAGGCCCGCGCGGCACCGGCGCCCCGCGGCTTTGCCGACGCCTTGTCGCGCGCCGCCGAAACCGGCTATGGGCTGATCGCCGAAATCAAGAAGGCCAGCCCGTCCAAGGGCCTGATCCGCGCCGATTTCGATCCCCCCGCGCTGGCGCGCGCCTATGAGGCCGGCGGCGCGACGTGCCTTTCGGTCCTGACCGACGCGCCCTCGTTCCAGGGCGCGCCCGAGTATCTGGCGGCCGCCCGCAAGGCCGTCTCGCTGCCCTGTCTGCGCAAGGATTTCCTCTACGATACCTACCAGGTCGCCGAGGCCCGCGCCTGGGGTGCCGACTGCATCCTGATCATCATGGCCAGCGTCTCGGATACGCAGGCGCAGGAACTTGAGGATGCCGCGCTAAATGACTGGAACATGGATGTTCTTGTCGAAGTGCATGACGAAGACGAACTGGAGAGGGCACTGGCGCTTCGCTCGCCGCTTCTTGGCGTCAACAACCGCAACCTCAAGACATTCGAGACCGATCTCGCCACCACCGAGCGCCTTGCGGCCCGCATCCCCGAAGGCAAGCTGCTGGTTGCCGAAAGCGGTCTTTTCACGCCCGCCGATCTCGGGCGGCTGGCGAAATCGGCCGGGGCACGGTGTTTCCTCATCGGCGAAAGCCTGATGCGGCAGGATGACGTCGCAGCGGCGACGCGGGCGATCCTTGCCGATCCGGTCCCCGCGAAAGGAGCGGCATGATGTCCGGCCTCACCCATTTCGACCCACGCGGCCAGGCGCAGATGGTCGACGTTTCGGACAAGGCCCACACCGACCGCATCGCGGTGGCCGAAGGCTACGTGAGGATGACGCCGGAAACACTTGATCTGATTACGGAAGGTCGCGCAAAGAAGGGCGACGTTCTATCCGTCGCGCGGCTGGCGGGGATCATGGGGGCCAAGAAGACCTCGGACCTGATCCCGCTTTGTCACCCGCTGCCCATCACCAAGGTGTCGCTGGAGTTGACCGCCGACCCCGACCGACCGGGCGTGCGCGTCGAGGCCACCGTAAAGACCTCGGGCCAGACCGGGGTCGAGATGGAAGCGCTGACCGCCGTCGGCATCGCCTGCCTGACGATCTACGACATGGTCAAGGCCGTCGAGAAGGGCATGGTCATCGAAGATATCCGCCTTGTCCTGAAGGATGGCGGCAAGTCCGGGCGGTACGAGGCGCCGACGTGATCACCGTCGACGAGGCCCTGGGCCATATCTTCGAACTCGTCACGCCGCTCGGCACCGAGACCGTGCCGCTGCGCGAGGCCGCCGGCCGGGTCCTGGCTGCGCCCGTCACAGCAGCCCGCAACCAGCCGCCCTTCGCGGCGTCGATCATGGACGGCTACGCCATCGCGACAGCCGAAGCGTCCCCCGGCGACAGCTTCCAGGTCATCGGCGAGGCCGCTGCCGGCCGGGCCTTCGACGGCAGTCTCGCATCGGGTCAGGCGGTTCGCATCTTCACCGGAGCACCGGTGCCCAAGGGCGCCCGGCGGGTGGTCATCCAGGAAGACGCCGACCGCGACGGCGACTGGATCGTGCTGCGTGAAGGCATGGATTCAAATTTATATATCAGGGAGATAGGAGCCGACTTCAAAGCCGGTCAAACCATCGATCCGCCGCTTCGTCTGACCCCGGCGCATATCTCGCTGATCGCCGCGATGAACGTGGCCGAGGTCACGGTCGCCCGCCGCCCCACGGTCGCGCTGATCGCCACCGGCGACGAACTGGTGATGCCCGGCGAAGACCCCGGCCCAGACCAGATCGTCGCGTCCAACGGCCTTGGCATTGCCGCCGCGCTGGAACGCGAAGGCGCCGAGACGCGCCTACTGCCCATCGCGCGCGACAATCGGGAAGCGCTGGAAGCCTGCTTCGCGCTGGCCCGCGGCGCGGATCTGGTCGTGACGATCGGCGGCGCGTCGGTGGGCGATCATGATCTGGTGGGCCAGGTCGCCGCCGAGCTTGGCATGCACCGCGCCTTCTACAAGATCGCGATGCGGCCCGGCAAGCCCCTGATGGCAGGGCGGATGCACGGCGCGGCGATGGTCGGACTACCGGGAAACCCCGTCTCGTCAATGGTTTGCGCGCATATCTTCCTGTGCCCCATGATCCGCGCCATGCAGGGCCTGCCGAAATCGTCCATGCCCACGATGACCGCCCCTCTGGCCGCGCGCGTCGGCGCGAACGGCCCGCGCCAGCACTACATGCGCGGCACCCTCGCAGGTGGCCGGATCACCGTCGCCGACCGCCAGGACAGCGCATTGCTCTCGGTTCTGGCCGGCGCCAACGTGCTGGTGGTCCGACCGCCCAACGATGCCGCCCGCGACGCGGGCGACCCGGTGGCGTTCATCGAATATTAACCAAACGTTGACACAAAACGGGAACGGGCGTAGAACATCGGCGAACACATGCGCTCAAGCGCAGAGCCGAGCAGAGGAGGTTTGCGTCAATGCTGACCCGTAAACAACTGGACTTGCTGGAATTCATTCACAAGCGCGTGCAGCGCGACGGCGTTCCGCCTTCGTTCGACGAAATGAAAGAGGCGCTGGACCTGCGCTCCAAGTCCGGCATCCACCGGCTTATCACGGCGCTGGAGGAACGCGGCTTCATCCGCCGCCTTGCCCACCGCGCCCGCGCCATCGAGATCGTGAAGCTGCCCGACTCGCTGGACAAGGGCCGCGCGTTCGTGCCCCGCGTGATCGAGGGCGACAAGCCCGACACGCCGCCGCCCGCCCGCTCGATGACGGTCACGGCGCAGGCGATGGAACTGCCCGTCATGGGCCGGATCGCCGCCGGCGTGCCGATCGCCGCCATCAGCGAGGTCAGCCACCACGTCGCCGTGCCGGGCCAGATGCTGACCGGCAAGGGCCATCACTATGCGCTTGAGGTCAAAGGCGATTCGATGATCGACGTCGGCATCAACGACGGCGACATCGTGGTCATCCGCGAGACGAACACCGCCGACAACGGTGATATCGTCGTGGCCCTTGTCGAGGACGAGGAAGCCACGCTGAAACGGTTCCGCCAGCAGGGCGACACCATCGCGCTGGAGGCCGCCAACCCGGCCTACGAGACACGTCTTTTCCGCTCGGACCAGGTGAAGGTGCAGGGCCGTCTGGTGGGACTGATCCGCAACTACTGAGACCAGAGCCGCACGCCCGCCACCTGGCGCGCGGACACGACGCGGGGGCCTTCGGGCCCCCGTTCGATTGCCAGCGCCCCGGACCAGCCCAGACGCCTGGCATCGTAGACGTCGCATCCCTCCGGCGGCTCGACGGCAACGTTCACCACGATCAGCACCGCCTCGCCGCAAAGCGACAGCGCCTCGGACGACGCCTTCTTGCCCGTGGCATGAACGAGCGTCATCCCGTCCAGGCGCACTTGCCGCACGGTATCCGATCCGAATTCGGCGCGCTCGTGCGCCCCGGCCTGACCGACCCTGTCACCGTCGTTTTCCAGCCAGCTTTCCGCGGCAAAGCCGTCGCCCCGCGGTTTCGACAGGGCGCGCCCCTGGGGTGTCATGACGCCGATCAGCCCGCCCGACTGCGACACCAGCGCCAACGGCCTTTCGGCGCGTGTCCACAGCGCCAGCGCAAGCAATACCACCGGCACCCCCAGCATCCGGCCCCGTCCCCGGACGACAACGGCCCAGAGCGCGCCAAGCGCCATCAGCGGCAGCACCGCCTGCCCCGGTGCGATCACCGCGCTGACCGATCCCGGCCAATCTGCTACCGTTCGGGCGACCGACAGGATCCAGAGGATCGGCCACTCCATCAGTTTCAGCCCCAGCCAGGACAACCCCAGGGGTGCCAACAGCGCGGCCAGAACAGCGCCCGGGATGATCACCGCCCCCATCAGAGGCACCGAGACGATATTCGCCACCAGCCCGTAATGCGGCACCTGGTTGAAATGCGCCGCCGAGATCGGCGCCGTCGCCATGCCGGCCACGAAGGACGACAGCGCCACGCCGCCCACCAGGCGCAGCCAGAATGGCCAGCGCGACGGCGACCATTGGTACGCCCGCAGCCCGCCGTACGCCGCCACGAGCGCGGTGGTGGCGGCAAAGGACATCTGAAAGCCGGGTCCGTACAACGCCTCGGGCCGCAGCGTCAGCACGATCATCGCCGCCACGGCGACCGACCGCAGCGTCACCGCGCGCCGGTCCACCAGGATCGCGGCGAACATGACCGCCACCATGACGAAGGCGCGCTCGGTCGCCACGTTGCCGCCCGAAAGCGCCAGGTAGGCCGAACCGGCGACCAGCGCCGCGCCCGCCGCGATCTTGCGGATGGGCCAGTGCAGCGCCGCGCCCGGCAGCGCGGCGAGACCCAGGCGCAGCGCCGCGAAGACAAAGCCCGTCAATAGCCCCATGTGCAGGCCCGAGATCGCCAGCAGGTGGGCCAGATTGGACGCCCTCAGCGCCTCCAGCACGGCGCGGTCGATGCCCGAACGGTCCCCGGTGGTGATCGCGGCGGCGAAACCGCCGACAGGAGCCGGCAGAGCCGCCTGCACGGCGGCCGAAATACGCATCCGCAGGCGGTAGACGGCCAGCGACGCCTCGCGGCCTTCGTGCGGCGCGTAGGCCAGGACGGGCACACGCGTGTATCCCACGGCGCCCAGCCGCTGAAACCATGCCTGCCGGCGGAAATCGAAGCCGCCCGGCTCCACCGCACCGCCCGGCGGAGACAGATGCGCCGTGGCGATCACCGTCAGGCCCGGTTCGGGCGCCAGATAGCCCTGAACCCCGTGCAGTGCGATACGGACACGCGCCGGCGTCCGCGCGGGCGGCAGGCCCTTCAGCCGCACGCGGTCCAGCGTCAGCCGCACGGCATCCGAGGCCGAGCGGTCGATGGCGACGATCCGCCCCTCGACCGGCCCGTAATAGCGATAGCCAAGCACCGTCTCGGCCACCGAATGCGCCCGCAGCCCCGCCACCGAAAAGCCCGCCAGCGCCAGGATCAGCCCCGTGATCACCAGTCGCCAGGCGTCCGCGCGCCACCAGCCAAGCGCCAGAAGCACGGCCAAGCCCGCCCCGACCCATACCCCGCGTCCCGGTTCCCATGTCAGCGCGAAATAGCAGCCGATACCGCCTGCAAACAGGACCGGAACCCAGGGAAACAGCGCGCCACGCTGCCCGTCCAGCCAGTAGAGCACCCGATCCAGAAGGCGCACCCTTGTCACCTCCGGGCGCGTTGAATACACCCTGCCGGGTCTAGGCCCGCATGATTACCCGAAGGTTAACGCTGCCATGTCCGTCGTCACCCGCTTCGCCCCGTCACCCACCGGCTACCTGCATATCGGCGGCGCGCGCACGGCGCTTTTCAACTGGCTTTATGCCAGACACACGGACGGCCGGTTCCTGCTTCGGATCGAGGATACCGACCGTGCGCGTTCGACGCCCGAGGCGACCGAGGCGATCTTCCGAGGCCTGAAATGGCTGGGTCTGGACTGGGACGGCGAGGCGATCAGCCAGTTCGAGCGCGCGGACCGCCATGCCGAGGTGGCCCGCGAGATGCTGGCCAAGGGCCGCGCCTACAAGTGTTTCTCGACGCAGACGGAAATCGAGGCCTTCCGCGAAGCCGCCCGCGCGAAAGGCGAAAGTACGCTCTTCCGCTCGCCGTGGCGCGACGTGCCCGAAAACCAGCAGCCCGATGCCCCCTATGCGATCCGCGTGAAGGCCCCCCGCGAGGGCGAGACCGTGATCCGCGACGCCGTTCAGGGCGATGTGACGATCCGCAACGACCAGTTGGACGACATGGTCGTGCTGCGCTCGAACGGCACGCCCGTCTACATGCTGGCGGTGGTCGTCGACGACCACGACATGGGCGTCACCCACGTGATCCGGGGTGACGATCACCTGAACAATGCCGCCCGCCAGATGCTGGTCTACAATGCGATGGGCTGGGAGGTGCCGGTCTGGGCGCATATCCCGCTGATTCACGGCGAGGACGGCAAGAAACTGTCGAAACGCCACGGGGCGCTGGGTGTCGAGGAATGGGCCGCCCAGGGTTACCCTGCCGCCGCGATGCGCAACTATCTCGCCCGTCTCGGCTGGTCGCACGGCGATGACGAGTTCTTCACCGATGAAGAGGCCGCCCAGTGGTTTGACCTTGATGGCATCCGGCAGGCCCCGGCCCGCTTCGACACGAAGAAACTCGCCAATCTTTCGGGCCAGCACATTGCCGTCATGCACGATGCTGCACTCGTAGCAGGAATTCAGGAATATTTGACGTTTTCCGGTCAGGACACCCTGACAGACAGCGAATCGAAGGCATTGGAAGGTGCCATGTTCTGCCTCAAGGACAGGGCCAAAACGTTCCCGGAAATCATTGAAAAGGCGTATTTTGTTCTGAGTTCACGACCAATCGTGCCAGACGAGAAGGCGGCAAGGGCGCTCGATTCGGTATCCCGTGGTATACTGGCGGAATTGACGCCGCACCTGCAAAATGCTAGCTGGAGCCGCGACACGCTGGAAGGGATCGTGAAGTCTCTCGCGGAGGCGCACGGGATGGGTCTTGGCAAAATTGCGGGCTCGCTTCGTGCCGCACTTGCCGGACGCTCCGTTACCCCCAGTGTCTTCGACATGATGCTTGTTCTCGGCCGCGAAGAGACGATACTTCGCATCGCCGACTGCGCTGAATGATCGGGCCGGCCCCGCCACGAAGCGGGCCGCTTGAATGAACCACGCCGCCTCATCCGGGTGCGGTGTCCGAAATGACAGGGAAGACCATGGCTGACACGGGCAAGACTGCGAAACTCTCGTTTGACGGCAAGGAACTGGAACTGCCGATCCTGTCGCCCACAGCCGGCCCCGACGTGATCGACATCCGCAAGCTCTATGCGCAGGGCGACGTCTTCACCTACGATCCGGGCTTCACCTCGACCGCGTCGTGCGACTCGACCATCACCTTCATCGACGGCGACAAGGGCGAGCTGCTGCACCGCGGCTACCCGATCGACCAGCTTGCCGAGAAATCGCACTTCCTCGAGGTCTGCTACCTGCTCCTCTACGGCGAACTGCCGACCGCTGACCAGTTGGAGGATTTCGAGAACCGCGTGACCAATCACACGATGCTGCACGAACAGATGCAGTATTTCTTCCGCGGTTTCCGCCGTGACGCGCACCCGATGGCGACCATGGTCGGCGTCGTCGGCGCGATGTCGGCCTTCTATCACGACAGCACCGACATTTCGGACCCCTGGCAGCGCGAGGTCGCCTCGATCCGCCTGATCGCCAAGATGCCCACGATCGCGGCCTGGGCCTACAAGTATTCGATCGGCCAGCCCTTCGTCTATCCGCTGAACTCGCTCGACTACGCGTCGAACTTCCTCAGGATGTGCTTTGCCGTCCCGGCCGAGGATTACGAGGTCAACCCGATCCTCAGCCGCGCGATGGACCGCATCTTCACGCTGCATGCCGACCACGAGCAGAACGCCTCGACCTCGACGGTGCGCCTTGCCTCGTCGTCGGGCGCGAACCCGTTCGCCTGCATCGCCGCCGGCATCGCGTGCCTCTGGGGCCCGGCCCACGGCGGCGCCAATCAGGCCTGTCTGGAAATGCTGCGCGAGATCGGCTCGCCGAACCGCATCCCCGAGTTCATCGACCGCGCGAAGGACAAGAACGATCCCTTCCGCCTGATGGGCTTCGGCCACCGCGTCTACAAGAACTTCGATCCGCGCGCCAAAGTGATGAAGCAGTCCGCCGACGAGGTGCTGGACCTTCTGGGCATCGAGAACAACCCGACGCTTCAGGTCGCCAAGGAACTCGAACAGCGTGCCCTCGACGATCCCTATTTCTCGGACAAGAAGCTTTACCCGAACGTCGATTTCTACTCGGGCATCATCCTTGACGCGATGGGCTTCCCGACCTCGATGTTCACGCCGATCTTCGCGGTCGCCCGCACCGTCGGCTGGATCAGCCAGTGGAAGGAAATGATCGCCGATCCGCAGATGAAGATCGGCCGCCCGCGTCAGCTTTACGTGGGTGCGACCACGCGCGATTACGTCGACGTCGAAAAGCGCTGAGACCGGCGCCCTCGGGCGGAAATGCCGCAGGCCTGAAACCTGATCATATCGGTCGGGAATCCTATCTGAACCCGTGAACGTCAGGTTCACGGACAGAAAGCCATGAGACAGCCAAAGCATCAGGACGACACGAAGGACCTTTCAACGCACCACGTTCCGCGCAACTTCTCGGACCGCTTCGCGCTGAGAACCGTCAAGGTGATGCGCGTCTTCGCCGACCGGTTCTTCGCCAAGCGCTATGGGCACCGCGCCGTGGTGCTCGAGACGGTGGCGGCGGTTCCCGGCATGGTGGGCGGTCTGCTGCAGCACCTCAAGGCGATCCGCCACATACGCGACGACCAGGGCTGGATCCGCGAGCTTCTGGACGAGGCCGACAACGAGCGGATGCATTTGATGACCTTCATCCAGATCGCCGAGCCCACGCGCATGGAACGCTGGCTGATCATGATCGGCCAGGCGGTGTTCTATAACCTCTACTTCTGGACCTATCTCTTCGCGCCCAAGACCGCGCACCGGATCGTCGGCTACCTCGAGGAAGAGGCGGTCGTCAGCTATACCCAGTACCTGGAAGAGATCGATGCCGGACGGGTCGAGAACGTGCCCGCGCCGCAGATCGCGCTGGACTACTGGAACCTGCCCGCCGGCGCGCGGCTGCGCGAGGTGGTGGTGGTCATCCGCGACGACGAGGCAGCACACCGTGACACGAACCACGGGTTTGCCGACCGGATAGACGCGGGCGACCACCCCTGATCGGGGGCCGAAAGCTCCCTATAGCGGCACTGTCGCGCCCGCCGGTTTCTTCTTTTCCCAAGTACTCCGGGGGAGCCGCGCAAGGCGCGGCGGGGGCAGCGCCCCCTAGCGACCTTCGAATTCGGCGGGGCGTTTCTCAAGGAAGGCAAGCACGCCTTCGCGGAAATCCCTGGTCTTGCCGCAGCGGCCCTGCAGCTTCGCTTCCAGCAAAAGCTGATCTTCCAGCGAATTCGAGAAGCTCGCCCTGAGCGCCTCCTTGGTCTGCCGGTAGGCGACCGTCGGCCCCGCAGCCAGCGCGGCCGCGCGCCGCCGCCAATGCGCCTCGAAGTCGTCGTCCGGCACCGCCTCCCAGATCATGCCCCAGTCGGCGGCCTGCTTCGCGCTGACCGGTTCGGCGAACAGCGCGGCCCCCATGGCGCGCGCGAACCCGACCTGGCGCGGCAGCCAATAGGTGCCGCCCGCGTCCGGGATCAGGCCGATCCGCGTGAAGGCTTGCAGGAACACCGCCCGCTCGGCGGCGATCACCACGTCGGCGGCCAGCGCCAGGTTGGCCCCGGCCCCGGCCGCAGGCCCGTTAACCGCCGCGATCGTCGGCACCTGGCAGTCGAAGATGGCGCGCAGAAGCGGCACGTATTCGTCCCTCAGCGTGCGCTCCAGGTTCGCCGTCGCCACCGACGACTTGTCGCCAAGATCCTGTCCCGAGCAGAACGCCCTGCCCTCGCCGGTCAGCACGATCGCCCTTGCCCGCGCCTCGGCCGCCTTGACCGCGTGCAGCAGTTCGGCACGCATCTGAGCGTTCAGTGCGTTCATCACGTCTGCGCGGGTCATGGTGATCACCGCATAGCCGTCCGTTTCGGTCAGCCGGATGGTCTGGTAGTCCATGCAATCGTCCTTCCTGTCGCCTGGCACTGACATAAGTGAACCAAGCGGTTCAGGAAAGGGGCACCTTGCGTCATTCGTCCAGAAGCTCGGACAGGCGGGTCCGCTCGGCCTCGCTCAGTCTCTCGGATTCGGGCTGGGCGCGGCGGCGGCGCAGATAGGCCGCCGAAATGCCAAGCGCCGCCAGCAGCATGGCAGGGCCAGCGATGTAAAGGATCAGGCTCGAGCCCGTCGCGCGCGGATTCAGAAGCACGTATTCCCCGTACCGCGCCACGAGGAAGTCGATCACCTCTTCGTCGGTATCGCCCTCGACCAGACGCTCGCGCACCAGGATGCGCAGGTCGCGGGCCAGGTCGGCGTTCGATTCGTCGATGGATTCGTTCCGGCAGACAAGGCACCGCAGTCCCTTGGACAATTCGCGCGCGCGCTCTTCCAGCACCGGATCGTCCAGCATCTCGTCAGGCTGCACCGCCAGTGCCGCTCCCGCCAGGGCAAGCCAGAGAACCAGAACCCGGATCATCATTCCGCCGGAACGCCCTCGGGCGTCTTGCGCGCCCCTGCCGCGACGCGGAAACGCCGGTCCGACAGCGACAGGCCGCCGCCGATCGCCATGATGATCGCGCCGGCCCAGATCCAGTTGGCGAAGGGCTTGATATAGGTGCGCACGGCATAGCCGCCGCCCGCCTGCGGATCGCCGATCACCAGGTAGAGATCCCGGAACACGCCGTTGTCGATGGCCGCCTCGGTGGTCGGCATCCCGGCCACCGGATAGACGCGTTTTTCGGGGAACAGCACCGCTTCCTCGCGACCGTCCCTGGTCATGCGCATCTCGGCCATGGTCGAGATATAGTTCGGCCCCTCGACGCGGTTCACATCCACCAGCGTCACTTCGTAGGCGCCGACGGCGAAGGTCTCGCCTTCCCGCGCCACACGGATATCCTCGATCTGCCAGGCGGTCATCGCGGCGATCCCGAAGATGGTGATGCCAAGCCCCGAATGCGCCACGACGCGGCCCCAGTCGGCCCGTGGCAGCCTCAGCGCACGACCAATCTTCTGCGACACGTCGCTCCCGGTCCGGTTCCAGAGATCCACCGCCGCGCCGAACACCAGCCATGCGCCCAGAAGGGCACCCACCGGCGCCAGCAACGAGCGCTCGGTCTGCACCACCCAGGTCAGGGCGGCCACGGCGAAGGCCGCGATCAGCGCCAACCAGAGAGGCCGCAACACGCGTCCGACCTTCGCCCGTTTCCAGGGCAGGACCGATCCGATCGGCAGGATGACCGCCAGCGCGATCATGAATGGCGTGAATGCCGCGTCGAAGAACGGCGCGCCGACCGACAGCTTGCGGTCCCAGATCATCTCGGCCACCAGCGGCCAGATCGTGCCGATGAACACGACAAGAGTTGCGACGGCCAGCAACACGTTGTTGGCCACCAGCGCGCTCTCGCGGCTGACGACACCGAAGACACCCTTGGCCTGCAACTCGCCCGCGCGCACTGCATAAAGCGTCAGCGCACCGCCCATGAACACGCCGGTGATCGCCAGAAGGTAGACGCCGCGTTCGGGGTCGTTGGCGAAGGCGTGAACGCTGGTCAGCACGCCCGAGCGCACGATGAAGGCGCCGATCAGCGAGAAGCCGAACGCCATGATCGCCAGAAGGATCGTCCAGCTTTTCAGCGCTTCGCGTTTCTCGACCACGATCGCCGAATGCAGCAGCGCCGCCGCGATCAGCCAGGGCATGAAGGACGCGTTCTCGACCGGGTCCCAGAACCAGAAGCCGCCCCAACCCAGTTCGTAATAGGCCCACCACGACCCAAGCGCGATGCCGATCGTCAGGTTCAGCCAGGCCAGCAGCGTCCAGGGCCGCACCCAGCGCCCCCAGGCGGCATCCACGCGCCCCTCGATCAGGGCGGCGACGGCAAACGAGAAGGACATCGAAAGGCCGACGTAGCCCAGGTAGAGAAACGGCGGATGAAACGCCAGGCCGGGGTCCTGCAACAGCGGGTTCAGGTCCTGCCCGTTCATCGGCGGGTTCGCCACCCGAAGAAACGGGTTCGACGTGAAGATCAGGAAGCTCAGGTAGGCGACGCCGACCGAGGCCTGCACCGCCAGCACACGCGCCTTCAGGCGCTCGGGCAGATTATCGCCGAAAAGCGCCACCAGGGCGCCGAAGACCGCCAGGATCAGGCACCACAGCAGCATCGAACCCTCGTGGTTCCCCCAAACACCGGTCACCTTGTACAGCATCGGCTTCAGCGTATGCGAGTTCGCCACCACCAGCCTGACCGAGAAATCGCTGGTCACGAAGGCGTAGGTCAGCGCGCAGAACGAAAACGTCAGAAGCGCGGCCTGCGCCAGCGCCGCGGGCCCCGCCACGGCCATCCAGCCGCGCCAGCCCCTGTGTGCGCCGACAAGCGGAAGCACGAACTGTACCGACGCCACGAGAAGCGCAAGGATCAGGGTGAAATGTCCGATTTCAACGATCATGAAACGGACAGTAGTCTGCCGCCAACCCGACGCCAAGCCCCGTGGACGTTCGGTCGCGGTTGCGTGATCAGAACCGAACCGCGTGCAGCAGCGCCGAAAGCGCCAGCGCCACGCCCACCGGCACCGCCCACAGCCCTTTCGCAAGGCCCAGCGACCGCCCTATGACCGAGAAATGCAGCACGGCCCCCACGAAATACACCGACAGGCAAAGAAACAGCGCCGCGCTGTTCGTCATCGCCACGGGTCCGTCCAGCAGATTGTAGACCCACCACCACCCCATCACGCTGGCGGCCCCCGCCCAGCCGAAGGCCATGCCCATCGCAAGCGGCGTCGCGCGCTGCATCCAGAGCCATAGAAACGTCAGCGAGACCATCGCCGCCATCAGGGTGAAGGCGCCGTATCCGATCCGGTAGGCCGCCTCATAGCCCAGCCCCGCATAGAGCAGCAG
>JAVJUV010000163.1:0-31811 GCA_040220415.1 Silicimonas sp.
GACTCACTTTATGAACGATGTTCAAAAACAGATACCGCGAACCGAGCCGCCGATCAAGAAAAATTTGAACGTCGTTCAGAAAGCGCCGTTCCAGCGCTTCGGCGCCAAACCCAACTGGAACCAGTTCACGAAGGAAAACATTGAAAAGACGGGCAAACCCGTGGCTGCCCGGATTGCGGACGCATAGGGCGTCATGTTCGTGCATTCCAGCACCAGCGCACCCATGTCGGGATACGCCGCCTGCATTTCCAGCGCCGCCTCGACGTTGTCCCGTTCGGCCAGCAAAGTGTCCAGTTCGTAGGCGTCGTCCAGGATCGCCCGCGTGAAATGCCTGCCCCCTTCGGTCGTGCCGATCGGCGTATCCGCAGGAACCCCGGCCCTCTCCAGATGCGTCGCCGTCAGCGTCGAGCCCGAGATCGTCAGCACACCCGCCCGCTTGCCCTGAGGAAAAAGCGCGTTGACCGCGCGCACCTGCATCAGCGACGAGGTCAGAACCGGCACCGACACCGCCTCGGACAGTTCCTTCTGGAAGAGCGCCAGAAAGCCGCAGTTCGTGGTGATCCCGTCCACCCCGTCGGCTTCCAGCGACCGCGCCGCGTCGATGAATGCGGGCAGCAACCCCTCGGCCTGTCGCCGCACCACCCGGTCGGGCGAGGCATCGCGCACCACGCGGTACATCACGGGAAAATCCCATGTGCCGGCGTGGCCCATATCACCCAGGATGCGCGGAAACCGCGCCTCCAGCATCAGAATGCCCACCGAAGCCCCGTAGATCGCCTTGCCGCCCGTCACTTTCATCGTCACGCTCTCGCCTGTTTCCGCGACAGATGACACCAGAATCGACTTGCCGCCAATGCCGTCATGCGTCCGGCCGCCACGCCATCTCTCGAAGCCGGCCCTCCAGGTCTTCCAGAAACTCGCGGCCGACCGCCGACAATGGCCGTCCCCGCGCGGTCACGACGATCATGTCCAGAAGAATGAGCGGATCGAAAGGACGTACGACGTAACCCGCCCCGTCATCGGACGACAGCGTGAAGGGGTCGACCAGTGCCACGCCAAGACCCTGCTTGACCAGGTTCAGCGCGTTTCGGAACAGGTCGGTATGCCCCCGGATGCGCAACCGCGCGCCCTCGGCCTGGAACGCCTCGCGCGTGCGCGCCGTCACCATGTGATCGGCCCCCATCACGATGAAGGGCTCTTCGGACAGAAGTGCCGGCGTCATCACCGGGTGCCGCGCCAAAGTTGAGCTTTCCGGCACAACACATTGAACCGCAAAGGACATATCGCGCCGGTCCAGCCCGTCATGGCGCAGCGGCACCTCGCAGATCCCGATCTCGAACAGCCCGGCACTGACCCATTCCTGAATCTTCGAGGAATACTGCGACTGGAACGCGATGGTCAGGTTCGGCCTTTCGCTCAGGAATTCCGCGATTACGCGCGGCATGAAGCCGAACGCCATCGCGTGGCTGGTCGCCACCTGCAACTGTCCGGCCTTCTGGTTCTGCAAGTCCACCACGGCCTGGGTGACATGATCCAGCCCGCGCACCACGGTATCGACCTCCTGGAACAGCACCGCCGCCTCTGGTGTCGGCACAAGCCGACCGCGCTGGCGCTCGAACAGTTTCAGCTTCGTCTGGCGCTCCAGTTGCGCGATCAGATTGCTGATGCCTGGCTGCGAAATGCCCAAAGCCTCGGCCGCCCCGGTCACGGTGCCGGTCTCGATGATCGCGTGAAACGCCTGGTATTGCCGGAACCTGGGAGCCATGTCGGGAACTACATCATCTTTTCTTATGTAATTGCAAAATATTTGTATTAGAAATGATGAATGGCTTCCGGCAATGTGAGTGTCGGGAACACCGGGGACATCTCTTTGAGCGATCTTGATCAGTCGATCACGGGCTTCGACGTCTGGCACCTGTCGCTGCCGGTCACATCGCGCCGCGACCACGGCATCGGCAGCGTCGCGGGAAGCTGCGAGATCGTCGTCCTGCGCCTTACCGCCGAAGACGGCATCGAGGGATGGGGCGAAGCCTCGCCCTGGTCGGTCTTCACCGGATCCCCCGAGGCCAGCTTCGCCGCACTCGACCGTTATCTCCGCCCGCATGTCACCGGCCGCCGCATCTCGGATCGCTCAGCGATCATGGACGACGCGCTTCATGCAGTCGCGCATTGCACCGAGGCCAAGGCGGCCCTGGAAACCGCGCTTCTGGATCTCGAAGGCCGCCTGACCGGCCAGCCGGTCTGGAAAATCCTGGGCGGCACCGAGCCGGCCCCGATTCCGCTGTCCGTCTCTATCGCCGATCCGGATTTCGACAAGGATCTCAACCTTCTCGACCGTCTTGTTGAAGACGGTTTGGGCATCATCAAGCTGAAGACCGGATTCCGCGACGCCGCGTTCGATACCATGCGGCTGGAGCGTATTCGCCGCGACTATCCCGGCCTTCGCGTCCGCGTCGACTTCAACCAGGGCCTCGACCCGGACGAGGCGGAGGCACGTGTCCTCGGCGTCGCCGCCTTTCGACCCGATTTCATCGAACAACCCGTCCGCGCCCATCATTTCGAGCTGATGGCGCATCTGCGCGGCCTGACCGACATCCCGCTTCTGGCCGACGAAAGCGTCTTCGGCCCCGAGGACATGGCCCGCGCCGTCCGCGAAGGCATCTGCGACGGCGTCTCGGTCAAGATCATGAAATCCGGCGGACTGACACGCGCGCAAACAGTCGCCCGCATGGCCGCCGAAGCCGGCCTTCTGGCCTATGGCGGCGACATGTTCGAATCCGGCCTTGCCCACCTCGCAGGCAGCCACATGATCGCGGCCACACCCCAGATCACCCTTGGCTGCGAGTTTTACCAGGCCAGCTACTTCCTGGCCGAAGACATCCTTGCCACGCCCTTTCCGGTTCGGAACGGCGCGGTTATCGTGCCCTCGACGCCGGGACTGGGCGCGTCCCCAGACCCCGACGTGATCGGGCGCTATGCCATCAATGGAGACACGCATGTCATCGCAGCCTCTTAAGCCGGGCCGCCACGTCGCGGTCATCGGTGCAGGTATCGTGGGCGTCTCGACCGCGATCTGGCTGCTGCGCGACGGTCACCGGGTCACGCTGGTCGACCGGAAAGGGCCCGGCGAGGGCACCAGCCACGGCAACGGCGGCGTGCTGGCCTCGTGCTCCGTGATCCCGGTGACGGTGCCCGGATTGCTGAAAAAAGCGCCGCGGATGCTCTTCGATCCGAACCAGCCCCTGTTCCTCAAGTGGTCCTATCTTCCGAAACTGGCGCCCTGGCTGGTGCGCTATCTGCGCCACTCCAACGCGGTTTCCGTCCGCCACCGCGCCGCCGCGCTGGCGCCGATCATCGGCGACTCGCTCAACGACCACCGGGCGCTGGCCGCCGGAACCGGCGCCGAGAAATGGATCACCCCCTGCGACTATGTCTTCGTCTACCGCGACCGCGCCCACTATGACGGCGACGCGTTCGGCTTCACGGTGCGACGCGAACACGGCTTCGAATGGGACGAACTGGAGGGCGACGACTGGCACGCCTACGATCCGATTTTCGGAGCGGGGCTGGGCTTTGGTGCCCGCTTCGGGGGCCACGGCCGGGTCACCGACCCGGGCCGCTACGTCAAGGATCTGGCCGCTCATGCCGAATCCCTCGGCGCAGAGCTCAGGATCGGTGAAATCACTGACATCGCACGCGAAAACGGCGCCGTCACAGGCATCAGATTCAGCGGCGAGACGCTCGCCTGCGACGACGTCGTACTTGCGACAGGCGCCTGGTCCGGGCCACTGGCGAAGAAGCTTGGCATCGACGTGCCGCTGGAATCCGAGCGCGGCTATCATCTGGAACTCTGGGAACCCTCGGTGATGCCACGTGCCGCCTGTATGATCGCCAGCGGAAAGTTCGTCGCCACTCCGATGGATGGCCGCATCCGCCTTGCAGGCATCGTGGAATTCGGCGGTCTCGATGCGCCCGCCTCGACGGCACCTTTCCGGCTGTTGGAAAAGAACATCCGTGACGCCATCCCCGGCCTCACGTGGAAGCACACGGTCGAATGGATGGGCCACCGCCCGTCGATCGCGGACTCGATACCGCTGATCGGCGAGGCCCCGGCACTCAAGGGCGCCTGGCTGGGCTTCGGCCACGACCACGTCGGACTGACCGGCGGCCCGAAAACCGGGCGATTGCTGTCCCAACTCATTTCAGGACGTCAGCCAAACATTGACCTGACGCCCTATTCGCCTGCACGCTTCGCGCGTGCCTGATACCTAGAACCGAACCAACCGGGAGAAAAAGAAGATGAAGAAACTCAAGACACTCATGGCGGCAACCGCCGCGACCGCGCTTTGCTCGGGCGCCGCTGTCGCCGAAACCTGGGACATGCCGCTGGCCTATGCCGCGACCAACTTCCATTCGGAAGTGGCCGCCAACTTTGCCCAGTGCGTCACCGGCGCAACCGGCGGCGACCTTGAAATCGTCACCCATCCCTCGGGCTCGCTGTTTCCGGGCAACGAGATCAAGCGCGCGGTCCAGACCGGACAGGCCAACATCGGCGAGCGACTGATCTCGGCGCACGAGAACGAGAACCCGCTTTACGGTGTCGATTCGATCCCGTTCCTCGTTTCGTCCTTCGACGAGCACGAGAAACTATGGGAAATCGCCGGCCCGAAAGTCGCCGAGGCGCTGGCCGAAGAGAACCTGACCTATCTCTACTCGGTGCCGTGGCCGCCGCAGGGCTTCTACTTCCGCAACGAAGTCAAATCGACCGACGACATGAAAGGCGTCAAGTTCCGGTCCTACTCGACCGCAACCGCGCGCCTGGCCGAACTGACCGGCATGCTGCCGGTCCAGATCGAGGCCGCCGAGATCAGCCAGGCCTTCGCAACGGGCGTGGCCGATTCGATGATCTCGTCGGGCGCCACCGGCTATGACCGCAAGGTGTGGGAACACCTGAACTACTTCTACATCGTCGACGCCTGGCTGCCCCGGAACGTCGTCTTCGTGAACACGGACGCCTGGAACGGCCTCGACGACGCAACAAAGGCGGCGGTGAACGACTGCGCCGCAGCCGCCAAGGCCGAAGGTCTTCAGCGCTCGAAGGACTACACGCAGTTTACCCTCGACGGGCTGAAAGAGGGCGGCATGACCGTCGAGAACGCCAGTGACACGCTGGTCGGCCAGCTGAGAGAAATCGGCGCGATCCTGACCGATGAATGGCTGGCAGCCGCCGGCGAAGAGGGTCAGGCCATCGTCGACGCCTACAAGGCCGGCAACTAAGTCACAGACTTTCGGGCCGGCTGTCCTTTCCGGGGGCCGGCCCGGATCAACTTTCCGGAAAACCCAGGGAACTGCACCCATGGCGGCAGCGCGCGCGCTCAGGCGGACACTCGACATGTTGTATCTGGCAGGGGGCACGATCGCGTCGCTTTTCCTGATCGCAATCCTCGTCATCATCGTGGTGCAGATGCTGGCGCGCTGGACCGGCCAGGTGTTTCCCGGTGCGACCGACTATGCCGGCTACTGCATGGCCGCCGCATCGTTCTTCGCCTTTGCCTACGCGCTGAACCACGGCGCGCATATCCGGGTCTCGATCGTTCTCAGCGCGCTCGGATCGAAACGCCGCTGGGGCGAGACCTTCTGCTTCGGCGTCGGCACCGTCATCTCCACTTACTTCGCTTGGTACGCGGTCCGCGGCACCTACTGGTCGTGGAAGCTCAACGAAATCAGCCAGGGTCTCGACAAGACACCGGTCTGGATCCCGCAGATTTCCATGGCCGTCGGCGCGATCCTGCTGGCGATCGCCTTCTGGGATCATCTCCTGCGGCTGGTCTTCACGGGCCGCCACGGGATCGAGGCCGATCTCGTCGACCAAAGCCACGCGGAGTAGGATTTCATGGAACAACTCGCCCCGATCGCGATCTTTCTTTTCGTCCTTTTCTTCCTGCTCGGCTCCGGTGTCTGGGTCGGCCTCGCGCTGATGGGCGTGGCCTTCGTGGGCATGGAAATGTTCACCGTCCGCCCGCCGGGCGACGCCATGATCACCCGCATCTGGGGGGCGTCTTCCTCCTGGACGCTGACGGCCCTGCCGCTCTTCATCTGGATGGGCGAAATCCTCTACCGCACCCGATTGTCCGAGGACATGTTCCGCGGCCTCAGTCCCTGGCTTGCGCGGCTACCGGGCGGGCTGGTGCACACCAACATCGTCGGCTGCACCGTCTTCGCCGCTGTCTCGGGATCCTCTGCCGCGACGCTGACGACCGTCGGCAAGATGTCGATCCCGGAACTTCGAAAGCGCCAGTATCCCGAACACATGATCATCGGCACGCTCGCCGGTGCCGCGACGCTGGGCCTGATGATCCCGCCGTCGCTGACGCTGATCGTCTACGGCGTCACGATCAACGAATCGATCACCAAACTGTTCATGGCCGGTATCTTCCCGGGTCTGGTCCTGGCCGCGATGTTCATGGCCTATGTCGCGATCATGTCCTTCGTCTCGAAAGACTTCAGCCCGATCCCCGAGCCGGCGATGAGCTTTGTCGAGAAGGTCAGGAACTCGCGCTTTCTCATCCCGGTCATCTGCCTGATCCTCGTGGTCATCGGCTCGATGTACCTGGGCTTCGCGACCGCCACCGAGGCCGCGGCCTTCGGCGTCATCGGCTCGATGCTTCTTGCCGCAACTCAGGGATCGCTGACCTGGAGCACCTTCACCGAAAGCCTGATGGGTGCCGTGCGCACCTCCGCCATGATCGCTCTCATCCTGGCGGGTGCGGCGTTCCTGTCGCTGTCGATGGGTTTCACCGGTCTGCCGCGCGGCCTCGCCGACCTGATCGCGTCGCTGGACCTTTCGCGCTTCGAGTTGCTGATGGCGCTTCTGGTCTTCTACATCATCCTTGGCATGTTTCTGGACGGCATCTCTTCCGTGGTTCTCACCATGGCGGTGGTCGAGCCGATGATCCGTCAGGCCGGCATCGACATCATCTGGTTCGGCATCTTCATCGTCGTCGTGGTCGAGATGGCGCAGATAACGCCGCCCATCGGATTCAACCTCTTCGTCCTCCAGGGCATGACCCGGCACGAGATGACCTTCATCGCCAAGGCCGCCATCCCGATGTTCCTGATCATGGTGCTGATGGTCTTCGTCCTGATCGCCTTCCCCGAATTGGCCACCTGGCTGCCGGACAACATCCGACAGCGACCGGGGGGCTGACCTGCCCCTCCTGCTTCTTGCCGCCCGCCACGCGAAACTGTGCCTCGTGGCGGGCCTATTGGCCGGGCTGACGCTGCACGGCCTGGCGCTCGCGCTGAAACCCTGGCTGCCGCACCTCGTAGCCGCACTTCTCTTCCTGTCGGCGGTCAGGATCGGCCCTGCCCGCGCGCTCGGCAGCCTCGGCGAAGCGCGCACGACGCTTGGCGTCGTCGCCGCCTTCCAGGTCGCCCTGCCCCTTGCCGCGCTGGCGCTTGTCCTGGGCTTCGGGCTTGCCGGCCATGCGATGACGCTCGTGCTGGTCCTTGTCCTCGCCGCGCCGCCCGTCACCGGCAGTCCGAACTTCACCGCACTGATGGGCCACGACCCGGCTCCGCCGATGCGCGTCTTGATCCTCGGCACGGCGCTCTTCCCGCTGACGGTTCTGCCGGTGCTCTGGGCGCTGCCCGGCCTCGGCAACGCCGCCGTGGTCCTCGCCGCAGCGCTCCGCCTGATCGCCGTCATAGGCCTGGCCGTCGCGCTCGGCTTCGCCGCCAACCGGCTGATCCGGCCCGAGACCCACCCCGAGCGCCTGCGCGCCACCGACGGGGCCAGCGCCATCGTTCTCGGCATCGTGGTCGTGGGCCTGATGTCCGCGCTCGGCCCCGCGCTCAAGTCCGAACCGCAGAATGTCGCGCTCTGGCTCGCCTTTGCCGTGGCGCTCAACTTCTCGCTTCAGATCATCGCCTGGCGCCTCACCGGCGTCGCCGGCCATTCGATCCAGGCAGGCAACCGGAACATCGCGCTTTTTCTCGTGGCGCTGCCGGCGCAGGTGACCGACCCGATCCTGATCTTCATCGGCTGCTACCAGATCCCGATGTATCTGACACCGATGATCATGGCGCGGCTCTACGGCCGCACGGCGAACTCCTGAGTTTCTTCTTTTCCGAAATACTCCGGGGAGCGCGAGGGGCAGCGCCCCTCGCCCGCCGCGACGCCGAAGGCGGCTGATGCCGGCCTACGAAAGCGCCGCCTTCAGCCGTTCCAACGCATCCGCCAGCAAGGCGCCCGCCGCCGCGTCGCTCTCGGCCTCGACATAGCACCGCAGTTCCGGCGCGTTCCCCGACGGCCGGATCGTCACGATATGGCCCGAGGAAAACGTCAACCGCGCGCCGTCCGCAGTGTCGGTCTGCGTCAACGCGCCCAGCCCTTCCGGCAGAACCGAGTGGTCGCCGCCCAGGATCGCCTCGACCAGCGCCAGCGACTTCTCGCGGGGGATGTCCTTCAGCCGGTCCGTCGCCGTTCGCCGCTGCGGCAGGTCGCCCAGCAGCGCCGAGACCGCGACGCCCCGCTCCGCCGCGCTTGCCAGAACAGCCAGAAGCGGCAGCGTCGAATCCCGCGTCATCAGCGGGCCCAGGCCGCCGCCCATGTCCCAGCCCAGCAGGAATCCGCCGTTCGGTTCGTATCCCGCCACCTTCGCACCGGGACGCGCCTCCATCGCCGCGATCACGTAGGGAGAGCCGATCCTGGTCCGGGTCACCATCCGGAAACCGCCCATCAGATCGACGAGCGTATTGGCGGAAACCGTCGTCACGACCTCGTCGGCCCCCGCCCAGCGCGCGGTGATCGGCCCGAGGATATCGCCGGGTATCACCTGCCCGTGGTCGTCCGCCAGTAACGGCCGGTCCGCGTCGCCATCGGTCGAAACCAGCGCATCGAGCGCATGCTCGCGTACCCACCCCGCCAGCATCGCGCGGGTCCCGGCATCGACCGCCTCGGTATCGACAGGAACGAAATCGTCCGACTGCCCCAGTCCCACGACGGCCGCGCCCAGCCCTTCCAGGATCTCAGGCAGAACAGTGCTTGCCGCCGAGGAATGCAGCCAGACCCCGATCCGCTTTCCTTTCAGCACGCCTGCCGGGAACCCGCCCAGATAGCGCGCCACGTAGTCCGACCGCGCCGCCGTGTCCGCCGCGACCTCGACGCTTGTGATCGCCGGCGCCGTCCGGCTGGCCACCGCTTCGCGCAGCGGCGCCTCGTCCGCCTTGGTGAACTCGCCCGCTCGGGTATAGAACTTCAGCCCGTTGCGGTCGGCGGGGATATGGCTGCCGGTGACCATGATCGCCACCGCCCCGGCGCGGGCAGCCGCCAACGCCAGCGCGGGTGTCGGCAGCACGCCGCAATCGACGACATCAACGCCCTCCGAACGCGCACCCGCCGCCACGGCGGCAGCGATCCGCGGGCTGCTCTCGCGCCTGTCCTGGCCGATCAGCAGCGTGCCGTCCCGCCCGTGAAGTGCGACGAAAGCGGCCGCATAGGTCGCGCATAATTCATCCGTCAGATCGACCGCCAACCCGCGCAGCCCACTCGTCCCGAACTCAGCCATATCAACTCCGTCAGCCGTTCAGCGCCCGGCATTCCGGCACGGGCGAAACCACCCTGCCCTCGGCCAGCCAGCGCTCCAGGTTCGCGCAAACGAGGTCGCCCATCGCCGCGCGCGTTTCCACCGTGCCACTGCCCACATGCGGCAGCAGCACCACGTTCTGCATGCTCTTCAGCGCGTCCGGGATCTTCGGTTCGGCCTCGAACACATCCAGCCCCGCGCCGCCAAGACGCCCGTCGCGAAGTGCCGCCACCAGCGCCGCCTCGTCCACGACCGACCCGCGCGAGACGTTGATCAGGATGCCCTCCGGCCCCAGCGCGTCGATCACCTCGGCGCTGACCATGTGCCGCGTTTCCGCGCCGCCCGGAGTGATCACGATCAGCACATCCGCGTCCCGCGCCATCTCCACCAGGTCCGGGTAGAACGCATGGTCCACGTCCTTTTTCGAACGCGCGTGATAGATCACCGTCGCGTCGAAGGCGCCGGCCAGTTCCGCGATGGTCTGGCCGATCCGGCCCAGCCCGACGATGCCAACGGTCCGCCCGCGAACCGTGCGGGTCAGCGGATAGGCGCCCTTGCGCTCCCAGTCGCCCGACCGGGCCCAGCGCTCTGCCGGAATCAACTCGCGGCTGACCGCCAGCCAAAGCATCATCGCGGTATCGGCGACCTCGTCGTTCAGGACGTCCGGCGTGTGGCTGACCAGCACGCCACGGGCCGCAAGCCCGTCGGCGTCTATGGCGTCGTATCCGACGCCATAGCTTGCCGCGACCTTCAGGTTCGTCAATGCCTCGGTCACGTCACCGGGCACACCCCAGTGACCGTCCGTGGCGACCGCCACGAACTCCGCTCCCTCGGCGGCAAGGAACCCGGCCCGGTCCTCCAGATCGAAAAGCTTCGTGATCTCGAAGCCGGCCTCGATTCGGGTCCGCATCCGTTCGGTGATGTCTCCGATCTGAAGAAGTCGCGGCTTGTCAGGCATCCTCGCCCACCTCCTGGCGCTGCTGGCCCAGGCCGTCGATGCCCAGTTCCATCACGTCGCCCTTCCTCAGGTAGACCGGCGTGGGCTTCATGCCCATCCCGACGCCCGGGGGCGTCCCGGTCGAGATCACATCGCCCGGATGCAGCGTCATCAACTGGCTCATGTGGCTGATGATCTGGGCCACGGTGAAGATCATCGTGGCGGTGTTTCCGGTCTGCATGCGCTTGCCGTTCACGTCCAGCCACATGCCCAGCGCCTGCGGATCCGGCACCTCGTCGCGGGTCACCAGCCAGGGACCGGTCGGACCGAAGGTGTCGCAGGACTTGCCCTTGGTCCACTGCCCGGTCAGCTTGGTCTGGAAATGACGCTCGGAGACATCGTTGATCACGCAGTAGCCTGCAACGTGGTTCAGCGCGTCGGCCTCGGAGACATACTTGGCCTTGGTGCCGATCACGACGCCCAGTTCCACTTCCCAGTCCGAATGGGTCGAACCGCGCGGGATCACCACGTCGTCGTTCGGCCCGACAATCGCCGAGTTGGCCTTGAAGAACAGGATCGGATGCTCGGGGATCGCAGCGCCGGTTTCGGCGGCGTGGTCCGAGTAGTTGAGCCCGATGCACAGGAACTTGCCGATCGCACCGACGCAGGGACCAAGGCGCGGATTTCCCGAGACCGCCGGCAGCGCGGAGTGATCAAGCCCGCGCAGACGCTCCAGGTCATCGTCGCCCAGCACGTCGCCGGTAATGTCGCCGACTTCGCCCGACAGGTCGCGCAGGGTTCCCTCGGCATCGATCAGACCCGGCTTTTCCTCACCGGCATTTCCATAGCGCACAAGTTTCATGATTGTTCTTCCCTTCGTTTTTTCAACATGTTGTTCCGCAAGGTTCAGGCTGTCCAGCCGCCATCGACGACAAATGCCTGGCCGGTCGCATAGGCGCTTTCGTCCGAGGCCAGGTAGACCGCGAGTGCGGCGATTTCCTCGGGCGTCCCGATCCGGCCCATCGGCTGGCGTTCCTTGAAGGCGCGCAGCGCCGCCTCGTAATCCCCGGTCGCCCGCAGGCGGTCGTGCAGCGACGGACTGTCGACCGTGCCGGGACAGATCGCGTTGCAGCGCACGCCCTTCGTCACGAAGTCGCGAGCGACCGATTTCGTCAGCCCGATAACCGCGGCCTTGGAGGTGCCGTAGATGAACCGGTTCGGCACGCCGACCACCGAAGACGCCACCGACGCGATATTGACGATCGACCCGGCGCCACGCTCCAGCATGCCCGGCAGGGCGGCCCGGATCGTCCGGAACTGCGCGCGCACGTTCAGATCGAACGCGAAGTCCCATTCGTCGTCGGTGCAATCCAGGATCGTGCCGTTGTGAACGAAGCCGGCGCAGTTGAACAGGACGTCGGGATTGGCCCGCGCCACGCCCTCGCGGACGCTGTCGTCGTTCAGCACATCCAGTGCGAAGGTGGTCACGCCGCTGCCCGCTTCGGCCGCGAGCGAGGCCAACGCCTCGGCGTTCACGTCGGTCGCGAAAACCTCGGCGCCCTCGCGGGCCATCGCCAGCGCCGTGGCGCGCCCTATTCCCTGGCCCGCCGCCGTCAGCAGCGCGCGTTTCCCTGTCAGCCGTCCGCTCATTTTCCGTAATCCTGTCCTGCTGTTGCGGATCCGCGCGGGGCGCGGATCTCCTCCCTGCGTTTAGCCCCTAGTGGAAGCCTCGATGAAATTCTAGGGTCGCTTCCAAACCGGCGCGCTGGCGCCGTGAATCGGAAGGACACGACATGGCGAAAATCCTGATCATCGGCGGCGGCGGCATGGTCGGCCAGAAGCTGGCCCACTCGCTGGCAGCCGACCCGCTGCACGCTGGCGACGAAATAACGCTGTTCGATATGGCGTTTCCGACCGACGGCGGCGCGCCTGCGGCCCAGAAGATCCCCGGCAACGTCACCGACAGGGGGGCGATTCGCCGCCTTGCCGCGGGCCGTCCCGATCTGGTCTTCCACCTGGTCGCCATCGTCTCGGGGGAGGCCGAGATGGATTTCGACCTGGGCTGGAACGTCAACATGACGGCTTTCCGCGACTTCCTGGAAGCGTTCCGCGCCGAAGCCGAGGCATCGGGCGGCGCCTACAGGCCGCGAATCGTGTTCACCTCGTCCATCGCGGTCTTCGGTGCGCCGTTCCCCGACAAGATCGATGACGAGTTCCTGTCCGCCCCGCGGACCTCTTACGGCGCCCAGAAGGCGATTTCCGAGCTGATGCTCACCGACTACATCCGCAAGGGCTTCCTTGACGGACTGTCGATCCGCCTGCCCACGATCTGCGTGCGCCCCGGCAAGCCGAACAAGGCCGCGTCGGGTTTCTTTTCGGGCATCATCCGCGAACCGCTCAACGGTCACGAGGCCGTCCTGCCCGTGTCCCGCGACGTCCGCCACTGGCACGCCTCGCCCCGCTCTGCCGCCGGCTTCCTGCGCCATGCGGCCACGCTCGACCTCGAAAGGGTCGGCCATCGCCGCGCGCTGAACATGCCCGGCGTCTCGTGCACGGTGCAGGAACAGATCGATGCGCTTCGCGAGGTTGCGGGCGATGACGCCGTCGCGCTGATCAAGGACAAGCCGGACCCGCAGATCATGCAGATCGTCGAAGGCTGGGCCCGTGATTTCGCGCCCGAACGCGCCCTGGCGCTCGGGTTCCGCGCCGAGGACAACTTCCGCCAGATCGTCGAGACCTACATCGCGGATGACCTGAAACGCTGACCGCACCGGCATCACTCCCGGATATTGCGGCGAAGGTGGCGGTAGATCGCGTCGCGGCAGGCTTCCTCGTCGCGAGAAAGCGCCGCCTCGAGGATCTGCTCATGCTCACGCGTGATCGTCTCGAAGTAGCTGTCCCTGAAGTCGCGTTCGATGTTCAGAATCTGCTGACGAAACCGCAGGTACACATGCGCATAGGTCGCCCGCAGGATTTTCGAATCGCAGGCCGAGATCAGGGTTTCGTGAAAGAACCGCTCGGCCTCTGACCAGAGTTTCAGGTTCTCCTGCACTTCGTTCTCGCGGAAGATGCGATGCTGGATGTGAACCAGCGCGTGATGCGCGGCGTTCAGATTCGCTTCCCATTTCACGCCGCCCAGCCGCATGGACCGAACCGCGCCGTCCTGTTCCAGAAGAATGCGGAATCGGGTGATGTCGTTCAGGTCTTCCTGCGAGACGCTGGCGACCCGGAAACCGCGCTGCGATTCGAAGGTGACGAGGCCGACATTGGTCAGTCGCAGAAGGATTTCGCGAATCGTATTCGCCGAACACCCATAGACGTCCTGCAACTCGGCGGGCTTGATCTTCTCGCCGGGCCGGAATGCGGCATTCATGAGCTTTTGCTGCAAATCCGCGAAAATATCAGGCGTCTCGACGCGCATTTTCCTCCCCGGAAGACCCGCGCACGCTAGCATCGGATTTTGACGATTTCCAGAAATTTCGAAATTTTGAAATTTTTCAACTTTTGATTGGCACTCGCTTCAGGGGTTGATACCGTGGCAACGCAACTCGAAAGAACGCCCCCCAAAAGGGCGCGGGAACAACCTGATAGGGAGGATATTCATGACGTTCCTTAAGACCGCGGCGATCGCCGCAGGTGCCATCGCGCTGCTTGGCACGACCGCCATGGCGCAGACCACCACTCTTCGTATTCAGACGCACTACGCCCCGGAATCGCTCTCGGGAAAGAATGCGGCTGCTTTCATCGACGACATCCAGACGATGTCGAACGGCGAAATCGCTGTCGAGATGTTCTATTCGTCTTCCGTCGTGAAGTCGGTGGAGACATTCGACGCGGCGGCTACCGGCATTCTTGACTGCGACATGACCGGCGGCGCCTACCAGACCGGCAAGAACCCGGCCTTCCAGTTCGTCGGCGACATCATGGGCGGCTACGACACCCCCTATCAGCAGCTTTCGTGGCTTCTGATCGGCGGCGGTCTCGAAGACGCGCAGCAGCTCTACAACCAGTACGACATGCAGCTTGTCGGCTGGTGGGTCGTGGGCCAGGAAGCCATGTCCTCGACCAAACCGATCCGCAACGCGGAAGACTTCAAGGACTGGAAATTCCGTTCGCCTCCGGGCATGGAAACCAAGATCTTCGAAAAGCTTGGCGCATCGCCCATCGTGATGGACTTCACCGAGGTCTTCACCGCGCTTGAAACCGGCATCATCGAAGGCGCAGACGCCTCGATCCTCGCCAACAACAAGTCGATGGGTCTTTACGACATCGCCAAGCACGCCACCTACCCCGGCTTCCACTCGATGCCGTCCGACCATCTGGCCTGCAACAAGGCCGTCTGGGACGGAATGCCCGAGCATCACCGCCGGATCATGGAAGTCGCCATGGAAAAGCTGGCGCTGCGCCAGGCCATGTCGGGTGACGTCGCCAACGCCCAGGCCGCCAACGAACTGCGCGCCGCAGGCGTTTCGATCTACGACTGGTCGCCCGAAGATCGCGCCAAGTTCAAGGCCGCTGCTCAGGCCAGCTGGCCCGAGTTCGCGACCACTCCGGAAGCCGAGGCGCTTGTCGCCAGCCACCTGGAGTTCCTGAAAGACATCGGCGTGATCACCGAATAACATCGCTCGACCGGCGGGCCGGAGATTCCGGCCCGCCATTTTTTTCGCTCCGGCTTTCCCGACGGGACGGCCGCGGGAAAATCAGGGGGGCGTCATGGAACACAAACAGGCAACGCTGATCGAATGGCTCGTGCCGCTCGCCTTCTGTCTGGTTTCGGGATGGATGGTCTGGCACGCTCCGGCTTTCATCCTGGATTTCGGTCCCGAGAACGGACAACTCGCGGCGCAGTTCGGCAGAACCGACGTGACGCCGGACATGACTCCGATCGGCACGTTCGGCGACATCATCGACTATGCTGCGCTGATCCTTACACCGATCTTCTTCCTGATCGGCGTCGCCACCGTCCGCCGTGCACCAATGGAATTCGAAGACTGGACCCGGCTCGACCGCGTGGCCGTCTTCCTGGGCCGTGTCACCATGATGCTTGTCGTCCTGCTGACCAGCGTCATGATCTACGAGGTCGTGCTGCGCTATGTCTTCGAGCGCCCGACGCTCTGGGCCAATGAACTGTCACTCTGGCTCGCCGGGTTCGTGTTTCTGCTCGCCGGCCTCTACGCCATGCAGCAGCGCAGCCATATCCGGATCTTCCTGCTTTACGACGTCTGCCCGCGCTGGCTGCAGCGGACGTTCGACTGCATCTCGACCGGGCTGATCGTGCTTTTCGCCTTCTTCCTGATCTATGGCGGCTACGGCGAGGCGTTCCAGAAATTCATGCGATGGGAGACCTTCGGCACAGCCTTCGATCCGCCCATCCCGGCGACCCTCAAGATGATGGTGCTGATCGTGATCTCTCTCGTGGCCATCCAGGCGGTGATCAACCTGATCTCGGACTGGAATGCCGAACCGGTAATTCACACGGCCGCCGACGACATCGACGCCGACGAGCTTGCAAGGCTTCGCGCTGCTGTCGGCGCCGACGGCACCGGCGAACTCGACGTGACCCGCGGGTCAATCCAGGGAAGGGATACCCGCTGATGGATATCGGAACGATCTCCATGGTCCTGATGCTGGGCCTACTGGTCCTCTTGGCCATCGGAATGCCGCTTGGTCTGGCATCGGCGATCCTCGCCGTCCTGGTCCTCGTGATGAAGTTCGAGCCGACGCTGCTTCTGCAGCCCTGGACCTTCGGCGACGGCATGCTGACAGGCCGGCCCGGATCGGGGCCGCTGAATATCCTGGCCCAGAAAATCTACGGGCTGTTGACGGACTATGTTCTGATATCCATCCCGCTTTTCATTTTCATGGCGTCGCTGCTTGAACGCTCGGGCATCGCCAAGTCCATGTACGACAGCCTGAACGTCTGGCTGAACGGCACGCGCGGCGGTATCGCCATCGTCACCTCGATCATGGCCGTCATCATGGCCGCCATGTCGGGCATCATCGGCGGCGAGGTCGTGCTTCTGGGCCTCATCGCGCTGCCGCAGATGCTGCGACTGGGCTACAACCAGAATCTTGCGATCGGTACGATCTGCGCCTCGGGGTCGCTGGGCACGATGATTCCGCCCTCGATCGTCCTGATCATCTACGGCCTGATCACCGAGACCTCGATCAAGATGCTGTTCACCGCATCCTTCGTTCCGGGCTTCATGCTGGCCTCGTTCATCATCATCTACATCATCATCCGCACCCAGCTGCGCCCCGAAGACGCCCCCCTGCCCGATCCGATTCCGGGCGAGCCGGTCGGCCGCGAGAAACTGGGTCTCTTCCTCGCCTTCCTCAGCGTCCTCTTGGCCGGTTTCTCGACCATCCTGTTCCTTCGCGCGCTGTTCTTCACCGTCACCGGTCAGAACGCCGTCCGCGAAGGGGTCGATCCGATCTTCTGGGGCACGCCCGACTACGTCTGGTGGTTCGGCGGCCTGGTTGCGATCTCGCTCGGTCTCATCTTCTTCGCCTTCGGACGTGACCGCACCCGCACCGGCTGGAACATGGGCAAGGGTCTGGTGCCGCCCATCGTCGTTATCGGCGTCGTGATGGGCTCGATCTACGGGGGTATCACCGGCATCACCGAGGCTGCCGGCATGGGCGCGGTCGCGGTCCTCGTCATCGCGATCCTGCGCGGCGAGGCGTCCTACGACCTTGTCTGGGACAGCCTGATGCGCACGCTCAAATCGACCGGCACGATCATCTGGGTGACCATCGGCGCCGCGGCGCTGGCAGGCGCGTATACCATCGCGGGCGGCCCGACCTATGTCGCAAACCTGATCATCGGGGCGGAACTGCCCACCATGCTGATCCTGCTGACGATGATGCTGATCCTTCTGTTCATGGGCGCGTTCATGGATTGGGTCGGTATCGTCCTGTTGATCATCCCCGTGTTCCTGCCCATCGTGCAGCGCCTGCCGATCGAGGAGATAGGTCTGCTGGGAGAACTGCAGCCCAAGTATCTCGCGGTCTGGTTCGGCGTGCTCTTCTGCATGAACATGCAGGTCTCGTTCCTGTCGCCGCCCTTCGGACCGGCCGCCTTCTACCTCAAGTCGGTCGCCCCGCCGCATATCTCGCTGACCGATATCTTCCGCGGCTTCCTTCCGTTCATCGGTATCCAGCTCCTGGCCCTGTCGGTCCTGCTGATCTGGCCGCCAATCATTGAAGTCCTGCTCGACTAGGTGACAGCCATGCTCTCGACAGAACAGATCGAAAGGTTCGAGACGGACGGCTTTCTCGTGGTCGACGACGTCCTTGACCAGCCCACTCTCGACAGGGTCAGAGCCGAATATGCCGCGCTTCTCGCCGGACTGCTGGAAGGCTGGGGCCGGTCGCCGTCTGGAGACTTCGCCACCGACATCGTCACGGCCTACCGCGACGGGCTGGAATGGTTCCAGCCGATGGACATCTCTCTGCCCGGCGACCGGATCGAGGCCGATACGCCCTTTCACTTCGGCCCCGCGGTCTTCGACATGGTCACGGCGCCGCGTCTGCTCGACATGGTCGAGGATCTGATCGGCCCCGAGATCACCTCGAACCCGATCCAGCACGTCCGGATCAAGCCGCCCGAGGCGAACCTCCACAAGGGCGAGGCGCGTGCGCATATCGGCGGAACCGACTGGCACCAGGACCGCGCCGTCGCGCTGGAAGAGGCCGACGACACGACGATGGTCACCGTATGGCTTGCCGTCACCGACGCCACCGTCGAGAACGGCTGCCTCCAGGTCATTCCGAACAAGACCCAGCTTCTGCCCCATTGTCCGCAACGCCAGACCTCGATCGCCAAGGGGTTCATCGACCCCGATCGCGCCGTTCCCCTTCCGGTGAAATCAGGTGGCGCGGTGATTTTTCACCCGATGACACCGCACGCCTCGCTGCCCAACCGCTCGGACGGGATTCGCTGGTCGTTCGACCTGCGTTTCAACCGGACGGGCGAACCGACGGGCCGGGGCCATTTCCCGGAATTCGTGGCGCGCTCGCGCGCCCGGCCGGAAACAGAACTCCAAGACTGGCGCATCTGGAAAAAGATGTGGGAAGATGCACGCGCACGACTCGCCCAGGCGCCCCATATCGACATCCACCGCTGGAGCGCCGACGCCCCCGTCTGCGCCTGAGACACGAACCGAAAATGCCGCTTCTACCTGGCACAAATATCCCGGGGATCCGGGGGCAAGGCCCCCGGTCGCTTGCTGCGCGGCCCGCAAGGCGAACGCCCCCCAAAACCATAGGCAAACCATGACCGACGCGCCACTTTTCGTCCGCCTCGATGCTTCCGACAATGTCGTCACAGCGACCCGTGCGCTGCAGGCGGGTACGCAGGTCGAGACAGCTTCGACCGCGACCCTCATCCCCTCGGGCCACAAGATCGCGACTGCCGCGATCCCGAAGGGGGATGCGATCCGCAAGTACGCCCAGATCATCGGATACGCCTCCGAAGACATCGCCCCCGGTACGCACGTCCACACCCAGAACACCGAATTCCGTAACACGAACATGGATTACGAATTCGGCACCGACCTGCGGCCTGTCGAGATGGTCCCCGAAGACAAGCGCGACACTTTCATGGGCTACCGCCGCGAGAACGGTTCGGTCGGTACGCGCAACTATATCGCCGTGGTGACTTCGGTGAACTGCTCGGCCACCGCCGCGCGCCGCATCGCCGATGCATTCGGTCCCGAGGAACTGGCCGACTATCCCAATGTCGACGGGGTCGTGGCCTTCGTCCACGGCACCGGGTGCGGCATGGCTGGCTCGGGCGATGGTTTCGAGGCGCTTCAGCGCGTCATGTGGGGCTATGCCCGCCATCCGAACCACGCCGGCGTCCTGATGGTCGGCCTGGGCTGCGAAATGAACCAGATCGACTGGCTTCTGGAAGCCTACGGTCTGAAACAGGGTCCGCTGTTTCACGCCATGAACATCCAGAATGTGGCGGGGCTTCGCAGAACCATCGAAGCCGGCATCGAGAAGGTCCGCCAGATGCTGCCCATCGCCAACCAGGCGCGCCGCACCCCCTGCCCGGCTTCCGAACTGACGGTGGCGCTTCAGTGCGGCGGCTCGGACGCCTGGTCGGGTATCACGGCGAACCCCGCGCTTGGCTATGCCTGCGATCTCCTTACCGCGCAGGGCGGGACCGGCGTGCTGGCCGAGACCCCCGAGATTTATGGCGCCGAGCACCTGCTGACCCGCCGCGCGGTCAGCACCGAGGTCGGCGAACGTCTGGTCGGACTGATCCGCTGGTGGGAGGATTATACCGCGCGCAACAAGGGCTCGATGGACAACAACCCGTCGCCCGGCAACAAGAAGGGCGGTCTGACCACCATCCTCGAAAAATCGCTCGGTGCGGCGGCCAAGGGCGGCACCTCGCCGCTGACCGGCGTCTACAAATACGCCGAACCCGTCCGGGCGAAAGGCTTTACCTTCATGGACAGCCCCGGCTACGACCCGGCCTCGGTCACCGGCCAGATCGCCGGCGGCTGCAACCTGGTCTGCTTCACCACCGGCCGCGGTTCGGCTTTCGGCTCGAAGCCCGCGCCGACGATCAAGGTTGCCACCAACTCGGAAATGTACACCCGGATGATCGAGGACATGGACGTGAACGCAGGCGACATCCTGACGGGCAAATCCACCGTGGAATCCAAGGGCCGCGAGATTTACGAGATGTTTCTACGCGTCGCCTCGGGCGAGGCGTCCAAGTCCGAAGCCCAGGGCCTTGGCGACTATGAATTCGTGCCCTGGCAGATCGGGGCGGTGATGTGACCCGTCTTGTCGTCGCTGGCGCAGGCGCCATCGGCCGCCGCCATGTCCTGCATATCGCCGAGCATCCCGACCTGACGCTCGCCGCCATCGTCGATCCGAACCCGGCGACGGGGAACCTTGCCGACGCGCCCCGCTTCGATACGGTCCGCGACCTCGACATCGAGGCCGACGGCATCGTCATCGCCACACCGACCCAGGACCACGAGGCGACCCTTGCCGAGGCCGCCCGCCGTGGCTGGCACGCGCTGATCGAGAAACCGCTCGCCCCCGATCTCGCCTCGGTCGACCGTATGATCGCGGCAGCCGATGCGGCCGACATCCATATCCTGACCGGTCATCACCGCCGTTTTCACCCAAGGGTCACTGCACTGAAGGCGATCCTCGACGCGGGCACGATCGGCCGGCCCGTCGTCGCCACCTCGATCTGGAACGTCCGCAAGCCCGACGGCTATTTCGACGTCGGCTGGCGAAAAGGCCGCGACGGCGCGCCGGTCCACATGAACGTCAGTCACGAAGTCGATCTCATGCGCTTTCTCTTCGGCGACATCACCCGCGTCGCCGGTCTCGGCGCTCAGCCGGTCCGGCAGGAAGGCCGCGTCGAATCCGGTGCCGCTGTCCTTGGCTTCGCCTCGGGCCCGACTGCCAGCGTGACCTTCGCCGACACCACGCCGTCCCCCTGGGGGTTCGAGCACGGTACGGGCGAGAACCCGAACATCGCGCATACCGGCCAGGATTCGCTTCGCATCTCGGGCACGAAAGGCGCGGTCGAGTTTCCCTCGCTGCGCGTCTGGTCCGGCGCCTATGACTGGTCTCAAGCGCCCACGCCAAAAGAGCACCCCGCAGGCGACGGCCTGCCGCTGATCCTGCAGCTTGAACACTTCGCCCGCGTCATCGCAGGCGCCGAAATGCCGCTGAACGACGCCCGCTCGGGCCGCGCCACGCTGGCCGCGACGCTGGATATCGAGAAAGCCACCTGGCCCGAAGGTCTTGCCGCATGACCACGACCCTCAGATGCGGCCTGATCGGCGGCAATATCAGCCGCACGCGCCTGCCGAGGGCGCTCGACATCATGTGCAAGGCCGAGGGCATGGCGCTCGACTTCACCCCCATCGACACCGAGCATGACGAAGGTTTCGACTTCACCACAACCGTCGACATGCTCCGGCAGGACGGCTGGACCGGCGTCAGCGTTACCCACCCGCACAAGACCGAGGCCGCCGAGTATGCAGGCTCCAGGATGGACAAGGCCGCCGCTCATCTGGGCGCCTCCAACCTCCTGCTCTTCACCCCCGATCTCTCTGGCTGGAACACCGATTACCTTGGCTTCATCGCCGCCTGGCAGACCGTGTTCAAGAACCGTGGTCCGGGCGAGGTCGCCGTTGCGGGCGCGGGCGGCGTCAGCCGAGCCATCGTGCCAGCCCTGATCCGCCTTGGTGCGCGCAAGGTCACCGTCTGGGATCTGAACTTCGACGCCGCGCAAGACCTCGCCCGGATGGCGGGTCGGCCCGTCGAAGCCGTCCCGATTCAGGACGCCCCGGACGCCATCCGCACCGCAACAGGCCTTGTCAACGCCACCGCCCTCGGCATGGGCGGCCATCCCGGCACCGCCTTCGACCCGGCGCTTGTCACCTCGCAGGACTGGGCCTTCGATGCCGTCTACACACCGACCGACACCGCCTTTCTGACCGACGCCGCCGCCAAGGGCCTGACGATACTCTCCGGCTTCGACCTCTTCCGCTTCATGGCGATCGAAACCTTCCGCATCTACACAGGCCTGACGCCCGACCGCAGCGTGATCCTGCCCCAACTCGACGCCCTCCGCCCGAAGGAGACCACCGCATGAGCGAAGTCCTCTCTCCCGACCAGATCACCTTCTACAACGACAACGGCTATCTCGTGCTGGAACGCCACCTGCCCGACGCATGGATCGACCGCATCCGCGCCGAAATCGCCCGTTTCGAGGACGAGGCCCGCGGCATGACCGCATCGAACGACCGGCTCGACCTCGAAGACAGCCACCGGCCCGACGATCCGCGCATCCGCCGCATCAAGCTGCCGCACACGATCTCCGAGCCGGTGAACGAATTGCTCCGCTCCGACCATATCCTGGCCCCCGCGCGCGACTTGGTCGGCCCCGATATCCGGTTGCACACCACGAAGCTCAACATGAAATCAGCCGGTTACGGCGCCGCTGTGGAATGGCACCAGGACTATGCCTTCTATCCGCACACCAATGACGACATCCTTGCCATAGGTGTCATCATCGACGACATGGCCCACGAGAACGGCCCCCTGATGGTCTTCCCCGGCTCGCACAAGGGTCCGGTCTACGACCACCATTCGAACGGCGTCTTCGCTGGCGGCTTCGTGCCCTCGGATGTCGGCCTCGACATGAAGGACGCGGTCGAACTGACCGGACCTGCAGGCTCGATCAGCATCCATCACGGGCGCATCGTCCACGGCTCGGCCGTCAACACCTCGAACCGCGCGCGCCGTATCCTGTTCTACGAAATGATGGCAGCCGATGCCTTTCCGATCATGGGCTCGCTGACGAAATGGGACGGGATCGAGGATTATGACAGCCGCCTGCTTTGCGGCAAGCCGACGCTGAACCCGCGCCTCAAGAACATCCCGGTGCGTATCCCGCAGCCTCAGCCCGAAAGGGGCGGCTCGATCTACGAGGTCCAGAAGGGTCTCGCCTCTCGCGCCTTCGGAACCGCCCAATGAGGGTAGCCGTCGTCGGAAAGGGTCTGATCGGCAGCGCCGCCGCGCGCCACCTTGCCAAGGCGGGCGCGGATGTGACCCTGATCGGCCCCGACGAGGTGCCGGGCGATTTCGCCGATCACAAGGGCAGCTTTGCATCGCACTACGACGAAGGCCGGATCACCCGGAAAAACGACCGCCGACCCTTCTTCGCACGCGCTTCCACCGCCGCCATCGGGCGCTACCCCGAGATCGCCGCCGAATCCGGTATCCAGTTCTTCTCCGAAGCCGGCGCCTTGCTGGCTGGCGGCCCGGATTACATGGCCGCCATCGCCGCCGCCCGACAGGGACTGGACATCGGCTTCGAAGACCTCGACGCCGACGGCATCGCCCGGACATTTCCGTTCCTCGCCGTGCCCGACGGCTTCTCCGGCGTCTACGAGCCCCGCGAGGCAGGCCATATCAGCCCCCGCCGCCTTGTCGCCGCGCAGACCGAGGCCGCGCGCAGGCATGGCGCGAAGATTGTTCCCGAAGAGGCCGTCAAAGTCGCGGAAGGCCGTGTGACCACCGCCTCGCAAACCATCGACGCCGACCAGGTCATCGTCGCGGCAGGCGGCTGGACCGACAGCCTGCTCGGCCGCGACAAACGCCTCGAGGTCTACGCCCGCACCGTCGCGTTTCACGAGATCGGCCCGGCAGAGGCCCGGCGCCTCGGCAACATGCCGTCGATCGTCATGGAAAGCCCCGACGACATCTACATCCTGCCGCCGATCGCTTACGCAGATGGCAAGCTCTGGCTGAAACTCGGCGGCGACCCCGAAGACGTGGAACTTCACGGCAAGGATGCGATCAACGACTGGTTCCGCTCGGGCGGCAGCGCGGAAATCGCCGACTACCTCACCACACGAATCTGCGAGGTGATCCCCGCTCTTCACTTCGAAAGCCGAACGCACCGCCCATGCGTGACCACATGGAGCGAGGATCGAATTCCCGAAATTCGCCGTCTCGCCCCCGGCCTCACCATCGCCGCCGCCGGCAACGGATCCGGCGCCAAATGCAGCGACGAGTTGGGCCGCATCGCCGCCGACATCGCGCTGGAAGACACAGGAGGATTATCATGACGAAACCCCACATCGGCTTCATCGGCCTTGGCCTCATGGGCTCGGCCATGGTCGGGCGGCTTCAGGACAAGGGCTACGCCGTCACCGCGCTCGCCAACGTCAACCGCACCGGCATCGACGCGGCAATCGCGCGCGGCGCCACCGAGGCTTCCAGCGGCCGCGAAGTGGCGGAAGCCTCCGACATCGTGATGCTCTGCATGGGAACCTCCGACCACGTCGAATCCCGGATGCGCGGACCGGACGGCGTGATCGCGGGCCTCGCCGCCGGCAAGACCGTCATCGACTTCGGCACATCGCTGCCCGGCTCGACCGTCGCCCTCGGCGCGGAAGTCGCCGACGCGGGCGCCACCATGCTCGACGCGCCCCTGGGGCGGACCCCAAGCCACGCCAAGGACGGCCTTCTGAACATCATGGCCGCCGGCGACAAGGCGACCTACGACAAGGTCTATCCGATCCTGGAAGACCTGGGCGAGAACATCTTCCACCTTGGCCCGCTCGGCTCGGGCCATACGATCAAGCTGATCAACAACTTCTTCGCCATGACCACGGCCAACGCCATGTCCGAAGCCTTTGCCATGTGCGACGTGGCCGGCGTTCCGCGCCAGTCGCTTTACGATGTGCTTGCCGCCGGGCCCAATCACTCGGGAATGATGGATTTCGTCAAGGCATATGCCATCGACGGCGACCCGATGAAGCTGGCCTTCATCGCCCGTAACGGGCTGAAAGACATAAGCTATTACGACAAGATGGCCAGTGATTTCGGAGCGGAGTCGATCATGGCCAAATGTGCGAAAAATGCACTTGGCCGCGCGGTCGACGACGGTCACGGAGACGACATGGTGCCCCAGATGGTCGACAGTTTCGCCCGCTGGTTCAAGGGCTGACGTGGCGACGCTGACGGCGCAGGCACGCGACGACCGCACAGGTCTGGGCATCGTGCTGATGCTCAGCGCCTGGGCGTTCTTCGCGCTGACGGACACCACCGTCAAATGGCTGGTCGTGGGCGGCATTCCGGCCATGCAACTCGCCTTCTTCCGCTATGCTGTCGCCTTCGGGCTGTCGGTTGGGAACGGACTGCGCCACGGTCAGTTCTTCTCGGTCATCGATCGGCGCGACCTCCTGCTGGTGACATTGCGCAGCGGGCTGCTTCTGCTGGCGACCGTGCTGAACTTCATCGCGCTGAACTACCTGCCGCTGTCGGTCACCTCGACGATCATGAACACCGCGCCGATCCTCGTGACGCTGCTGGCGATTCCGCTGCTCGGTGAGAAGGTCGGCCCCTGGCGCCTTGCCGCCGTGCTCCTCGGCTTCATCGGCGTGCTCGTGGTGATCCGCCCCTTTGGCGAGGGTTTCCACTGGGCGACGCTGTTGATCCTCGCCAATGCCTGCGGGCTTGCGCTGTTCTCGATCCTCACCCGCCAGATGGCCGGCCGGATTACGCCGCAGACGATGCAGCTCTACATGGGCGCGCTCGGCACCATCGTGCTTCTCCCCTTCGTCCTCTGGACCTGGCAGACACCCGGCACGGCTCTCGAATGGGCCGGCATGATCAGCATCGGACTCTGGGCCTGGACCGGGCACGAGATGTTCTCGCGCGCCCATCTGCACGCCGAGGCAGGCGTGCTCTCGCCCTTCGGTTACGTGTTCATCCTCTACATGAGCATCGGCGGCTACCTGCTTTTCGGCCATCTGCCCGACGCCGCGACGCTCCTCGGCGCGGCCATCATCGTGGCCTCGGGCCTGCTGATCTGGTGGCGCGAGGGCAAGCGGAGACCCGTCCATGCGCCATGACGTGATCTGCCTGGGCGAGGTGATGGTGGAACTGTCGCTGAACGACGCCACGCCCGATACCGCCGGCATCGGCTTCGCTGGCGACACCTTCAATACCAGCGTCTACCTCAAGCGGTCGGCGCCCGCGTTATCCGTCGCCTACGCCACCAAGCTCGGGAAGGACAAGCTGTCGGACCGGATCGTTGCCCTGATGGACCGCGAAGGCCTCGCCACCGATCTCGTCCTGCGCAGCCCGGACCGGATGCCGGGACTCTACGCCATCTCCACCGACGCGGCGGGCGAGCGCTCTTTCCTCTACTGGCGCGACCGCGCAGCGGTGCGCACACTCTTTCAATCCCCGGCACTGGATCTCGCCGGCCTTGCCGGCACCGGCACGCTCTACCTCTCGGCAATCACGCTGGCGATCCTGGCGCCGGACGACCGCGACCGCCTTTTCGACGGCCTGGCGGGCCTGCGCGATGCCGGCACCAAGATCGCCTTCGATTCCAACTATCGCCCCGCCCTCTGGCCCGATGAAACCACAGCGCAGGACGCGATCGAGCGCGCCTGGCGGATGACGGATATCGGCCTGCCCAGCGTCGACGACGAGATGGCGCTTTTCGGCGATGCGGACGAAATCGCCGTGATCGCCCGCCTCGCCCAATGGGGCGTCACCGACGGTGCGCTCAAGCGCGGCGCAAAAGGACCGATACCGCTCGACGGCGGCTCCGCACCGCCTTGCGCGCCCGCGCCGAAAGTGGTCGACTCCACCGCGGCGGGCGACAGCTTCAACGGCGGCTACCTTGCCGCCCGGCTGACCGGCGCGGACCGGGCGGAAGCACTCAGGCAGGGTCACGAACTGGCGGCCCTGGTCGTTCAGCACCGGGGCGCAATCGTCCCCCGAGACGTTATGGGAGAATGAAATGAACAGATACGATCTCGACGGGCAGGTCGCCGTCGTCACCGGCGGCGCGCAGGGCATCGGCGCTGCCGTCGCACACCGGCTTGCCGCCAACGGCGCGCGCATCGCCATCTGGGACATGGACGACGTCAAGGCCGGTGCGACCGCCGATACGTTGCCCGGCGACGCCCTGCCCTACCATGTCGACGTCAGCGACTGGGCATCGGTCGAGGCCGCCCGCGACGCGACGCTCAAGGCTTTCGGCAAGATCGACATCCTGGTGAATTCCGCCGGTATCGCCGGCCCGGTGGGGAATGTCGAAGACTACGACACCGCCACCTGGGATCAGGTCATGGCGATCAACCTGACCGGCACGTTCCACACCAACAAGGCGGTGATCCCCGGCATGAAAGAGTGCAACTACGGCCGTATCGTCAACATCGCCTCGGTCGCCGGCAAGGAAGGCAATCCCAAGGCCTCGCACTACGCCGCTTCCAAGGCCGGCGTCATCGGCTTCACCAAGGCCATCGGCAAGGAACTGGCGACCTTCGATATCGCCGTGAACTGCGTCACGCCGGCCGCGGCCAACACGCCGATCCTGGAACAGCTGACCCAGGAATTCATCGACTTCATGCTCTCGAAGATCCCGCGCGGCCGCTTCGTCGAGGTCGAGGAGATCGCCAACATGGTCGCCTGGCTCTCGTCGAAGGAATGCTCCTTCACCACCGCCTCCGTCTTCGACATCTCGGGCGGGCGGGCAACATACTGAGGGCGCGCATGGCCTTGCCACAATCCCGGCCTTCTTCTTTTTCGAAATACTCCGAGGGGGTCCGGGGGAGCAGCGCTCCCCCGGCCTCATCGGCAACACGCCAACGCTGACCATACCGCGAGACACCCCATGCTTCACACCATCCCCGGCTTCGACCGCATCGGCGAGGAAAACGCCTTCGCCGTTCTCGCCCGCGCGGGCGCCCTCGCCGCGCAAGGCAAGGACGTGATCAACCTCGGCATCGGCCAACCCGATTTCCCGACGCCAGCCAATATCACCGAGGCCGCGATCAAGGCGATCCGCGACGGCCACCACGGCTACACCCCCGCCACCGGCATCCCGGCACTGCGCGAAGCCGTCTCTGCCGACCTCCACCGCCGCTTCGGACAAGAGGTGAACCCCGACAATGTCCTGATCGTCCCCGGCGGCAAGATCACCATGTTCGCCGCGATCCTGATGTTCGGCGAACCCGGCGCCGAGATCCTCTACCCCGATCCCGGCTTCCCGATCTACCGCTCGATGATCGAGTTTACCGGCGCGACACCGATCCCGATCCCGATCCGCGAGGAGAACGGTTTCGCCTTCTCGGCCGAGGAAACGCTCGCGCTCATCACGCCGAAGACCCGCCTCATAATCGTGAACTCGCCCGCCAACCCCTGCGGCGGCGTCACGCCCAAGGCCGAAGTCGACAAGCTGGTGGCGGGTCTTGCCGACCACCCGGACGTCGCCATCATGTCCGACGAGATCTACGACCAGATGCTCTATGACGGCGAGGAACACGTCACCCTTCTTGCCTACCCCGAAATCCGCGACCGCCTGATCCTCCTGAACGGCTGGTCCAAGACCTATGCCATGACCGGCTGGCGGCTGGGCTACTCGGTCTGGCCCGACGGGCTCTATGACAAGGCCCGCAAGCTGGCGGTCAACGCCTGGTCCTGCGTCAACGCGCCCTCGCAATACGCCGCCCTCGAAGCGCTGACCGGTCCGCAGGACGAGGTGGCGCGCATGGTCGCCGAGTTTGACGCCCGCCGGAAACTCGTCGTCGATCTCCTCAACGACATCGACGGCGTCTCGTGCATCGTGCCCAAGGGCGCCTTCTACGCCTTGCCCAACATCAAGGACACCGGCCGCAAGGCCAAGCAACTGGCGTCCGACCTCCTCGAAGGCCCCGGCGTCGCCACCATCGGCGGTCCCGATTTCGGCATCCTGGGCGAGGGCTACATCAGGCTCTCCTACGCCAATTCACAGGACAACATCCGCGAGGCGCTGTCCCGCATGAAGAACTTTCTCGAAGGGAAGAACACATGACCAAACCAACCATCGGCTTCATCGGCGTCGGCTTCATGGGCCACGGCATGGCGAAAAACATCGTCGAAAGTGGATACCCCCTCGTCACCATGGCGCACCGCAAGCGCGACGCGGTCGACGACCTGATCGGGCGCGGCGCGACCGAGGCGAAATCCCCGAAGGAAATCGCCGAACAATCCGATATCATCCATCTCTGCGTCACGGGCTCGCCGCAGGTCGAGGCGAACATCCGCGGCGAAAACGGCCTTCTCGCAGGTCTCCGCCCCGGCGCCATCATCATCGATTGCTCGACCTCCGACCCGGTCTCGACGCTGACGCTGAAGGCCGAGATCGAAGCCGCCGGCGGCCACCTTGCCGACGCCCCCCTCGCCCGCACGCCGAAAGAGGCCTGGGAAGGCACGCTCGACACGATGGTCGGCGCCAGCCCGGAGGTCTTCGAGAAAATCAAGCCGGTGCTCGACACCTGGGCCGGTGTCGTCGTCCACCTGGGCGAGGTCGGCCTCGGCCACAAGATGAAGCTTCTGAACAACTTCCTCGCGATGGGCTACGGCGCGCTCTATTCCGAAGCGCTGGCCATCGCCCGCCTCTCCGGCCTGACGCCCGAACAGTTCGACAGCGTCATCCGTCCGGGCCGCCTGTCGAACGGGTTCTACGAGACCTTCATGAAATGGACGCTCGAGCATGACGAGAACGCCCACAAGTTTGCCATCTCGAACGGCCACAAGGACATGCGCTACCTTACCAACCTCTGCACGGCCCTCGGCGCGGTGAATCCGGTGCAATCGGCGGTCAAGAATTCCTACGCCGCGATGGAAGCCGCCGGCGAGGGCGATCGTTACGTGCCCATGCTGGCCGACTTCATCGCCCGGCAGAACGGCATCGACCCCAAGGACTGAAGGACCGGCGGAACGACCCAGGTCGCGCGCGGCGGGGCGTTCCGCCAAACCGGATCGCGGACTGTACTCCGGGCCGGTGCTTCTACCCGGCCGCCTTTCTCGGCCAGACACCGCCAATGCAGCGCACGAGCGTGTTGCAAACCGGCGGTTTTGTGTATGATCTCGGCATGGTTCGGCGCATCGCACGCATGATCACCCCCGTTCTCGCCGTCGCGCTGTTCGCGGCGCTGAGTGTGGTGTCCGCGCAAATGATGGCGCCGGACCGGGACGCGATGGCAAGGTCGCACACCATTGCGGCACTTGGCGCACGGACGGCCGAGTTCTGCGGTGAGACCGGAGCCTCTCACGATCATCATTGCCCGATATGTCACAAGCTGCCCGAGGCGCCTCGGGCGGACGTGCCCGGCACCGAGTGGCGCCTTACGCACATTATCGAGAACCGGGGCGGACATGATCTCGTTTCCGGATGCCAGACGTACGGCACTGATGGTGCCGCGCGCGCGCCACCCTACACGGTCTGATCCCTGAGAGTTCAACCCGGTCCGCAACGTCGGACCGGCAGCCTTTGACGGCGTTTCGGGCGCTGCCCGTTCGCGCCGGTATTCCCAACGGAGACAGACATGTACGTAAAGACCATCCTGGCCGCCGCAGCGGCCCTTTCCTTCTTGCCCGCCCTTGCCCTTGCCCATGCCTCGCTTGAACAGCAACAGGTCGAAGCCGGAGCAACGACAAAGATCACCCTGCGCGTGCCGCACGGCTGTGACGGCGAGGCCACGAATGCCGTCCGCATCGAAATTCCCGACGGCTTTTACAATGTGAAGCCCATGCCGAAGGCAGGTTGGGAGGTGTCGACCGAGACGGGTGCCTACGAGACCCCTTACGACAATCACGGGACGATGATGTCCGAGGGCGTCCTTTCGGTCACCTGGTCCGGCGGCGACCTGCCTGACGCGTTCTACGACGAATTCACGCTGCGAGGTTCGGTCGGCCCGCAAATGAGCACCGGCGATGTTCTCTTCTTCCCGTCCGTGCAGACCTGTGCGAACGGGACCGCCGACTGGACGGACACCAGCGGATCGCATGATGTTCCGAACCCGGCACCGAAGATCACTCTGGTCGCGGCCATGAACGACCACGCGCATGGTCATGGAGGGATGACCCCTGCAAGCGACGACGCCGTGGCGCTGGGCGCACTGCGGATCGTTGCTCCCTTCGCGCGCGCCACGCTGCCGAACCAGCCGGTTGCGGGCGGCTTCATGACCATAACCAACACCGGTGACAGCGACGACAGGCTGATCGCGGCCACATCGCCCGCCGCCGCCCGAATGGAGGTGCACGAGATGACGATGAAAGGTGACGTCATGGAAATGCGTGAACTCGAGGACGGGCTGATGATCCCGGCAGGCGAAACGGTGATGCTGAAGCCCGGCGGCTACCACATCATGTTCATGGAACTTGCCGGTCCGCTCGCCGAAGGCGACATCACCGAGGTGACGCTGACCTTCGAGAAGGCAGGTGAGGTGACTCTGCTCATGCCCGTCGTGGCACGCGGCGCAGGCGGTATGGCGCCGGGCGGCGGACATGGAATGCATGGCGGCGGGAAAGGAGACAATTGATGGCTTTCAAGCGTAAGGTCGCGTTCGTCGTTTGGGGGCTGGCCGGGCTGGCCCTCCTGGCGGCGGGCGGTTTCTCGATTCTCGAAGAACGGTTCAATCGCGCCGCCGCCGATGTGCTCGGTCGCGGCGAATACGAACTCGTCACCACCGACGGCGGCCGCTTCACGAACGAGACCTTGGAAGGTGAGCCGTCCGCGGTCTTCTTCGGGTTCGCGCATTGCCCCGAAGTCTGTCCGACGACGCTCGGCGACATCGGGATCTGGCAGGACATGCTGGCCGAAGAAGGCCAGAAGCCGCTCAGGGCCTATTTCATCACGGTCGATCCCGAACGCGACACACCGGAGATGCTTGGCGACTACGTCTCGTGGGTGCCGGGTGTGACCGGCGTGTCCGGGTCCAGAGAAG
>JAVJUV010000164.1:0-66165 GCA_040220415.1 Silicimonas sp.
TGCAGGGTCTGGCCGTCGGCCAGCGGGTGGGCGTTCCCTGGCTGGGTCATACCTGCGGGGCCTGCCGATACTGCCGGTCGGGCCGGGAAAACCTTTGCGACCGGCCCGGTTTCACCGGCTACACGATCGACGGCGGCTATGCCGAGTTCTGCGCCGCCGACGCGCAGTATGTCTTTCCGCTTCCCGAGGACGGCGATCCGGTGGCCCTGGCGCCGCTTCTCTGCGCCGGATTGATCGGTTTTCGCGCCTACCGGCTTTGCGGCGAGGTCGGGAAGCTGGGCATCTACGGCTTCGGCGCGGCGGCGCATATCCTGTGCCAGCTTGCGCGCCACCAGGGCGTCGAGGTCTTCGCCTTCACGCGTGACGGCGACAGGGCGGCGCAGGAATTCGCCCGGCGTCTGGGCGCCGCCTGGGCCGGGGCCTCTTCGGAACCCGCCCCCCAGGCGCTTGACGCGGCGATCATCTTCGCCCCGGTCGGTGCACTGGTGCCCGCCGCGCTGAAGGCCGTCAGGAAGGGCGGCCGCGTCGTCTGCGGCGGCATCCACATGAGCGACATCCCGGCCTTCCCCTATGCCGATCTCTGGGAAGAACGCTCGATCCTGTCGGTCGCCAACCTCACGCGGGCCGACGGCGAGGCGTTCTTTCCGCTGGCCCGCGAGGCCGGCGTGACCACCGAAACCGTGCCCTACCCGCTGGAACGAGCGAACGAGGCGCTGGACGATCTGAGGTCCGGCCACCTGCAAGGGGCGGCCGTCCTCGTTCCCTGAAAGGCGGGGTCAGCGCAAGAGGCCAAGCGCGTCGATGTCGAGGCCCAGCGGCTGAGTCAGATCCTCGATCGAATCGTACAGCAGCTCCAGCGCATAGTGAGGATTGTGCACGAAGGCGCCCGGGTCCGCCGTGACCAGCTTCCAGTTGTAGGCCGCGCGCAGCATGCGGGGCGTCCAGCTTGTATAGGCCACGCCGCTTCCGTCGCTCGTGTCGGGCACGTCGTCGCCGTTCGCATCGGCGAAGAAATACGGATAGCTGTGGCCATCGTAGACCAGCGGGGTTCCCGCGATCTCTTCGGCATACTGGTCGAGATAGGCCATCAGCGCCTGCGCATTGGCCTCGATGTCCGACCGGATGCCCTTCGTGGTGTTGCCGCTGCCGTCGTAGCTTTGGCGCGAGATGCGGATTTCGCCGGGCGTGCCGTTCTCGTGACAGGTCAGGCAGGTTTCGGAGGCGACCTCCAGCGTGTGCGGCTGGTGGCAGGACACGCAGGTGGCCACGGGCCGGGCGTGGAAGAAACGGCCCGAATAGTCGCGCTCGTCATAGTGATAGCCCGCGCCGCCATAGCCACCCAGCCAGGTCGCCGCGGCGGTGGCATAGTGCGGATTGACGAAACGCAGTTCCCCGTTCGGCTCGTCGATCGAGAGCGAGCCGATGGCGTTCTCGACCGTGACACCCGCGGTTCGGCCCTGATGGCAGGTCATGCACGCGACCTCGACACCTTCGACGGGATGCATCAGGCCGCTGGGAAACGCGATTTCCTCGACCTGCGCCAGCCCCGCGTTGTGGCAGGTTTCGCAGTCGACGACGCCGCCGGTATCGACGGGCTGTTCGGGGATGCCCGGCGCGCTGCCGTCAAGCCCGTGGAACGAGCGGAAGCCGGCACCGGAGTGGCAGACGGCGCAGACCGGGCGAATCTCTTCCTCTTCGTCCCAGTGCCGGAACGCCTCGGCCGCGGCGTCGGCATGCGCCGAGCGGAACCAGTCGGCGATCGCCTGGTTGTTCTCGATCTTGATGTCCTCGGGGTTGAAGGGCCCGGACTTGGGAATCACGTAAGGCAGCGCCACTTCATCATCGGAAAGCGGGACTTCGACGTCTTCGCCGGCGACTTCGGTCGTCTGCGCCAGCGCCGGCCAGCCCACGCCGAACAAAGCGAGGGAAAGGGCAACGGAAAAAATAAGGGATAGGGAAAGAAAGATATGTCGCATTACTATCGGTCCACCTGCTTGAGTGTGGTCGCGCGCATGGGCTAGCATATCGGCACAATCCTGGTGGGCAAACGGGAAATCCGCATTGTTTCGGAGGGCGATCGCAATTTGATGGCAGGACTTTCGCCCAACGCCGGCCTGACGCCGGTTGTCCGGACGCCGCCGCCCGCAGGGTCGGCCGTCCGCGATCACGTGACGGAAGAGGCGGCGATCACCGCGTCGCACGGCGAGGAACTGCGCGTCGAGATGATCGCGGACGAGGACAGCGTCGTGCCGTGCGGCGCGCCGGTCGCCCGCCTGCGGGACGCCCCGGAGGTCGTTCTGGTCGCACCGATGGCCGCGCGGGTCGCCCGGATCAGTCTGCGGCCGGGGCGGCGCCTGACCGAAATCGTGCTGTTCCGCGAGAACGGCGATGTCCAGGGCCACGATGTGGCCGATGCAGCCGCCGGTTCCGCCGCGGCGCTGGCGGCACTGATGCAGGCTTCGGGCTTCTGGCGGCGGCTCAGACGCCGGCCATTCGGGCGCATGCCCGGCCCGGACGAGACGCCGGCGGCGATCTTCGTCATGGGGGCCGACACGCGCCCCCTTGCCCCCGATCCGCATCAGGCCCTCGCCGGGCGCGAGGACGACCTGGGCCGCGGACTGACCGCGCTGGCCACGCTGACCGGCGGCCCGGTGTTTCTCTGCCAGCCCCCCGGCGCGCCCTCGGTTCGCACCGCCCTCTCGGGCGATCGTCTGCGCACCCTGACCGCCGGCACCCGCCATCCGAACGGTCTGGCGGGCATCCGCGCGCATGCCGCGCACCCGGCGCGGATCGACGCACCGGTCTGGGATCTGCACGCCGAGGATGCCGCCGACCTGGGCGCCCTCTTGGCGACCGGCGTCCTGCCCCAGACGCGGCTTGTCTCGGTCGCCGGTCCCGCGATGTCCGAGACCCGCAGCCTGCGCTGCCAGATCGGCGCGGACCTGCGGGAACTGACCTATGGCGCAACGCTGCCCGGACCGCATCGGCTGCTGTCGGGCTCGGCGCTGGATGGACATGCCGCGCACTGGCTGGCGCCCCTGCACCGGCAGGTCACCGCGCTGCCCCAGGATCCGGCCCACAACCGGCCGCACTGGTTCATTGCGGCGCTGACAAGCTGGTCGCTGCCGCGCCCGGTTATCCCGACGGCGGCGCTTGACCAGGCTGCGGGCGCCGCCTTTCCGGTCATGGCGATGGTGCGCGCGCTTAGCGTCGGCGACGACGAGACGGCGCTGAAACTGGGCGTTCTGTCGCTGGTCGAAGAGGATCTGGCGCTGATCGACTACGTGACCGGCGGCAGGCCCCGGCTCAGCGACCTGCTGCGAACCATGCTGGACCGGATCGAGACGGAGATGGCGGGATGATGCGGGGATTGTGGGACCGCGAGATGGTGGCGCTGCTTCTGCTGGCGGCACTGATGCCGATGGCGCTGGTCTGGCTCTGGTTCGGCGGGCTCGAGGCCGCTGCCCGCCTTGCGCTGGCGCTTCTGGTGTCGGGGATCTGGCACCTTGTCTTCATGCTGGCCCGCGCGCAGCCGCCGTCGCTTGCAGGTGCGATCACCGCGTTGGCCGTGGCGATGCTGGCGCCCCTCGACCTGGGGCTGTTCCAGCTGGTGATGGGCATCAGCTTCGGCGCGGTCTTCGGCGAACTGGTGTTCGGCGGCTGGGGTCGCAACGTGGTCAATCCCGCGACGGTAACGCTGGCCTTCCTTGGCTTCGGCTTTCCCGCCTTTCCCTGGCCCGACTTCGTGCCGCCGGTGGCCTGGGCGGTGATCCCGGCCGCCGCGATCGGGGTGGTCAGCGGCGTCATGCCCTTCGGCATCATCGCGGGTGCTGCCCTTGTCGCCGCCCTGGCGGCGGCGGCGGGCGTGGATGTCGGCCCCTTGCTGCCCGTCGCGGGTATCGTCCTGGTGCTTCTGGTCCTTGACCCGGTGGCAAGCGCCTCGACACCGCTCGGACGGTGGCTGAACGGGGCGCTCTATGCCGCGCTGGTGCTTTTGTTCGCGCAAGGCTGGCAGGGCGCCGCACCGGTTCAGATGGCTGTCGCGGCAGCGCTTCTGGCCTCGCTAGCCGCCCCCCTCCTCGACGAGGTGGCGATCGCGCTTTGGATCATCAGAAGAAGGAAGCGTCATGGCGGAACCTGAGCGGATAGGCCCCTGGCGCCGGTTTCTGGCGCTGCCAAACGAGAACCGCTTCAAGACCGTGGCCGTGGCCTTCGCGGTCTCGGCGGTCTGCGCGGTGCTGGTCAGCGGCGCCACGGTGATCCTGCGCCCGATCCAGACGGCCAACCGCGCCGCCGAGGAACAGGCCCGGATCGAGGCGCTGGTGCGCGGCATTCCGGGCATGGCAAGCCTTCTGGAAGCCTCGGGCGGGCAACTGAGCACCGTCGTCGTCGATCTCGAAAAGGGCCGCGCCGCGGCCGAGGTCACGCCCGCGACACTTGAGGCAGCACTTGCCGATCCGGCGAACTGGACGGCGCTGGAGGCCGGCGAAGACCTGGCCGGCCTCGGGCAGCGCCCGGATATCGCGCAGGTCTACTTGCTGCGCCAGGGCGAAGAGATCTCGCTGATCCTGCTGCCGATCAGCGGCGCCGGCTACAATGGCCGGATCGACGCCGTGCTGGCGATGCAAGGTGACATGAACACGATTGCTGGTCTGTCGGTCACTCGCCATTCCGAGACACCGGGCCTTGGCGGGCGGATCGAGGAGCCGGGCTGGCTGGCCGATTTCCCCGGCACCGAAACCCGCGACGCCGACGGAACGGTTCGCTTCGCCGTCGCGCGCGGAGCCGCCTCCAGCGTCTATGAAGTAGACGGCATCACCGGCGCCACCCGGACCAGCAACGCGATGACCCGGATCGTACGCTTCTGGCTGGGGCCCGAAGGTTATGGCCCGCTTCTCGCCGCCATCCGCAGAGGAGAGTTCTGAGCATGACGGCGCCCTCCAGGCTCTGGACCACGCTGACAGCACCGCTGATCCGGGAAAACCCGATCACGCTTCAGATCCTCGGGATCTGCTCGGCGCTGGCGGTCACCACGTCGCTGGCCACCGCGCTGACGATGGCGGTCTCGCTGACCGTGGTGCTGACCCTGGCGGCCGGAATCATCAGCGTGATCCGCAGGCACATCCCCGATACGATCCGCCTGATCGTGCAGATCGTGATCATCGCCTCGCTGGTGATCGTGATCGACCAGGTGCTTCAGGCCTATTTCTTCGAAATCAGCCGGGCACTGTCGGTCTTCGTCGGCCTGATCACGACGAACTGCCTGGTTCTTGGCCGAACCGAAGCCTACGCGCGCCACAACCCGCCCCTGCCCGCCATGGTCGACGCCTTCGGCAACTCGCTGGGCTATTCGCTGATCCTGATCTTCATCGGTTCGGTGCGCGAGCTGTTCGGCAAGGGTGAACTGATGGGCTACCAGGTGCTGCCCCTGGCCGATCAGGGCGGCTGGTTCACGCCGCTCAACCTGATGCTGCTGGCCCCCAGCGCCTTTTTCCTGTTGGGCGGGCTGGTCTGGGCGATCCGCTCGGTCATGACCGAACAGGCCGAAGAGCCGGACTTCGCCCCCACCGAGCGGCGCGAGGCGGCGGAATGAGCGATCTGTGGCATCTCTTCCTGCGGGCGAGTTTCGTCGAGAACATGCCGCTCAGCCTGTTCCTGGGCCTCTGCACCTTCCTGGCCCTGTCGAAGCGCACCGAAACGGCACTTGGCCTCGGCGTGGCCATGATTGCCGTGATGGGCGTGACGGTGCCGCTGAACCAGCTGCTGTACGATCATGTCCTTGCCCCCGGCGCCTGGGCGTGGGCGGGCCTGCCGGATCTCGACCTCTCCTATCTGGCACTCATCACCTTCATCGGCGTGATCGCCGCCACGGTGCAACTGCTCGAAATGGTGCTCGACCGGTACTTTCCGGCGGTCTACGCCGCGTTCGGCGTGTTTCTTCCGCTTCTGACGGTGCAATGCGCCATCCTCGCCGGCAGCCTGTTCATGGTCGAGCGCCAATATACGCTGGCCGAATCCGCGGTTTTCGGCCTGGGCAGCGGCACCGGCTTCGCCGTCGCCGTGGTCATGCTCAGCGCAGTCCGCTCGCGACTGGCCTACGCCGACCTGCCCGACGGCCTGCGCGGTCTGGGCATCACCTTCATCCTGTCCGGGCTGATGTCGCTCGGCTTCTCGTCCTTCGTCCTCATGGCAACGCAATGACCGAGATCCTCGTCGGAAGCCTTACCCTGATCGTGCTGGTCGTCGGACTGGCGCTCGGGCTTCTGGCCGCGCGGCGGCGGCTGGTGCCGCAGGTCGCCATCGACGTGACGGTCAACGGTTCGACACATCTGGCCGCGTCCCGCGGCGATCGCCTGCTGGGCGTCCTGCACGGCGGCGGCATCGGCATCCCGGCGGCCTGCGGCGGCTCGGGCACCTGCGGGCTGTGCCGTGTCACGGTGACCGGAGAAGGCGCAGGCCAGGCGCAGGCGACAGAGCGCGGCATCCTCTCGGCGCGCGAGCGTCGCGACAATGTGCGGCTGGCCTGTCAGACCAGCCTTCGCGGCGACTGCGAGGTGACGGTCCCGCAGGACATCCTCAGCGGCGGCGGCGGCTTCACCTGCACCGTCCGCTCGGCACGGATGCTGGCCCCGCTGATCCGCGAGATCGTGCTGGACCTGCCCGAGGGGCAGCCCTTCGCCTACCGGGCGGGCGAGTTCATGCAGATCACCGCCCCGTCCTACGACCTCGACTTCGCTGACCTGGACCCGGACGCGGATTTCGCCGAGGTCTGGCGCATCGCGGGTTGGGACCGGCTGCGCGCGGGCTCCGACGCACCGGTGACCCGCGCCTATTCGGTCGCCAACCGGCCCGAGGACACCCGCGCGGCAGTGTTCAACATCCGCCTCGCGGTGCCGCCCGCGGGCCGCGAGGGCGAGGTGCCGCCGGGCGTGGTGTCGTCCTGGCTGTTCTCGGTCCGCCCCGGCGATACGGTCGACGTGTCGGGCCCCTTCGGCGATTTCCACGTCCAGCAGACCGAGCGCGACATGGTGTTCATCGGGGGCGGCGTCGGCATGGCGCCGCTTCGCGCGATGATCCACGAGCAACTGGGCCAGGGCACGACTCGGCGGATGCGGTATTTCTACGGCGCGCGCTCCGCGGCCGACCTGTTCTACACCGACGAGTTCGAGGCCCTTGCCGCGCGGCATTCCAACTTCACCTGGACCCCGGCGCTGTCGGACCCTGCCCCTGGCGACCGCTGGACCGGGGCGACGGGGTTCATCCACGAGACGGTGCGGGCCGGCCTTCAGGGCCACCCCGCGCCAGAGGATTGCGAATACTATCTCTGCGGCCCGCCTGTTATGATCTCGGCGGTGCTGGCAACGCTGGAGCGGCTGGGCGTCGAGCCGCAATCCATCTTCAACGACGACTTCGGAGTCTGATCCATGCGCGACCGACACAGCCCACCGAGCCGCCGAGCCTTTCTTGGCATGACCGCCGCTGCGGCGGTCGCCCTGCCTCGACTTGCCGGGGCCGAAAGCCGCGCACTCGACCGGATCGGGGGCCGCGCCTTCGGCACTCTCTGGCGCATCACGGGACCCGCCGGAACCGACCTGCACCGGCTGACCCCCAAGGTCGCGCGCCTCTTGGCCGAAGTCGACCGGCAGATGTCGCCCTGGCGTCCCGACAGCGAGATCAGCCGCGTCAATGCCGGGGCTGCGGGCGGGCACGGCGTCTCGGCCGATACAGCCCAGGTCACCCGCGCCGCCCTGGGGCTGGCCGGGGCCAGCGGCGGCTGTTTCGACCCGACCGTCGGCCCGCTGGTGGCCCGTTGGGGGTTCGGTCCCATCACCGGCGGCGCGACCGGATGGGGCGAACTCTCGGTCGAAGACACGCGGATCGTGAAGGCGCGCGCGGACCTGACCCTGGACCTCTGTGGCATCGCCAAGGGCTGGGCCCTGGACCGCGTCATCAAGCTCGCGGTGGCCCAGGGGCACAAAGACCTTCTGATCGACATCGGCGGCGAACTTGCCGGGATCGGCACGCATCCCTCTGGACGGCCCTGGCAGGTGGCGGTCGAGAACCCGCTGGCAGGACATACGGATGCGGCGGCCTTCCTGGCGCTGTCCGACAGCGCCGTGGCGACCTCGGGCACACGGGCGCAAAGCTACGGCGTCGGCGGCCCGGACTATGGCCACATCATCGACCCAGTCACCGGCGCGCCGGCGCGGGGCGCGCTGCGCTCGGTCTCGGTGGTGGCCGGCGACGCGATGACGGCCGACGGCTGGGCCACCGCCCTGTTCGCGGCGGGGCTGGAAGGCGGCCCCGAGCTGGCCCGTCGGAACGCAATAAGCGCGCTTTTCCTGTTCGAGACGGAAGGCGTGCTTCGGCGCGACGTGACCGGCGCGATGGCCGGGGTGCTGCTGTGACCGGCGTTTCTCAACCGGTACAGCGCACCGGAGCGGCCGGAACCGGGAGGCGGACCTGATGGAGTTCGTCTTCGCGATCCTGTTTTTCGCACTGGCCGCCGGGGGGCTGGGGATCGGGCTGGCCGTAGGCCGTGCGCCGCCCAAGTCATGCAGCGGCACCAGCGCCTGCGCCGCGGGCCCGGCCTGCGCCGGCTGCCCGAAGGCGCGGGCAAGACGCAAGGAGGGTGAGACATGACAACCGAGTTGCGCGTCCGAAAGGTGATGGAAACCGAGTTCGTCTGTCTGTCGCCCGCCGACCCGATCCGCCGGGCCATCGGCGCGCTGATCGACAGCGGGGCCGCCGCCGCGCCGGTGGTCGAGGACGATGGAACGCTAAGCGGCATCCTGACCCAGAAAGACTGTTTCCGGCCCACGCTTCACGCCAGCTATTACCAGGAATGGCGCGGAACGGTGGGCGACCACATGTCCACCAATGCCGTCACCATCGAGGCGTCGGACGATCTGGTGCGGGCTGCTGAGTTGTTCCTTGACCACCCCTACCGGGTATTCCCCGTCGTCGAGGCCGCCAAGCTGGTGGGAATGCTGGACCGCCGCGCGGTGCTGGTCGAACTCTTCCGGACCGGCTAGGTCCGGTCTACATCGTCTCGCCGCCGTTCACCGCGATCATCTGCCCGGTCACGAACCGGGCCTCGGACGACACCAGGAAAGCGACCATCGCCGCGATGTCATCCGGCCGGCCCATGAAGCCCGCGGGAATCGTCGCCACGCGCCTGGGATCGTCGGCGGCCACGTCGTCGCTGCGGATCTGTCCGGGCGAGATCACGTTGGCGGTGATCCCCTTCGGCGCGAATTCCTGAGACAGGGCCTTGGTCAGCCCCCAGACGCCGTGCTTCGCCGCCGAAATCGGGGCGCCCTCGAAGTAACCCTTGATCGCCTTCATCCCGGCGAAATTGACGATCCGGCCCCAGCCCTTGTCCACCATCCCCGGCAGGAAGGCGCGGCTGGTGCGGAAGGCGGATGTCAGCGCGGTGTCGATGACGCCGCTCCAGTCCCCGTCCGTCATCTCGAGAAACGGCTTGTGCGGGCGGCGCGCCGCGTTGTTCACCAGGATGTCGACGGCGCCGAAGCGATCCAGCGCCGCCCTGGCAATGGCCGCGACGTCGTCGGCGCGGCCGACATCGCCCATGACGACCAGCGCCGAAGCCCCTGCCGCCTCGACCAGTTCGGCGGTCTCGCGGCAGGCGCTTTCATCTGACGATCCGTTGACGACGACATTGCAGCGCTGCTGCGCCAGGCGAACGGCAATGGCGCGGCCGATATTGCGCCCCGAGCCGGAAACGAAAGCCGTCTTTCCGGAAAGCATCGCGTCTCTCTCCCCTGTCCAATACGTCCCGTCCCGCCTCGTCAGCGGCACGGTCCCTGTCTATCGGGTAACTTGGTCTCACACCTCAATCAACAGAATAATGTTGACAATCGACAATCGGTGCCGTGTCATCGCAACATGGAAATGCAGGCGGACATGCGGGAAAGCTTTCAGCGCAGACGGCAAAGACCGCTTGTGCTGGAAGTGCGCGACGAACTTGAGAGAATGATTCTCGAAGGCGAGGTCAAGGCGGGCGAGCGGCTGAACGAGATCAGCCTTGCCGAGCAGCTTGGCGTCAGCCGCAGCCCGGTGCGCGAAGCGGCCCGGTCGCTGGAGCGCGAGGGTCTGGTTCACACGGTCGCCAACCAGGGCGTCTACGTGCGCGAACTTGCCATCGAGGATTCGCTGGAGTTATACGACCTGCGTGCGATGATCGCCGGATATCTTTGTGGACTGGCCGCCGAACGTGCCGACCCGGCCGTTCTGGCCGACCTTCACGGGCTTATCGGCGACATGAGGCAAGCCGCCGAGGCGGTTGATGAAAAACGCTATTTCGAATTGAATCTCGCCTTTCACGACCGTATCGCCGAGGCGTCCGGGGCCTTTCGGGCCCGGGCGCTTTACACGTCGCTTGGCAAGGAAGTGCGGCTGATGCGCATCCGGGTGCTGACCGGTCGCGCGTCGCTTGGCGTTTCGGTCGAGGAACACGCGCGGATCGTATCCGCCATCGGGAACGGCAACGCCGAAGAGGCGCGCAAGGAGGGCGCGCAGCATCACCTGAACGGAAAAAGACGCCTGCTGGAAACGCTCTGAAAAGAGAACGAGCGCTTCGGCACTGCGGGCGGATCGGCATCCGAGACGGACGATCCGCAAAATGAGCAAACAGTCTGGGAGGACAGAAATGAGACACGCTCTGACAATCAACTGGTCCTGGCTTCGCGCCGGAACCCTGGCGGCGGCGCTGGCCGCGCCCCTCATGGCCGCCGCACCCGCGACGGCGCAGGACTATCCGTCGGCCGACGAGACACTGGACTGGACCATCGCCTTCGGTCCCGGTGGCGGCAACGACATCATGGCCCGCAACATCATCGAGATCCTGAACAAGTACGACCTGTATCCGGGCGACATCCAGGCCGAAAACCGTGCCGGCGGATCGGGCGCCGTGGGCTGGGGCTATCTCTACGCCCAGGACGGGAACCCCTATGGCATCTCCACGACCTCGGGCAGTTTCGTGACCACGCCGCTTCAGGCCGACACCCCCTGGAAACCCGAGGATTTCACGCCCGTCGCCCTGCTGGCGACCGATGACCTCGTCCTCGTCGTGAACGGTTCGTCCGAGATCCAGAACATCGACGAGTTCATCGCCCACGCCAAGGAAAACCCGATCAACATCGGCGGCACCGGCACGGTGAACGTCGACTTCATCGTGCCGACGCTCTTCGCCCAGAAGGCGGGGTTCGAGTTCGATTACGTGTCGTTCAACGACATGTCCGAACAGACTACCGCGCTACTCTCTAACGCACTGGACGCGATGGTCGGCAATCCGGGCGAGATCCTGGGCCTGATCGACTCGGGCGACCTGCGCCCGCTGGTCTTCTCGGGTCGGAACGTTCCCGCCGCGCTAGAAGGCGTGCCGACGATGGGCGATATCGGATACGGTATCGGCGTGTCGATGCCGCGCGGCCTGATCCTGGCGCCGAACGCGCCGCAGGAAGCTCAGGACTGGTGGATCGAGACCATGAAGAAGGTCGTCGAAACCCCTGAATGGGGTGAATATATCGCGTCCAACACCCTGACGCCCACGGTGATCTACGGCGACGATTTCCGCGACTTCCTGACCGACACCAAGAACGGCTTCGAAGAGGTTCTCCGCTCGGTCGGCGCGATCGAGTGACGAACTGAGAACGCAAGACGGTCCGGCCGCCATTCCGGCGGCCGGCACTTTTCCTGACAGGGTCCCATCCAGATGCGCATCGCCTTTCTTATCGTCGTTCTCGCGGGCAGCGTCTTTTACAGCTATGTCGCCTTCGCCGACCTGAACTTCATGACCCGCACCGGGCGGCTGGGACCGGGGTTCTTCCCCCGCGCCATCGGTGTGGCCATGATCGTCTTCGCGATCTGGACGCTGGCGGACTCGCTGCGCGACCGGGCGCAGGCAGCCAACGAGGAACCGGGCACCTGGGGCGACGTTACCACGCTGGTCGCACTGGCCATCGTCTATGCCGTGCTGCTGCGGATCTTCGGCGGCTTCGCCGCGACAATCATGTTCCTCGCCCTGGCGCTTTCGTTCCTGAACCGTGGAAAGCACTTGCAGAACGCGGTCCTGTCCGTCGTTCTGCCGGCCTGCTTCTACCTGCTGTTCGACAAGGTCCTGAACGCGAACATGCCCCCGGGCCTGATCGACCTGCCGATCTGAAACCACCGAACGCCATGCCGCCCAAAGACCGCAACGGGAGAAACTGATGGATATCTTCTCTGACCTGATGATGGGCATGTCCGTCGCCGTCACCCCCATGAACCTTGTCTACCTGCTTATCGGCGCGATGGTGGGCATGGTCGTGGGCGTGATCCCGGGTTTCGGCCCCTCGGCGGGGCTGGCGATCCTGTTGCCGGTCACTTTCGGCATGGACCCGATCGGCGCGATCATGATGTTGGCCGCAATCTACTACGGCGCGATGTACGGCGGCACGATCACGTCCATCCTGCTGAACACGCCGGGGGAAAGCGCGACCGTCGCCAGCACCTTCGACGGCTTCCCGCTGGCCAAGCAGGGGCGCGCCGGACCCGCACTGGTGATGCAGGCTGCGGCCTCTTTCGTCGGCGGTACCGTCGGCGTCATCCTGATCACCATCCTCGCGCCGATGTTCAGCCAGGTCTCGCGCAGCTTCGGGCCGCCCGAGTATTTCCTGCTGGCGACGATGGGGATGCTGACGCTGTTGGTCATGATCGGATCGAACTGGAAACTGGGCGTGATCTCGGCGCTGATCGGCTTCGCGCTTGGCACCGTGGGCGTCGATCTGGAAACCGGCCAGGGCCGCTATACCTTCGGCTCGGCCGAACTGATCGGCGGCATCTACTTCATTCCCATCGCCATCGGCCTCTTCGGGCTGGGCGAATTGTTCTACGCCTTCTACTCTGGGCTGCACAAGACGGGCACCGGCTCGATCGTCCAGTACGACAAGGAAGAGCGTTTCTGGCCCACCGCGCACGACTGGATGTCGACACGGATGACGATGGTGCGCGGCTCGATCCTGGGCTTCGTCGTGGGCGTCATCCCCGGCGCGGGCGCGACCATCGCCTCGCTGATGGCCTACTCCACCGAGCGGTCGATCTCGAAGCATCCCGATAGGTTCGGCAAGGGCGAGATGGCGGGCCTTGTGGCGCCCGAGACGGCGAACAACGCCGCCTCGTCCGGCGCGATGATCCCGCTTCTGACCCTCGGCATTCCCGGCTCGGCCTCGACAGCCGTGCTGCTGGCGGCCTTTCTGCTCTGGGGGCTGCGGCCGGGGCCGCTGTTCATGCAGCAGAACCCGGAACTGGCCTGGGGCCTGATCGCCTCGATGTACCTTGGCAACATGGCGCTTCTGGCGATCAGCATCTTCGCCATCCCGCTTTTCGTGCAACTGATCAAGGTGCCTTACCGCATTCTCGGACCTACTGTCGTTGTGATCTGCGCGCTCGGCACTTTCAGCGTCCACGCCAGCTTCATCGAGACCTACCTGATGTTCGCCGCCGGCATCGTCGGCTTCTTCATGCGGCTCTACGGGTTCTCGCCCGCCGCACTGGTCCTGGCGCTGGTCCTGGGACCGCTGGCCGAAGAGGCGCTGCGCCAGACCCTCACCATATCGCGCGGGTCGTTCATGATCTTCGTCGAACGCCCGGCCTCGCTCTGGATTCTCGCGGTGACGGCGGGGCTGCTTCTGCTGCTGCCGCTGCTCGGGCGGATGGGCGGCAGTTCGGGCGACGCCGAGAAAGCCGGGAGCTAGCGCATCATGCGCCTGTCCGAGGCCGGAGCGCGCGATCTGGCCGAACGCGCCTTCCGGCGGGCGGGCGTTGGGGCAACGCCGGCGCGTGACGCCGCCGAGATACTCACGCTGGCCCAGATGATGGGGATCGAAACCCACGGCCTGGCCCGCGTCGGCGACTACGTGCGCCGCATCCGAGCGGGCGGCATCGACCCTGCCGCCGAGCCGGGTATCAGCGCCCCCGCCCCCGCGCTTCGCCTGATCGACGCCCGGAACGGGCTGGGCCCCGCCGTCATGCGCCGCGCACTGGACGAAGCCCTTGGCGCGGCCCGCGAACAGGGCATCGGCGCGGCCTTCGTGCGGAACGGCAGCCATCTGGGCGCGCTTGCCCCCTACCTCTGGATCGCCGCCGAAGCCGGGTTCGCCTGTATCGTCACCACCAGCACCGCGCCGATGATCGCACCGGCGGGCGGGCGCGAGGCGCGGATCGGCAACACCCCCCTCGGCCTCGCGATTCCGAACCCCGGCCGCACGCCCGTCATCCTCGATATCGCGCTGTCCGTCGCCGCGCGGTCCCGCGTCAGGGCCGCCCGGAAGGCCGGCACGCCCATTCCGGCCGACTGGGCCACCGATGCCGACGGTCTGCCCACCACCGATCCGGCGGCGGCCATGCAGGGCCTGATGCGCGCGATCGGCGGCGACAAGGGCGCGAACCTGGCGCTTTGCCTCGATCTCTTCGCGGGGCTACTCTCGGGTGCTGCCATCCTGTCCGAGATCCCGAACGCCGCCGACACCCCCGGCACGCCGCAGAACCTGGGCCAGATGATCGTCGCCATAGACGCCGGACGCCTGATGCCGGCCCACGCGCTTGGCGCCCGGATGGAGGACGCCCGGCGCATCGTCGCCGGGACACCCGCCGTCGATCCGGCGCAACCGCCGCGCCTGCCGGGCGCCCGGGCAATCGCCGCGCTTCGCGCCGCGCGCCGCGACGGGCTGGAGCTTGCGCCCGCGTTGCTGAAAGACCTGCGCGCGCTGGCCGGCTAGAGGCAGCCCCGATTGAGTCTGTTTCACCGTAAGACCCGCAAGGCCGGCCTAGGACGGCATTTTCCACGTCGCCGTCGCCAGCGCCGCCAGCTTGCCGTCCGCCCCGGTCAGGCGACTTTCCATGAACGACAGCGACCGGCCGCGTTTGACGAAGCGCCCTTCGCAGGTGACCGCGCCTTCGGTGACGGGGCGCATGAACTGGATTTTCATCTCTATCGTGGCGCCCGGCCCGGCCACCTTGTTCACCAGATGCCCCATCGAGATGTCCATGGCCGAGGCCATCACCCCGCCGTGCAGCGATCCCTGCGGGTTCTTCAGGGTATCGGTCACCCGGAAGGTCAGCCGGCAAGTCTCTTTGTCGGCGTCGGGCGCCTCGTGGGGCAGATAGTCGAATTCCAGCCCCAGGAACCGCGCGAAGAAAAAGGTCTCGAACGCCTGGCCGTGGCCTTCCAGGGCCGTCTCGAAGCGCGCCCGGGCGGCGTCTTCGTCAATGCGTTTCGGCGTCTCGTCCGCCATTACGCGCCCGTGAAGTTGGGTTTGCGCTTTTCAAGAAAGGCCCGACGGCCCTCGATGTAGTCCTGGCTCTCGAAACACGCCTGCACGCGGGCCTCGCAGCCTGCCAGGTCGCGCTCGCTTTCGGCCGTCACGGTCTGGCGCACGATGAACTTGATGGATGCGACCGTCATCGGCGCGTTTGCCGCAATGGTCCGCGCCGTTTCCTCGGCCACTTCGCCGACCCGGTCGTCCTCGACGACACGGTTCACCAGCCCCATGACGCGAGCTTCCTCGGCATCGAAACGCCGCGCGGTGAAGAATATCTCCTTGGCGAAGGACGGGCCCACGACGTCGACCAGCCGCTTCAGTCCCGGAAAACCATATCCCAGCCCCAGTTTCGCCGCCGGGATCGCGAACTGCGAGCCCTGCCCGCAGATCCGAAGATCGCAGCACAGCGCCAGCGCAACGCCGCCGCCGATGCAGAAGCCGTCGATCTGCGCGATGGTCGGCTTCGGGAAACCCTCGATCAGGTCGTAGACCCGCTTCGTCGTCGCGTTGTAATGCGCGACCGCCTCTTTCGACGCGCGCTCGGTCTCGAACTTGGACACGTCCGCACCCGAGACGAAGGCCTTGCCGCCCGCGCCCGACAGGACAAGAATGCGAACGGTGTCGTCATCGGCGAAGCGCTTCGCGGCCGCCTCGACCGCCTCCCACATCTCCAGCGAGACGGCGTTCCGCTTTTCGGGCTGGTTGAAGATGATCCGAGCGATGTCGCCCGACTGCTCGGTGATGATCTTGTCGGTCATGAGGCAGGTCTTCCTTGAACTGTTACGTGGCGCCCGAGGCTTTCATCGCGGAGATTTCCGCCTCGGTATAGCCGATTTCGGCAAGAATATCGGCCGAGTGCTGGCCCGCAAGCGGCGGCGGCGCGACGATGCGGCTTGGCGTGCGGCTCATCAGGATCGGCTGGCCGACAACCTGGGTCTCGCCCCGCTCCTGGCTGACGACGTCCTGGGCAAGGCCAAGGTGCTGCACCTGCGGATTTGCGAAGACCTGGCCGATGTCGTTGATCTCGCCCGCCGGTACACCGGCGGCGGTAAAGGCCTCGATCCACTCGGCCGTGCCGCGGGTCAGCGTGATCTCCTCGATCTCGGCGCCCAGCGCATCGCGGTTCCCGGACCGGGCCGCCGGGGAGGCGTAGCGTTCGTCCGTCAGCCAGTCGGTCCGGCCCATGGTCTCGGCGAACTTGGTCCAGATGTTGTTGCCGGTGACAGCGATGTTCATGTGCCCGTCCGCCGTCTTGAAAACGCCGGTCGGGATCGAGGTGGGATGGTTGTTGCCCGCCTGTTTCGGCACCTCGCCATCCATTAAGAAGCGGGCGGCCTGGAAATCCAGCATGAAGACCTGCGCCTGCAAAAGCGAAGTCTGAATCCACTGGCCCCTGCCCGAGCGGGTCCGCTCGTATAGCGCGATCAGGATGCCTTGGGCCGCGAACAGCCCGGCGCAGAGATCGGCGACCGGAATCCCGACGCGCATCGGCCCCTCGCCCGGCGTGCCGGTGATCGACATCAGGCCACCCATCCCTTGGGCGATCTGGTCGAAGCCCGGACGGTCGGCCAGCGGCCCGTCCTGCCCGAAGCCCGAGATCGAGGCATAGATCAGTCCGGGGTTCGACGCCGACAGCGCGTCGTAATCGATGCCCAGCCGCTTCTTCACGCCCGGGCGGAAGTTCTCGACGATGATGTCGGCGGTGTCGGCCAGCCGCCGGAAAGCCTCCAGCCCGGCCTCGGATTTGAGATCCAGTGTCAGGCTGCGCTTGTTGCGGTGCAGATTCTGGAAATCCGGACCCGAGCGCGGACCGCCGAACTGCGCGGTGTCCACGGGCGCCTCGATCTTGATGACATCCGCCCCCCAGTCGGCCAACTGACGCACGCATGTCGGCCCGGATCGCACCCGTGTCAGGTCCAGCACGCGCAAACCTTTCAGGGCCTCGCTCGCCACCGGAACCGCCGCTCCGGCCGACGCGGACGTGTCGTCGTCGATCGCTTGTGGACTTTTCGGGCCTGACATGCTGCCTCCCTGTGGTGCGATACCTTGTTTTTGGTGTAGGACATGCATCGGTAGAAGACAATATAAATGTTAATTGTTGACAAAATCACCCACAGAAGGACTCTAGCTTCGATGAGAGTGAACGCGAAACAGATCGGGTCCGGACGGGCCACCCTGGCGGGCGAGGTCAGAAACGAGATCGAGCGCATGATCGTTGACGGCGATCTGCGCGGCGGCGAGAAGCTGAACGAGTTGTCGCTTTCGAACGCGATGGGCGTCAGCCGTGGCACCGTTCGCGAAGCGATCCGGTCGCTGGCCGATTCCGGGCTGATCGACCTGATCGCCAACCGCGGCGCCTTTGTCCACGAGACGACGCTGGAAGAGGTGCAGAACCTCTACGACATCCGCAACGTCATCTTCTCGATGGCTTGCGGCGCGGCAGCGCGGCGCGCCGGCCAGGGGCTTGAACCCGATCTCGTCGCACGGCTTGAAAAGAACCTGGAAAAGATGCGGGGCGCCCACGCCAGAAACGACATGCAAAGCTACTACAAGCTGAACATCGAGTTTCACGACATGCTGATCAAGGCCGCCGGAAACCCGAAGGTGAAGACGATCTACGACAACTTGGTGAAAGAGATGCACCTCTTCCGCAAGCGCGGTCTGTCCATCGCGACGAACATCGCCAGTTCCATCGAAGAGCACTCTGCCATCAGCGCCGCCGTCGAGGCGGGAGACGAGCAAGCCGCAAAAGCCGCCGCCGAGAACCACATCGTCTCGGCGCTTGGACGCTACATGAAGATGGCCGAACAGGACGTGGACGAAGCCGTCTGACGGCAGCGGCACGGACTGGCCAGGAAGAAACCAGGAACAAGATGCAAAACCCACTCTACGACGCCCTGTTCGCCCCCCACGAGGGACGCGAAACCGCCTTTCTGCACCTTCCCGACGGAAGCACCCTGACCCACGGCGCCTTCCTGGACGAGGCCGCGCGCTATGCCAATGCGCTGGTCTCTCTGGGCGTCGCACCGGGCGACCGGGTGGCCTGCCACATCCAGAAATCCCCGCAGGCGCTGGCGCTTTACGCGGCCTGCGTGAAGGCCGGGCTCGTCTACCTGCCGCTGAACACCGCCTATACGCCCGCCGAACTGGACTATTTCGTGGCCGACAGCGAGGCCTCGCTTTTCGTGGTCGATCCGGGCGAAGAGACCCAGCTGGCGGATGTGGCCCGCGAAGCGGGCGCGGCGCTTCGGACGCTGGCCGCCGACGGCACCGGCACGCTGGCCGACCTTGCCGCCGAACAATCGGCCGACTTCGCCACCGTGCCGCGCGCGGGCGACGATCTGGCCGCACTTCTCTACACCTCGGGCACGACGGGGCGCTCGAAGGGCGCGATGCTGACCCACGACAACCTTTTGTCGAACGCCCGCGCACTGGTCGGCACCTGGCGCTTCACCGCCGAGGACGTGCTGCTGCATGCGCTGCCGATCTTCCACAGCCACGGGCTGTTCGTCGCGACCAACGTGATGCTGCTGGCGGGCGGTTCGATGATCTTCCTGCCGAAGTTCGATGTGGAAACCGTGCTTGCCCGCCTGCCCCGGGCCAACACGATGATGGGCGTGCCGACCTTCTATACCCGCCTTCTGGACGACCCGCGCTTCGACCGCGACCTCGTTTCGCATTTCCGCCTGTTCATCTCGGGCTCGGCGCCGCTTCTGGCCGAGACGCACGAACGCTTCGAGGCCCGTACCGGCCACCGTATCCTGGAACGCTACGGGATGACCGAGACCAGCATGAACACCTCGAACCCCTATGACGGAGACCGCCGCGCGGGCACGGTGGGCTTTCCCCTGCCCGGCGTCGAGGCAAAGGTCTGCGACCCCAAGACGGGCAAGGAACTGCCCGCGGGCGAGATCGGCGTTCTGGAAGTGCGCGGCCCCAACGTCTTCAAGGGCTACTGGCGGATGCCCGAGAAGACGAAAGAGGAATTGCGCGAGGACGGGTTCTTCATCACAGGCGATTTGTCGATGATCGACGAGCGCGGCTATGTCCACATCGTCGGGCGCGGCAAGGACCTCATCATTTCAGGGGGATACAACATCTACCCGAAAGAGATCGAGATGTTCCTCGACGACCAGCCCGGTGTGCGCGAAAGCGCCGTGGTCGGCGCGCCGCACCCCGATTTCGGCGAAAGCGTCGTCGCCGTTCTGGTGCCCGAGGCCGGCGAGACGATCGACCTCGACGCCATCGAAGCCGCGGCGCGGGAAAAGCTGGCCGGCTTCAAGCGCCCGCGCCTTTACCAGATCGTCGAAGCGCTGCCGCGCAACACGATGGGCAAGGTCCAGAAGAACGAGCTGCGCGCGCGTCACGCCGACGCCTTCCAGCCCGCGGCAGGCTGATCTCAGCCGAAAAGGCCCGGCGCGGATGCCGCCGGGTCGTTCGCCCTGATCGACAAATCCACCGGCCCACCGCCTGACAGCAGCGCCTCGACGTTGCCGAGAAACCGCGCGCGCTCGTCTGCATCCACCGCGCTTTCCGCCAGCGCATGGAACTTGGCGCGGTAGTCGTCCGGTCCAAAGGGCCTCGCCCCGCGCGGATGGGCGTCGGCCACGCGCAATTCGTCCTCGATCGCGCTGCCGTCCTTCATCGTCACGACCACCCGCCCGCCGTGCGCCTTGTCAAGCGGAGCGGGTTCGGTGAAGGCCCGCATCCATTCCGGATCCGCGACCGTGCGCACCTTCCGCCACAGCTCCACCGTATCGGGCCGCCCCGCCCTCTCGGGCAGATAGCTTGCCAGGTGGTCCCAGGTTCCGTCCTGAAGTGCGACGGTGAAGATATACATCGCCGAGTGGTCCAGCGTCTCGCGGCTGGCATTGGGATCCCATTTCTCGGGATCGTTCGCGCCGGATCCCATCACCAGATGCGTCAGTTCCTTGGTGTGGATCGCCACATCGGTGACCTGCGACAAATCCGGTATCTGCCCGCGCATCCGATAGGCCAGGTCGATCAGCGCCTGCCCGTGATAGCCCGCCGAGTGCGCCTTGGGATAGGTCTCCAGGATCGCCCTTCGCGGCTCGTCCGGTTCCGGCAGAGGCACGACCGCCTCGCTCTCGGGGCCCGCCAGCAGGATCGCCATCAGCCCGTAGTCGCCCTCGTAGACCGGTGCCGGGCTGGTCCCGCCCCGCATCGCCCGGTCTATCGCCAGCATCGCGATCTGGCCCACGTGACCGGGCGCGTTCGCCTTGTAGGACGAGATATCGCCTTTGCGGGTCTGCCGCGTGGACACCGACAGATGCGCGGCCAGCCCGACCGCGTGATAGAGCACCGGCACGGACAGCCCCAGCATCGCGCCGAGCCCGGCGGCGATGGCCGGTCCAAGGTGCGCCACGTGGTCGATCCGATGCCGGTTCAGCGCGATGCCCTTGGCCAGGTCCACCTGCACCTCGTAGGCCGTGACGATGCCCTTCAGCAGCGCCTCGCCCGGCAGGCCCCGCGCCTCGGCCACCGAGGCGACCGTGGCGATCGTATCGCTCGGGTGACTTGAATCGGCGGCGAAGAAACTGTCGTTGAAATCCAGTTCGCGCACCGCCGTCGCGTTGGCGTATCCCGCCCAATAGGGATCGAAACGGTCGGCGCCCGATCCGATCACCGTTGCGCCACGCTTGCCCGGATGGGCCAGAGCGGCGCCGCGCGCCGAGATCACCGAGGGCCGGTTCAGCGCGGCCAGCGCCACTGCCCAGCTATCGACGATCCGCATTGCCGCCATCTCGGCCGCCTTCGGGTCCAGGTCTGCCGGACCGGCCGCCATCTCGGCGATCTTCCAGGCCAGTTGCCCTTCCCGCGGTAACCGCTCGCCGGACCTCTGCGGCCGGACGGAATGCTCTCTCACGCCTCGCCCTCGCCGCCGCCCGCCTTCTTCTTGCGCGCCTCGCGCAGGTCGCGCAGCGCCGAGCCGATGACGAAGAATGCAGCGGTGATCAGCAGGCCCAGCGAAATCGGGTCTGCGATGAACACCGAATGATCGCCGCTCGTCAGCAGCAGCGACCGCCGGTAGTTCGCCTCGATCAGGTAACCAAGCACCAGCCCCAGCACCAGCGGCAGGAACGGAAAGCCCAACAGCCGCATCACATAGCCCACCGCGCCGGCGATCAGCACGAGGTAGAGATCGAACAGCGTGTTGTCGATCGAGTAGATGCCCGAGAAGATCAGCGCATAGATCGCCGCCATCAGGTAGGGCTTGGGCCGGTTCACCAGCCAGATCGCCGGGCTGAGGATCAGGATACCCAGGAAGAACAGCGACAGGTTGGCGACCAGAAGGCCGGCATACAGGCCATAGATGAAATCGGGGTTCCGCTCGAACAGCAGCGGTCCGGGCTGCAGCCCGTGGATCAGAAGACCGCCAAGAAGGATCGCCGTCGAGTTGGACCCCGGAATGCCGAAGGACAGCATCGGCACCAGCGCGGTGCCCGCGACCGTGTTGTTGGCGCTTTCGGGCGCCGCGATCGCTTCGGGCGAACCCTTGCCGAACTCGTCGGGGTTCGACGACCAGCGCCGCGCCTCGTTATAAGCCATGAAAGCCGCGATCGAGCCGCCCGCGCCGGGCATGCAGCCCTCGAACAGGCCGATGCCGGACCCGATCATCTGCGGCTTGCGCAGCCGTTTCATCATCGCAAGGCTGGGCAGCTTGATGGTCATCTGCCGCTTTTCGGCCCGCGCGTGGTCGGGCTTGCCGGCCTGCACCAGAAGCTCCGACACCGCGAAGACGCCCACCATCACCAGGATGAAGGGAATGCCGCCCAGAAGTTCCGGCGCACCATAGGTAAACCGGTTGACGCCGGACAGGGGATCGGTGCCCACGGTGGCGATCATCAGCCCGATGACCCCCGCCATCAGGCCCTTGACAAGCGAGCCGGTCGACAGCGACGCGATGACGCTCAGGCCCAGGATGCCCAGCGAGAAATAGGCAGGCGGCGTGAAGTACAGCGCGACGCTGGCCAGCGGCTTGGTCAGAAGCACCAGGCAGACAAGGCCGATCAGTCCGCCGATCACGCCCGATACCAGCGAGATGCCCAGCGCCTCGCCGCCCCGGCCCTGCTTTTGCATCTCGTAGCCGTCGATGGCGGTGGCCGCGGCCGCGTTGGTGCCGGGGGTGCGGATCAGGATCGCCGGGATCGAGCCGCCGTACTCCGCGCCCACATAGGTCGAGGCCAGCAGCACGATCGCCGGGATCGGGTCCATCGTGTAGGTGAAGGGCAACAGCAGCGCCATCGCGATCGAGGGCGAGATGCCCGGAAGCGCGCCACCCAGGATGCCCCAGATCACGCCTCCCATTGCGGCGAATACGGCAGGTGTGGTCGTTAGAGCCGACCAGGCGTAACCAAGAGCTTCCATGTGGTCCTCCGCGCCTCAGCCGCCGGCTGCCGTCAACATGCCGTAAAGCATGCCGGACGGCAGTGGGATGCCCAGGAAGCGCACGAAAAGAAAGTAGAAGGCAACCGCGCCGATGGCCGCGACAAGCAGGCTGCGCAGCCCCGGTTTGGCGCCGATGTAGAACGCCACCGCGCCCAGCAGCAGCCCGATCGAGATCGTGTAGCCAAGCACCGGCACGATCAGCAGATAGCCGACGCCCAGCAACAGCATGCCGACGGCGCGGAGATGGACCTTCATGCCCGTCTTCTTCTCCGCCTCGGCTTCTCCGCCCGGCGCGGATCCCGCAAGAAACACGCTGGCCAGACTTCGCACGATCATGATCAGCGCCAGGGCGCCCAGCGCCCATGCCAGCGCCTTGGGCAACCCCGACGCACCGACCGGGCCGTCCAGGGGGCTGATGCGGATCTTGTCCGCCTCGCGCCAGTAAAGGATCGCCACCGCCAAGATGACGGCGCCGATCCAGGTATCTTTCGGGACGAATGCCATAGGCTCTCACTCCTCGAGGCGAACCGTTTTTCGCCTCACTCCTCGGTGATTCCGTATTCCACGAAGAAGACTTCCTGCTCCTTGGCGAATGCCTCCAGGAATTCGTCGTACTCGTTGTGCGGCAGGACGTAGGGCACCAGCGACTGCGCCTCGTACCATTCCTTGAACACGGGGTCTTCAAGCACGCCCTCGATGGCGGTTTCCCACTTTTCGTAGATTTCGTCCGGCAGCCCGGCGGGGCCCGCGATGCCGCGGAACTTGTTCACCACAAGATCGACGCCCTGCTCCAGCGCGGTCGGCACGTCCGGGAAGCTGTCAAGGCGTTCCTGAGTGTAGGTCGTGATCAGACGGACCTTGCCCGCTTCCAGCTGCGCATCCAGTTCCTGGATTTCGCCGATGCCCAGCGCGACGGTCCCGTTCAGAACGCTGATCAGCAACTCGCCGCCGCCGTCATGCGTCACCACCGGCGCCTCGATGCCCGTGATCGACTTGAACTTCTCCATCACCTGGCGGTCAAGCGATCCCGGCGTGGTGACGCCGAAGATCACCGGACCCGATTCCGCGGCTTCCAGCACGTCGGTCAAAGACTGGAACGGGCTGTCGGCGGCCACGTAGACGACCTGCGGATCGAGAAAGACGTTCACCACGCCCGACAGGTCGCGGAAGGTGTAGTCCGGTTTGCTGAGAAGCGAGGTGTTGATGTAGGTCGGCGTCGTTCCATAGAAGATCGAGCCATCCGCCGGCGACGTCGCCAGCTTGGCCATGGCCTTTGCGCCAGAACCGCCCTGGACGTTATCGACAACGAAATCGGCGCCAAGGTACTCGCCCAGGTATTTCGACATCTCGCGCAGGAACACGTCGGTACCGCCGCCCGCGCGGGAATGGGTGACCAGCGTGACGGTGTCGTGCGGATAGTCCTGCGCGGCCGCTGGAAGCGCTGCGGCGCCAAGTGCCGCGGCTGCAACTGCTGCCCCGGCCAGTGTGCGAATTGTCGTGAACATGATTTCCTCCCGGATTGAATGCGCGCGGGTCTGGGCCGCGCGACCCCCCATACCGTCATCCATCAGCGCCCGGATTGTCAACTATCAACAATTCAGAGATGCTGGAAACCGGAAAATAAAGGGCGAGTCGGGAGTAATGACATGAGCAATCCCACCGAAGACGTGGCGGCCTACCTGGCGATGGCGCGAACACGGACGTTGCCGCCGGACGTGGCGGCGAAGACCCGTCTGCACCTTCTGGACACGCTTGCAGCGATCGTCAGCGGCACGCGTCTGCGGGCCGGACGGCGCGCGCTCAGCTATCTTGGCAGCATCGCGGGGACCGGCGACGCGGGCATTCCCGGCACCGGCATCCGGACCGATCCGGTCAACGCCGCCTTCGCCTCGGCAATGGCCGCCCATGCCGACGAGACCGATGATTCGCACCTCGGCGGGCGCTTCCACCCCGGCTGCGCGGTCGTGCCCGCAGCACTGGCGGTTGCCGAATCGGCCGGACGCAACGGCAGCGACCTGCTGGCCGCCATCGCCGCCGGTTACGACATCGGCGCGCGGGCGACGATGGCGCTCGGCTTTTCGGCGCCCCGCAGCGGCACCCATTCGACCCATTGCCTGGGCGCGAATTTCGGCGCCGCCGCCGCGGCGGGTGTGGCCGCCGGTCTCGACGCGCTGCAATTCGAGTATCTTCTCTCCTACGCCACGCAGCAGGCCTCGGGCATCGCCTACTGGCAGCGCGATTCCGATCACGTCGAAAAGGCGTTCGACTTCGGCGGCATGGGGGCACGGAACGGCGTCTTCGGCGCGATGTTCGTCGCCAGCGGCGCCAGCGGCGTGCGCGACACCCGGACCGGCGAGTTCTCCTATCTCTCGGCTTTTGCCGAGAACCCGCGCCCGGGCGACTTGACCGACGGCCTGGGCAAGCGCTGGGAGATCATGGGCGCGACGATCAAGAAATGGTGCGTCGGCTCGCCGATCCAGGCCGCGCTCGATTCGGTCTCGGCGCTGATCGCCGAGCACGGCGTGACCGCAGCGCACGTTGCCCGCCTGCGCGCCATCATGCCCGACGACAGGCTGGTGATCGTCGACAACCGAGACATGCCCGATGTCTGCCTGCAGCACATGGTGGCGCTGATGCTGGTCGACGGCGGCGTGACCTTCGCCACCACCCACGACCACGACCGCATGGCCGACCCGGAAATCCGGGCGCTGCGCGAGCGGATCGAGGCCGTTCCCAGCCCCGAGTTGACCGTCGCCCGCCCCGCGCGCCAGGCGATAATCGAGATCGACACCACCGACGGCCGTACGCTGCGGCATCACACCCGCGCGGTGCTCGGCACGCCCGACAACCCGATGAGCGCCGAAGAGGTCGAGGAAAAGGCCCGCGACCTGATGGCCCCCGTTCTGGGCGCCGGCCGCGCCGCCGACCTGATCGACACGCTGCGCCGGATCGAGGACGTCCGGGACGTCCGGACACTCGCGCCGCTTCTGCGGCCCGCTTAAGGCAGGTACAGCCCGCCCGAGACATGCACGGTTTGCCCCGTCATGAAGCGCGCGTGCGGCAGGCACATGGTCACGACCATCCCCGCCGCCTCGCCCAGGTCGCCCTCGCGGCCCAGAGGGATCGTCTTGCCCATGTCGGGCGACGCCCCCGAAGTCTCGGACCGCTTGCCGCCGATCTTGCCCGGCACCACGCAGTTGGCGGTAATGTTGCGGTCGGCGAATTCGACCGCGATGGCCTTGGTCAGGCCGACAAGCCCGGCTTTCGCGGCGCAGACATGCGCACGGTTCACCGCGCCGATATGCCCGGTCACCCCGCCGATGCTGACGATGGTGCCGCCGCCGGTCTCGATCATCAGCGGCAGCGCTGCGCGGCTCATCAGGAAGGCGCCGTCCAGGATCACCGAGTTGATCTCGCGCCATTCCTCCAGTGTCATCTCCAGAAGCGGCACCTGCCGCCGGATCGCGGCGTTGTTCACCAGCACGTCCAGCCGCCCAAAGGCCTCTCGGGCCGCGCCGGCCATCGCCGCCGCATCGGCCTCGCTTGTGACATCGCCCATGACCACCGTCGCCTTCCGGCCCATCGCGCGGATCTCGTCCGCGACCGCGTCGATCTCGTCCCGCGCCGCGCGCGCGGTTATGACCAGGTCCGCGCCGTGCCGCGCCAGGCCAAGGGCCGTTGCACGACCGATCCGGCGCGACGCCCCGGTCACAAGGGCGACCTTTCCGTCCAGTCTTTCAAGGTTGGCGTGTTCGTCCATCGACGGCTCCTCTCCCGCTCAGGCCATTTTCGGCACACTGTCGCCGGAGCGCCATAAATGTCAATTGTTGACATTTTTCTCTTCATCCCGGAAGTCTTTGAACGACCGGAAAACAGGTGGACAGGACAGGCAATGACGGGCGACCAGACGGTATCCGAGCGGTTTTCGCAATTCCTTGCGACCGTGACGCTGGACAGTCTTCCCGCCGAGGCCGTCGATATCGCGGTCCGCGACCTGATCGACGCCGCCGGTCTCTGCGTGGCGGCGCGCAACACCGAGTATATCGGCAAGCTGGTGGCCTCGGCCGAAGACGGCCGCTGCACCGCGATCGGCATCGCCCGGCCGCTGGACGCCGCGGGCGCGGCCTTCGTCGGCGGCGTCGCCATCCACGGCGAGGATTTCGACGACACGCTGGAAGGCGCGCCGATCCGCGTCGGCGCGATGGTGATCCCCGCCGTCCTCGCCGCCGCCGAGCGCTACGGCCTCGGCGGCGAACGCGCGCTGCTGGGCGTCGTCGCGGGGCTGGAGGCCGTCTGCCGCCTGAACCACGTCGCGGCGGGCCACATGCACCGCGCGGGCTTCCACCCCGTGGGCGTCATCGGCGCGCTTGGCGCGGCGGCGGGCGTGTCGGTCGCGCTTGGCCTCAACCGCGACCGCACTGCGGCTGCCTTCGGCATCGCCGCCAGTTTCTCGTCCGGCATCCTCGAATACCTGACCGACGGGGCCTGGACCAAGCGGCTGCATCCCGGCTGGGCCGCGCAATCGGGCCTTCGCGCCGCGCTGATCGCCCGCGAGGGCTTTTTCGCGCCCCGCACCGTCTTCGAGGGCGGGCACAACTTCTTCAAGACCTTCGCCCCCACCGCAACGCCCGACTACAGCCACCTGACCGAGGGTCTGGGCGACGACTGGTACATGACCCGTATCGTCTTCAAACCATACGCCTGCGGAACGATGATCCACCCCTACATCGACTGCGCCCGGCGGCTGGCAAGGGACGGCATCCGTGCCGAAGAGATCGACAGCATCCTCTGCGACACCGGCGAGGGCCTCGTCCATCGCCTGTGGGAGCCTCTCGCCGCCAAGCACCGCCCGCCGTCAGGCTACGCCGCCAAGTTCTCGATGCCCTTCTGCATGGCCATCGGGTTCTACGACGACGATGCGGGCCTGGCCGAGTTCGACGACAGCGTCGTGACCCGGCCCGAGTTGCTGGCGCTGGCGGGCAAGATCAGATACCGGATCGACCCGAAGAACGACTATCCCCGGAACTACACCGGCGATCTCGAGGTGCGCCTGACCTCCGGAAAGGTCCTGACATATCACCAGCCGCACATGCGCGGCGGACAGCACGAACCGCTGACGGACACCGAGATCGAGCGCAAGTTCTTCTCGAACGCCGAATTCGGCGACTGGCCCCGCGACCGGGCCGAAATGCTGCTGACCTTCTGCAAGAACCTGGGCAACGTCCCCGATCTCGGCGGCCTGTCCGCCTTCCGGGGCTGAAAGGATGACGATGACGCACGACCGAACGGTTTCCGGCACGCTGGCCGACTGGATCGCGGACCTGGCCCTGGATGACGTCCCGGCAAGGGCACAAGGCGCGACGATCAACACCGTGATCGACACCGTGGCGCTGACCGTCGCAGCACTCGACACCGACTACGGAAAGGCCGTCCGCACCGCCTTCGATTCTCGGGGCGACTGCACGGTCTGGGGCCTTGCCGAAGGCTTCGATGCCGCCAGCGCCGCCGTGATCAACGGCACCTGCGGCCACGGCGAGGATTACGACAACACCTTCGAGGGCTGCCCCGTCCATTCCGGCGTCGTCATCGTCCCCGCCCTCTTCGCGGCGGGCCAGGCGTTGGGGCTCTCGAACCGCGACGTGGCGCGAGGTCTCGTCGTGGGGATCGAAATCGCCAACCGACTTGGCGTGGTCGCGGGCAAGGGCGTCCACTCAGCCGGCTTCCACCCGACCGCCATCCTGGGCACGATGGGTGCCGCTGCCGGCATCGCCGCCGCGATGGGCCAGACGCCCGCCCAGATCCGCGACAGCCTGGGCGTTGCGGGGTCGATGTCGGCGGGGATCATCGAATACCTGGCCGATGGCAGCTGGACCAAGCGCATGCACGCCGGCTGGGCCGCGCAATCCGGCCTGCGCGCCGCCCGGATGGGCGCGGCGGGCTTCAAGGGCCCCGGCACGGTCTTCGAGGGCGTCCACGGCCTTTACGCGGCCTTCGCCCCGTCGATCACGCCCGACTTCGCACCGCTGACGGATGACCTCGGCACGGTCTGGCAATCCGCCAACGTCGCCTTCAAACCCTATGCCTGCGGAACCATGACGCAACCCTTCATCGACTGTGCCATCCGGCTGCGCGAAAGGGGCGTCGACCCGGCGGCGATCACCCGCATCACCTGCGAAGTGGGCGAAGGCACCGTCCACCGGCTTTGGGAGCCTCTGGCGCTGAAACAGAAACCGCCGGGCGCCTATGCCGCCAAGTTCTCTTCGCCCTACACGATCGCCGCGGGCCTGATCTATGGCGGCGCGGGGCTGGCCGAATTCACCGACGCCGCCGTCGCCGCGCCCCATGTCCGCGAGCTGATGTCGAAGATATTCTACGTCATCAACCCCGACGACGAATACCCTAAGAACTATACTGGCCACATCCGCGCCGAACTGGCCGACGGCAGCGTCGTCGAAGAACGCCAGGGTCAGTTGCGCGGCGGCACGAAAGAGCCGATGACCGACGACGAGATCCTGGCCAAGGCCCGCGCCAACCTGGTCTTCGCCGGACGCTCCGCCGGGGCCGCAGAGACGCTTGGCGCCTTTGCGCACGGTCTCTTCACTGACACCGCTGCCTTCGACGCCCGCCCCCTCGGCGCGCTCGACTGATGGAGAACCTGTTCGGCCTTGGCCCCGGCATGACCGCGCTGGCGTTCCTGGTCGCCGTCGCGGCAGGTGCCGTCGGCGCCGTTGCCGGCATGGGCTCGGGCCTTCTGATGACGCTTTTCATCACGCCGATCATCGGCGCGAAGGCGGTCGTCCCGGTGATCTCGGTGGTGATGCTGATCACCAACGCCAGCCGGGTCTGGGTCTACCGAGACGCGCTGGTCGGACCGAAGATCTGGCTGATCGCCGGCATCGCGATCCCGGCCTCGGCCCTTGGCGCGCTGCTCTACGTCCGCCTCGACGGCATCTTCGTGCAGGTCATGCTGGGCCTTGTCCTGATGCTGTCCATTCCGCTCCGGCGCTGGATGGACCGCAGGAAGCTGACGCCCGGACGCCCCCAGATCGTCGCCGTCTCGGGCATCTTCGGCTTTCTTTCCTCGATGATCGTGGGCGCGGGCATCCTGGTCATCCCGATGCTGATGGGTCTTGGCCTCGCCGGACCCGCACTGATCGCCACCGACGCGGCCATCGCGGTGCTGGTCAACTTCGCCAAGGTGATTTTCTTCGGATCGCTCGACGCGATGACGATGGACCTGTTCCTGCTTGCGCTGATGCTGGGCCTTGCGGGCATTCCCGGCACCTGGGCCGGCGCCTGGGTGGTCAACCGCACCTCGATCCGCGTGCATACCCTGGCGATCGAGGCGCTGATCGTGCTCGGCGGCCTGTCGCTGGTGGCGGGCGCCCTTCTGAATTGACCGGAGACAGCGACCGATGACCAAGACCATCACGCCCGAAGAAGCGATGGACCGGCTGTCCACGGTGGCCGAGATCGCCTTCGTCGACCTCCGCGAAGCGGGCCCTTTTTCGGAAGGTCACCCGCTGTTCGCCGCTCCCTGCCCCTGGAGCGGGTTCGAGACTGCGATCACCCACCTGGTTCCCCGCCGGACGACGCCCGTGCTGCTGATCGACGGCGGTGACGGGATCGCCCAGCAGGCGGCCGAGGCGCTGAACGGCATGGGCTATCCGGAGGTCGCGACCGTCGGCGGCGGCGCGCCGGCCTGGGCGGCGGCGGGCTTTACACTTTTCAAGGGCGTCCACGTTCCCTCCAAGACGCTGGGCGAACTGGCCGAAGAGGTGCTGCATCCCAGCGCCCTGCCCCCCGCCACGCTGGCGGAATGGCTGGCCGACGGGCGCGATTTCCTTTTCTACGACTGCCGCCCCGCCTCCGAGCACCGGACGATGACGGTGCCGGGCGCCGGCTGGATGCCGAACGGCGAACTGCCGCACCGGCTGGACATGCTGCCCCCGGGGGTGCCGATCGTCGTGACCTGCGCCGGCCGGACCCGCGGCATCGTCGGTGCGGCCACGCTGGGGCTGGTCGCCCCGGACCGCCCGGTGCACTGGCTGGAAGACGGCACCCAGGGCTGGCGGCTGGCGGGCTTCGAGCTGTCCTTCGGCAATGCCCCGGCCGACCTGCCGCGCCTCGACGACACATCGGCCGCCAGAACACGGGCACGGGCCGACGACTTCATGACCGCGCAGGGCATCCCCCTGGCCACCGCGGCGGACGTCGCCTCGATGCAGGACGACCCGGGCCGCACGACCTTCCTTTTCGACGTCCGCGACCCCGCCGACACCGCCTCCGCCCGCCTGCCCGGCTTCGCGCCCGCGCCGGTCGTGACCCTGGTTCAGGCAACCGACACGCTGATGGCGGTTCGGCGGGCGCGGGTCGTCCTTGCCGACGACCTGGGACTGCGGGGCGCCGTCGCCGCCTGGTGGCTGCGCGCGCTTGGCCATGACGCACACGTCGCGCTCGTGTCCGACGACTTGCGCGCCATCGCCCCGGTAAAGACACCTGTCCCAAACGTCGATCCCCTGCCGCGCATCGGCGCGAAGGCGGCGCTGAGCGATGTCGCGCAAGGCCGCGCCCGATTCATCGACGTCAGGTCATCCTCCGACCATGCCGCCGGCCACGTGGCCGGCGCGCTCTGGTCGATCCGCCCGCATCTCTCGCGGATACCCGCCACGCCGTCCCGTATCTACCTGATCGGAGACGATACACCGCGCGCCGATCTCGCCGGCCGGACGCTGCACCACCTGGGCCGCAGCGGCACCATGATCGTCGAGGGCGGTATGCCCGCGTTGAAGGCGGCCGGCGCCACCATCGACCGATGCCCGCCGATGCAACTGGCCCAGGCCTGCGACGTGACCAGCTTCGCGCACGGGCGCCACGAAGGGAACGCGGAAGCCTCGCGGCAATACCTGGCGTGGGAAAAGGGGCTTGTCGGCCAGCTCGGCCAGGTCGAACGCGCCGCCTTCCGGCTCTGAGATGCGGCCGACGCGATCTCAGTCGCGGAACATCCGCTCCGGCGGAATGTCCAGCACCGGCAACTCGGGTCCGTCGCCATCCGGCACCTGGAACACGTTGATGGTCATCGAAATCAGCGTGTAATACCCGCAGATCCCCACCAGGTCGATCACGCCTTGCTGGCCGATGGCTGCCAGAACCGCGTCATAGGCAGCGTCCGACATCCCGCGGTCGCGGTGCAACTCCACCGCCGCGTCGAAGACGGCCTGCTGGGCCCCGTCGCCGAACGCCGGCCTCTCGGCCCTGCCGATCGCCCCGATAGCCTCTGCCGGCAGCCCCGCTTCCGCGGCGATGGGGGCGTGATGCACCCATTCGAATCCCGACGACCAGATCCGCGCTGTCACCAGGATCGCAAGTTCGGACAAGACCGGCGGCAGGACCGTGCTGTAGCGCACGAAACCGCCAAGCGCCTGCGCCCGGTCTGCCAGTTCGGGCGAATGCAGCCAGACCCGAAGCGGGCCCACGACCTCGCCCCGCGGACCCGACACGATGCGGTCGTAGACCTCGCGCTGACGCGCGTTCAGCGTGGCCTCGTCCAGCACCGGATAGCGATGTTTCGTCAAGCGTTGCCGCCCCGCGGAAGCTGCTTCATCGAGCCACGGAAGAACATCAGCGCGTCACCCTCGCAAGCGAAAAAGTCGGTGATCTCGCCTACGACGATCTTGTGATCACCGCCCTCCATGATCGACCACTTGCGGCATTCGAAACTGGCCAGCGCGCCCTCGATCACCGGCACGCCATTGCCGCCCTCGCGCCAGTCCACGCCGTCGAACTTGTCCTTCAGCGGCTTGGCGAACTGCCAGGCCAGATGTTCCTGGTCGGCCGACAGCACGTTGACGGTAAACGTCTCCTGCGCTTCGAACCATCGGCAGCTTACCTGCTGGCATCCGACCGAGAACAACAGAAGCGGTGGATCCAGGCTCAGCGACGAGAACGAGTTGACCGTGATCCCGGTGGGCCGGCCCTCGGCATCGCGCAGGGTGACAACGGTTACGCCCGAGGGAAAACACCCGAAGGCGTCCCGCAGACGTTTGGTGAAATCCTGGGTCGTGTCCAGCATGTCGAAACCCTTGGGCTGATCCATGCAGGGCAACCTAGTGCAGCCATTGCATCTTTCAAAATGATGATTTGGCATTTCCTTTATTCGAAAAATGTATACTAGATTCGCCCTATGCCATTGCCCAGGATCACCATTCGCAGCCTTCAGGCCCTGCTTGCGGTCTACGAGGAACAATCGTTCAGCCGCGCGGCCGAGCGCGAGAACGCGACCCAGTCGGGCATGTCCACGCAGGTCAAGAAACTGGAAACGCTTCTGGGCACCCCGCTGCTGACCCGCGGCAAGGGCACGCTGGACCTCACTCCTGCCGGCGAGATCGTCTACGAACGCGGCCGTCACATCCTCAAGGCATTGTTCGAACTCGAGGAAAAACTCGATTCGCTTGACCGCAGCGTGTCGGGATCGATCCGTGTTGGCGTCATTCCCACCCTGACCCGCGCCGTGCTGCCCCGGGCCCTCGGCCGGTTCCGCGCCGCCTATCCCGATGTCGAAGTCTCGGTGATAGAAGAATACTCCTTCTCGCTGATGCGCCGCGTGGCGATGGGCGAACTCGACTGGGCGGCGGTGCCCGCGGGCGACCTTCTGAGCGGGCTGAAAGCCACCTACCTCGCCTCCGACACCGAGGTGCTTGCGGTCCCGCCAGGCGCGCTGCCCGATCATCCGAATCTCAGCCCGGTTAAGCCCGGCGAACTGACCGGGCTCAACCTGATTCTGCCCTCTTCCATCAACGTCCGCCGGCGCGGGCTCGAGCAGTATTTCAGCAGTCACGGCGTCGAACCGGGCGAGGTCATGGACATGGACGCCATGCTGGGCACGCTGGAACTGATCGCCGGGGGCGACTGGTGCGCCATCCTGCCCGCCGCGATCTGCCACAACGATCTTGCCGGCGACCGGCGCAAGCTGCACCCGCTGGTCGATCCGCCGATCCGCACCGATTACGTGATCGTCCACAAGGCCGAAAAGGCGCTCAGCCGCGCGGCCGACCTGTTGTTCGAAGACCTGAAAAGCGCAGCGATGGAACTGCGCCAAGACTGGGACCTCACCATAGAAGGGAGAACTTGATGCTGAATGTAGGGATCGTTGGTTTTGGCTGGTGGGGACGCCACATCGCGACGCGGCTTGCCGGTCACGACGGCTTCGCCGTGCGCTCGGTCGCCGAGCCGGAAACCGCGCTTCACGACGAAATCCGCACACTGGGTATCGCCCCGGTACCCGATCTCGACGACATCCTTGCCGACAGTGCGGTCGAGGCCGTGATCCTGACCTCTCCCAACGTGCTGCACGATGCGCAGGTCGCGGCCTGCGTCGCCGCCGGAAAGCACGTCTTCTGCGAAAAACCCCTGTCGCTGACCGCCGAGGGCGCGCGCGCCAGCGTCGCGGCCGCAAGGGACGCGGGCCTTGTCCTCGGCATCGGCCACGAACGCCGCTACGAACCCGCGATCCAGGCGCTGAAGACGCTGCTGGACGAGGGTGCGCTTGGCACCGTCATGCACGCCGAGATGGCCTTTTCTCACAACAAGCTGAAACATCTCGACGCAAACAGTTGGCGCACCTCGAAAAAACACGCTCCCGCTGCGGGCATGACGCAGATGGGAATCCACCTGACCGACCTGCTGATCTGGTTCTTCGGCCCCGTGGCAAGCGTCCACGCGATCACCGCCGACCGCGAACTGGGCTGGGAGACAGGCGACATGGTCGTGGTCCAGCTTGGCTTCAAGGCGGGTATGACGGCGCAGATGCAGGCCATCCTGAACACGCCGCATTTCCTGAGAACCCATGTCTTCGGCTCGCACGAATGGGTCGAGATCCGGAACGCCACCCACCCCGACACGCCCGGCGGACGCGTCGACATGACCCGCTACTGCGCCCTCGACGATCAGGACGCGCGCAGTTTCGACTGGACCGACGCGGTCACCGCCAATCTTCTGAATTTCTCGGCCGCGATCCGGGGCGAGGCCCGGTATCTCTTTTCGGATGCCGAAAAGATCCACAATATCGAGGTGTTGGAGGCCATAGTGAAATCTGCCGAAACCGGCGAAGCCGTGCGCATGAACGATTGACGCACGCAGACGTTTTGCGTTCCGCCCCATTCCCGTCTATCGGTGAAGACCTTCGAACGGTGATGCCCCATGCCCAGTGAACAGACGATGATTTTCGCGATCTTCGGCGTGCTCTTCGCACTGCTGATCTGGGGCCGTTTGCGTTACGACCTTGTCGCTTTCGGCGCGCTGATCCTGGCGGCGGCACTTGGCGCGGTGCCGGCGGACGAGGTGTTCTCGGGCTTCGGCCATTCGGCCGTCGCGATCATCGCGCTGGTTCTCATCGTCTCGCGCGGCCTTGTCAGTTCCGGCGCGATCGAGAAACTGGCGGCGCGCCTGCTTAGCGCGGACCGACCCCTTCCGGCCCATATCGCCGTCATGGCGATGGTCGGCGCCGGTATCTCGGCCGTCATCAACAACGTGGCCGCGCTGGCGATCCTGATGCCGCTCGACGTCGACACCGCCACACGGGCGAAACGCGCCGTCGGCCGCTCGCTGATGCCCTTGTCCTTCGCGACCATCCTCGGCGGCATGATCACCCTGATCGGCACCCCGCCCAACATCGTCATCGCCGAGTATCGCCAGGACGCCTTGGGCGAATCCTTCGGCATGTTCGACTTCGCGCCCGTGGGCCTGGCCGTCGCCATCGCCGGGATCGCCTTTGTCTCGCTTCTGGGCTGGCGCCTGCTGCCCGAGCGGAAAGGCGCGCTGGATCACGGCGACGCCTTCGAGAGCGGCCGTTACATCGCCGAGTTGCGGGTGGGGGAAAAGGCCCTGAAAGACGCCCCGACCATCTCGGACCTATACCCGCTTGCGGACGAACACGACCTGCATATCCTGGGCCTTGTGCGAAGCGGCAAACGCCTGCCGGGCTTCTCCGCGCGCCAAGAGATACGGGCCAGCGACTTCATCGTTGTCGAGGGCGAGCCCAAGTCAATCGAAGCCTTCATGGGCCAGGCCGAACTGGAATTCGCCGGTTCCGAGAAACACTCGGGCGGCGTCGTTTCGGGCGGTCTTGCGCTGACCGAGGCGATCGTGCCCGAGGATTCGCGTATCGTCGGACGCACCGCGCGCAGCCTCCGGCTGCTCTATCAGCATTCCGTCACGCTTCTGGGCGTCTCGCGCAACGGTCAGCGCTTCAGCGACCGGGTGCGGCTGCTGCCGATCCGGCCCGGCGACGTGCTTTTGCTCCTGGGCACGCCCGAACGGGTCTCGGCGGCGGCCAGCTGGCTGGGCGTCCTGCCGCTGGAAGGCCGGAAAACCGAGGTCGTGCAGCGCTCCAAGGCCGGTCTCTCGGTGGGCATATTCCTGGTCGCCATCGGCGCTGCCGTCCTCGGCTGGACGACGCTGCCGGTGTCGCTTTCGGCCGCCGTGATCGGCTTCGTCGCAGTCGGCCTTGTCTCGGGGCGCGAGGTCTACGAATCCATCGAATGGAAAGTGATCGTGCTGCTGGCCAGCCTGATCCCGCTGGCCGAGGCCTTCGAGAGAACCGGCGGCGCCGACCTGATCGCCTCGCAGATCCTCGAGGTCACGCAAAGCTATCCCTCTTGGGTCTCGCTGATGCTGCTCATGATCGTCACGATGACACTGTCGGACTTCCTGAACAACGTCGCAACGACGCTGATCGCCGCACCGATCGCGCTGACGATGGCGACCTCGACAGACACCAACCCCGATGCCTGGCTGATGGCTGTCGCGGTGGCGGCTTCCTGCGCCTTTCTCACGCCCATCGGGCACAAGAACAACACCATCATCCTCGGCCCCGGCGGCTACAGGTTCGGAGATTATTGGCGGATGGGTCTGCCGCTCGAGGTAATGGTAATCGCCGTGTCGGTGCCCACCATCCTGATGGTCTGGCCGCTGTGACGGCGCCCTAGCCGATCTGCCCCCGGTACCAGTCGCCGATCTCGCTGGCCGTCATCCAGGCCGTGCCGTCATGCCCGCCGACATAGTCCAGCAGATCCTCCAGCACCCCGATCCGGTGCGGCACACCGGTGATGTAGGGATGAATCGAGATCGCCATGACGCGGGCGTTCTCCTCGGCCTCGGCATAAAGCCGGTCGAACTGGCGCTTGCCCCGGCTGAGGAAGACCTCCGAGTCGTGCTGTTGCAGCGCGTAAACCGTGATGTCGTTCATCTCGACCGTGTAGGGGATCGTCGTGATCAGACCATGCGGCGTCTCGATGTCCTGCGGCAAGTCGTCGATGACCCAGTCGGCGACATACTCGACCCCCGCTTCGCGCAAGAGGTCCAGCGTTTCGTCCGTCTCGGTCAGGCCCGGGCTTTCCCAGCTTCGCGGACGCTTGCCCGCGAAGGCCTCGATCGTGTCCATCGCGTCGTGAATGGCCTTCCGCTGATCTTCCAGCCGATGCATCGGGCCTTGCAGGAAACCGTGTCCCATGAACTCCCAGCCCGCCTCCAGCCCGGCTTCGGCCACCCGCGGATAGGACCGGCAGACGTTGCCGTTGATCGCCAGCGTCACCGGGATGCCGCGCGCGGTCAGCGCCGCGTGCTGGCGCCAGAACCCGGCGCGCATCCCGTATTCGTGCCACGACCAGTTCGGCACGTCCGGTATCAGCGGCTGGCCCATCGGCGGCGGCAGTACGGTGCGGGGCATCGGGCCTTCGATCCGCCATTCCTCGACGTTCAGGATCACCCAGACGGCGATCCGCTTGCCGTCGGGCAGCGTCAGCTTCGGGCGGTCTACCAGCGCCTGGTAGGGAACACGGTCGGATAGTGCCATTTCAAACTCCCAGGAAATCGCTCAGGGCGGTGTTGAACGTCTCGGGCCGGTTGATGTTGGGGACGTGACCGGCGTTCGGAATCTCGACATACCGCGATCCCGGCGTCTCTTTCGCCATCGCCCGCATCACCTCGGGCGGCGCGCCCTTGTCCTCGGCGCCGCAGATGTACAGGATCGGCACCCGAACCGAGCCGAGATCCTTGAGGTAATCCAGCCCCTTCAGCCCCTGGCAGCAGGCGACATAGCCCTTGGGGTCCGTCGCCACGATCATGGCCCGCACTGCCGCCGTCGCCTCGGGATTGGCCGCGCGCCAGTCCTCGGTCAGCCACATGCCCAGTGTGCCGTCGGCGACGGCCTCGGTTCCGCCCTCCGTGACCACCGCGATCCGCTGGTCCCACATCGCCTTGAACATTTCGGGCGCGTCCGCCCGTCCGTCGGCCAGCACCATGCGCCCGAACCGGTCGGGATGGTGGATCGCAAGACCCATGCCCGTCATCGCGCCCATCGACAGGCCGATCCAGTCGGCGGTGTCGATCCCGTGGTGATCCATCAGTTCGATCACGTCGCCCACCAGCATGTCCAGCGAGTAGGGTCCCGGCGGCACATCGCTGGCCCCGTGTCCGCGATGGTCATAGCGCAGCACGCGGTATTTCCGCGTCAGCAGCGCGATCTGCCCGTCCCACATCGACAGGTTCGAGCCCAGCGAGTTCGACAGAACCACCCACGGCGCGCCATCGGACCCGTCGACGCGGGTATTCAGCGACACGCCGTCCGACAGCCGGACCCTGCCCATCAGGCAGGCTCCATCGCCGCGATGGCGGTATTGACCGCGGGCTTCACCTTTTCGGCCAGCAGGATCATCGAGCGGCGGCCTAGATCGTAATCGGCCCAGTCCTTGCCGGCATAAAGCAACGTGCCGAAATCGCCCGTCACCTCGCGGAACGCCAGCAGATCGTCCGCCACCTTGTCGGGCGTGCCCCAGATGATCAGGCGGTTGCAGACATGCTCCAGCGTCACCTCGTCGTCGGGCTGATCCTTGTGCTCCTTGAACAGGTTGATCCGGCCGTGCTTCTTCAGCTTGGTGAAGAGCTGCTTGTAATAGAAGACGTACGGACTGTCCGGATCGGTGGCGTAGCGGCGCGCCGTGTCCAGGTCATCGGCCACGAAGACCGACTTGGCCACGCGCCAGTTCGCCGGATCGGCCAGGCGCCCGCCTCTTTCGCAGCCCTCCTTGTACTTCGGCCAGTGCGACGCCACCCACTGCGGCATCAGGAAGTTGGCGCTGATCGGGTCCCAGCCCCGCGCCGCGGCCTCGGTCACGCCCTTCGAGAACGGCGCAACGGCCGTCACCACGATCGGCGGATGCGGGCGCTGAAGCGGCTTCGGCATGATCCCCTGCCCGATATCGGTCATCGAGGTCCGCTCGGTCGAAATCTTCCAGTATTCGCCCTCGATATTGTAGGGCGCCTCGCCTTCCCAGATTTGCAGGACCGTGTTGATCCCCTCCAGGAACATCGCCTGCCGGTCGGCGTCCAGGTTGCCGAAGACCTCGGCGTCGGACGCAAGACCGCCGGGCGAGATCCCGAAATTGAAGCGCCCGTCCAGCATGTGGTCCAGCATCGCGATCTGCCCCGCCACGGCGGCGGGATGGCTGTTCGGCATGTTGATCGTGCCGGTGCCAAGGCGGATATTCTTCGTCTCGTAGGCCAGCGACGCCATGAACATCGCGGTCGAGGTGATGTTCTCGGCCTGGTCGGTGCTGTGCTCGCCGCAATAGGCTTCCTTGAAGCCCAGCTCGTCGGCCAGAAGAAACGCCTCGCGGTCCTCGCGCAGCGTCTGCCGCCAGTCCTTGTCCAGCGGGTGAATTGGCATCGTAAAGAAACCGAGTTCCATCGGGTGCTCCCTCTTGTTCGTTCCGGGGAATGTAGCGCCCGTGAACTATGAGAAGAAATTATAAATCGAGAGGCCGGTTATCACCAAATAGTATAGCAATGGCACCCCGCCCGATCAGGATCAGAACATCAGCCTGGGCAGGAATGTCGCCAGCGAAGGCACCAGAAGCACGATCAGCGCGGCCACCAGGATCAGCAGGAAATACGGCGTCGAGCCCTTGAAGATCATGCCCAGCGTCGCCTCGGGGTCGGGCACCGATCCCTTGACCGTATAGACCAGCAACCCGAACGGCGGCGTCAGCAGGCCGGCCTCGATCACCAGGATGCCGAAGATCGCGAAGGCGATCGGGTCGATGCCCAGCGCCATCGCCATCGGCGCGAAGATCGGCACGGTCAGCAGGATGATCGACACGCTGTCGATCAGCATCCCCAGCACAAGCCACACCAGGATCATCAGCCCGATGATCTGCCAGGGGTCCAGTCCCGCACCCAGGAAGAGCCCCTGGATGAAGTTGACCGCCCCGCCGATGGCCAGCAGGCGCGAATACATCGACGCCGTGATCAGCAGGAACATGATCGGTGCCGTGGTGCGCCCGGCCTGGATGATGGCCGCCACGATATCGGCACCACGCATCCCCTTGACCACGCCCACCAGAAGCGCGCCCAGCGCGCCGAAACCGGCGGCCTCGGTCGGGGTGAAGAAGCCGCTCCAGATGCCGCCGATCACCAGCATGATCAGCGCCAGGATGCCCAGCCCGCCGATCAGCTCCGACCGCAGCTCCTTCGGCGTCAGCTCCACCAGGTCTTCCTTGAACGGCGGTGCGATATCCGGATTGCGAACGGCGGCGATCACGACATAGGCGACGAAAAGCAGCGCCAGCAGAATGCCCGGAATGATGCCTGCGATGAACAGCGCGCCGACGCTCATCTCGGTCAGGATCGCCCAGACGATCAGCAGGACCGAGGGCGGAATCAGCATGCCCAGGCAGGCCGAGCCCGCGACCGAGCCCAAGGCGAAGGTCTTGCGGTAACCGACCTTCACCATCTCGGGATATGCGATCCGGCTGAACGCCGCCGCCGAGGCGATGGAAACGCCCGTCACAGCGGCGAAAACGGTATTTCCCGCGATGGTGGCGATGGCCAGGCGGCCCGGCAGGCGCTTCATGGTCCGGTCGCAAATCCGGTACAGATCCGCCGCCGCCCCCGACCTCGATATGATGTCGCCCATCAGCACGAAAAGCGGGATCACCGCAAAGACGTCCTTGCGGACCGCCTCGTAGGCCGTGTTTCCAAGGATGGACACCGCCGCCTCGAACGAGCCCAGGATCAGGTACACGCCCAGCGCCGAACAGATCGCCAGCGCCACGCCGATATGAGTTCCCAGCAGGATCAGCAGGACAAGCAGCCCCAGCATCCACAGGACGATATCGCCGCCCATCAGACCGGTCCGCCGCTCAGGTTGGCGCCCGGCGCGGTCTGCTCGTCTTCCAGCTTGCCGGTCCAGTCGTAGATGATCATCGAAAGATACGCGAACAGCCCGAAGGCCGAGGTCACGAGAACCGCGCCGCGCACCGGCCATGTCGGCACCCGAAGCGCGCCCTCGCCCTCGTATTCCCCGATACGGTAGGCGTCCCAGAAGGATGGCCAGGTGCTCCAGATCAGACCCAGGAAAAGGATCAGCCCCAGAAGCGCGCCGATGGTCCGCAGAATGCGCCGCAATGTCGGCGGAACCGCGTCCGCGAAGATCGTCGTCCGGATCATCGAACCGGAATAGATCGCCAGCGGCAATTGCAGGAAGGTGATCGCGACCACCGAATTCTGTATCAGTTCCTTGGTGCCCGGGATCGGCTGCGACAGAAGCTGGCGCCCCATCACGTCGAAGAAGATCAGCGCCGCCAGAGCCAGCGTCCAGAAGGCCGAAACGATATGGATGACCCGCGCGAGCCTGACCGCCGCGTTCATGAAACCTCCCCTTTTCGACGCCTTTTCCAAGCGTTCGCCGCAACGCTAGCGAAATGCCGGAGTGGGTCAAGAAAGAAAATTAGCGAACGATAAATAACCGGATGCTTGACCGATTTTCAGGAATGTGCGCTAGTTAACGAGCGATAAATAAGAGCGGGCGAAGTTGAGGAATCCTGCTCGGCAACGCAATGGGAGGAATGCAATGAACAAACTTGGGAAGGCCATGCGCCTCGGGTCCGCAGCGATTGCGCTTGCCGCTCTTGGCAGCGCGGCTTGGGCCGACACTTTCACGCTCAGGGTCGGTGCGGGCCATCCGAACGGACCGTCGGTCTACGTGGCCGACGTGGCCGATTTCTTCGTGCCCGAGGTCAAACGCCGCGTATCCGAAGAGACCGAGCACGAGATCGAATTCGTCGAAGGCTATGGCGGCGCGATCGCCGGTGTTGCCGAAACGCTGGAGGCCGTGCAGAACGGCATCCTCGATATAGGCGCCTACTGCATCTGTTTCGAACCGGCGAAGCTGTTCCTTCACAACTTCCCCTATTACACGCCCTTCGGCCCGCAGGACTCGGACCAGGCGATGGACGCCGTCCGCGCCACGTATGACGCAGTGCCGTGGCTGACCGAACAGTTCTCGGCGGAATACGGGCAGGAGCTTCTAGGCCTGCACGGCTGGGACAACTATCACCTTGGCACGACCGACCCCTGGGACACCGTCGAGGATCTCAAGGGCGTCAAGATCGGCGGCGCCGGTCCGAACCTGCCCTGGCTGGAATTCGCGGGCGCGATCCCGGTCCAGTCCACCCTGCCCGACGGGTATCTCTCGCTTCAGACGGGCGTCTATCACGGCTGGCTGATGTTCCCATCGGCCTATCTGGGCTTCAAGTTCTACGAGCCGTCGCCGCACTATACGCTGATCGGCTTCGGCGCGATGGGCGTGAACGCCCTGACGATGAACCAGCGCTCGATGGCCGGTCTGCCCGAGGACGTGCAGCAGATCATCCGCGAAGTGGGCCGCGCCTACGAGGATCAGGCCGGCGCGTCGCTGAACGCGCGCCAGGAATCCGGTCTGAAGGGGCTGGCCGAGGTCGGGGCGGAAATCAAGACGCTCTCGGAAGAGGCCCGCGCCGGCTGGGCGCAGTCGCTGACCACCTTCCCGAACCAGCAGGCCAAGGACGCCGACGGTCGCGGAATGCCGGGCACCGAGGTGCTGAACACCTACCTCGGGGCAGTCACCGAGACCGGGTACGAATGGCCGGTCGAATACGTGATCGAATGATCGAATGACCACAAAAGGGGCGGCCAATTCGGCCGCCCCTGTTCGTTTCAGGACCACCGCAATGGACATCATCGAACCGACCGTCGACGAGATGCGGGCCCGCACCGCGCGCTTCTCCGATCTCACGCCCTCGAAACAGGCTTTCGTCGACACCCGCATCCCCCAGTACGCCCGCGACATCTACAACGTGATCGGCCGCGGCGTGACCGAGGACCCCAACCTCCGGCCCGCCATCACCGACGCGCGCTATTTCGGCATAACCTACGTCGGCGCCGAGCCCGGCAAGGGCGCCGCCCTGCACGCCCACGAGACGATCGAGGTCTTCATCCCGCTGACCGGCCGCTGGGCCGCCTACTGGGGCGAGGCGGGCGACAAGGAGATCGAGCTCGATCCCTTCGACTGCATCAGCTTTCCCCCCGGCGTCTACCGCGGTTTCCGCAACATCGGCACCGAACACGCCCTATTGATGGCGATCATCGGCTCGAAACAGTCGACCGAAGACGGCGGCCGCGTCGACTGGGCCCCGGCGATCCTCGAGGAAAGCCACAGGACGGGCCTGCGCGTGAACGCCGAAGGGGACCTGGAAGAAAAGGGCTGAAGACCGGTTCGATCCGAAAAATACACATTCCTTGTTGATACATATCAATGAGGGAATGTCAGACAGCGAATAAACTCCCTCTGTAAATAGGAGAGGAGTATATCGTGAAGAAACCTTCAAAAGCAGCCGTCAGCACGTTGGCCCTGGTCTTGGCACTGGGGTTTTCGGCGGACGTGGGCGGCGGATTCGTTCGGGCCGCGTTCGCGGCCGGGGACGGATCGGGCGGCCAAGGCAGCGGCCAGGGCAACCAGGGTGGACAGGGCCAGGGATCGCAAGGATCGCAATCCGGCCAGGGCAACCAGGGCGGCAGCGGTTCCGGCCAGGGCGGCCCCGACGCCGGCTCCGATGCGAAGGGCCCCCAGGCGGGCAACCCGGCAGGCAGCGGCAGCGCGGGCGGCAGGCCGATCTGGGCGCAGGAAGGCATTCCCGAAATCGAACTTGGCCGGCTCAGCGTGGCGCGCTCTCCCGAGCAGGTGCTGGACCGCGCCCTCGCCGAGGCCAACGCGACGCTGACCCCCTCGATGGTCAGCTTCTACAACCAGTCGCTGGATGCGATGATCGCCGATCTGTCGCTGAACTGGGACACGATAACGATCTACGATTCGCCGCTTCAGAATCTGGCGCTTTTCCAGGACGTTCTGGAAGACGGCGACGTGATCCTGTCGGGCGTCGATGACGGCGATCCGGAAAAGCTGCTTGCCGTTTTCCTGGGCGTGGCGTCGGACAAGGTGCTGCCGATCTCGGAAGAGACCGTCATCGCCGTGACGACGATCCTGGTCAAGGATCTCGGCACCATGATCGCGATCGACCCCGCAGCAGTGGCTGCGGACGCCGAAGCGATCCGGATCGCCGTTCTGGCGGGGCACGGATAGGTCTTGCGCTGCGGCGCAACCCCGGCTGGACGGTTGGCTCCCCATTTACGACCGCCCTGCCCCAGGTGCCGCAAGCCAAGGGTGTCCGCTTCCCCGTAGAGCGGGCACCACAAAAAAATCCGCGTTCCGGCCAGGGATGATCTCTCGGAACGATCCGGGATCGAGGGCCGGGACGCGGGCGAGACTCAACCTTGGTCATTCGACATATGACACGGCTGCGTGCCGGTCGGATCGGGACCCGTAAATTGCGTAAGGAGCAGAAAAATGAATACCACGCGGAACAGGATGCTGACCGCCCTTCTTCTGTGCACCGGACTTGTCGGCGCACAGGGCGCGATGGCCCAGACTATGACGGCGGATGGAAAGGTCCGCTGCACGATCGCCACCGCCGAGGCGATGAGCTCGGCCGAGGAGCTTTGCGCCTGCCAGGTTGTGACGCCGGGCATGCTGACCTATCTCAGCCGGCGCGACGACTTCGTGACCATACTCGAGACCACAAACGAGTCCTGCCCGGCGCTGGCTTCGCTTCTGGAGGATCTGCCGGTCGCCTCGACGCCCTTCAGCGTCCAGGAAGACAACAAGCGCTTCACGCCGCCGACCGCACCGGGCGGAGACGATGATGGCGACGACGACCACGGCGACGATCACGGCGGCGGCCAGGGTGGCCAAGGCGGCCAAGGCGGTCAGGGTGGCCAAGGCGGCCAGGGCGGCCAGGGTGGCCAAGGCGGCCACGATGGCCAGGGCGGCGGTGGCCAGGGCGGTCAAGGCGGAGGATGCGGCGAGAACAGGCCCGACACCGAGGACCAAACCCATGACGACGATGAGGGTGGCTGCACCGCAGGCGGCGGCGGTCAGGGTCAGGGTGGTCAAGGCGGCGGCGGTGGCGGCGACCACGCCGATGCCGGGACAGACGGCAACTGACGTTTCGCTTTCACGAAACGAAGAACCCTCCGCGCCGTTGGGCGCGGAGGGTCACGCATCCGATATGACGGGCGTCAGCCCTTGGACGATACGCTGACCCAGGAATTCAGGGCTTTCGGGTTCTGCACGCGCAGGAACGTATAGCCCGTCTGATGCCAGGGTTTGATCCGGCTGTTCAGGCTGTCCAGGACCTTGTCGCCGTCTTCCATTCGCAGCACCAGAACCGCGTGCGGACCGATTTTTCTGCTGTGGACCGTCGCGATCAGAAGGCGGTCGGCAGGAATGCCGCGCTGGATCAGTTCACGCTTCTTCAGAAGCGCCACATCCTCGCAATCCCCGCCCCGGTTCGATGGCAGCGACCAGAAATCCTTCTTTCGGTACTGCGACAGATCGTCGACCGAACGCACCCGCCGGTTGACCGCCCGGTTCACGTCATTGGCCACGTTCATCATCCCCGCGGTATCGCCGATCGTGCGCTTCGACGGTTTGCAGGCCCAGGCGTAGCGCGCACAAAGATCGCTTGCCGCAACCGGTGCCGCGACACGGCTGGCAAGCGGGATGTGCCGCGGCGCGGCCTCGGCCGGCCTTTGCGCGGCCGCCAGCAGGCTTGCGGCAACGGCTATCGTCACCAGGGCTCGATGCCGGTTCAGGCAGAAAGGGCGGCGGATTTGCAGGCTCTCGCCCGGCGCATTTTTCGTCGCGGCAGCAACATTCATGGCGTCGATCCCAGGTTTCGTCCGTATCGGACATCATTAAACGGTGGACGGCATCCGTCTACGGTCGCGGTGCTCAATTTATCGATACATGCAGAAACTGGCAGAAATTTGACCGCGCTACCGTCGCGTTTGCGCAAGAAACCGCACAGATTTGCGCTTTTTGCCTGTCGGGCGGACTGCTGACCGCCGATCTGCGGTGGCGCCGGCCGGAGTCTTCGCCCGCCTCTCGGCGTGGTCACGCGTCCCTGGCCGGGTAGTTTGCTCACGGGCCGGAGGGTATGGTTAACGCCCCGGTAACATCGGTAAACGTTCGCCGGAAAAAGGCGTGGTTAACGCATCGGGCGGTGCCGATCCACCGACAGAATACCGACGTAATACCGACGTTATACCGACGTGTGGAATCGTACTCGATCCCCCACAAAATATGGAATTAACGCTTGCAAGCCGTTGCACGCAACGCCAAAGCGCGAGCGCTGCCTTAACCTCAAACCTTGCCCAAGGCGCGTAAAACCCGCTCGGGCGACATCGGCATCTGCCAGATCGAGGCGTTCAGCGGCCGAAGCGCATCGTTGACGGCATTCAACAGCGCCGCCGGCGCCCCGCCCGTCCCGGCTTCGCCCGCGCCTTTCGCGCCCAGAACCGAGCTTTTGGTGGGCGTCTCGACATGGGCCACCGTGATCTCCGGCGTCTCGACCGCCATCGGCACCAGGTAGTCCGCCATGGTCGTGTTCAGCATCGTGCCATCGTCGCCATAGATGCATTCCTCGTAGAGCGCACCCCCGATACCCTGCACCACGCCGCCGCGAACCTGCTCGTCCACCAGCATCGGGTTGATGACCCGGCCGCAATCCTCAACCGCCCAGAAATGCAGGACTTTTATCAGGCCCGTGTCGGTGTCCACCTCGACATGCGCGGCCATCGCGCCATTGGTGAAGACGAAGGGAAAATCGGTCACGCGGTAGTGCCGCGTCGCGATCAGTTCCGGCTTCAGATCGGCCGGCAACTCGTTCCCGCGATAGTAGACGGTCCGCGCCAGATCAGACAGCGTCATCCGTTCGGAACCGCTGTCGGCATCGACCACGGCGCCGTCCCGGATGTCCAGTTTCGACGGATGCGACTGAAGCATCACGGCGGCCACGTCCAGCACCTGGCTCTTCAGTTGCAGCGCGCCCTGAAGCATCGCCTCGCCCCCGATACCAGCACCACGCGACGCCCAGGTGCCGCCCCCATAGGGCGTGTGGTCGGTATCGCCCGTGGTCACCTTGACTCTTTCCACAGGGATCCCGAAGACATCCGCGGCGATCTGCACAAGAATCCCGTTCGTCCCCTGCCCCTGTTCAGTGACCGAAGACGCGATCCGCAAACCACCCCCCGCATCCAGCCGCAACGTCGCCCCGTCCTGACTGGCGATAGGCGCGCCGCCAACACCGTAGAACATCGGGGAAGGGTTTGTGACCTCGACCATCGAAACGAAGCCGATGCCGCGGTGGATGCCCTTCTCGCGCAGTGCCGCCTGCTCGGCCCGCAGCCTGTCGTAATCCATGATTTCCACCAGCGTTTCCAGCGCCTTGTGGTGGGAAAGGTCATCCAGTTTCATGCCGCTGGCGGAAGCGCGTGGATAGCTGTCGTCCTTCATCAGATTGCGTCTGCGGATCTCGACCGGGTCCATCCCGATGGCGGCGGCGGCATCTTCCAGAAGACCATCGCAGATCGCCATGGCGATGGGATGTCCCACGGCCCGGTACTGGCACATCAGGTTCTTGTTCTGAAACACCACCTTGGCAGTCGCTCGGTAGTTCTCCAGTTCATAGGGTGCACCGGTCAGGTTCAGCACCTGGTTCGCCTCGATGGCCGAGGTTCGCGGATACATCGAGAACGGGCCGATCCCCGTCAGATCGTCGAACTCCAGCGCCGCGATCCTGCCCTCCTTGTCGACAGCCATCCGGCCCTTTACCACATGGTCGCGCGCATGGATGTCGGAGACGAAACTCTCGAAACGGTCAGCGGCGAATTTCACCGGCCTTCCCAAAAGCTTGGCAGCCGCGGCTGCGGCGATTTCGTCTCCGTAGGTATGCACCTTGATGCCGAAGGCGCCGCCCACGTCCTTGGCGATGACACGAACGTTCTCCTCCGGCAGGCCAAGGTGCTTGGCCAGGATGAACTGCATCATGTGAGGGGCCTGGCCCGAGTAATGGAAGGTCAGTTGATCTTCCGACGGATCATAGTCGAGCACCGCAGCGCGCGGCTCGAGCGTGACGCCGGTGTGGCGACCGAACCGGATCTCACGTTCGACGACCGTCACATCGTCCCGCGCGAAGGCGGCTTTCACGTCGCCCACATCGACGGTCCGCTCCCAGGCCAGGTTCGACCCGAAACTCTCGTGGATGACAACCTCGCCGGGATCCAGCGCCTTCTCCGCATCGACTGCCGCCGGCAGAGGCTCGAGATCGGCCTCGATCAGTTCCACCGCGTCTTCGGCGGCCGCCCGCGAGTGCGCCACCACCATCGCTAAAGGTTCGCCCTGCCAACGGGCACGTCCCACTGCCATCGGCATCTGCGGCGCACTTCTGAGGCCCGCCAGATGGCTCAGGACTCCGACGTAAGGCTCTACGACACCGACAAAATCTTCACCCGTGTAGATCGCGACGACGCCCGGAACCTTCCTGGCCTCGGTCAGATCGAACCCTTTGATTTCGGCATGCGCATAGGGCGACCTAAGGAAAGCGGCGTGAACCATTCGCGGCAGCTGAAGATCATCGACGAATTGTCCGCGGCCTTCCAATAGACGCCTGGAATCAGGGCGTGGGACAGATTTGCCGATATAGGAATTCGGCCGGTCATACTCGAAAAGCCCGCTCATGCCGTGCCTCCTTCGATCACATCGGCGATCGCATCGACGATCGACTGATAGCCGGTGCACCGGCAGTAATTGCCCGAGATATACTGGCGAATAGCGGTTCGGTCAGAGGTACCGCCCGCCTCGATGTATTCCAGCGCACTGGCCAGCATCCCGGGCGTGCAATACCCGCACTGAAGCGCGTTCCGGTTCGCGAAAGCCTCGCGAAGCGCTGCCGCCCTGTCGCCAAAACCTTCCACTGTCGTGATTTCTGCCCCGTCTGCCTGCACCGCCAGCATCAGGCAACCGCGCATTGTCAGCCCGTCGACCTCGATGGTGCAGGCGCCGCAAACGCCATGTTCGCAGCCGACATGACTGCCGGTCAGGCCGGCCTCGTTGCGGATGAAATCCACGAGATTAAGACGCACCGGCACATCACGCGTGATCGCCTCGCCGTTGATAGTCATGGTGATGTTCATCGTCTCGCTCATGCCGTTGCCTCCGCGACAGCGCGGCGCAACGCCACGCCGGCCAAGTGTCTTTTCGTGGCCTCGTCGCCGTTCAGATCGCCCGAGACTTCCAGTTCCGACAGCGCAGGAACGGCTGCATCAATTCCGGAGAAGTCCGTGCCCAGCGCCTCCTCGGCGGGCCGGCACCGCATAGCACCGTCCCCCACGGCGAAGAATGCAACCCGGACAGAGCCCCCCGCGCAGGCAACGGCCACTCCTGCCATGGCATAGTCCCCGTGGCGGCGCACGATCTCGTGGAAGCCGAACCGGTCAAGCGTCCCCGCGGCGGGAAAAGACACCCCTGCCACCAGTTCGCCTGGCTTCAGCGCTGTATCATAGGCGCCAAGGAAGAAGTCATCCGCCGCCACATCCCGCGTGCCGTTTGCCGAAACAAGGTGCATCGTGGCACCCATCGCCAGCGCAACGGCCGGCAACTCGGCGGCCGGATCGGCAAGCGCCATGCTGCCACCGATCGTGCCCCGGTTCCGGATCGCCGCGTGGGCGATATGGGGCAGCGCGGCGGCGACAAGCGGAAGATGCTTTGCCACGACATCCGAAGCGGCGAGTTCACGATACCGGGTCATCGCCCCGATCCGCACCGCGTCGCCGGCGGCGTCGATCCCCGATAGACCCGGTATCCGGTTCAGATCGACAAGGATTCCGGGCCGCGCGACGCGGAAATTCATCATGGGCATAAGGCTTTGTCCGCCCGCCAACGCCATCGGTTCGGCCCCTTCGTCGGCCATCAGCGCAAGCGCTTCCTCCAGGGTATCCGGACGCGCGTAACTGAAACGTGATGCTTTCACCCTGTTCCTCCCTTGCCGATCTGCGTTTTGACGCTTGTGTCTCCGACGGATCAACTCTAGCTAATTTATCAATCAATAAACAAGCCGCAACATGATGCGACAGGGAGGAAACGCCGGATGGTGAACATCAGGCCGAAAACCACGATACAGATGAAAATGTCGGGCGTGGGTGAAACCCATTCGCGCTCTCGCATATCGGTTCGCGACGTTGCAGCCATCATCGATGAACCTATCGAACGCCACGGCACGAATGAGGGGCTGACGCCCACCGAGACGCTGATGTCGTCGCTGATCGGATGCACCAACGTGATCTCGAACAAGATCGCTGCTAAAATGGGTATCGAGATCGAACGGATGGATATTTCGCTGACTGCTGAATTCGATCGCCGCGGTACAACCCTCGCAGAGGAAATCGAACAGCCCTTCTCGAATATCGTCATGGACATCGAAGTGACAACAAACGCAACCGAGGAACAGATCGAAGCCCTGCGTGTCGATCTGAATAGATTCTGTCCCGTCGCCAAAGTCTTGCGCGGCGCGGGCATCACCATAACAGAGAATTGGAGCATCAGAGCCCGATGACGAAACTGACCCCCGACGCACCCGTCCCCGCACTGTCCTTGCCGTTGCTTGGTGGCGGCACGTTCACCCTGAACGAAAACGCGCCCGAAAACTTCACGATGGTAATCTTCTACCGCGGCCTGCATTGCCCGGTCTGCATGAGCTACCTGGAAACGCTGAACGGGCTGGTCAATGACTATCGCACCGCCGGATTCGACCTCGTGGCAGCTTCGATGAACGATGCCGACACCGCCGCGAAGACGAGGCAAGAGTGGGACATCGCCAATGTTCCCGTCGCCTATGGCCTGACTGAAGCACAGGCCCGCGAATGGGGACTCTACGTCTCGAAGGCGATCAAGGACGCCGAGGCGGATATCTTCTGCGAGCCGGGTCTCTTCTGGGTGCGCCCGGATGGCCGTCTTTACCTGGCGGATGTGTCGAACATGCCCTGGGCGCGACCCGACCTGGCCTTCCTTCTGTCGAAAGTTCCCTTCGCTGTCGAGAAAGGCTATCCGGCGCGCGGCGGGCACTAGACCGGCGGGATCAGCTCTCGTCCCGGAAACCCCGCTTCATACCCTCGATCAGCGCGTCAACGGCAAAGCCGATGGCGACCGCCTTGGTGTCGGGCGGGGTCTTCTGGTAGACCAGCTTGATCACGCCGAAATAGAAGATACCGCCGTGAATGATCCACATTTCGTCGATCTCCCGGTCGCTCGGCAAGCGATCGGGCAATCCGACATCGGCACGGATCTCGGAAAATATCGGCGTCAGGATGCGCTGGACGATCAGCTTCATGTAGCGTGCGTTGATCTCCACACCCTTCAGACCGGAGTAGAGGTAGATGCGAATCCAGTCCGGATGAAAGATGGCATCGGTGTATAGACCGTAGAACTCAACCAGCCGGTCGCGCAGGGGCCGCGACCGGTCGGCGATCAGCGCCTCCCACTCGGGCCGCCAGCGGCGCAGGTAGACCTCTTCGTAAACCGCAGAAATCAAATCCTGTTTCGAGGGAAAGTAGCGGTAGAGCAGCGGCTGCGTCACCCCCAGACGGCGCGCAAGCTCTCGCGTGGAACTTTCAAAACCATCCTCGGCGAAAAGCTCGATCGACTTGCGAATGAACTCCCGGCGCCGCTCGTCGGACGACAGGCGCTTGCGTGTGGGGCTATCGGCCACCTTTTCAGATGTCCCGCCAGTCATCGCCCGCCTTCAATCGGTGTCCCACAATGACCCCCTTCGCCAGGCTCGCCTCGATGAAACAGCCTTTCTTGGCCGCATCGATCAAACGCACCTGATCTTCTGCTGAAGCATCCGTATCAAGCTCGACGTCCAGACTGAACCCTATAGGTTCGGAAACATAGGGACCGTTGCCTTCCTGAACGCCCTGCCAGTGCAGTCGCGCATGCACATCGACTTTGCGGATCGGGATGCGCAGCCGCTTCGAGAAGGCCCGCACCTGGGTCATGAAACACCCAGTCAGCGCCGCCGTGAACAGCGCCAGCGGCGGCGGGGCCGTACCGTCACCGCCGTGAAACGGCCCTTCGTCTGTGGCAAGATCGAATTGCTCGCCCATCGTCACGAAGTCCACCGCGATATCGTTGCGCATTTTTCCGGTCGACTGCCCGTGACCCTCGAAGACGATATCGAAACGTTTTTCATCGGCCATGGCGTCCCTTCCCGAAGACTATCGTTGACAGAGCCTCACTTAATTTTTCAATTGATAAATAAGCAAGACGAAAACGCCGGGGAGGACACATGGCACGCTATACGCGCGAAGATATCTATCGCACCGCGAAGGAGCTTTCGAACCACGGTCGCTGGGGCGACGACGACCAGATCGGGACGCTGAACAACATCAGCCCCGAGGACATCGTCAACGCAGCCAAGCTTGTGCGAAAGGGCAAAACGTTTGCCCTTGGGCTGGACCTGAAGCAGAAAATCCAGTCGGGTCTTTTCGGCGGGCGCTGGAACCTGATTCATCAGATGTTGGCGACCGGCACGGATGCGGTACACGGCGAGCAGGACGGCGACGGCAAGGCCTATCTACGCTATGCAGACGACGCGATCAATCTGCCCTGCCAGGGGTCAACCCAGTGGGACGCGCTGTGTCACATCTTCCTGGATGACAAGATGTACAACGGCTTTCCCGCAACGGATGTGACCGTGAACGGCGCCAAGCACCTTGGAATCGAGAACGTGCGCGACAAGATGGTCGGGCGCGGCGTTCTGCTGGATATTGCGCGCTGGAAAGGCGTCGACAGCCTGGAGGACGGCTATCCGATCACCAACGACGACCTGGATGCCTGCGCCGCCGCGCAAGGTGTCGAGATTCGTAAAGGCGATTTCGTGATCGTGCGCACCGGACACCAGGAGCGGTGCCTCGCAAGCGGCGACTGGACCGGATATGCCGGCGGCGACGCGCCGGGACTGGCCTTCGAGACGGCCCACTGGATCAAGAAGCACGACATCGCCGCGATCTGCGCCGACACCTGGGGGTGCGAGGTGCGCCCCAACGAAACCGACGAGGCGAACCAGCCCTGGCACTGGGTGGTGATTCCGGCGATCGGCATCTCGATGGGCGAGATCTTCTACCTGAAGGAGCTGAGCGCGGATTGCGCCGAGGACGGCGTCTACGAGTTCTTCTTCTGCGCCCCGCCCCTGCACCTGCCGGGGGGCGCCGGATCGCCCATCAACCCACAGGCGATCAAGTGACGCCGACGCTTTGGGGCCGCGCAAGTTCGGTCAACGTTCAGAAAGTCATGTGGACGCTGGCCGAACTTGGCCTGGACCATGAAAGGATCGACGCCGGCGGCAAGTACGGCGTCACGGATACCGACGCCTTTGCCGCGCTCAATCCGAACCGGCGCGTTCCGGTCTGGCAGGAGGACGGGTTGGCGCTGTGGGAAAGCCACGCCATCGTCCGTCACCTGGCGGCGCGCGGCATCCCGCACGATCCGGTCGCGGACCAGTGGATGGAATGGACCACGTCCAGCCTGCAGCCGCCTTTCATCGGCGTTTTCTGGCAGGTGGTGCGGACGCCGCCACAGAAGCGTTCCGCAGAAACAATCGCCAGACATTCCGACGCCCTGAACGCAGCCCTTGACATTCTCGACGACCGGCTGGCCAAAAGTGACTGGCTGAACGGTCGTGAATTCTCGACCGCGGAAATTGCGGCGGGATCGCTGATGTATCGCATCCACGATATCGACTGGCCAACAGGCACATTTCCCAATGTCTCGGACTGGTATACCCGTTTGCGGCAGCGGCCCGCCTATCGCACCGCAGTCATGACATCGTATGACGAATTGCGGGCGGGCTGACGATCAGCGCAGCGCGTGGGGAACCACGGCCGTCTCGTGCATCACAGCGTCGCGATTCGGATGGCTGCGACCATCGGCATTAACGCCCGGATCGCCGCCGAAGATATACGTGCCCAGCCGCCGCGACGCCTCGAAAGCGATCCGGCATGGTCCTACGCGCGCTTCGGAATAGGCCGTAAGAGCCTCCGGCACCGACAGATCGCACAGCGCCCCGGCCAACGCGAGCGCATCCTGTGCGGCCTTGGTAACACCCATCCCCACATGGGGCCGCGCCACGCAAGCGGCATCGCCCGCCAACGCGACACCGCCCTTGGCCATGACCGGGGAATGATGATCGTAGATCGGCGTGAAAAAAGGTCGGTCGCTGACCGCCAGAATGTCGTTGAACGGCCCTGGAAGGCGGGTCTTCGCATCCTCGTACATCGCGGTAATCACATCGTCGCGGATCATCGGAGGCGGGATCGAGACGGCATGGTGCGTGCCATAGGCGTCGGTCAGCATGCTTTCCAACCGCTCGCGCGGAACCTTCGAATACCATACGAAATTGTAGCGCAGGTGCCCCTGCCTCAGATCGTTGTCCGCTCCGGCGATGGGATAACCGATGATCTGCGTGCCGTTCGGAATGAAGAACCCGAAGGTCTTGAAGATATCGGACCGGACGTGGTCGGGCAGGTCGGCCTCGGCGGCGAGCGTGCGCCAAACGACGTAACCGGAATATTGCGGCTGGATATCGGGCAGCATCTGCGCCCTTATCGCCGAGCGGAATCCATCGGCGCCAACCAGCAGGTCGGCTTCTTCGTTGCTGCCATCCGCGAAATGGCAGACAACGCGGTCCCCGCCGTCATCAAAGCCTGTCGCCGTGCGATCCAGCCGGTAGGCGCCTTCGGGCATGATGGCCCGCAACACCTGGTAGACCCGATCCCAGGACGTAACGACCTGATGAAAATCGAAAGCCGCGACGCGGGCACCGTTCATGTCGTAGGCCACGCGCTCGAACACGTCGACGCCCAACGATCCGGTGTCGGCGCCCACCACTTGCAGAGCGGCAAGCAGTTCGGGATGCGTAACGATTCCCGCGCCACGTCCGGCAAGCGGCACGGGCGAACGTTCATATACCCGCACGTCCCAGCCTGCGCGCAAAAGAGCGGCGCCCGCGAACAGACCACCGATGGACCCACCGGCGATAATAGCCCGACCTGTCATTTCGATGGCCCCTTCTTTCGCAAAACGTCCCCTGCCCGGCAGCGACCGCTTGGCCGGCGGCCATCGCGATTCAAGTCGAGGCCGATAGCTGTCATGCCCTTGCCCTCCGGCGAAGAATGAGTGTTTATCCGAGGCCCGCGGGCCGCGTATCGCCGCGTCCGGATGAGCGGTTCGGACCAGTTTTTGCGAACTCTTCGCTTCTGTTTGGAAATTAAGTTATAGGTCGATAAACGGATTGCAAAGGGGGCTTGATATTCGTCATTCCCCGGAGACACGAAACCTGACAGGCGAAGGAGCCGCTGAATGATCGATCTCTACACATGGACCACGCCGAACGGGCGCAAGGTCTCGATCATGCTTGAAGAACTGGGTGTTCCCTACGAGGTGCACAGCATCAACATCGGCGAGGGCGAACAGCACGAGCCGGATTTCCTGAAGATTTCACCCAACAACCGCATCCCCGCCATCGTCGACCGCGACAATGGGCTTGCGCTGATGGAATCGGGCGCCATCATGCTTTACCTGGGCCAGAAACACGGGCGCTTCCTTTGCGAGGGAGACGAGTATTGGCGCATGATGGAGTGGCTGATGTGGCAGATGGGCGGACTGGGCCCGATGCTGGGCCAGGTGCATCACTTCGTGAAGTACAACAAGGGCAAATCCGAGTACGCGGAAGAGCGTTATTCGAAAGAAGGCCACCGTCTTTATCGCGTGTTGAATACCCGGCTTGAGGGTCGAGACTTCATCGCGGGCACCGGTCGTGGAGAATACACCGTCGCCGACATGGCCTGCTGGCCCTGGATTTCGCGCTTCGAGTGGCAGGAAATCGACCTGGCCGACTACCCCAACGTACGCGACTGGTATGTCCGCATCGCCGAACGCCCGGCCGTGCAGAAGGGCTATCAGGTTCCGAAATTCGTCACCGACATTCCCATGCCGTGAGGACATCATGACCGCAAGTATGCTTGGCGCGCTGCGCCACCCCGCCCATCGCTTCGTTCTGGGTGACGCCGAGGTCACAACCATCCTCGACGGCACCCTGCCGATGGGTATCCGCCCGCCCTTCCTGCTGGACAAGAACGACGACGAGGTCGCAGCGATTGCGGGCGCTGCCAACCTGCCGACGGACAAGCTGGAAAACAACTTCATCCCGACACTGGTCAACACCGGCTCGGAGCTGGTGCTTTTCGACACCGGCTGCGGTCACTTCCGACGCGACAAGGGCGCGGGTTTCTTGCTGGAGAGGCTGGCCGAAGCGGGCTATTCGGCGGACGACATCGACGCTGTAGCACTGACCCACGTTCACCCCGACCACATCGGCGGCATCCTGGAGAACGGTCAATTGGCCTTTCCCAATGCTGAACTGATGATCGGGCGGCGCGAGTTCGACGAATGGAACTCGGGCGAGAATATCCCACCGCAACGCTCGGAGAACCGCGAGATGTTTCTGAATCTGATCGCGCCTCTGGCCGAGCGGTTCCGCTTTCTCGAAGACGGCGACCGCGTCGCCTCGGGCATCACCGCCGAAGCGGCCTTCGGCCACTCGCTGGGCCTGATGATGTTCCGCGTCGAGAGCGCAGGCAGCCAGGTGCTGATCTGGGGCGATGTCGCGAACCACTTCGTGTTTTCGGTCGGTCACCCCGACAGCCCCGTGGGTTTCGACGACGACAAGGAGGCCGCGATCGCCACGCGTCGCCGGGTCCTGGACATGGCCGCAACCGACAGGCTGCTGATCGCGGGGCATCACATGCCCTACCCCTCGGTCGGATACGTCGAGAAAGACGGAAACGCCTATCGCTGGACACCTGCGGCGTATCAGTTACGACTGTAATGCTGCCTTGACGCATCAGGCGCTGGAAAGCATCATGACTCTGATACATCAGAGTAGCACATGACTGACAGCCTGATACGCCACAAGATATACGAACGGATTCGCGCGGATATTCTTTCGTGCGCTCTTACGCCCGGCCTGCAGTTCCGCGAAGGCGAGCTTGCCGAGAAGTTCGGCGTCTCGAAGTCGCCGATCAGGGACGCACTTCAACGCCTCGAAATCGAAGGCCTGATCGAGATAGAACCGCGCCGCGGCCATCGTGTCGCACCCATCTCGATTGCCGACGCGCAGGACATCCTGGACCTGCGCGAAATCCTCGAAGCAGGCGCACTCAGAACGATTGTGGCTCGCGCCACTGACGAAGAACTGAGGGCGCTGGACGAGATGCGCGAGGCAAATACCTCTGATATGAATGCTTTCGCTGACTACAATCGCCAGTTTCACCTGGCCATATGCGAGGCCTCGGGGAATCAGCGCCTGGCCAGTTCGATGGCCGGCCTGATGGAGAACTATGACCGTCTGTGCATCGTCTCGCTGACGTCGGGGCGCGACGAGTTGGGCTCGATGAGCGATGCGCTTGCCGACCACAACACCATCATAGACGCGCTTCAGGCCAGAAACGCCGCCGCCGCTGTCCGCGCGTCTGCACGACACGTAAAGAAGTCTCGCACCAAGGTCATGAGAGGACTTCAGAATCGTCCCGTCGTCGCCTGAAAAATCTGTTTGGTGATATATCAGTATTGTGTCAAACTGACATGGCTGACATTTCAAAAACGACTCAGGGGGGACATGGAACAGGCAACTGCTGCGCAGGTTTCGGAAACAGTGGTCAGCGGATCGTCGGTCGGAAAGACCTTCGCGCACGGCGCTGTTGTGGCCCTAGACGATGCGAACTTCACCATCGAGAAAGGGGCTTTCATCTCTCTCGTCGGCCCATCCGGTTGCGGGAAGTCGACGCTGCTGCGTCTGATTTCAGGCCTGATCGAGCCAACCAGCGGCGCACTCAGCGTTCATGGCACCAAGGTTGCCGGTGCGCGCCAAGACGTCGCGATGATGTTTCAGCGCGCGACATTGCTGGAATGGCGCACGGCCATCGAAAACGTCCTGCTTCCGACCGAGATGCAACGCCGGATCACGTCCGAGGACAAGGACCGGGCGATGGATCTGCTGCAACTGGTCGGACTTGGAGACTTCGCCTTCTCTTTCCCCGCACAGCTTTCAGGCGGCATGCAGCAGCGCGTGGCGCTGGCCCGGCTTCTTCAGACCGGTGCCGATGTCCTGCTGCTGGACGAGCCTTTCGGTGCGCTTGACGAGTTCACGCGCGAACGGCTGAACATCGAGCTTCTGCGAATTGTCGGCGAAATCGGCGCAACGACGATCTTCGTGACCCATAATATTGCAGAGGCGATCTTTCTGGCCGACCAGGTCTATGTCATGACACCCCGGCCCGGTCGCATAGCAAGCGTGATCGACGTGCCGCTTGCGCGTCCTCGCGAATTGTCCGTCCAGCTTTCGCCCGAGTTCAACCACCTTGTCGAGGAAGCCCGCGTGACCCTGGGAGCGCTCTGATGACCGACGCGTCGATCGCCGACGACCTGCCGCGCTCTGGCCTGTCGCTTGGTATGCGTCGGATTTTGATACACAGCGGCATTTTCCTGTCGCTGATCCTGGCCTGGGAAGTGGGCTCGCGGACCGGGTTTCTCGATCCGCTGTTCTTTCCGAAACCTTCAGCGATCCTGGCATCGTTCCTGCGCGTCTACATCACACAGGGCAATATCTGGTATCACCTCTACGTCAGCCTTGGACTGGTCTTTGCGGGCTTCGCCGCCGGCTCGATCCTTGGCGTCGTCCTTGGCAGCCTGGTCGGCTTTAACGCGCTGGTCCGCCGCTTCATCAAGCCATATGTAATCGTGCTCGAGGCGACGCCTCGCATCGCGGTAGCCCCGCTGCTGATTGCAGCCTTGGGCTTCGGCGCGCAATCCAAGATCGCCATCATCATGCTGGTCTGTTTTTTTGCGCCGTTTATCAACACTTTATCCGGTGTCGTGAATGTGAACGAGGACAAGCTGGAATTGTTCAAGTCGCTCGGTGCCTCGAAGATGCAAATCCTGCGCAAGCTGGTATTGCCGGAGGCCGTGCCTGTGATCATGGCCGGTGAGCGGCTTGCCCTGACTGCCGCTCTCTCGGGCGTATTGGTGGCCGAATTCATCCAGCGCGACCAGGGCATCGGCTCGCTGATCCTGGTCTATACGCGCAATCTGAACATGGCCTCCGCGTTTGCGTGCATCTTCACCCTGACCATCGTGGGCTTCCTGATCTTCCGCGGCATGGAAATTCTGGACCGCCGCATCGCCTTCTGGAACCACGAAGCGGGCATGTCGCGCATCAGCGCCAAGCGCAAGGCTCGCTGGGAGGCCCGGAAATGAACGGACCCGGTCTAGGTTCGAAGCTACTCTGGCGTGCAACCCGCGCCCTTCCCCACCTGGGGCTCTTCGCCGCGCTTATCGTACTCTGGGAGGTGCTGGTCCGCACCGGCGCCATCACGTCGATCATGATCCCGCGTCCCTCGGCCATAGGAGCCGCGATCATCGATCTGTATTTCGTGAAGGGCACGATCTGGCGGCACTTCTTCATCACGCTGACCGAGGCCGTCGTCGGCTTTCTGATCGGCGCAATCGTCGCGGTTTCTCTGGCTGTCGGCTCGTCGCTCTCGGCTTCGTTCAAACGCTATGTGACGCCCTACGCGATTGTGCTGAACGTCACCCCCGGCATCGCGCTGACCCCGATCATCATCGCCTGGTTTGGCTTCGGCATGGGGTCGAAGATGGCATTGGCAGCCGTCATCAGCTTCTTCCCGATCTTCGTCAACACGCTGACCGGCCTGACGCAGCCAGACGACGAACGCGAAGAACTGTTCCGCTCGCTCGGCGCTGCCCACAGCCAGATATTCTGGAAACTGCGCGTACCCACTGCGCTGCCCCTGATGTTCGCCGGCCTCAAGATCGGCCTGACCACCGCGCTGATCGGCGCCGTGGTGGCCGAGTTCGCCCAGGCGACCGAAGGCGTGGGAGTACTGATGAACCGATTCTCGTTCCAACTGAACATGGGTGCCTCGATCGCCACGCTGCTGAGCATGACGCTGATCGGACTGATCCTGTTCTATTCAATGGAATTCCTCGACGACCGGACGATCTACTGGCGTCGGGAAGAGCGCCGGGCAGCCGCCTCGCGCGCACGCGCCCGTGCCTGGCAAAGGCGAAAGGGCAGATAACTGAACCTGGGAGGACAAAGATGAATATGCTGCGTACACTGGCGATCACCGCCGCCTTCGGCCTGACGGCCGGGGCCGCCGTCGCGCAAACGACGGTGAACATGATCAACCCGCTTCCGCGGTCGACCAACTTCTTCCCGCTCGTTGTGGGCGAGGAACTGGGATACTTCGCCGACGAGGGCGTGGAAGTGAATCTTCTGCCCTCCGATACGTCGATCCCCTATGTGGCCTTCATCCAGAACGGACAGGCTGACCTTGCCATGCTCGATCCGTTCGAGACGGTGAACGCACGCCTTGCGGGCGCCGACATCAACACCGTCTTCGAGGTGATGCAGAACGCGCCGGAAGGCATCGCCGTTCCGGCTGCAAGCGACGTGCAGTCGGTAGCCGATCTTGTCGGCACGACCGTGGGCCTCGTCTCTGACCGTGACCGCTCGTTCCTTCAGTCGGCGCTCGCCACTACCGGGCACAGCATCGACGAGGTCGAGACCGTGGTTCTGGGCGAAAGCGGCCCGACACTGGCCGCGGCCATGCGCGATGGTACGGTTTCGGCTCTGGCAGGCGCAGCGCCGGACTGGATCTCGCTGATCGCCAACGGCATCGAGACCCGGCTGATCACGCCGGAAGAACTGCTGGCCAGCCCGGCAAACACCTTCGCCATGAACGCCGCGGACATCGAAGCCAAGCGCGACGCCGTGACGGGCTTTCTGCGCGCCTGGTGCAAGGGCATGCACGCCGTCACCGTCAATCGTGACGCAGTAGCGGCGATCCTGAAAAAGAACGTTCCCGAAGAATGGGAAATGGAAAGCGCCGGCGAATTGTTCCTTGACATGTCGATCGGCATGAACGTCTCCGTCACCGATCAGTGCGGCGCGCCGCAGCCTGACGTCTGGACCGCTATTCAGCCCCAGATGAAGGCTGCCGGCGGCATCGAGGAGATCGTTCCCGTTGAAGAGTTCCTGAACGACAGCTTCATCGAAGCCGTGAACGATTTCGACCGCGATCAGGTCGCCGCCGATATCAACGCTTGGGCTGCTGAAAACATGTAAGCCTGACGGGCCGGGCGGCAGGTCCGCCCGGCCTCACCAACAGCAAAAAGAATAACCAGGAAACTCGCGACATGAGCCATTCGACCATCGACACGCCCGAACTGGGCGACGCCCTGAACCGCTATGGACCGACCGCCGCCCGCTCGCATCCGGACAAGCCTGCCCGGCTGAATTCGACCACCGTGGATGCGCACGCGCATGTCCACATCAAGGCGGCGACCGAATACATGATGCCCCACTTCGATCCGATGCGGATCGCGATGGTCAAGCACGCCAACGATGACACGCGCGCCGTCAACAAGAAGCAGGACGAAGACCGGATGCCCGTCGCCATGTCCGATCTGGCCGACCGGATCGCCGTCCTGGACGCGCAGGGGATCTCGAAGCAACTCGTCGCCCCGCCGCCACCGCAATGCTACTACCAATCGCCCGTCGAACACGCACTGAAGGGCAGCCAGATGGTCAATGACGGCCTGGCCGAATGGATTTCGGGCGCGCCCGACCGTTTCGCCGCGATCGGAACCGTGCCGCTGCAGGACCCCGAAGCTTCGGCCAGGGAACTGGAACGCGCCATGGACCTTGGCCTCAAGGGCGTCATGCTTCTGACGAACGTCGACGGTGAGGAAATCGGCAACGACCGGTTCGAGCCGTTCTGGCGCAAGGCCGAGGAACTGGGCGCTTTCGTGATGATCCACCCCAACGGTTTCACCGAGGGCGCGCGGTTCCACGAATATTACTTCTCGAACGTCCTCGGGAACCCTCTCGAGACGACCACGGCGCTGCATTACCTGATCTTCAACGGCGTACTGGAGCGTATGCCGGACCTGAAGATCTACGCCGTCCACGGCGGTGGCTACCTGCCTTCTTATTCGGGCCGGATCGACCATGCCTGGGGCGCGCGCGAAGACTGCCGCGGCAAACTGAAGAACCCGCCGACCGAATCGCTGCGGCGAGTGTTCTTCGACAGCGTCGTCTTCACCCATCACCAACTCGAGTATCTTGTGAAGCTCTACGGCGCCGACAAGATCCTGATGGGGTCCGACTATCCCTTCGACATGGCGGACTACGATCCCGTAGGCCATATCGCAACGTCGGCCCTTAGCGACGAGGAAAAAGCGCTGGTCGCGGGCGAGAACGCCGTGCGTATCCTGGGGCTTTGAGAGATGGGCAAAGTCGGGATCGTCGGCCTTGGTATCATGGGCACCGCCTATGCGCGAAACCTGATCGCGGCCGGGGTGGAGGTCGAAGGAGGCGACCCCTCGCCCGAGGCGCGTGAGCGCCTCGCGACACTCGGCGGCTCGGCCCACGAAGGAGCCGGGCCGTGGCTGGCGGAATGCGACCTCGTGATCCTTGCGCTGATCTCTCCGGCGGTCCTGCGCGAGGTCTCGAGCATCCTGGCCGACGTCTTGAAACCGGGCCAGGTCGTCATGGAAACCGGGACCTTCGCGCTTGCCGACAAGATGGCCGCATTCGAGACGCTGAAGGACAAGGACATCCACCTGCTGGACTGTCCTGTCAGCGGCACCGGCGCGCAAGCCGCCGTTGGCGATCTCGTGATGATGGCCTCGGGCGACGCCGGCGCTATCGAACACGCGAAGCCCTACATGGCGCACTTTACCAAGAAGGTGATCGAAGCCGGTTCCTTCGGAATGGGGAGTCGGCTGAAATACGTGGCGAACCATGCTGTCGCGCTTCACAACACAGCGGCAGCAGAGACGCTGGCCTATTCCGACGCGCTGGGTCTGGACCGGCAGATCGTTTATGACATGCTGACCGCGGGCGCGGGCCAGTCCAAGATGTCGGACCTGCGGATGCCATTGATGATGTCGGGCGAATACGAACCGCCGACCGCCAGCCTCAAGATGTTCGAGAAGGACCTCTCGGTCATCGGTGACGATATCCGCAGGCTTGGCCTCAGCCTGCCGCTCTTCGATGCCTGCGACGCTCTGTACAAACAGGCATCGGCCACCCTGCCCCAGACGCATGACACGGCAGCCGTGTTCGAGGTCTACCGGAAAAAGGCGCGACAATGATCGCCGAGTTTCCCACCGTTGCGATAACGCTGGGAATTCTCGCCGTCCTGTTGCTGTCCGGAACTGTCAAGGGATCGCTGGGTATCGGCTTTCCGGCGGTGGCCATGTCGATCTTCCCTATCTTCATCGAACCGGCCCTTGGCGTCACACTGATGGCGATCCCGATCTTCGTGACGAACGGCTATCAGTTCCTGAGCGTGAAAGGCTGGCCTGCGATCGTGCGGCAATACTGGATTGCGGGGCTGTCAGTTGCCGTCACCATCTTCCTTGTGGTTCAGTTCGTGGCCGAGGTGCCCTCGCGCTGGATCAATGTGCTGGTCGGCGTCTCACTGGTGATCTTCGCGCTGTCATCGCTGCTGAAACTGGAACTCAGGGTCAGTCCGCACCCGCTCTGGCAGGCCGTCGTCGGGGTGTCTTCGGGCCTGATCGGGGGCGTGTCGGCGGTCAAGGCGCCTATCATGATCTATACGGTCGCTTTGAAACTGCCGCGCGAACAGTTCATCTGCCTGGCCGGGTTCCTGTTTTTCTCGGGCGGGCTGGGCCTGGTTGGCGGCACCTTAAACGCGGCACTACTGAACGGCACGACCTTTATCCTTTCGGCCACGGCAACCGTCGCCGCGTTAATGGGTTTCCGGCTTGGAGCGATGATCCGCCAGCACCTCAGCGACAGGGTTTTCCGGCTGTCGCTGCTCTGGATCATCCTTGTTCTTGGTGCTCGACTGATCCTCGTCAACCTGATCTGACAGTCTATTTCCCCTCGGGCCTTGCACCATATGCGGCAACGAGTGAGGCATCCAGACCCTCGAACCCGTCTGCCAGGGCCGCCTCGGCACGCCTTCGCGCTGCCGCGATGATACCGTTACCCGAACCGTTCTCCTCGGCCAGCGCAACCATTGCCACCATGTCCTTCAGCGCCACCTCCAGCTTGATGTTCACCGTGCCCGGATCTGCATTGACGATCATCTCGCGGATCGGCGGCACCCGCGTCTTGGCGGCCCCAATCGCCCCGGACGTGTCGGCCAGGATGTCCAGCGCCTTCGTCGCGTCCACGCCGCCTGCGCGCGCCAGTCCCAGTGCCTCGCCAAGCGCACCCCAGTAAACCATCAGCGGCAGGTTTATCGACAGCTTCATCGCCGCCCCGCTGCCGACCGGTCCCATGTATTCCAGCCGCCTGGTCAGTTTCTCCAGAACCGGACGCGCCTTCCGAAAATCTTCCGCATTGCCGCCCGCCAGCCCCAAGAGCTTGCCCGCACGCGCAGGCGCAACCGTACCGCCAACAGGACATTCCAGATAAGTCCCGCCGGCTTTGGTGACGGCCTTTGCCAGCGCCCTGGAACGATCGGGTGCTTGCGTGCAGAATTCCACGATCAGCGTGCCGTCCAATCTCTCCGACAGGAACCCGTCCTGACCGAAATAGACCTCTTCGGTCGCTGCGTCATTGGCGAGAACAGACAGCACCATATCCGCGTTCGAGACCAGATCGGCCGGCGTCGCGGCGACCTCGGCCGTCAACCCGTCCGACTTGCCCGGGCTGCGATTCCAGACGATCAGCGGGACGCCTTCTTCCTCCAGCCGCTCCGCAATGGCGCGACCCATGTTGCCCAGTCCCGCAATGCCAATTTTCATACCGTTCCCTCTCCCAATTCGATGCTATGCGTCGACCTGGCTACTATAGGGTTGGCGAAACTTTCTGTCACCGCACCCGCGCGCCCAGCGCCGAATTATCACGACAAATCCATGCGCTTGCTCGGATGCTTGCCGGCCGCAAAGGTATGGCTACGGCGATGTGAGAAAATATCGTGAAGTCTCATCTACATGAAGACCAAAACGAAGGAGCACAGAGGCATCGGCGGCGCAGTCATGCTCTCTAGGAATAGAACAAACTCCAGGACGGCGACATCTCGCCGTCCTTCATCATGTGCGCCGCCGTCAGCCGAAGATCGACTTGAAGCGATCGATGCAAAGCCGGAAACCTGCCTCGAAATCACCGTTTCCGGGGTGATAGACGCTTTCGAAACTGATGACACCGTCATAGCCGTCGGCCCGCAGCGCATCCGCGATGGGCTGGAACTGATCGGCAAGTTGCCCATCTCCCATACGCCGGACTTCCAGCGTCGCGCGCGGCGTGTCCACCTTTACGTCCTTGATGTGGACGTGGCCCAGATAGCCGTCCTTGACCTCGTCATAGCCGTCGGGCCATGCCCGTTCGTGGCACCAGCAATTATTGGCAGGATCCCAAAGTACTTTGAGCACGTCCTTGGCACCAAGATCGTCGATCAGTTTCCGCGCGGTATAGTTCGAGTTCACCATCGTCCCGTTTCCGGTTTCGACCACAAGCGTCACGCCCGCATCCCGCGCCACGTCGCAAGCGGGCGCGATCAGGGGCAGTGTCTTGTCCCAGGCGCCGTGCGCCACGTTCCATTTCTCGGCCCCATTAAGCCCCCAGAGAATCTGCTCTTTCTTGTTGGTCATGATCCGCACCAGCGGAGAGCCCACGACATGGGCCATGTCGATGACCCGTTTCAGCGCGTCCATGTGCTTTGCATGCAGCTCATCGCCCGGGGCATTCGCCGTTGTCATCCCTGCAAAAACGTGGCGGCTGAGGCATGAGACGGGTTTGCCCCTGTCCTTCAGAAGCGCGTCGATCTCCCGGATTTCATCTGCGGAGTGATCGCCCACTTCCTTTTCGCCCACGAACTGCAACTCGGCATAATCGAGCCCGAATTCGTCCATGACATCAACGGCATGGGCGAGGTCTCGGCTGACGCCATCACAGATAAGTCCCAGCTTCATTTCGCCCCCTCCCGGTGCAGTTCGGCGCCCACGATCTCTTCGATCACCCGCGTGCATACCCAGTTGTCGCCATTCGGGTACTTGGTGCGCCCGGCGTGAAAAATCTGCATCGCAGCCGCTGCCGTGTGCAGC
>JAVJUV010000165.1:0-7490 GCA_040220415.1 Silicimonas sp.
CCCAGATTGCTGGCAAATTGAGGCCAAAGGATACGGCACGGGGGCCGAAAATCTCGGACCCTTGTTGACGAGCGAAGCGCGCATTCACCCCAGAGGCAGAACAACGTTCCTGAGCGCCGACTAATTCAGCGGCCTGCTAAGTCCTTGAGCATATCCGTTCTTGATCCTCCAAACCTGCGAGCCTCACATCATCTCGCACATACGACCCGATAAATGAATGGCCTAAAGGGGCTCAAGACTGACCTGCGGCAATGGACCATTGTATGTTGTTATGCCGACACCGGGGCGGCGCTGATATGGTGTGCGGCGAAACAGAGGAATCGCCATGCCCGCTGTCAATCTTCCCGCCATCCGTGCCTGCCGCCGAGCCTGGAACAAGGGAAGAACAATCGGCCGGAAACCACCGCTCAGGTGAATAGCGGTTCGCTCTGTTGTCCTTTTTCTTGGCTCCAGTCCTTCCTCGCTTTGGAGTCTCCGTCAAACCCCGGAGCGGCTCAGCGCGAGGCTTCGACGAGCCGCGCGGTCTGCGCCTCCAGTTCGGCGGTGACGCTGCGCAGCCCCTCAAGCCCCAGATTGAGAAGATTGCCATCCGCCGGTGACTTGCTGTAGATCAGGCAGCCGGTGCGTTCAAAGACCGGCGCATTGCGCACAGGCCGGACCAACCCTTTCTTCAATTGCCGCAACACCAGCCGCGCCGGAAGATAGGCACTGGCGGCGTTCCGCTCCATGTATTGCACCGCAACCGAGCTGAGCCCGGCAGAGAAGCTGTGCACGAGGTCAGGATACATGGAATCGTGGTCGTAGCGGAAATCTTCGCCCCAATCGACCAGCACGTAATTCTGCCGCCAGATCTCATCTGCCACCTCGCAGGCGGGATGGGTGGTGAACAGGACAAGCTCGTCTCGCAGGAATTCTTCGATCACCAGCTCCTGCATCTGGAGCGGCTCGTACATCACCGCGATATCGAGGATGCCGTCGCGCAGGTGGCGCATCAGGCCGGGGGAATAATCTGCCTCTACATGGAGCGAGACTGTCGACGCCTCCCGGTGCATCCAGTTGACCCAAGGCAGTTCTATCTCCTCCCAGAGGCTGAGCGTCACGCCAAGGCTGAGCGAGGAATCATAGGCATCAGGCAGGGCCACGTCGTTGCGCGCGCGCTGCCATAGGCGCCGCATGCTGTGCCCGTGCCGCAGCAGCCGATCCCCCGCAGCGGTGAGCCGCGCGCCGTTGCGTCCGCGTTCGAACAGCGCGCGGCCCAGCTCGTCCTCTAGGGAGCGGATGCGCGCACTGACGGTGGACTGCGTGACATTGAGATTCTCGGCGGCGCGGTTGAAATTCCCGGTCGCCACCACTTCGAGAAAGGTACGGATCTGGTCGATATGCATCGGTCTGAGCGTCTCTGTCTGTGGTTTGAGGGCGCAGGAAACGGTAGCACGCGGCGCGCCGGCCCGTCGATATTCAATCGGTATTCTCGATTTTATTACGCAAATATATTCGCTTTATCGGTTTAATCTTGTGACCTAGCCTTGGCCAAAGGGGAAAGTCGTCGCACAGGCGCAAAAGCCCCTGACACGTGGGGATGGCCGCAATGACGCGACAGGGCGAGACTGTTCTGGACCAGGAAGATTTCCTGTCTTTCCGTGTGATCGGTGCGGAAAGCGCAGCGGAACGAGACGGAATTGACTGGGGCATCGCGCTGCTGGCTGACCGGCTGGGCGCCTGCGGCGCGGTGCTGCGACAATCGGAGACGCCGTGTGCGGGTGGGCGCGATCACCTTGTCCTTGCGCTGGGCGCCGGAGCGGAGATCTCCCGCAATTCTGCCGCCTGCGACGTGACCCTGCCCGTGGGGGCGGAGAGCTTCGCGATATTCCGCAATGGCAGCGAGGCGCAGGCGCCGCTCTGCCTTTATGGTGCGGACCTGCGTGGGCTGATCTACGCCATCACCGAGCTGGCAGACCGCCTGCGCACCATGCCCACGGCAGAGCTGGCCTTCGCCATGCCCCTGCCAATAGTCGAGCAGCCCGCAACACGGGTGCGCAGCCTTTCCAAGTGCTTTTCCAGCGAGGTGGAGGATCTGCCGTGGTTCCGCGACCGCGACGGCTGGCAGGATTACCTCGACGAGCTGGTCACCCACCGGTTCAACCGCCTGACCCTGACGCTGGGGATGCATTACAATTATCCCTACGGCAACGAGTTCCTGTCAGACGTCTACCTGCATTTCGCCTATCCTTTCCTTGTCGACGTGCCGGGCCATGGCGTCACCATCACCAACCTGCCCGAGGCAGAGCGGCGCGAGAATCTCGACACGCTGAAATTCATCGCGCGGGAGGCTGCCCGGCGCGGGTTAGAATTCCAGCTGGCGCTCTGGACCCAGAATTACGACTTCGGCCATTACCCCGGCGCGCGTCATCAGGTGCAGGGGCTAGGCCGCGACAACCTTGCTGAATACTGTCGCGACGCACTGGCGTTGATCCTTACGGAGGTGCCGGAGATCAGCGGGCTTACTCTACGGGTGCATGTGGAATCAGGCATTCCCGAAGGCGATTACGGCTTCTGGAAGACCTATTTCAGTGCGGTGACCGGGGCCGGGCGCCCCCTGCGGCTCGACCTTCACGCCAAGGGGATCGACGAGACGCTGGTCGGCATGGCGCTGGAGACGGGCATGCCGGTGACGGTGTCTCCCAAGTACACGCTGGAGCATATGGGGCTGGCCTATCACCAGGCCTCGATCCGGCCGCTGGAGCTGGATCTGGAAGGCGGCAAGGAAAGCGCGCGCAAGACGCTCTACTCGGGCGACGATGCGCATCGCTTTGACGGGCTGTGGAAGTTCAGCGAGGGCTCGCGCAAGTTCATGCGTTATTCCTATGGCGACCTGCTGACCGCGGACCGGCCCTATGACCTGATGTTCCGCATCTGGCCGGGCACGCAGCGGGTGCTGCTCTGGGGCGATCCGGTGCTGGCCGCGGCTTTCGGGGCAAATGGCAGTTTCAGCGGTGCGGCAGGGATCGAGCTGTGCGATTCGCTGTCCTTCAAGGGCCGCATGGGCGCGGCGCAGGACAAGGACCGCATCGGCTACAACAAGCCCTATTTCCCGCGGTCCCGCGACTGGGAGAAATTCACCTATACCTACCGCGTCTGGGGCCGGTCGCTTTATGATCCGCGCGCCGACGGGCAGGCGTTCGAGCGGGGGATGGCCGCGAAGTACGGGCCCGCCGCGCCGCATTGCGCGACGGCCCTTGCCTCGGCCAGCCGGATCATGCCGCTGATCGCCCATGCCCATGCGCCCACCGCCTCGAACAACTCCTACTGGCCGGAGATGTACGAGAACATGTCGATCCTGCATGACGCGCCGCCGCTGCCCTACGGGTACGAGTTGCCTGTCGGATCCCGCTTCGGCACGGTGGGGGCGACCGATCCGCAGATGTTCCTCTCTCCCGCAGGGTTCGCCCGCGCGCTTCGAGACGGCGCGCCGATCCGCAAGCTGGCCCCCCTGACATGGGCCAACTGGCTGGAACAGTTCGCCGACACGGCCGAGGCCGCGATGGCGCGCGCGCTGGACGGGACGGGGGAGGAAAGCACGGCGCTTTACCTGCTGCGTGTCGATGTAACGATCATGGCCGGGATCGGCCGGTTCTTCGCCGAGAAGATCCGCGCCGCGACGCTATGGGAATATTACCTGCTGTCCGGCGCCGCCGGGGCGGGCCGGGAGGCGCTGCGCTGCTACCGCGCGGCCCGCGCCGCCTGGGCCGTGGCGGCCGAGATCAGCCGCGAGGTTTACCTGGAGGATATCGCCTTCGGCCCGCTCCGCTGGTTGCGGGGGCGCTGGGATGACCGACTACCCGCGATCGACGCGGATATCGAGGACATGGCGGCAAGACTGGCAGCGGATGGCACAGGCGAGGGAACGCGGCAAGACGCGCTGGCCGTGGCGCGCATCCTGCACTGGTCCGCCGCGCAGATCATGCCCTGCCAGCATGTCCCACGGACCGAGGTCCCGCGGGGCGAGCCCGTCAGGATCACCTGCACCCCTTTCGGCGCCTCGCGCCGCGACATCCGCCTACTTTACCGCCAAACGCTGCAGACAGCCCCGTGGCAGGAGGCCCCTATGACGTGGGCAAGCGGCGCCTGTCATGCCACCATTCCCGGAGAGTACACCGACAGCCCCTACGCGATCCTCTACTATTTCGAGATCGCCTGCGACGGGGTGTCGTCCTTCTTTCCGGGCCTTGGCGAGGATGTATCGAGCACGCCTTATTTCCACGTAAAAACAAGAAACTAGAACAACCAAAAACTGCCATCCAATAGGAGAGAAGACGATGAATAAAAAGATGAACGCATTCGTATCCGGTGTCGTGGCTCTCGGTTTTTCGGCCCACGGCGCGCAAGCGGAAACGCTCCGGCTGCTGACATGGGGCGGCTATGCCCCGGACTCGGTGATCGAGCTCTTCGAAGAGAAGTATCCCGACATCGACGTGGAAGTGACCTTCTCCAACAACGAGGAAATGGTCGCCAAGCTGCGCGCCACCGGCGGCTCCGGCTATGACCTGGCGCAGCCCAGCGTGTCGCGCATCAAGGCGGCGCAGGCCGAGTACGGCATCTACAAGCCGATGGACCTGTCCCAGGTCGACACCTCGGTCTTCCAGCCGAACATGATGGAGGCGATGGAGAAATACGCCGAGATAGACGGCGAGATCTATTCCATCCCGCATGTCTGGGGAACACAGGGCCTTGTGGTCGACATCTCCAAGGCGCCGGACGTGGAAGGCTGGACCGACCTGTGCGACCCGCAATACAAGGGCCGCGTGTCGATGCGTCTTAAACGCGCGCTGCTGCTGGGGTTTGCCTTCGACACCGGCAAGGATCCGTTTGCGGCCTATGATGATTTCGAGGCCTACGAAGCGATGATCGACGAGATCGGCCAAACCCTGATTGACTGCAAGGACAACGTGAAGACCTACTGGACCGGCGGGGATGACCTGTCCGCGCTGCTGCTTTCCGGAGAGATCGTCATGTCCGACGCGTGGGATTCCACCGCCTTCAAGCTCTACAAGGAAAACCCCGATATCCGCTTCATCCCGACCCGGACCGGCGCGTTGGCCTGGATCGACACCTTCACCCTGCCCAAGCGGGGCGAGGCGGATGATGCGGCCTACAAGTGGATCAACTTCGTCAACCAGCCCGAGATCGTCACCATGATCTCCGCGTCCAGCGGTGCGGTTAGCGCGGTGAAGGGTGGAGTCGAGCTGATGCCTGAAGAAGCACGCGAGGCCGTCGCGGCCGCCTTTGACGAGGAGGCGCTGGACAACCTCAAATTCATGCCCAGCGTTCCGCCGGGGCTGGAAGATCTGGAAGGCCGGGTGCTGGACCGCGTGAAGGCCGCCACCTCGGAATGAGTGTACAGGCCACCCGGCGCGCGCCGTGCGCCGGGTGGACCCCTTGCTTGACGGATGAGCCGCGATGAATGACCTGAGCTGTGAACGCGTAACCAAGAAATTCGGCCATTTCACCGCCGTTTCCGAAGTGTCGCTGGAGGTTCCGTCAGGCGCCTTCTTCTCGATCCTGGGGCCGTCGGGCTGTGGCAAGACCACCCTGATGCGCATGATCGCGGGGTTCGAGACCCCCAGTGCCGGCGATATCCGGATCAAGGGGGAAAGCGTGCTGAGCCTGCCGCCCAACCGGCGCAACGTGAAGATGGTGTTCCAGCACCTGGCGCTTTTCCCGATGATGAGCGTGGGCGAAAACATTGCCTATGGCCTTCGCTGCAGGGGCGATGCCCGGTCCGGCATCGCCGAAAAAGTCGCCCGCGTGTTAGACCGTGTCGGATTGCCCGGGGTCGAGGAAAAGCGGATCGAGCAGCTATCGGGCGGGCAGAAACAGCGCATCGCCATCGCCCGCTGCATGGTGCTGGAGCCGGATGTTCTCCTGCTCGACGAACCGCTCGGCGCGCTGGATCTCAAGCTGCGCGAGCATATGAAGATCGAGCTAAAGCAGCTTCAGCACCAGTTCGAAACGACGTTTCTCTACATCACTCACGACCAGTCCGAGGCGTTGGTGATGTCGGATCAGGTGGCGGTGATGAATGCCGGCCGGTTCGAACAGATCGGCAGCCCTCGGGAGCTGTATGACCGGCCCGTGTCGGGCTTCGTCGCGGGTTTCGTGGGCGATGCCAACTGCATCCCCGGCAAGATCGCCGAGATACGTTCCGGCGAGGCGCGGGTGGAGCTGCCACAGGGCGGCGAGGTGATCGGCAAGCTTTGCGACGGCAGCCGGACAGGCGACAACGTGGAGGTGTTCCTGCGACCCGAGGCGCTTCATCTCGGCGCGGGCGGGGCAGGACAGAGCCTTGAGGGGAAGGTTGACAGCCTGCTCTTCAACGGGGCCAATTCCCGCATCCTGATGCGCGCCAGCACAGGTCAGCTTCTGGAAGTCGCGATCCCGGCTGAGGCGCCTGCGGTTGCCGAGGGCGATGCCGCCACCGTCAACTGGCGCCCCGATCACGCGCTGGTCTTCGCGCGGAGGGCCGGTTGATGGGCCGCAGCGCCGACAGGCTGTCCCTGATCCTGCTCTTCACGCCGTTCGCGCTGTGGATCGGGCTTCTGATCGTGCTGCCGCAGCTTGGCATCGGCTATGTCTCTCTTCGGGAGAAGGTGGGGGTAAACGAGTTCACCTTCGGCTTCGGGAACTACGCCGCCTTCTTCGAGGAGCCGATCTACCGCAATACCCTGCTGCGCACGGCGTGGATCTCCGTCCTCGTGACCACGCTGGCGCTGATCATGGGCTTTCCGGTTGCCTATTACATCGCCAAGATCGCTAAGGAGCGCAGCCGCGCGGGCCTGTTCCTGATGTGTCTCATCCCGCTTTGGGTATCCGACCTCGTCCGCGCCTATGGCTGGATACTGCTGCTCCGAGAAACCGGCGTCATTTCTACCACGCTGGTCAGCCTCGGCATCATCTCCGGCCCCATCGAGATGCTCTATAACGATGTGACCGTGATCATCGGCCTTGTCTACACGGTGATCCTGTTCATGATCGTGCCGCTCGTCTCTACCCTGCAGGGGATGGACGATGCGCTGCTGGAAGCGGGCTACAACCTTGGCGGCTCGCGCCTGACGGTGTTCTGGCGGATCATCGTGCCGTATGCCATGCCAGGCATCGTGGCGGGCTGTATCATCACCTTCATGCTGACCGCGGGCAGCTACCTGACGCCGATCCTCCTGGGCGGCAAGAATTCGAGCTGGTTCACCGAGCAGATCTACACCCAGTTCATCACCCGCTATAACTGGGAGATGGGCTCCACCTTCGGTGTTCTGCTGCTGATCTTCACCTCGTTGGTAGTCTGGCTTGGCCTTCGGCTGACGGGGCAGAGCCTCGCCACAACGGTTGCGAAGGAATAGGCCGATGCAGGGCAGCAAATCGCTCGTCTGGGTGTTCCGGGCCTACGTGCTGATCTTCTTCATCTACCTGATCGCGCCGCTCGTGGCCGCCGGGGT
>JAVJUV010000166.1:0-14419 GCA_040220415.1 Silicimonas sp.
CATGGAACATCAACGCCTGGGTCACGGTGGTCGACGTGCACTGGCTCTACAAGCTGCACATCTTCCTCGGTCTGATCATCACGATGCTGTTTCCGTTCACGCGGCTCGTGCATATCTGGTCGGGCCTTGCAGCACCCTTCCGCTATCTGCTGACCCGGCCCGGTTACCAGATCGTGCGTTCGCGCCGCAGACGTCCGCTGGAAGAACGCCGCCGCGCCTATGACACGCGGCAGGCCAAACGCGGCACCTCGGCCTCCACACCGGCGGAATGACGGCAATGAACATGGCCCTTTTCCCCGATGTCGTCGTGAACGGCGAAACCATTCCCTCGGCGGCCATCGCCGCCGAGGCCCAGAACCACACTGCCCCCAGGGACAAACCCGGCATAGCCTGGCGCAAGGCGGCACAGGCGCTCGCGATTCGCACTCTGCTGCTGCAGGAGGCACGGCGCCGCGAGTTGACGCCCAAGCCCGAGGAACTGGCCCCGGGACGCGTCGAGACAGAGGAAGAGGCGCTGATCCGCGCTCTTCTGGACGCGGCGCTGAACATCGCTCCGGTGACGGACGAAGCTGTGCGCGCCGAGTGGGAACGCGATCCGGGTCGCTACCGGTCGGCGCCCCTGTGGGACGTGTCGCATATCCTGTGCGCCTGCGATCCGCGCGACGATGACGAACGCGCGGCGGCCGAGGCGCGCGCAAGAACCTTGCTGGAAGGGCTGGATGGCGAAGCCACGGGCTTTGCGCAGGCGGCCCGCAAAAGCGACTGCGGATCGAAGGGGTCGGGCGGTCACCTGGGCCAGCTTGGCCCCGGCGACACCGTGCCCGAGTTCGAGACGGCGCTGCGCACGCTTCCCGAAGGCGGCGTGACGACCGAGCCTGTCCTGTCGCGGCATGGCTGGCATATCATCCGGCTGAACGCCACAGCGCCGGGGCAGGTGCTGCCCTACGAGACCGTTCGACCCAAGATCGCGCAGGCGTTGGAAAAGGCCGCATGGGCGCGGGCGTCGCGGGCGTTCGTCGAATCTCTTGCCGAGGGGGCAGAGATCGAGGGCGCAAGCCTTGCCCCGATCTGAACCGCGCGAAAGGGCCTGTCATGGAGCATCCGAATTCAGCACCACGCGGCAGCGGCCTTTGGCCGACGGACCTTGGCCTGCTTGCGGCCCCGCTTGAGTTCATCAGCGAAGATCACCTGCGGGAACGCCAGATCTGCGCTGTGATCGACGGGCTTGCGACGGGCGCCTCACTGGACCGGCAGGCCGCACTGACCGTGCTGCGCTTCCTGAACGAGGAACTGAACGTTCACTTTCGCGACGAGGCCGAGGATCTGTTTCCGCTTCTTGCGCGGCGCTGCACGGCCGAAGATGCCATCGAAGGCGCGATAGCCCGGATCAGGATCGACCAGGACGAGGCGATGCGCTTGCTGCCCGTAGTTCGCGCGACCCTTTCCGGCTGTCTGGACGCCGGGACCGATCTTTCGGCCGACGGCCGCGCAATTCTGGTGCGCTTCGCCGGTCATGTGCGCCGCCATCTGGTGGCCGAGAATGCGATCCTCCTGCCGATCGCCCGCGCTCGGTTGACGCGCGCCGATCTCAAGACCCTTTCGCAACGCATGCGGTCCCGACGCGGACTGTCCCCACGCGCGGAGACCAGAAATGCTGAATGATCTTCTGGCGCGTAATCGGGACTGGTCGGCACGACGCCAGGCACGGGAACCGGATTACTTCACCCGCCTTGCAGCACTTCAGGCGCCCGAATTCTTCTGGATCGGCTGTTCGGACAGCCGGGTTCCGGCAAACGTGGTGGCGGGCCTCGATCCGGGCGAGGTGTTCGTTCACCGCAACGTGGCCAACATCGTCCATTCCGCGGACATGAACCTTCTGTCGGCGCTGGAGTTCGCGGTCGAGGCCCTAAGCGTGCGCGAGATCATCGTCTGCGGCCACTACGGCTGCGGCGGGGTCAAGGCCGCGACCGAGGATCTGCCGCATGGCCTTGCCGATCACTGGCTGGAGCCGATCCGGCGGCTTGGGCGTAGCTATGCGGTCGATCTGGGGCGCGAGCCCGACATCGAGGCCCGCCGCGACCGGCTGGCGGAACTGAACGTGGTCGAGGGCGTGCGCCGCGTCTGCGAGACACCGATCATGCAAAGGGCCTGGGACCGGGGCGCGAATGTCCGTGTCCACGGCCTTATCTACGGGTTGCGGGACGGACGCCTGCGCGATCTCGATTGCAGCTTTGGGCCCGGACATTTTCAAGCCGGCCATTTCAGACAGGAGGCGGCACAATGACGATCCATCAGGCCATCACGTCACCGGGATGCGGCTGCGACGGGCAGGATACGCTGAAATCCTTGATCAGCATCGATGAAGCCCTGTGCCGGATCGCGGCGCATGCGGCCCCGGTAGGCCGGACCGAATCGATGTCGCTGGGCCATGCCGCGGGGCGAATTCTGACCCAGCCGATACGGTCGCGATCCATGGCGCCACCGTTCGACAACGCCGCGATGGACGGCTACGCCGTCGCAACCGCTGCCCTGACGGGCGACGGCCCCTGGACGTTGCCGGTGGTCGCTCGCGTTCCCGCGGGGCAGGGTGGTGAACCGCTCGTCGGTGCAATGGCCGCGCGCATCTTCACAGGAGCGCCTGTTCCCGGCGGAGCAGATGCCGTCGTGATGCAGGAAGACGTCAGCCGCGACGGCGACGTCATCCATATCCGCCTCCGCCCGGCGCCGGGTCTGAACATCCGGCGCGCGGGCAGCGACATGGCCGCGGGAGCCGCCATCATGGACAAGGGGTGTCGTCTCGGCCCAAGAGAGATCGCCACCTGTGCCGCGGCCGGTGCCGGTGTCGTCCGGGTTCGCCGGCGACTGCGCGTCGCACTGCTCGTCACCGGCGACGAGGTGCGCAGGGCCGGTGGGTTCCGGGCGGCGGCGCAGATCTGGGACGTCAACACGCCGATGCTGGCCGCCGCGCTCGGTAGTGCGTCGCTGGAGCTGGTCGCCACGGAGCATGGCGCCGACAGCAGGACAGGCCTTGCCCGGCAACTTGACGACATGGCAAGCCGCGCCGACCTCGTGATAACCACCGGTGGAATCTCGATCGGGGAAGAGGATCATGTAAAGCCCGCCCTGGCCGGTCTGGGCGGCGAGATTCTGTTCAGCGGCGTTGCGATCAAGCCGGGCAAGCCGGTTTCGTTCGGGCGCATCGGGTCCGCGTTCTGGCTCGGTCTGCCCGGCAATCCGCTGTCGGCCTTCGTCACATGGCAGATCTTCGGCACGGCGCTGGTGCGCGCGCTGACGGGCGAGGCCGGGTCCGTCCCGCCGCGGCGTCATGTCGTCACCGCCGCCGCCATCCGCCGCAAGGCCGGACGCTGCGAACTGCGGCCCGCCACCCTTGCCGGGTTCGACGCCCATTGCCGCGAGGTCGTCACCTTCGAGGATGCCACCCATTCGGGGCGCGTGGGCCGGCTGCCGCAGGCGGACGGCCTGATGTTCCTGCCAGCCGATGCCGAGGAATTGCCTGTCGGTTCGCTCGTCGAATTCCAACCTTTCCACCAGATCTGAGGACCAGAACCATGATGCTTGCCTACACCATCGCGCCGGGACACGGCGATACCGACCTGATCCTCGAACGACTGGCCGCGGACCTGGCGTCCGACGGCGTTCGATGCTGTGGCACCGTCCAGATCAACACCGAATGCGCTAATGGCGGTCCCTGCGACATGGATGTGCGGGTCCTCCCAGATGGCCCCGTTCTGCGCATCAGCCAGGATCTTGGCCCGTCCGCGCGGGGGTGCCGTCTGGACCCTGCGGCGCTCGAGACGGCGGTGGGGCTGGTCGCGGCCGGTCTCTCCTCGGGCGCGGACCTACTTGTCGTCAACAAGTTCGGCAAGCACGAGGCCGAGGGGCGGGGCTTTCGCGACGTGATCGCGCAGGCCGTCGCGATGGAAGTGCCTGTACTTGTCGGCCTCAATGCGCTGAACCGCGAGGCCTTCCTTTCCTTCGCGGGGGACATGGCCATCCAGCTGCCGCCCCGGCGTGCTGCGCTGCGGGAATGGGCGAACTGCGTGACCGCGACGGCGTCCAAGGTCGCCTGAACCAGGGCCGGTCCATTGGATTTGCGGGGCAGCTTCGCGGCGTGGCCCCTTACCGGCAGACCGGCCGCCGGATTGCCGAAGCCGACGATGATGATCTCGATCGGCAGTTTCGAGATCTCCTGCCTTCGATTAGGGCCGCGATGAAGTTTCGATCTCCCGCTCATCCACTCTGGACGGACCCCGGCAGGTCTGTCCAAACGCAATCCGTCAGCCGGCTTTCGGTCGATATTGCGCCCCGATGATGTCCATTAATGCCGGAACAGACATTGATCATGGACGCATCCAGCCGCCGGTCGGTGTCTTCAACCTCGGGCGCGGCCGGCTTGATGTTTCCCTCATTGACGAGGGATTTGTTCCCTGTCGCGGGCGATGGAAACGGGAATCCGGGATTCTCCAGGTTTTTTGCCAAAAAGCAGCGCGTTCATCGCCACCCGAGATTGCAATCGGCCACTCGCGACCTGATATCCGGAAGAGGGATCCTAAGGGCGAAAGATGCATCGCGACGACGAAAAAAGACGACGGCCTTCGCTGTCGCTCCCAATCCTGCGGAATGCGCGACACCACCACCAAGCCGGAACCCTGACCTTGGGCAATCTTCTGTCGGCACTGGGTGAGGCGTCCTTTGGATGGGCCATCGTGGTGTTCTCGCTGCTGACATTGTTTCCGCTGCCGCCCGGATCGTCCGTCATCACCGCCTTGCCCCTACTGGTCACCACAGGTCAGATGATGCTTGGCTATCCGTATGTGAAACTTCCCGGACCGCTTGCGCGTCTGCGGCTGGATCAGGCCAAACTGCGACGGACGGTGCTGCGCCTGAGGCCCGTCACTCAAAGGCTCGAGCGCATCCTCGCGCCGCGCTACACCATGCTCTTTGCGCGCCGGAACGAGCGATTGCTGGGCATGCTGCTGTTCGTGATCGCCTTCGCGCTCTTTCTGCCGGTGCCGTTCAGTGGCTGGTTCCCGGCCATTTCGCTGTTCATCTTCGGCGTTGGCCTTGTCGAGCGCGACGGGTTGGTCGCCATCGTCGGCCTTGTCTTCGGTTGCGCGTCGGTAATCCTTACCGCGACGATCATGACTTCGCTGGCTGCCGGTGCGGATGCCCTCATCAACTGACGGCGCGCGCGCACCGGTGATCCTTGGCCACGCGCCTTCAATCGCAGTCGGAATTGTCCATGGTCTCGTTCGGCATCTGTGTGTTGCAGAGGTTCCCGGCCTGAAGATCCGTGCCTTCGACCGTAGCGTCCTCGAAGACCGCTCCGCGCAGATCCGCATTCTCGAATGAAACATTGATCAGACGCGCGCCCCGGAAACTGACGCCATTCAAATCCGCCGAAGCGAACGACACGTTCTCCAGGACCGCGAAGTCGAAGATCGCTATGTTCATTCCCGTTTGCGAGAAATCGACGTCCCGAAACCTGGCTTCCGTCAGATTGACGCCCATCATGCGCCTTCCGTTCAGTTCCAGCTTTTCGAAGCTGCAGCCACGGCACTGGCCGAGCGTTCGCAGTTGATCGGTATCGCCGGCTTGCTGCGCCGACGCCATTCCGAAGGACAGCATGACGCCACCAAGCAGCAAACCCGCCACGGATCGGAACCAGAAGGCCGCCGGGCGAAGTGCCCGGCTCCGGGGATGGGTGCCGTTCAAAAGTCGAACAGATCGCTCAGGAACGATTCTCTCTTCTTCTTGTGGGGTTGGGTGCCATAGTCTCCACGCGACTGGGCCGGCTCTGCCGCGGCCGGCGCGGATCTGTCGATGATCTTGTCAAGCTCGCCCCGATCCAGCCAGACGCCGCGGCATTTCGGACAATAATCGATCTCGACACCGCTGCGCTCGGCTATCACCAGCGTTTCTCCGTCCACGGGACACTGCATTCCATACACCCTTTCCTGATGCTACTGACGTACTTTGATTGCTCAGATAAGCTTCGGCCGGTCGTTTCCAACAGGCGGAGAAAGATATTCGCCGCGACCTTTACCCACACCTGTCACTGGCGCGGGTCGGCAAGCACCGCCGATACCTCGATTTCGTCACCTTCGCGAAGTAGTCGGATCGTGATGCTGTCGCCGGGCGCGTAAGCGTCGAGGGCATCGCTCAGGTCGGCCGAGGTCGCGACGGCCCGACCGTCGACCGCCGTGATGACGTCGCCGGGCAATAGCCGTCCTGCCTCGTCCTGACGCGCCGCACGCAATCCGGCCGTCGCTGCGGGCGAGCCCGGCTCGACGCCAAGCACGAGAACGCCCTCCAGTCCCTGCATCGCCGCCAGACGGTTGATCTGGTCGGAATGCCGGATGCCCAGGACCGGCGGACGATAGGTTCCCGTCTCGATCAGTTGCGGGACGACCCGGTTCACGGCATCGACCGGCACCGCGAACCCGATGCCGGCGCTGGACCCGGACGGGCTGAAGATCGCGGTGTTCACCCCGATCAATCTGCCCGCGCTGTCGATCAGCGGCCCCCCTGAATTCCCGGGATTGATGGCGGCGTCGGTCTGGATCAGGCCTTCGATGGTCGCGCCTCCCTGCGTCGGGATCTCGCGGTCCAGCGCCGAAACGATGCCCGTGGTCAGCGTCCAGTCCAGGCCGAACGGGTTGCCGATCGCGAATACCGACTGCCCGACGCGAAGCGTGTCGCTTTCGCCGATAGGCAACGGCGGCGGGGTGTCGAGACCGGCATCGATGCGAAGAACCGCAAGATCGTGCCTTGGCGCGGTTCCCACAAGTGCCGCGTCGCGCACACGACCGTCCGCAAGCCTGACCCGCGCGCCGGAGGCTCCGGCGATCACGTGATTGTTCGTGACGATGTGCCCTCGATCGTCCCAGACAAAGCCCGATCCCGTCCCGCGCGGCACATCCATCGTGCGCCGCGACCACGGATTCAGCACGCGCTCGTTTGTCGTGATCGACACGACCGAGCCCCGCGCGGCCTCGAAGAGAGCGATGGTGGTTTCCTCCTGCGGGGCAAGTTCGCCGCGCGGGGCGATTTCCCGAGGTTCCGGCGCGCGCCACGGCGTCTCGAGAATGAGGAAGGCCGCGATGCCCGCGGCCACCAGTCCCAACAGGAATGCGCGTATCTGATCTGTGCCTCGAAACATTTGGGTCATCTCCCGCTAATCTTGTGCCGGACGATTGTTCCTTTCAGAAAAACACTACCGTCCCCGGCTTCAATCGTATTTCGCGCAAAACCATATGGCCTGTCGGCCCCACCTCTCTTGTCCGCGACGACGGATTGCGTCCGCAAGCCGCTTGCCGCACAGCCAATCCGCCGGGTTCGTCATGCCTCGCGCCGGTCGTCCGACAGCAGCGCGTCCGGCTCGATCCCGCGCTTTTCCGCGCTGGCACGAACGGCGTCGCGCAGCGCCTTGCTGCGATCCAGCAGGCGGCGGAACCGCGCCTCGTCCAGCACCAGGAGCGTCGATGGCGCGATGGCGCGCACCTCGGCGCGGCGGGCCCTCTTCATCAGGATCGCCATCTGGCCGAACATCTCGCCGCGGCCCAGCCGCCATGTCTGGCCGGCGGTTTCCAGCTCGACGGCGCCCGAGGCGATGAAGTATGCGCTCTTCACGGCGTTGTCCTTGCGGATGATCACATCGCCGGCGTCGACGTAGCGGGTCACAAGCGCGCGTCCGAGGCGCTTCAGCGCGGTCTCGTCCAGATCGGCGAATATCGGAAACTGCCGGACAAGATCGGCCCTCTGAAGCGCGATATCCAGGCGCGGGCGTTCCTCGGCAGCGGCACGTCGTGCGCCAAGATCCTGCATCAGCGCCGTGTAGACTTCGGCGCCGATCAGCCCGTCCTCGCGCATCGCGGCATATTCCCGTTCCTCAAGCCGCAGCGCGGTGCGCCGGATGAAACGCCGTTCCAGCTCTTCGGCGTGGCCCGGATATTGCAGGCGCAATCCGTCCAGCGCCGTCTCGACCGCCTCGACCCGCCGCGACAGCAATTCCTGCAGCAGGTCCGCCACGCGCCGCCCGTGGATACGGCGGATGCGCCCGTCGATGAAGGCGCCCAGATCCCGCAAGATAAGACGCTGCGACAGCAGATGCTCGAACCGGTCTGCCGTCATGCGCGCCAGGGGGCCGGACAGGCGCATCCGGTTGTGCAGCCACACGGCAGCCCGAAACGTCCGGCCATAGGCCAGACTGCGCCGCGCCGCGCGCTGATATCCACTGCGGCCGGCACTGCGCGCGCCCTCGATCAGACGGTCCGCGTCCGACAGAACCTGTTCCGCCATCCGGGCCGAGATCGTCCGCTCCCTCACCCGGGCCAGGATGGTGTCGCGTTCATGGCCCGCAAGCGCGATCAGTCCCAGCGTGACGCGGTCGCGGTCCAGGATGTCGGCGCTCTCCTCGGCCGTCTTCACCGCCGCGTCCAGCCGCTCGCCGAAGCGCTTTGCTTCGGAACGCACCGTGTCGTGGCTCAGCTCATAGTTCTCGGTGGTCCGCGCCACGTCCTCGCGCACCGTCTGCAACGCGACGGCCACCACCTGCCGCGACAGCGCCTCGTCGATTGGCGAGAGCCGGTCGAGCCCGAGCCTGCCGATCACAAGGCGCAGCGTCGTGCCCTGCACGATCAGGGTAAACAGCGTGAAGCCGGTGGCAAGAATGCCCACGACGCGCTGGATGTCGTCGGGCACCCGAAAGCTTTCGGTCACCGCAAGTGCCAGGGCAAGCGTCACCGCTCCGCGCAACCCGCCCCAAAGGATCGCGATCCGGTAGGGCCGCTCGACCGCGGGCGAGAGCCTGAGCAAGGTCAGAAGCGGCAGCAGCCCGAACAGGATCACCACTCGGGCCGCGAAGGCGGCAAGGATCACCACGCCGACCAGGGCGAAATCCGCCAGCCGGACCTCTTCCAGCAGCCGCGGTATCAACAGTGCAGCAAGGATAAAGATCAGCGCACCGGCCCAGTGGGCCAGCACGTCCCAAAGTTCGCGCAGGTTTGCCCAGGCCTCGGGCGGCAAGCGCCCGGGTCCGGTCAGGTTCAGGGTCAGCCCGGCCGCCACTACCGCGATGACCCCTGACGCGCCGATGCTTTGCTCTGCCACGATATAGGCCAGGTAAGGCAGTGCGACCGAGATGGAGATCTGTGCCAGCTCGTGGCGGCTGAACAATGCCATGATCCCCACCGCGATCCGCGCCGCCAGCCAGCCGGTCAGCGCGCCGCCCGCGATCAGCAACGGAAACCTGGCAAGGGCATCGCCGAGGTTCGGGTCCGGCACGCCCAGCATCACGAAGCCCATGAATAGGCCGAAAAGTGCGATGGCGGCGGCGTCGTTCAGCAGGCTCTCGCCTTCGATGATCCGGGCAAGCCTGCGCGGCGCCGAGATCGACCGGAAGATTGTGACCACCGCCGAGGGGTCGGTCGTGGAAACGATGGCGCCGATCAGCAGGCAGGCCGCCAGTGGCAGAGCGCTGGCCCACGACAGGGCATACCCCACGCCAAGCGTCGCCACGACCACGGCCACGACCGCCAGCATCAGGATCGGCACCCAGTCGTCCAGCATCCGGCGCATGTTCATCCCCAGCGTCGCCTGGAACAGCAGCGTGGGCAGGAAGACATAGAGGAAGACGTTGGACCGGATCGGAAGCCCCAGGATCGCTTCGGCCACGGGGTTCAGCGCATCGGTCAGTTCGGTCCGCAGGAAAAAGATCGCGCCCGCCCCGATCAGGACACCAAGCACGGCGAGGATGACGCTGTATGGCAGCCGCAGTCGCGCGGCGAGCGGCTCGGCCACGCCGATGACGACGAAGAGCGATGCGATGATCGTGGTGATCAGAACGATATCCATAAGCCTGAAATAGCTGGAAATTCGGGCTTGGGGAATCGGCAGTCCGAATTGGCGGCATCTGCCGGCGAGTTCGGTTGATGCGAACCCTGCGGATTGACGGACAGCGGTTGGTCAGGTGCCCGTGCTGGTCGCTTGCGCGTTCCTTGGCTTCCCTTGTCTCACTCGGCTTCGGCGATTTTGCCGGTGTTCACGAATTGTGAGAGCAGGTTGCGCGACAACCCCCGAATCATGCGAGCCTTCTGTTTTCCAGTAAATCCAGAGGAGGTCCGGTATGGCTTTGGTTCAGGAAAGAGATCCTCGGGAGCAGCAGGACACGGAGTTCGTCCAGTTCTGGAACGAGATTCTCGCTCCTAAGTTCATCAGATTCAAACATGTGCTTGTCGATGGCCTGTCGCGCCACAGCAAGGAGGCATTGCCGCGGCTGCCGATCAGGCGTGGCGACCGTGTTCTCGATGTCGGTTGCGGCTTTGGCGACACCGCGATCGAATTCGCGCGCATGGTCGGACCCGAAGGCCATGTCGTCGCCGTCGATTGCTGCGACGATTTCATGGACTTCGGGCGCGAGGAAGCGCAGCAGGCCGGATTGGAGAATCTCGAGTTCCGCCGGGCCGATGCCGAGATCGCTCTGCCGAAGGGCGAGTTCGATTTCACGTTCTCGCGGTTCGGCACGATGTTCTTCGTCAATCCGGTCGCCGGCTTGCGCAACATGCGCGAGGCCCTGAAACCGGGTGGACGGATGGCGCATATCGTCTGGCGCGATCGCGCGGATAATCCCTGGGCGATCGAGGCCAAAAGGGTGGTTTCCGAGTTCTTGCCGGAACCGGGCGAAGATGCACGCACTTGCGGACCGGGACCGTTCTCGATGTCGGACCGCGAGACTGTCGAGGCGCAGATGAAATCGGCCGGCTACGAAGACATCGAGTTTCAGCGCGTCGACGAGAAGGTTCTGATCGGCAGCACGGCGCAGGACGCGATCGACTTCGCGCTGGCGATCGGTCCGGCGGGCGAGGTGTTTCGCGAAGCCGGCGACCTAGCCGAAGAGAGGCGCCCGGAAATCGAAGCGGCGTTGACGGACATGTTCGAGGAACACGAAAAGGATGCGCAAGGGATCTGGATGATGAGCTCGTCCTGGATCGTGACGGCGCGCAACCCGGAATAGTCGCGCGGATCGTATCCGCCAAGGGTTCAGGTCAGCGGCAAGGGCCTGTTCCGGCCCTTGCCTCCTAGTTTTGCACCGTGGTCAGGGCCGCCCGTTCCTCGTCCGGCGACATCGGCGCTTCGGCGCCAATCGCGGTCAGATAGGCGTCCAGCGTTTCGAACGACGAGGCCGGCGCATAGGACGTGTCGTCCGTTCCCGCCGCGACCACGGCGAAGGTCGGTTCCCAGCGATCGCCCGACCAGCAGGCGACGGACACGACGGTCATCGCATCGGCGGAATCGACTTCGAACTCCCTGCAGAGCTCGTCCTCGGCATTTCGGAACGTGGCGATTAGCGAGATCTCGTCCGTACCGACCGCAAGCCGCTCGCCGGTCGGAATGCGGCCCAGAGCCTCGGTGATGGCCGGCGTATCAAGAATGGCGAACCGAAGATCCGAAGATGACGCGTCCTGACCGGGATTGGCGATCAGGTACCCGCCTATCAGCCCCAACGCGGCGAAGCCGGCGGCGATCGCAGCGGGCCGGAAGAAATCGCGCTTCCCGGAAACGGGGAACGGAACGACCCGGCTCTCGTCCTCGCGGCGCTTCGCCTCTGCAATGATCGATTGCGCCCTTTCGGCAAGAGCGCCGGGCACAGGCTCTTGCTTTCGTAGGGCTGCGGCCGAGGCAAGGGCGTCCCGCGTTCTCGTGAAGACGGCCAGGCGCGCCGCGATCCCGGCGTCCTCGCGCGCCGCCGTCTCGATCATGGCGGCCGCATCGGCATCCAGTTCGCCGTCGGCATAGGCCATCAATGTCTCGTCGTCGATCGGCTCGCGATCCATGCCGTCACTCCTTGTCCCGATTGGACAACGGTTCCACCGTCACTTTATTCCCATTATTTCCGCCAGCGCGATTCTCGCCCGGGCAAGTCGGCTCATGACGGTTCCTTTCGGTATCCCGAGAACCTCGGCCGCTTCCGCATAGGACAACTCCTCGAAGCAGACGAGATGCAGGATTTCGCGCTGATCTTCCGGCAGCGTCGCCATTGCCGCTTCGGTCTTCTGAAGCATCAGGACGGCTTCGGTCACGCGATCTCCGTCGTGGATCGCGGCTTCGGGCATCTCGGTCACGTCGATTTCGGTTCCCCGCGTCCGCTGCCGGCGGGCGATATCAAGCCAGGCGTTGCGCAGGATACGAAAGAGCCAGGGGTCAAGCTTCGAGGCCGGATCATATGCGCCACGCGCGGCAATCGCCCGCTCGACGCAGGTCTGGACAAGGTCGTCCGCGACATCGGGTCTTCTGCACAGAGACAGCGCATAGCGGCGAAGAGCCGGAAGGGCAGCGACAAGATCGGTTTCGAACTGATCGTTCATTTGGAACTGCAATACTTGTCGCCAAAGGCCCAGGGAATAAATTCTGTTCGGATACGTAGTTCCAGACAAGAACGAAAACCAGTTGGAGTCTTCGGGATGTTCACAGGCGTGCGAAGGATGTTCATTGTCGCCCTGCTGGCATCGCTTCAGGCAGCGCCGCTATCTGTCGTCCTCTATCTGCCGTCAGCAATGCCGCTCATGGCCGACGATCATGATGATGCCGACGATCATGATGACGACGATGACGACGACGACGATGACGACGACCGGTCATTCCGAAGTGGCGGTGACGATGACGACCGGCGGATAAGGCGCCCTTCCGGCGGTGGCGAAGATTTCCTGCGGCAATTTTTCGGGTTGATCCGCGGGCAGGGCCCGTCCGGGTCGTCCCGGCAGACAGTGACGCTTCCCTCGCGCGCGCCGGACGAGATCGTAGCGCTTGCACTCAGCGACGCGGACCTGGCAACTTTGACGGCCCAAGGCTTCGAAGTGCTTGAAGAGCGCCAGCTATCCACACTTGCCGGGGCCGCGTCACGACGGCTTCGCGTGCCTGACGGGATTTCTCTGACCGATGCGCGTGCCGCCGTGCGTGGCCTGCCCTCGGGGCAGAGTGCCGACTTCAACCATTTCTATCGCGCCGAACAGGGCTTTGCCGAGGATTGCCGGGGCGCCGAATGCCCGGCCCGTTTGTCCATTGGCTGGTCGCTGTGGCCGACGCGTGATGCGGGTTGCGGCAGCGGGATAACGATCGGCATGATCGACACCGGAATAAACGAGGCGCACAGCACGTTCCGGGGCGCGAACCTCGAGGTGCACCGCGTCGCGCCGGAAGCATTCGACGCGTCACGCGCCATCCACGGGACAGCGGTGGCCGCATTGCTTGTCGGCGACCCCGCAACCCGGTCTCCCGGCCTGGTTCCGGCGGCGCGCCTTGTCGCGGTCGATGCCTTCCACAGGCAGGGAGGTGACGAGAGAGCGGACGTCTTCACCTTGATCGACGCGCTTTCCTTTCTTGCCGAAGAAGGTGTCGAGGTGCTGAACCTCAGTCTTGCGGGTCCGGAGAACGCAACACTCGCCGACGTGATCGAACGCCTGGTCTCGGAACAGGACATCGTCGTTGTTTCGGCTGTCGGCAACGCCGGCCCGGGCGCCGAACCTGCCTATCCGGCCGCCTATGACCCGGTTGTCGCGGTCACGGCCGTGGATCGAGACGGCAACATCTACCGCCGGGCGGTCAGGGGAGACCACGTCGATATCGCAGCACCCGGCGTGAACGTCTGGACCGCGGCGTCGATCAGCGGCGCGCGCCACAAGACGGGGACGTCGTTCGCGGTGCCGTTCGTCACGGCGGCGGCCGCCATCATCCGCGGGAACGATCCGGGCCTTTCCGCTCAAGACGTCCACCGGATGTTGCGGGAACTGGCGACCGATATCGGCGAGCCGGGGCCGGACAGTGTCTTCGGGGCCGGTCTGCTGAGCCTGGAAGCATCCTGTCTGAAGCGAACCTGACCAAGGAGCGGCCCGGAATGAGTTTTCTTCGCAAGACCGACAGCCGCATCCGTTTCCTGTGCGAGCCGGGGGACGAGGATGTCATCGCGCGCCCTGTACCCGCCAAGGGCTACATTCCGGACTGGTTTCGCCGCCTGCCTGCGGTCGACGAAACCCGGGTCTCGCCGACCGATACCGGTCTGACGGTCAAGCGATGCCTGCCGTTTCTCGACGCGATGAACACGGGCTGGATCATTCCGCTGCCCGCGACTGTCCGACTGGACATTCGCGAAGGCGGCCGGAAGGTCGAGGCCGGGTGGGATTTCGACCGCACGCTCGTCAGCTTTCATGGGCCGCACCAGGTGATGGGCAATCCTCACGGAGACCGCGCGGCTTGCAAGTTCCACAACTACTGGACGATCGTCACGCCGCCGGGCTGGAGTTGCCTTTTCGTCAATCCCCTGATCCGTCCGAACGGCCTGTGCGAGGGGGTGGCGGGCAGTGTCGACACGGATAGCTATCGCGCCCCGGTCCGGTGTCCCTTT
>JAVJUV010000167.1:0-162806 GCA_040220415.1 Silicimonas sp.
GGGCGACTGCTGCACGCGGACGGTATGGTCGAGAAGCCCGATCCGGCCGCCGCCCCGTCGCGCGAGGCCGTTGTCGGCAGATCCGTTCTGGACGGGTCGATCTTCGAGGAACTGGAAGGCCAGACGGCCGGGGCGGGCGGCGAGATTCAACTGACGGATGCGATCGCGCGGGGTGCCGAGAGTATCGGGCTGGCCGGTTATCGCTTTTCGGGACGGCGGTTCGATTGCGGCTCGAAGGCGGGGATGCTGCGGGCGACGCTGCACCTGGCCCGTCAGGATCCGGATTACGCGGAGGTGTTCGACGAGTTGTCGGGGCAGGCCGGAGTGGCAGAGCGCGCGGCTTCCGCGACAGAAGGAGATGGCGTGGGAGCGGATGTGGTGCCGCTGGCCCGGCAGGTCTGACCCGCTCAGGCCAGAGCGTCGATGATCCGGGGGTGCAGTGCGGCCGCCGCGGTGACGACACCGGCGGTCTGCCGGGACGGGCTGTTGAACGTGATCGGCTGGCCGCGGCGGTCGGTGACGGTGGCGCCCGCCTCGTGCGCGATGAGGGCGCCGGCGGCGATATCCCATTCCCACGACGCGCGCAGCGTCATCATGGCGTCGAACCGGCCCTCGCCCACCAGAGCGAGCCGGTAGGCGAGCGACGGACGGAAGTGGCGGTCGAAGCCCGGCACGCCGTTCTTCCAGAAGCGTTCCTGAAGGGTGACGCGCGGGGTCAGGACGGTGGACCCTTCGAGATCGTGCGCCTGGCTTGCGCGAAGTCTCGCACCGTTCAGCGTTGCCCCCTGGCCGATGGCGGCGCGGTAGAGCTTGTCGCGGACCGGCAGGTAGACGCAGGCGGCGGTGACCTGACCGTGTTCGACCACGGCCAGCGAGTGCGCCCAGGTCGGTTCGCCCGCGACGAAGGCGCGGGTGCCGTCGATGGGGTCTACGATGAACACGCGCGAGGCCGTCAGGCGGGCCGGGTCGTCCTCGGTCTCTTCGCTGACCCAGCCGTAATCGGGTCGCGCGGCCAGAAGCGCGGTTCTGAGGTAGGTGTCGACGGCGAAGTCGGCCTCGGACACCGGGTCGTCGCCGCCCTTGTCCCAGACCTGCGGATCCTCGCGCCAGTAGCGGCGGGCGATACGGCCCGCTTCCTCGGCGGCTTCGGTCAGAAGGTCGAGGTCACTCGCCGGCAACGGTCAGCCCTTCGACGAGAAGCGAGGGCACGACGCGCGAGGCCCAGTGCCGGGCGTCGTTCGCAGGGCGGATCGAGGCCAGCATCTGGTTCAGGTTGCCCGCGATGGTGATCTCGTTGACCGGGTAGGCGAGTTCGCCGTTTTCCACCCAGAAGCCGGAAGCGCCGCGCGAGTAGTCGCCGGTCGTCGGGTTGATGGACGAGCCGATGAGGCTGGTGACCAAGAGGCCGGTGCCCATGTCGCGCATCAGGTCTTCGCGGGTCTGATCGCTTTCGGTCAGCGCGATGTTCGAGACCGAGGGGGAAGGCGGTGAGGAGGTGCCGCGCGCGGCGTTGGCGGTGCTTTCGAGGCCCAGCTTGCGCGCGGTGGCGAGGTCGAGCGTCCAGCCGGTGAGCACGCCGTTCTCGACGATCCGGCGGACGCTTGTGGGCAGGCCCTCGGCGTCGAAGGGTTTCGAGCCGCCGACGCGGACGCGCAGCGGATCCTCGGTGATCGAGAGCGCGGCGGGCAGGACCTGTTCGCCCAGCCGGTCCTTCAGCCAGGACGCGCCGCGGGCGACCGAGGCGCCGTTGGCGGCCTGGAGCAGGTGGCCGATCAGGCTGGAGGCGACACGTTCGTCGTAAAGGACGGGATAGGCGCCGGTTTTCGGTCTGCGCGGCTTCCGGCGGGACAGGGTGCGCTCGGCGGCGATGCGCCCGACCTCTTCCGGTGTGGGCAGGTCGCCGCGGTAGATGCGGCTTTCGCCGAAATAGTCACGCTCCATCGAGGTGCCTTCGCCGGTGATGGCGACGGCGGAGAGCCAGTGCGCGGAGCGGGTGTAGCCGCCCGCGAAACCGTTGGTGGCGGCAAGATGGACGGCGGTGCGCGAGAAACCGGCGGACGCGGATTCCACCTGGGCGATGCCGTCGTGGGCAAGCGCGGAGGCTTCGGCGGCGAGCGCGGCGTCCTGAAGTGCCGCCGGGTCGGGCTCGGGCGCGTTTTCGACAAGGTCGAGTTTGTCAGGCGACCGGTCGGTGGCCAGTTGCGACGGGTCGGCAAGACCGATCCAGGGGTCCTCGGGGGCGAGACGCGCCATTGCGACGGCGCGCTCGGCCATTTCGGCGATGGTTTCGGGGTTGGTGTCGGAGGCCGAGACGCAGGCCTGACGCTTGCCGATCAGCACCCGCAGGCCGATGTCCACCCCTTCGGACCGCTCGGCGTGTTCCAGCGCGCCGGCGCGCACCTCGATCGAGAGAGCCACGCCGGAGGTGGCGATGGCGTCGGCGGTGTCGGCCCCCGATTTCCGGGCGGCGTCGAGAAGGGCGGAGGCGAGGTTTGAAAGGTCGGTCATGTGGTTCCTGCGGGTTTCAGACCGAGGTAGTCCCGCAGGCCCCGAACTGCAAGGCGGCGACGGTTCGTCACCCTGCGTGAAGCCTGTCGAACCTGTTGCGCTCCATGCGGGCTCGGTCCGGCTGTCCGGCCGCCTCGCAAAGATCGGGGCAGAACAGGCGCGCGCCCGCGAGGACGTGATAGGCCGCGTCGATCCGGGACAGAACCTTGTCGGGCGGGATTTCGGGGTGAGCTGCGATCCTGCCGCGGATGACGTTGTGCTGCACATCTTCGTGGCGTTCGTGCTGGACGGTTTCATCCCGCCAGCAGGCGGCGCAGAGATGATAGACGCTGGAGGTGTGCGAGTAGATGCAGAGGTTCGCGTCCAGCCTGTCGTTCGCGGTTTCGACGGCGTCTCCTTCGCGTTGCATGGCCGCGAAATCGAAGAACCGGAAATGGCCGCGGCGGAGCGTGACAAGGTGCGGGAAGACCGGGATCTGCCTGTCGCCGTAACGATGGTAGGTAATGGGGGCGCCGTCGAAAAGGACGGTATCGCCGTAGTCGGTGCCAAGTTCGGGATTGTAGAGCACGCTGCGCACGATGCCGTGGCAAGGGCTGAGGCGCTGCACCCAGATGCTCTCCTCAAGACCCGGATCGTCGTTGTCGGCGTCGCGTTCGGCCAGGGGGCGTTGGGCGACAAGAACCTTGCAGGCGGGGTAGCTGCCTTCGGGGAGACCTTCGGGGCCCAGTTCCAGCTTGTTGCCCATGTCGCGCCAGATGCGAAGGGCGGTTTCGCCGTCGCCTGCGCCGGTGGCGCAGATGCCGAGGTTCCAGAGTGCCGCTTCCGAGCCGCCGGAGGGGTGCAACTCGATGGCGCGGCGGTTTGCGGCGGCCCCTTCGGAAAAGCGACCACGGGTCTTGCAGAAAAGGCCAAACCCGTAGAGCGCATCGCTGCTGTCTGGGGAGAGGTCGACGATCCGGGCCGAAGCGCGTTCCGCGACCGCGTCCTTCTGGCGGCCCATGAGGCGCGCTGTCCGGGCCAGGGCCTGGGTGGCAAGATGTTCCTTCGGGGTATTCAAGTTCGCGAGTTGAATTTCGGTCAGCCGATGCACCAACTTTGCGAAGATCGGCGCTTCGGGCGGTGCCGCGTTCAGATCGTCGACGTCGCGGGCGGCTTCCATGAAACCTCCCATGCAGGCGATGAGGTCGTCGTCGGATTCATGCGCGGTGAAAATGTCGTCGAACAACCGGGCCGTTTCATCGGGCGGCAAGACGCTTTCGCCCAGGATACGGATCAGAGCGGATGCCGCGTCGCGGTCATCGGCCTGCGCCGAGATCAGGTCCGAGAGAACGCGGAGGACGGCCTCGGGGCCGTCCTCCTTCGCCGTGTTGGCATCGTTCAGGAGGGCATCGGTGTCTGACGACACGTCTTGCCGCTACTTGATGCGCTGGCCGTTCGCCAGCACCGAGCCGTCCTCGTTGACCTCGATGGTCGAGACCAGCGTGTCGGGGCCGTCGCCCGGACGGGCGAAGAGACCCAGCATCATGCGCGCGCCCATCGCCTGGTCTTCGGGCACGAGGCCCATGCCGACCAGAGTGTCGAGAAGCGTGTTGCCGCCGGTGAGCATCAGGTTCGCGGTGCCCGACGGCATCGGCATGCCGGTATCGTTGTTGAACGCGAACGCGCCGTCGCCGGTCAGTTCGGCGCCCGCCAGCTTGAGCCGGATGGCGTTGATGTCGAGCGTTTCGATGGTGCCCGGAGGCGCGGCGTCCATGTTCTCGGCGTATTCCGGATTGGTGAAGTCCTCGGTCAGGATGACAGAACCGCCAAGATCGACGACCAGCGTTGCCGGCTCGCGCGGCAGTTGCTCGGCCGGGTCAAACATGTTCCAGAGCATGTTGTCGATCTCGAGCCCCTCCATCGACATGACAAGGCCGAAGTCCTGCGGGCGCTCGGGATCGGGAATGAAGGGCATCTTGATGCGGCCTTGGGATTTCTCCATCGCGAAGGTCAACGGCGGGAACGGGATCTGGGCTCCGCCCACGGTCATGGTGATGCCGTTGGTGACGCCGCCGTAGTCGATGCCGTTCTCGTCCAGGGATATGTCCAGCGTGCCGCCCTCGGCTGCCGCTGCCATTTCCAAAGCGCCGTCCGGTCCGTCGAAGGCGAATTCCATCGTCGATGGACCGTAGGTGCCGGTGCCGTTCTGGGTAAGGCCGGACCGCACCATTTCGGCGGCGGACATGTCCATCTCGATGGACGCCAGCGTGCCCGTCGCGGTCTGGGCGATGTCGGTCATGGACATGACGATCCTGCCCTTGCCTTCGTCCGGGTCGTCGATGTCCATGTTCAGGGACAGCGTACCGACGTTGGAGACCGAATCGTAGCTGCGTACGTCGCCGTCGGTCAGCGTGACGAAGCCGGTGAGGGCGGTCATCGCGAAGTCGAGCGTCATCGGCATGTCTTCCGGCACGTCGTCGCCCTCGATCGTGAGGTCGGACATCGTGAGGGTCGGATAGTCGAAATCGTAGCGCAGGTTCGAGGTGTCGCCGGAGGCGATCAATTTGCCGCCGGGTTGGCTGAGGTTGAAGCCGACGCGTCCGGTCTTGCCGTCGGAATCGGTTACATCCATGACCACGGGCAGGGTGTCCTGCATGGTGACGACCACCGATCCGTCGCCCTGTTCGGTGAAGGTCAGGTCGCCAAGCTCCATCGTCATCGAGCCGTCTTCGATGCTGAATGCGGCGACGAGATCGGAAACGGTGAGGGCGCCGCCGGACTGGTTTTCGCCGCCGGAGGAAACCTCGGCGCCGTAGCTTTCGAGCAGGTCTTTCCAATCGGTCCAGACCTGATCCGCGGTCAGTTCGGCCAATGCCGGGCCCGCGGCGAGCGCGAGTGCGGAAGTCGTGGTGAAAATTCGCAGAAACGTCATGTCATTTATCCGGTGCAATAGGGAGGATGCCGACACCATCCGAGGGTGACCGGCAAGGGTCAAGGGCAGGCTGTTCCTTCTTTGAAGGACCGGGTAAGCGTGACAGTGATAGCACGCAGTATGGCAAAAAGGGGGCAGAAATGTCGGTTGATGGCAAAACCGTGATCATAACCGGGGCGAGCCGGGGCATCGGGGAATCCGCCGCCCGTATTTTTGCGGACCGGGGCGCGAATGTGGTCCTGACGGCACGCTCGGCCGACGCGATCGAGCGGATCGCGGACGAGATAGGGGCCGGGGCGTTGGCCGTTCCCTGCGACGTGAGCCGTTACGGGGACGTCGAAGCGGCGGTTTCGGCCGCGCGGCAGAGGTTCGGGCAGGTGGATATCCTGATCAACAACGCCGGCGCGGTCGAGCCGATCTCGCACCTGGCGACATCCGATCCCGAGGCCTGGGGGCATGTCATCGATATCAACCTGAAGGGTGTCTATTACGGGATGCGCGCGGTTCTGCCGGAGATGATCGCGGGCGGCGGCGGCACGATCCTGACCATATCGTCGGGCGCGGCGCACAACCCGGTCGAGGCCTGGTCGCATTACTGCGCCTCGAAGGCGGGGGTCGCGATGCTGACGCGGATGATCGACATGGAGAACCGTGACGACGGAATCCGGGCGATGGGCCTGTCGCCGGGCACTGTCGCGACCGAGATGCAGCGCGAGATCAAGGCGAGCGGGATCAATCCCATCAGCAAGCTGGACTGGTCCGATCACATTCCGCCGGAGTGGCCGGCCGAGACGCTTTTGTGGATGTGTTCGGGCGATGCGGACGAGTTCATCGGCGAGGAGATCTCGCTGCGCGAGGACGCCATCCGCCGCCGGGTGGGGCTGATCGGATGATCGACGTCGAGGACAGCGGCGCGCTGCGGGTCGTCACGCTGGACCGGCCGGACAAGGCCAACGCGCTGACCCGAGAGATGCTGGCGGCGCTGGCCGATACGGTGGAGCGCGCGGCCGCCGACCGTGAGGTCAGGGCGCTGGTGCTGACCGGGCGCGGCAGGGTGTTCTCGGCGGGTGCCGACCTGGAAGAGGCGCACGCGGGGCTGGCGACCGATCCGGTTTGGGAAAGGCTGTCGGACGCGATTGCCGAGGCCCCGATCCTGACGATTGCCGCGCTGAACGGTACGGCGGCGGGCGGTGCGCTGGGCATGATGCTGGCCTGCGATTTGCGGGTCGCGGTGGCGGGGGCGAAGATCTTCTATCCGGTGATGAAACTGGGGTTCCTGCCGCAGCCGTCCGATCCGGGGCGGCTGTCGGCGCTGGTCGGGCCGGCGCGGGCCAAGCTGATCCTGATGGGCGGTGCGAAGATCGAAGCGCCGGAGGCGCTGGCGATGGGACTGGTCGACCGGATCGCCGACGATCCGCTGGCCGAGGCGCGCGCGATCGCGGCCGACGCGCTGGGCGCCGACCGGCATCACGTGGAAGCCATCAAGGACCTGTTGTCCTAGCCCGGTTTCTCGACCCAGGCGCGGGCCTCGTCGAGTTGATCCATTCTGAACATGCGGACGGTGATCGGCATGACCATCGCCGCTGCGGAGGTCATGAAACTGACCCAGGGCACGTCCGAGACCACGGCGACGTGGGTGACGTCGGAGATGTGCCTGAGATCGAATTTCATGCCGTCGAGGACCGTCGTCGGATCGAAGCCGTCGAAGCGCTCGATCACCTCAAGCAGCCGGATCGTGCCGTGCTTGTCGATGAAGGCTTCCATTTTCGGGACGATTTCGTCCATGTCGTGGTCGGTGACGCGGCCGAGGACGCGGATCTCGGCGACGGGCAGGTCTTCGTGTTCCTTGTAGATGCAGGCCATGGGTAGTCCCCCTTTCGCGCCGCTTGTCGCATGGATTCGAATGGGGCCGCCTTGATCGCGGTCAACCGCGCTGGCGTCTCTTGCCGGGAGTTTTCGAGTGGAAGCCCGGCGGGCGCCGTGCGACCCAGCGGATGAACGTCTGAAGTCTTGGATGGGTGCGCAAGGCCGCTATCGTGTGGTAGGTCCGGGCAAGGTCGGTCTCGGTCAGCGTGGCGTGGATCTCGTTGTGGCAGATCTGGTGCAGCAGCACCGTCGGTCCGCCCTTGCCGCCGCGCAGCCTGGGGACGAGGTGGTGCTGGCTTTGCCGCGCTTCCGGCGGAATGGGCCTTTCGCAGAGGGGGCAGATTGGATCGCTCATGAGGAGCAGTTTGGGATGAATGGCGCGGCTGACAAGTGGGATGCGCTGGTGATCGGCGCCGGACCCGCCGGGTTGGCGGCGGCAGAACGGCTGGGCGCGCGGGGGTTCCGCGTGCTGGTGGCCGAGGCGATGCCTTCGGTCGGGCGCAAGTTCCTGATGGCCGGAAAATCGGGTCTGAACCTGACGCGGGCCGAGGAGTCCGAGCGGTTCGTGGGGCGGTTCGCGGACGGGTCCGAGGCGTTTCTGAAGGCGGTCCGGGACTTTGGACCGGAGGCCGTGGTCGCGTGGGCCGAGGGGCTGGAACAGCCGGTGTTCACCGGCACGACGGGGCGCGTTTTCCCCGAGGCGATGAAGGCCTCGCCGCTGCTGAGAGCCTGGTTGCAAAGGCTTTCGGGATTGGGAGTGACTGTCGGGACAAGGATGCGCTGGACCGGGTGGGAAGGCGAGGCGTGGCGCTTCGATACCCCCGAGGGCGCGCGCCTGATCCAGGCGGATGCCGCGGTGCTGGCGCTGGGCGGGGCAAGCTGGCGGCGGCTGGGTTCGGACGGGGCGTGGGCCGGGATGGCGGGCGTGAAGGTCGCGCCGTTCAAACCGTCGAACGTGGGTTTGCAGGTCGCGTGGTCCGAGCACATGGCGGCGCATGCCGGCACGCCGGTGAAGGCGGTCCGGCTGATGGCCGGAGATACCGAAAGCCGCGGGGAATGGGTGATCTCGAAAGGCGGCATGGAAGGCGGCGGGGTCTATGCGGTGTCGATGGCGGTGCGCGATGGTGCGCCGCTGTTCATCGACCTGGTGCCGGTTCTGGAGGTTGCCGAAGTCGAGCTGCGGCTGGCGAGGCCGCGGGGAAAGACAAGTCTTGCCAACCATTTGCGAAAGGTCCTGGGCCTGGCTCCGGTGCAGCGGGCGCTGCTGATGGAATGGGGCCGTCCCTTGCCCGAGGACGGCGGAGCGCTGGCGCGGCGGATCAAGGCCCTGCCGGTGCCGGTGACGGGGACGATGCCGCTGGACCAGGCGATCTCGACCGGGGGCGGCGTGGCCTGGGAGGCGCTGGACGGCTTCATGCTGAAGGACCGCCCCGGCACTTTCGTGGCCGGAGAGATGCTGGACTGGGAGGCGCCGACGGGCGGTTATCTGCTGACCGGGTGCCTTGCCACGGGGCGCGCGGCGGGCGACGCGGCGGCGGACTGGCTGGAACGTTAACGCTGCGGGCGCGCGGTGGGCGTTGCGCGCAATGGGTAAAATCTTGAACGCCAGCAAAACAAGCGCAAAGAGCCGGATCGGCAACGTCGGTATCACGTCGGTATTCTGTCGGTATCGCGTCGGTGGAACGGGTGTTTTCGGGGATCGGGAACCAGGGCGGGTTAACGAAGATGACCGGCTTGTTAACCATTTTTTGCGCGTGAGACGCCTTCGCGGAGGGGATTGATGCCAAGCAAGGCATCGCGTGCCGCGATGGTCTATACAGTAAGAAATGCACCTGACCGGAAAGGGTTGAGATCATGGAAGATGTGGAAAAACTGTTGAACGGTACCGTCGCGCAACTGGACAAGCTGTTGAACGCCAAGAACGTGCTGGGCGAACCGATCGACCGGGACAACGCGACGGTCTACCCGATCGTGAGTTTCGGGTTCGGTTTCGGCGCGGGCGGCACCTCGGGCGGCAAGTCGGGCAGTTCCGGCGGCACCGGCGCGGGCGGCGGCATCAAGCCGATCGGCGCCATCATCATCGACGAGGACGGCGCGCGGGTCGAGGGCATCCACGGCACCACGTCGGAAATCATCGGCGTGGTGGGCAAGGCGGCGGCCAAGGCCATCGACAAAGCCGCGGAAGTGTCGGGACGCAAGAAGCCCACCAAGGAAGCCTGACGGCCGATGCTGTTTGTCTGGGCGATCCTGGGGGTCGTCGGGGTTCTGTTGCTTGTGGTCGTCATCCTGGTGGCGACGCCGATGCATCTGCGGCTGGTGGCGGAAGCCGGCGACCGGTTCGACCTGCGGGCCGAGGTTCGCACCTTCTGGGGGCTGAGCCCGCCGCTGACGCTGCAGGGCGACCGGCACGGCGCGCGCATGGCGGGCGTGTTTCGCAAACCGCGAAAGCGCGGGCAAAAGCGCCGCCGCAGACCCGAGGAGGGCAAGGACGAGGACGGTAGCGGGATCGGCGCGGCGCAGGTCTTGCGCCTGCTGTCGGCCGTGCCCGAGGCGGTGATGACCGCGCTGGGGCGCATCCACCTGGACCGGCTTCGGCTGCGGGCCGCTTTCGGCTTCGACGATCCGGCGGACACCGGGCAGGTATTCGGCCAGCTGACGCCCTGGGTCTATGGCGTGCCGCGCGAGCGGTGCGAGGTGGAGGTCGAACCGGATTTCGACGGCCCACGCTTCGAGGGCTGCGCGGAGGTGTCGGTTCACCTGACGCCGCTGGCAGTGGTCTGGCCGCTTTTACGCCTGGTCCTTCTGATCCGGGGGGCGAGGGAATGACGCTGACGCTGGACGCGGTTCAGTCGCGCGGGCGCTGGCGGTTCGCGGTTCTCTGCGAGACCGCCGTTCACGCGCACAGCCTTGGCGGGGGCGTTTTCGGCACGGGCAGCAAGCGGCCGGTGGCCGTTGTCTTTCACGATGGCGCGGCGCTGACGGCAATGGATTTCCGGGGGCGGCCGCTGGACGTGGCGACGCTGGAGCAGGAATGCCCGGGTCTGAGCGCGGCCTTCGGGGTGGATCAGGCGTCGGGCGACCAGTCGATCCGGGGGCCGGCGGGGACGATGCCGAGCGGATTGCGCAGTTCCGAGGGCGAGAAGTAACCCTGTTTGTAGACCCAGAAGCGCACCGTTCCCGCCACGCCGGGCATGGCGTATATGCGGCGCGCGTAGGCCCAGAGGGCGGGGTAATCCATGATCCGGCGGATGTTGCACTTGAAGGCGTAGTGGTAGGCGACGTCGAAGCGGGCGAGCGTCGGGAAGAGGCGCAGGTCGGCTTCGGTGAAGCTGTCGCCCGCCAGCCAGTCGTGGCCGGTCAGCCGGTCCTCGATGACGTCGAGGGTGGCGAAGACTTCGGCCACGGCCTCGTCGTAGGCGTCCTGGGTGCGGGCGAAGCCGGCGCGGTAGACGCCGTTGTTGAGCGTCGCGTAGATGCGGTCGTTCCAGGCGTCGATCTGCGCGCGGTGGGCCTGCGGGTAGAGGTCGGGGCCGCGTCCGAAGGCGGCGAACATGCGGATGATGTCGGCGGATTCGTTCGAGACGATCTGTCCTGTCTGGCGGTCCCAGAGTACCGGCACGGTCAGGCGGCCGGTATAGCCGGGGCGCTGGCGGGCGTAGACCTGGTGGACGGCGGTGACGCCGAGTTCGGGGTCGGAATATTCGCCTTCGGTGTCGTAGACCCAGCCCTGATCGGTGCGGCGCGGGCGGGCGTAGGAAACGCTGATGGCGTCTTCCAGGCCGAGAATCGTGCGAGCCAGCAACGCGCGATGCGCCCAGGGGCAGTTCCAGGCGACGTAGAGGTGATAGCGTCCGGGATCGGGCGTGAAGGGGCCATCGGGCGTGATCCAGTCGCGGATCTTCGCCTCGGCCCGTTTGAAGTGGCCGCCCTCGGTCGTGTCGGGGCCGGGGTCGTCCGCGTGGTAGGTGCCGTCGATCATAACGCCCATTGGGGTCTCCTTTGGGAGCAAACCTAGGGCAGGTGTCGGGGAAAGGCGATGCGCAGGGCCTGTGCGTCGGGCCCTATTCCGCTTGCGCGCGTGCCCATGCGGGGCGGTCGGTCATGCGGCGAAGGTAGGTCTTCAGCGCGTCGGTCGGCTCGAACTTTGCCGTGATCGCCCAGCCGATGGTGTGGGCCGCGACGATGTCGGCGATGGTGAAGTCGTCGCCTGCGAAATATTCGGCGTCGCCGAGGAGTGTGATGAACTTTTCGCCCGCGTCACGGAAATCGTCCTTGAGCCACGCCTTGATCTCGGGGTGGCGGCGGTCTGGCGGCAGGATGAAGCTGTGCCGCGCGGCAAGCCAGAGGGGCGCTTCCAGTTCGGTCAGCACGAAGTTGATGCGGGCGTCCATGCGGGCGCGTTCGGGCGTGCCCGCGGGATGGGTGAAGAGGTCGGCGCGGTCTGCGAGGTAGTGCAGGATGGCAAGCGAATCGGGGATCACGATGTCGCCGTCCGTCAGGACGGGGATCTGGCCCAGCGGGTTCAGTTTCGTGACCGTCTCGGAGCGGGGCATTTCGGCGACGTGCTGGTAGTCGAGGCCAAGCTCTTCGGCCAGCCAGAGCACGCGGAAGGTACGGGAGCGGGTGGCTCCGATGATTTTCAGGGTCATTTGCGTCCAAGTCCTGCAAGGCGGAGAAGGGTGCGCTCCATCACGGCCATTTCCGGCACGTTGGCGGTGGAGCGAAGGGTAAGGTCGGTGTCGAGGAGCAGCCCGAGCGCGCGTTCCAGCTTGTGCATCCCCCATTGCGAGGCCTGGCGCTGGATGCGGTCGCGGCGGGGGCCGAAGACGGGCGGGCGCAGCTTGCCGATGCCCGATCCGGCGCCGCCGGGGTCGGAGGCCACGGTGTGCAGCGTGCGGAAATGGCGCGTGGCGGTGATGCAGAGCGTGACAGCGCCCACGCCCTGCGCTTCGAGGCGGCGCAGGATGGGGCCGATATCCTGCGGTCTGCCGTCGGCGGTGACGTTCAGGACGTCGTCGATGCCGGCCTCGGTGGAGGCGGGAGCGGAGAGCGCGACCTCGTCGGGCGTGAGTGGGGTGTCGTCGCCCAGCTTGTAGAGCGCGATCTTTTCCAGCGTCTGGCGGAAGTCGCCCGGGTCGATCTGGCGCGAGAGCGCGGTGAGGGCCCCCAGGGCGTCGGGGGGAATGTTCCGCAACCCGGCCGAGGTCAACGCCGTCTCGATCTCTTCGCGCGACGGCGGGTCGTCGTAGATGCCGGTGGCATAGGCGTTGGGGTGGTCTTCGAAGAGTTTGCGGAGTTTCGATTTCGCCGCAAGCTGGCCGGCGGTGACGATGACCTGCGCATCGCCGTCCTTCCATTCGGACAATGCGGCGGCCAGCGTTTCGGCCAGACCGTCGGTGGCGTCTTCGACGAAGGCGACGCGGGGGCCGGGAAAGAAGCCCTGGGCCTTGATCGCATCGAGAAGAAGGGCGGGATCCTTGCGCAGGTCGGCGGCGGAAATGCGGGTGTGGCGCATTTCTTCTTCGCCCTCGGGTCCGATCAGGGCCTTGATGACCTCTTGCCGGCGAAGCGCCACGCGCATGCCGTCGGAACCGTAGATCAGAAGACCGGTCTTCGCCGGATCGGGTTTGCGGAAATAGGCCGGCGCGTCGCGGGTCGAGAGCTTCATAGCGTGTCGGCCCGAAGCAGGATGTCCTGAAGGATACGGTCGGCGATGATGACCATCAGCCGCCGCCGCGCGTCGCGCCGGGCGGTGATCGTGGCGACCGTGGTCGAGGTGGCCGCGTAGCTGGTGAACGAGCGTTCGCTGCCGCGAAGCACCTCGGTTCCGTCGTCGAGACGCGTCAGGCGCCAGTCGACACGGCCCGAGACGTTGTAGCGGCTGATCGAGCCATCGCGCAGGAAGCCCAAGGCTTCCTCGTCGATGTAGATCTGCGCGGTCAGCCCGAGGTCGGCGCCCTGCGGCAGGCCCAGCCGTTCTTCCAGCCGTTCGACCAGCGCCGCGCCTTCCTCGTCTTCCGGGGCGGCGATGTCGATCCGGCCGCGGAGGTTTTCGGCCTGTCCGCCGGGGCCGTAGACGGGTTCGAACCCGCAGGCCGCGAGCGCGGTCAGGCTGAGAAGCAGGGTTCTGCGGCTGACGCTTTTCGAATCAGACTGCATCGCGACCCGCTGTCTCTTGCTGGCGCGCGAACGCTGGTCGCGACGCGAGGTCTGCGTTCTGGATTCGAAATGCGTTATACGACGACATTGACGATGCGGCCCGGGACGACGATCAGCTTTCTGGGCTGACCACCGGCCAGCGCCTTGACGACAGCATCGTCGGCCATGACCAGCTTTTCAACCTCGTCCTTGGCCAGGTCTTTCGGGACGGTGATCTCGGAGCGGCGTTTGCCGTTGATCTGGATCGGCAGGGTCACGGTATCCTCGACCAGCATCGTCTCGTCGGCTTTGGGCCAGGGCGCATCGGCGATCAGGCCTTCGGCGCCCTGCATCGCCCAGATTTCTTCCGCGAGGTGCGGCGTCATGGGGGACATCAGTTGCGCCAGCGTCAGGATCGACTGGCGTCGGGCGGTATGCGAAGTCTTTGATTTCGAAAGCGTATTGGTGAAAGCGTAAAGCTTGGCGATGGCGGCGTTGAAGCCGAAGCTATCGATGCCCATCGTCACGTCGTGGATGGTCTTGTGCATTTCCTTCAAGAGCGCCTGGTCGTCCGATCCGGTGTCGCCGCCCTCGGCGATCTCGGCCGACAGGCGATGGACGCGGGCAAGGTGCTTGAAGGCGGCCTCGGCGCCCGAGGCGGTCCATTCGACGTCGCGCTCGGGCGGAGAATCGCTGAGCACGAACCAGCGCGCGGTGTCGGCGCCATAGCGGTCGATGATGGCGACGGGATCGACGACGTTGTTCTTGGACTTGGACATCTTGGCGGAGGGGATGATCTCGGCTTCTTCTCCAGTCGCTTTGACGTAAGCCTTGCCGTCACGCAGTTCGATGTCCTCGGGGTAGTGATAGACAGGCCTTGTGGCTGTAATCGCGGCACCCTTCCCAGACGTCGTTTCTTCTTTGAAAGTTCTGTAGATCGCGTGCGTCACCATGCCTTGGGTGAAAAGCGCGTCGAAAGGCTCGATGGCGCTGGCGGGCAGGTGGCCGCAGATGTGCATCGCGCGGGCGAAGAAGCGGGAGTAGAGCAGGTGCAGGATCGCGTGCTCGATACCGCCGATATACTGGTCGACGTTCATCCAGTAGCTGACGTCGTCCATGTCGGTGGGCGTCTTCGCGTGCGGGCAGGTGAAGCGGGCGTAGTACCAGGACGAATCGACGAAGGTGTCCATCGTGTCGGTTTCGCGCCGGGCGGGCTTGCCGCAGGCGGGGCAGGGCACGTCGCGCCAGGTGGGATGGCGGTCGAGCGGATTTCCGGGGATCGAGAAGTCGATGGGCTTGCCGTCCTCGTCGAAGGGCAGTTCGACCGGCAGGTTCTCTTTCTTCTCGGGCACCACGCCGCAGTCGTCGCAATGGACGACCGGGATCGGGCAGCCCCAGTAGCGCTGGCGGGAAAGGCCCCAGTCGCGCAGGCGGAACCTGGTGACGCCGGTGCCCCAGCCCGCCTTTTCGGCAAAGTCGATGGTGGCGTCGATGGCTTCTTCGCCGGTGGCGATGTCGATGCCGGTAAAGTGGTCGACCCATTTCACGCGGTCGGTCTTGGGCGGCACGAAGGCTTCGGTCGCGACCGGGTGCGGGTCGTCCAGCGCGAAGAAGGTGTCGATCACCGGCAGGTCGTACTTGCGGCAGAAGTCGAGGTCGCGCTGGTCGTGCGCCGGGCAGCCGAAGATCCCGCCGGTGCCGTAGTCCATCAGGATGAAGTTCGCGATCCAGACCGGCAGGTGCCAGTCGGGGTTCAGCGGGTGCTTCACCTTGAGGCCGGTGTCGAAGCCCAGCTTGGGGGCCTTTTCCAGCGCTTCCTCGGTGGTGCCGCCCTTCTGGCATTCGGCGCGGAAGGCGGCGATCTCGGGATTCGTGGCGGCCAGTTCCCTGGCCAGCGGGTGATCGGGAGAGATGCCGACGAAGGACGCGCCCATCAGCGTGTCGGGGCGGGTGGTGTAGACCTCGACGGGGTCGCCGCCGTCCACGCGGTCGAAGGCGAATTGCAGACCGCGGGATTTGCCGATCCAGTTCTGCTGCATCAGCTTCACTTTCGCGGGCCAGTCGTCCAGCCCGTCGATGGCGTCCAGCAGTTCCTCGGCGAAATCGCTGATCTTGAAGAACCACTGCGTGAGTTCGCGGCGTTCGACCTCGGCGCCCGAGCGCCAGCCCTTGCCGTCGATCACCTGCTCGTTGGCCAGAACGGTCATGTCGACGGGGTCCCAGTTGACCACCGCGTTCCGGCGATAGACCAGGCCCTTCTCCATGAAGTCGATGAACATGGACTGCTGCTGGCCGTAGTATTCCGGATCGCAGGTCGCGAACATGCGCGACCAGTCCAGCGACAGGCCCAAGGGCTTCATCTGGTCGACCATCGTGTCGATGTTGCCGTATGTCCAGGTCTTGGGATGCCCGCCCGAGGCCATCGCGGCGTTTTCGGCCGGCATTCCGAAGGCGTCGAAGCCCATCGGGTGCAGCACGTTATGGCCTGTCGCCCTTTTGTAGCGGGCCACGACATCGCCCATTGTATAATTGCGCACATGCCCGATGTGGATTCGCCCCGACGGGTAGGGGAACATCTCGAGCACGTAATACTTGGGCCGCGTTTCGTCCCGTTCGGCCCTGAAGGTCAGCGCCTTGTCCCAGGCTGCCTGCCATTTCGGTTCGATGGTCTTGGTGTCGTAGCGGGACATGTGTCGGGGTCCTTTGGAGTCGAAAAGGCCGGGCGATGGCCCGGCCCGCGTCTTAGTCTGGCATGAGCGCGAGGTCTAGAGATCGAGGTCACGGACCCGAAGCTGGCGCGCCCGCGTCAGGATCGCGTCCTCGACGGCGCGCACGGTTTCGTTGGGCGCGGGGCCCGAGCTGGTGGCCAGCGCGATATTGAGCGAGCGGGCTTCGAGCGCGGGGTCGCGGATGAGTATCGTCGCCCGGTAGGCGCGCCCGCCGCCCGGCGGCGTGCCGTAGCCGGTGACGATCACGCCCGAGAACGGGTCGGCCGACTGGATCGGCAGGAAGTTCAGGACGTCGAGCGAGGCGTTCCAGAGATACTTGTTCACTTCCAGCGTCGTGTTCGGGTCGTCGCGGTTGCCGAACAGATCCCAGATGGTCGATTCCCTGGTTTCGCCCAGCGTGTCCGATTCCAGGCTTTGCCGCACCGCCTCGTCCGCGGCGCGCTGGGCGTTTTCCCCGTCGCTTCGGAAAAGGTTTCCGACCCGGCTGCAGGACGTGAGCGTCAGACCCAGCGCCAGAATGATCACGGCGCGTGTCGCTGTTCCCCCGGCGAATGCCCCCATGTGCCTGTCCTTCCTTGGCTTTCGCGCATGAGTAGCCGAGCCTAGGAGGTGTCTCAAGGTTTTTCCCACACCCGTGCCGAAAGGGGGCTGTCATAACACTGTGGCAAAGGTGCACCATCCACCACGGAGTCTCCTCCCGTGCCGGGTGGGCGGCTTGCAATCCGGGGTGGTTGAGGAGAAATACAGGTCAATCAGTTCGGTGCGACCGAATTGAGACGCACCTTTTACACACGAGGGAAAAACGATGAAAAAGGTTCTTCTTGGCACTTCTGCCCTGCTGCTGACAACCAGCATTGCCTGGGCCGAAGTCTCGGTCGGTGGTGACGGCCGTATGGGTATTGTTGGTGGTGGCACCGACGACACGGCGACGACCGGTACCGACGAAACCGATCTGGCATTTACCAGCCGTATCCGTATCAGCTTCTCCGCTTCGGGTGAAACCGACGGTGGCCTGACGTTCGGTGGCTCGATCCGCGCCGACAACTCGGTCGGTGGCGCTGCCGGCACCGCCGGTTCCGTCTTCGCTGAAGGCGCTTTCGGCAAGATCTCCATGGGCGACGTTTCCGGTGCTCCGGAAGCCGCCGTTGGCGACGTATCGGGCGTTGGCCTGACCGGCCTCGGCGACTACAACGAAATGACGTACCTGTCGAACACCGACCGTTCGGCCATGCGCTACGACTACGTGACCGGCTCGCTCGGTTTCCACGTGTCGGCTGACAACCCGGGCGCCTTCAACACCAGCGAAGCGATCGGTGTTGCTGTCACCTACGGCATGGGCGACATCTCGTTCGGCCTCGGCTACGAAGAAAACGAAACTTCCGATCACCTGATCGGTGGCGTTTCGGCTGGCTTCGGTGACGCGACCGTCAAGGCGATCTACGGCACGGCCGACCTGGCCGGTACCGACTTCGACCAGTATGGCGTCTCGCTCGACTATGTCTTCGGCGCAGCGACCGCGACCGCGTTCTTCGTTTCGAAGGACACCGGTGGTACCGCAGTCGACACCATGGGCGTTGGCATGGCCTACGACCTGGGCGGCGGCGCGTCGCTCAAAGGCGGCTATGTCGACAGCGATGCCGAAACCGACGGTCGTTACGACTTCGGTCTTTCGATGTCCTTCTGATCCCAAAGGGATTGGTTGAACGGAAAGAGCGGGCCTTGCGCCCGCTCTTTTCTTTTTGGGCACGTGTTTCGACCCGCCCGGAAAACGTGTATTGGCATTTGCGTTCGAGCGAAGCGAGAGGCAGCGAATGACAATACATTCCGGTCGAAATGCGAGGTTTCCATGAGCCTGTCCGAGATTCAAACCCGCATCGCCGCCGCCTGCGACCGTCATGGCCGCAACCCGGAAGACGTGACCCTGATCGCCGTATCGAAGGTGCAGCCGCTGGAGCGCGTCGAGGCGGTGCTGGCCGAGGGGCATCGCGTCTTCGGCGAGAACCGGGTGCAGGAGGCCGAGGGCAAGTGGCCCGCGTTCCGCGAGCGGTTCGACGGGATCGAACTGCACCTGATCGGACCCTTGCAGACCAACAAGACCCGCGCGGCGATGGCGCTGTTCGACGTGATCCACACCGTCGACCGGCCCAAGCTGGCGCGGACCATCGCGCGGATCGCCGACGAGGCGGGCGGCTGCCCGGACCTGTTCGTGCAGGTGAACACCGGGGATGAGAGCCAGAAGGCCGGGTGCCCTTTGGATGCCGCCGACGCGCTGGTCGCCGAGTGCCGGGACCTGGGCCTGCCGCTGAAGGGCCTGATGTGCATCCCCCCCGTCGACGAGGCGCCCGGCCTGCATTTCGCGCTCTTGGCGAAGATCGCGGCGCGCAACGGGCTGACCGGCCTGTCGATGGGCATGAGCGGCGATTTCGAAGAGGCCATCGCCCAAGGCGCGACCCATGTGCGCGTCGGTTCGGCCATCTTCGGGGAACGCGATTACGGCTGAGGCGGAACGATCAGCCGGGTCTCGTACCCGATGGCGCGGGCGAGCCACATGAGGTGATCCGGGCGCAGCGCGACGCAGCCCTCGGTCGGCGCGCCGGGCCGGCGCCAGCGGTGGATGAAGATCGCCGAGCCCTGGCCGCGCCGGGCAAAAGGCCAGTTCCAGTCGGTGAGAAGCACCAGGTCGTAAAGGGGATCGGCGCGGCGGAGCCTTTCGTGCGAGGCGGGAAACGGGGCGCGCACCATCAGGTTGTAGTCCTCGTGGGCCGGATCGTCGCACCAGAGATCGCCGGGCCGGATCGGCACCGCCCAGGACACCGGGCGGGCCATGCGGTCGGGCCGGTAGAGCAGGCCGACGATCCGGTGGACGCCGGCGGGCGTGGCCCCGTCGCCCTCGCGCTTGTCGGCGCGCACGCCCCCGCGCCCGATGGAGCAGGGCAGCGTCCGCCCGCGAAAGCGCAGGCCGATGGGCGTCAGGACCATATCGGTTCTTCCCGGCTGAAATACGTCCGCAGTCCGGAGGCGGAGCCCCCGGCCGGCCGGCGGCGCCGCCGGAAAAGTCACAGGATATGCCCCGATTTCTTCGCCTTCACGTCGAGATACTTTTCGTTCAGGGGGCCGCGGCCGACCCGAAGCGGCACGCGCTCGGCCACCTCTATGCCCTGCGCCTCCATCATCCGCACCTTGGCGGGATTGTTCGTCATCAGCCGGACCGACCCGAACCCCAGCCGCTTGAGGATGTCCGCGCCGACGCGGAAATCGCGCTCGTCATCCTCGAATCCCAGCCGGTGATTGGCCTCGACCGTGTCGAACCCCTGGTCCTGCAGCGCGTAGGCCCGCATCTTGTTGGCCAGCCCGATGCCGCGCCCTTCCTGGTTGAGGTAGAGAAGCACGCCCGCGCCTTCCTCGCCCATCTGGCGGAGGGCGGCGTGCAGTTGCGGGCCGCAGTCGCACTTGAGCGAGCCCAGGATATCGCCGGTGAAGCAGGCCGAGTGCAGGCGCGCCAGCACCGGCCTGTCACGGGGCGGGCGGCCGATTTCGCAGACGACGTGCTCTTCGCCGCCGTCCTCGGGCCGGAAGACGTGGACGCGGCCGGCCTCGGAGACCCGGATCGGGACGCGGCCCGTCACCACGCCGCGGTGCGCGGTCGGCGCTTTCAGCAGGCGGTCGACATCCTGCGCGCGCAGCCGGGTCAGGTTTTCGGGGCGCGCGCCGGCCAGCGTCGTGACGAGGGCGGCGGGCAGAAGATGAGCCGATTTCACCAGCCCCACCGCCAGCCGGTGCAGGCCGGCCGATCCGCCGCGCTGCGTCTCGAAAGGGCCTTTCATCGGGGTGGCGAGATCGTCCTTGGGATCGGCGGCGGCCCGGACCCACTCGGCGGTGGCGTCCGGCGGCAGCACGAGCCGCGCGATGTCGCCGTCGTAGGCGCGCGCGCGCAGGGTCTCGGCGCGGCGCGCGGTGACCGCCAGGACCGTGGGGCCAAGTGCCGCGAGGTCGGCGAGCCTGTCGGCAGAGAGATCCTCGGCCGCCGTCACCAGTGCGCAGGATGCGTCGTCTTCCAGCACGACCGGAAGGCCGAGCCGGAGATCGGTGCGGGCGCGGGCCAGTGTTTCGGCCGGAGTCGGGACAAGCGACATGGACGTGAGGTTCCTTTCCGTCGTCTTCCTGTAGCCAGATTTGCAGGGATTTGAAACATTTGCCGCGCATTCGACACGAGCGCGTGATCTGTTGCAGCAATACTTGCAGAGACGGATCTGCCACCGCATCTGACCCGTATCAGGGCTACGGAGGACAACATGGCTCAGAACCTGAAAAAAATCCTGCTGGTCGATGACGACGACGATCTGCGCGAAGCGCTGGGCGAACAGCTGGTCATGACCGAGGACTTCGACGTCTTCGAGGCCGGCAGCGGCGCCGAGGCGATGTCTCGGGTCAAGGAGGGTATCTACGACCTGGTGATCCTGGACGTGGGGCTGCCCGATACGGATGGCCGCGAGCTGTGCCGGGTGCTTCGCAAGCACGGCGTGAAATGCCCGGTTCTGATGCTGACGGGGCATGATTCGGATTCGGATACCATTCTGGGCCTCGATGCGGGCGCGAATGACTACGTCACCAAGCCTTTCAAGTTTCCGGTGCTTCTGGCCCGTATCCGCGCCCAGTTGCGCCAGCACGAACAGTCGGAGGACGCCGTCTTCCAACTGGGGCCATACACCTTCCAGCCTGCCCAGAAGATGTTGATAACAGAGGACGAAAAGAAGATTCGCCTGACCGAGAAAGAGACGAATATTCTGAAGTTCCTGTACCGCGCGAGCGAGGGTGTGGTGCCCCGCGACGTGCTTCTGCACGAGGTCTGGGGATATAATGCGGGTGTCACAACGCACACACTCGAGACACATATTTACCGGCTGCGACAAAAAATCGAGCCAGACCCCTCGAATGCGCGTTTACTGGTAACCGAGTCAGGTGGCTATCGACTGGTCGCGTGACGCGGGTTTGGCTTGATCCGGATCAAAGTTTTTCTTCTTCGGGTTGAGTTAGATGAAATACGGATCCCGTTTCCATGTCCGGGTTATGGCATGGTACCTCCCTGTTGGACTGGCCGGGCCTTGTGCCCGGCCTTTTTTTGATGACCGCGGCTTTCCCGCCGGGCAAAGTCGCCGCAGGAGGTGTCCGAATGGGTTTCGATCTGATCCACGCGCTTGTTCCGGCGGCGGTGATCGTCGTCGTCGTGCTGGTCCTCGAGGAATGGGCCTATTTCAAGTCGCGCTCGGCGATGGCGCGCGCGCTTATCACCGCGGCGGCGGTGTTTGCCCTGTTGCTGGTGATCAACTTCTTCTGGCCGACGCCGGGCTACTGACGCTCAGTCCCCGTGGACCGCGAAGGCTTCGAGTGACGCGCCCTGCGGCGGGACCATGCGGAAGCGGTCCTTGACGCCGGTGTCGGTCAGTTCGCGTTCGATGACCATCAGCGTGTTTTCGGCCTGATCGCTGCACATCTGGATCATGTGGGCGATTTCCTCTTCCGCGACCGGGCGGGCGGCGTCGATGCCGGGGGCGCCCCAGGCCTCGGTGAAGTGGAAGGCCAGGATGTCGACCAGGGCAGCGCGCTCGGGCTCGGTGATCGAGGTGACGGCAACGACGGAGGCGCGGCCGAAGCTTTCCAGCCCCAGCCAGCCATGCGCGAATTCCTGGCGCGACTTGCCGGTCAGGTCGTCCTCGGTCCAGTTCGAAAAGGCGAAAGTGCCCGGGATCGCCCACTCGCCGGGTTCGGCGGCGGCGTGGAAAACGTTGAAATCGCTTTCGTCCATGCGAATCACGCGGGCGAAGTTCATGTCGGCACCTTTATCGTTGTCGTCGCAGGTTGGCGGCAGGTGGCGGGAAATTCAAGGCTCAGGTAAGCGCGAGGGCGAGCGCGGCCAGCGCCATCAGGATGGTCACCGGACCCCAGAGCCGGCGCTCGATCCGCGATGGCGTGATGTTGTTGAGAACGGCCGAGATGCATGTGACCGCGACGGTGACCCAGATCGCGGCAGGCGGCAGGCCGATGTGCAAAGGCCCGCCGTGGTCGAGTGCGATGACGCTGAGCGCAATCAGGACTGTTGCCTGAACCAGCGCGGCGAGGCGCATGCGTGGCGGCAGAACACCGGGCCAGCGACCGCCCAGAGTGATGCTGCCCCAGGGCGCGCCGAAGACCAGTGCCAGTTGTCCGAGGATCGGGAAAGCGGCCAGGATCGCGAAGGCGCCGGCGGCTATTTCGGGAAGGCTCATCGGGCCAGGCGATCGGCCAGCGACAGGATCCGTGTCGTCTCGCCTGTCTTCAGGATCATCCCGCCGTTTTCGTCGAGACCGACGAAGGTTCCCGCTTGCGGATAGGTCACTTCGCCGCCCAGTCCGTCGCCCTTGGCGCGCCATTCACGGTGCAGGGGTTCGAAGCCTTCGGTCAGGTAGATGTGAAGCCAGTTCATCATGTGCCGGCCCCAGGCCTCGATCAGGTCGGGGAGGGCGATGTCGCTGCAGCCTTCCTCGTAAAGCGCGGTGCGGTCGGGGTCGTGGCCCGGCTCGGACGCGGCGGGCCGGACGAGCGGCATTTCGAGGCCGACGATCAGCCAGTCCGGTTCGTCGCCCGGTTCGCGCGTGCTGGCCGCGAAGGCGAGCGTGCCGCAGAAGGCGCCGTTCACCTTGATCCGATCGGGCCACACAAGGTGGACGCCGACCTCGGGCGGGGCAAGCGCGCCCAGCGCGTCGTTCAGGCCGAGGGCCACCGCGAAGCTGACACGGAGCGCGGATTGCAGAGGTTCCTCGGGCGCCAGCACAATGGCGGCCTGCATCCGGGCCGGATCGACACCATAGAAGACCGCGCCCGGCTCGACCTCGTCCGCGACGGACTGGAGCGCCGCCTGGAACGGGTCGTCCGTGACCGCGATACCGGTCAGAAGCGGCGGGAATTCGAGGGCGCGCCGGGCCTGGTTCATGCGACGAGGACCGTTTCGATAAGCTGGTCGGCAATCGACCAGAACGCCTGCGATTCCTCGCCTTCGGGTTTTGACGACACGATGGGCGCGCCGCCGTCGCTGGCCACGCGGATACCGAGGTGCAGCGGAATCTCTCCCAGGAAGGGAACGCCCAGGCGTTCGGCCTCGGCGCGCGCGCCGCCGTGGCCGAAGGGGTGGTGAACCTTGCCGCAGCCGTCGCAGACGAAAGCGGCCATGTTCTCGATGATGCCCAGGATCGGGGTTTCCAAGCGCTGGAACATGTCGATGCCCTTCTTGGCGTCGATCAGCGCGATGTCCTGGGGGGTCGAGACGATGACCGCGCCTGCCACCTGGGTTTTCTGGCAGAGCGTCATCTGGACGTCGCCGGTGCCGGGGGGCAGATCGACCAGGAGGACATCGAGCGTGCCCCACTGGACCTGGGACAGCATCTGCTGGAGCGCGCCCATCAGCATCGGGCCGCGCCAGACGATGGCCTCGTCCTCTTGCACCATCAGGCCAAGCGACATGACCGTGACGCCGTGGTTGCGCAGGGGCAGGATCGTGTTGCCCGCCGCCGAGGGGCGGCCCGAGATACCCAGCATCCGGGGCTGCGAGGGGCCGTAGACGTCGGCGTCGAGAAGGCCGACCTTCAGGCCGCGCGCGGCCAGCGCGACGGCGAGATTCGAGGATACGGTGGACTTGCCGACGCCGCCCTTGCCGGAGGCGATGGCGATGACCTTTTTCACGCCCGGCAGCGGCGCAGGGCCGGCGGGGGCCTTGGGCTTGGGCGTGAAATCCTTGAGGCCGAGATCGGGGACCGGGCCCTTGGGCGCGGCTTTTGGCGCCTGGCCGGTACCGGAATGCGCCGTCAATACGGCGCTGACGCTGGTGACGCCGTCAAGCGCCCTGACCGCCTGTTCGGCGGCGGCGCGCAGCGGCTCCATCGCCTGGCCGCGCGCGGGATCGACCTCGAGCACGAAACTGACCGCGCCGTTGGCGACTTTCAGCGATTTCACCTGGCCCGAGGACACGATGTCGGTGCCCTTCGCCGGGTCGATGATCTTTCTCAGGGTCTCGGTGACCGTGCCTTCGTCGGCCAAATCAGTTGTCCTCCGGCATCTCGATCTGTCCCGACACTTCGTGCGTCAGGTTCAGATCGCCAATGCTGAGCACCACTTTCGCGGTCACTGCACCACCGGGCAGGTTGCCCGCGTCGCGCGCGGTGCGCACGGCCTCTTCGATCTCCTGCTGCGAGGTGACCCCGACCGTTTTCAGAAACTTCCTGAGCGACATGTTGAAGCCGTCGTCGGACATTGCATCCTCCTGTTCTGGGCAGCCGAACTTGCTTTGTGTTCGGAGGCGGATAATCTGCGGATCAACCGGGAGGTTCAAGATCGCATTCGCAAGGCCGATAATCGCGCTGGTTTTCATGGCCGCCTTCGCCGCAGGGGCGATGGCTCAGGACCTGACGATCAGGATGCCGGAGGCGATGCTGAAGAGCGGCTTCGACAGGCAGATCCTGCCGCGCTTCGGCTTCAAGCACCGTATCCGCGTCGCGCCGGTATCCGAGGGCGAGGCGGATCTTGCGCTTACCGACGAGCCGGGGGGATTCCGGATCATGGTGGATAGCGCGGACAGGGTCTGGTTCCTGTCGATCCTGACCGATGACGCGGAGGCGGCAGAGAAGGCGGGCACGTTCCTGGAGTGGCTTCAGTCGGTGCCCGGCAAGTCGGCCATCGAGAGTTTCGCGCCGGAAGGCGACCCCGTCTATTCGACCGAGGTCAAGGTGGTGGCGGTCGCCCGCGACGAGAGCTTCGACGGCGACAGGAACACCGGGTCGCGGCTGGCGCTGGTACATTGCGGGCGCTGCCACGTGGTGGACGAGAGGAACCGGATGGGCGGTATCGGCTCGACCCCGTCCTTCGCGGCGCTGAGGGGGCGCGAGAACTGGTCGGACCTGTTCCGCGCCTTTTATGTGGAGAACCCGCATCCGTCGTTCACCCAGGTCGAGGGCGTGACCGAGCCGTTCGATCCGAATCGGGACATTCACGTCGCCCCGGTGGAGATCACTCTGGAGGAGATCGAGGCGATCACCGCGTTCGTGGACACGATCGAGCCGAAGGAACTGGGCCGGCCCATTCAGTCGCAATAGCGGGCCGGGCGCAGTTATCGCTTGCCGACAGCACGGAGGGTGCGCCCTTCCGCCTAGGCGAGGGGTGCCAGGATATCCTGTTCGATCAGGTCCATGAGGTCTCCGAAATAGCCGCCCGAGCGGGCCGGGCGGGTCGGATCGGAGGTGATGGCGATGGTGATTGCCGCGTCCGGGGCGACCGCGATGACCTGTCCGCCATATCCGCGCGCGAGCGCGTAGCGCGTGCCGGACGCCTGTCCGGTGAACCAGCCATACCCGTAGCCGAGGCCCGACCAGGGCGAGCGGGTGACGGGGGTGAAGGAGCGTTCGATCCAGTCGCTGCTGACGACCTGCTGGCCGTTCCAGACGCCCTGCTGGCGAATCATCTCGCCGAAACGCGCCATCGCGACGGGGCTGAGCGCCATTTCGTTGCCGCCCATGAAATAGCCCTGCGGATCGCGGGTCCAGGGCGGGATCTCGATGCCGAGCGGGCGGCCGAGCCAGTCGCGGGCCAGCGTGTGAAGCGACTGGCCCGTGGCTTCGGCGAGGGCCGCGCCCAGGATGTGGGTCGACCCGGTGGAATAGAGCATCCGGCCGCCGGGGCGGTCGACGAAGGGGCGAGACAGCGCGTCGGCGACCCAGTTGCCGCTGGAGACCCATTCGCCGTAGTTCGGCCCGGAGGTGCGTTCGAGCCCGGCGCGGAGCGTGACGAGGTCTTCGAGCGTGATGGTCCGCGCCCGGGGGTCGGCGGCGGCCGGGATGAGGCGCGGAGCGACCTGGTTGAGCGGGGCCGTGACGGAGGGCACGACACGCTTGTCGATGGCGATCCCGAGAAGCGTGGCCACGATGGTTTTCGAGACCGACTTGATGTTGGCGGGCCGGTCCAGGGCCGGGCCGCGGAAGCGGTCCTCGATCAGTGTTGCGCCGTCTTTCAGAACGATCAGGCTGTGAAGCTGGTCGAATCCGCCAGCGCGGGACCGGATGGCGGTCAGCGCGTCGTCGGCCCGTGCGATGCCGGGCAGAGCGAGGGCGGCGGTGCTGGCCAGAAGGGCTCGGCGTGTCAGTCTCATCACGCAGATATGGGGTTGAAACGCGGGCTTGCCAGCGGTTCAGGAAATAACGCCGATGCAGAGGTAGACGCGCACGGCCGTGGTCGCGACGAAGGTGATCGCTTCCCTGGCGAACTGGGGGCAGGAAATTGACGCTTCAGTTCGGTTTCTTGTCCTTCAGGTAGTCGTCGGTCGTGCGTGGACGCGGCCTGTCGCCCATGCGGAAGGGCGAGTTTTCCTGATGGTATTGCGCGGAGATGCGGCAATCGTCGCACATCTGGATGAGCTTGGTGTTGTCCGAGTTCGTATACATCCAGTGCTGGCCTTCCAGCTTTTCGACGATGCGGTTGATCGTTGATCTGACGCCGAAGGGCTTGCCGCATTCGATGCACTCGAAGGGCTCTTCCTCGTGCAGGACGCGGTGGGTCAGCGCCATTGTCGAGAGGTCGAGTTGCGGGGTGAGGGTGATCGCGGATTCAGGACAGGTCGATTCGCAGATGCCGCATTGCAGGCAGGCGGCTTCCTGGAAGCGGAGCTGGGGTTTCTCGGGGTTGTCACCCAGCGCGCCGACCGGGCAGAGCGAGACGCAGGCGAGGCAGAGCGTGCAGGCGCCGGTGTCGACGTTGACCGCGCCGTAGGGCGCGCCGGCGGGCAGCTGGATCGGTTCGCTTGCGGCGGTGAGCGCGGTGGCCGCGGTGCGGGTCACTTCGCGGCGGCCGCCGAGCGGCAGGATCGGATCGGCGGACATCGGCGCGGGAGCGGGGCCGTAGAGCGCCTGTTCCAGTGCGTCGGGATCGGTGACGTCGAGAATGGCGAGCCGTGCGGCGTCGCCCGTGATGGCGCGGGCCAGCGCCAGTTCGCGGCCCGGCACGTCGAGGTCGGTGCGCGGGCCGGGAAGGATCGAGACGGTCGAGAAGCCGACGCCGAGGGCGGCCAGCATCTCGGCGTGGCCGACGCCTTCGACGTTAGGGACTTCGATGGGGATGACGTCGGCGGGCAGGCCGCGGCCGAAACGGGCCGAGAGGCCGATCATCTCGTTGCCGTGCCCGGGGTCGTGGAAGAGGACACGGGGGCTGGTGCCGCCCGCCTTGCGATAGGCCGAGGCCAGCGTGCGCAGGCGCGAGAACAGGTGGCCGACCGGCGGGTCGTCGTAGCTGGCCGCGCCCGAGGGACAGACGGCGGCGCAGGCGCCGCAGCCCGCGCAGATGTCGGGGTCGATGGCGACGGTGTCGCCGTTCGGCGTGATGGCGCCGGTGGGGCAGACGTTGAGGCAGCGGTCGCAGCCGGGGCGCGAGGCGCGTGAGTGGGCGCAGAGCGATTCCTCGAACCGGATGTAGAGCGGTTTCTCGAAGACGCCCTGCAGGTCCATCGCCTGGGTGATCAGCGTGCGCACGGCGAGCGAGTCGCGCGGGTCGGCGCGCAGATAACCTTCGCGCTTGTGATCGGCCGGGAACAGCGGGCCTTCGCCCCGGAGATCGACGATGATGTCGCAGGTGGATTTCGCCCCGTCGGCTGCATCGCCGAAGGTGGCCGCGCCGCGGCCGCCGGGCTGCATCGGGCGGTAGCCGTCGATGGTGATAGCGAAGTCGCCGAGCGCGCCGGTGGCGGAGCGGAGCCGGCCGAGGGCGACGTCGTAGGCGGCTGTCGGCACAAGGTCGTCCGGCGCATCGGTGAGAATGCAGGTGACGGCCAGCTGCGCCGAGAGCGCCTGCGCGGCGGCAAGCGTGACATCGGGGGCGCCGAGGACGAGACAGGTGCCTTCGCTGACCACGTCCTTGACGGGCGTCGAGGGTTGGGGCAGCGCGGCCTCGGCCAGAAGTGCCGCCTGTTTGGCTGTCGCGGATGGATCGGCGGTCCAGCCGGCACGGTCGCGGATGTCGACGGTCAGCAGGCCGCCGGGAGCGCCGATCTCGCCGGCCAGTTCCTCGAACAGCGTGGCCATCTGTCCGCAGGCGATCAGCGTCGTGCCGTCGTCGCCAAGGGATTTCGCGGCGACGTCCAGATCCACGGTGCAGAGGTGATTCGAAGTCTTGACGTCGATGCCGCCAAGCGCGGCGGCCGCCGTGTCGGGGTCGACAGTCATGGTGCCTTCGCAGGTACACAGCAGCATTCGCGTGATCTTGGTCATGTGATTTCCGATTTCCTCTCGGGCGCAGGCGTCCGGCCATTTTGGTCAGATGTTTTGACAATGGCAATCAGTCGGTGTTTGGTCGTGGACCGACAGGAGGAAACGCCACATGGCCGACGCCGCAGTCCCCAAGTCCATGTCTGTACCTATGGGTGTCGTCCTGCGCCGGCAACCGGGGGTGACGCGCTGGGCGAAATGGGCCTGGATGGCGACGGCGGTCATTCCGAACGCGGGCCCCGGTGGGTTCCGGGTGCTGCGGGAAGACGGCGACGTGACGGAATTTCATGCCGCGACGGTGCCGCTTGAACTTCATCGCTCCGAGGTCGAGAGCTATCGCATTTCGCTGATGATGAAGCCGCCTTCGCTGTTCGTCGTCCTGAACAAGGGCATCAATACCGACAACGAGCACGGCATCGACGTTCACCTAGTCACGGCGTCGGCGGACGAGGGCCAGAATTTTCAGGACAGCGGCGAGGTGATCGTCGAGACGGTGCCGATGCCCGAGGGTCTGGTCGCGACGATCAGGGATTTCTGCGACGCGCATTACGAGGAAGTTCCTTTCATCAAGCGAAAGCGCGACAAGACGCGGGTCGACCTGGTGGAGGACGGCATCGGCGACCCCCGGATCAGGCAGGCCACGGACGTCTACCGTAGTCCGGGCAGCCGGAAAGAGCGCCGCGATGAGTGACGAGGAGAACCTGTTCGCCCGCTGGTCGCGGCGCAAACGCAAGGTCGCCGAGGAAGCGGAGGCGACGCCGGCTGCCGCACCCGCGACGGAAGTGCCGCAGGAGAAAGCCGAGCCCGAGCCCGGGACGCCGGAAGAAGAGGCGGCGTTGCTGGAGCGGCTGCAACTGCCCGTGCCCGAGAGCATGAAGATCGGGGACGATTTCAGCGTCTTCATGGAGGCCGGCGTGCCCGGGTTTCTGCGCAAGCGGGCGCTTCGGGTGCTTTGGAGATCGAATCCGGTGCTGGCCAATCTGGACGGGCTGAACGACTACGACGCAGACTTCAATTCGCCCGAGTTGACCAAGAAGATCATTGCAACAGGATACAAAATCGGGCGTGGATTCCTGCCGCTGGAGCCATCGCCGGAAATTATGCAGGATAATGGCAAGACAGACGCGGAAGAAGAGGAGATTTCGGTCGCGTTGGAGCCGGAATCCGAGGGGCCGGATGGCAGTGCCGAAGACGCGTCGACCGAGTCCCCGGACGAATTCGAGGCGGAGCAGGATGAGGAAGAATTATCTTTTAATCCCAAAAGGATGCGCTTCGATACCTAGCGCCTCTGGCAAAATGTGAACCGGCGAAATTGGAAATATCATTTGCCCAATCCGGGCGATATCTCTAGCCTGAGTGTGCACAACGGTATTCAGGGATCCGAAGTGAAAGAACAGAGCCAAGCGGCCGATTACAGGGAGGGTATCGCGGAAGAGGATCTTCTGCGCGCCGACCTGTATGCGATGCTGGCTCAGCTTCTTGCCCGACCACCCTCTCAGGACCTGATCGACAGGGCCGCCAAGCTGTCCGGCGATGCGTCGGATCTGGGCGAGGGCATCACCGCGCTTGCGGCTGTCGCCAGGGCGTCGAGGGCCAAGGCGGTGGAGCGGGAATACAACGCGCTGTTCGTCGGGCTTGGCCGTGGCGAATTGCTGCCTTACGCCAGCTATTACCTGACCGGTTTCCTGAACGAGAAGCCGCTGGCCCGGCTGCGCGGCCACATGGCCCAGCTTGGCATCCAGCGCAGCGACGACGTCAAGGAACCCGAGGACCATATCGCGACGATCTTCGAGATCATGGCGGGGCTGATCCGCGGCACCTATGGCGACCCGCTGTCGGTCGAGGATCAGCACGCGTTCTTCAACACGCATGTCGCGACCTGGGCGGGACATTTTTTCACGGACCTGGAGGCCGCGGAGGGCTCGGTCTTTTATGCGCCGGTCGGCAAGATCGGGCGGGCCTTCATGGCGATCGAAATCGAAGCATTCAGGATGGAGAGTTGACGCACGGGGTCCGGAACCCGGCGTTGAGGAAAGGGAGTAGAACCATGGACGCTAAAAAGAAGAAGGATGGCGCAAGCCGCCGCGACTTCCTGAAATTCGCTGGGACATCGGCGCCTGCCGCCGTGGCCGCGATGGCCGTCGGCACGACGGAAGCCGCTGCGGATGAAGCCGCTGGGGGCTCGGGTCTGAAGAAGACCGAGCATGTAAAGAAATACCTGGCGTCCGCCCGGTTCTGATCTTCGAGGGAGGTAGATTATGCTGAGAAAGAAGACAGGCGCTGCCAATCGCAGCACTCGTCCGTCGCCGGTCCTTTCGAGGGTCGCAGGCACGAAAGTGGATCGTCGGACGTTCCTTCGGGGTTCGGGACTGGCCGTTGGCGGCCTGGCCGCCTTTTCGGCCGGTGTCGGCCGCGTGACGCCGGCGCAGGCCCAGTCGTCTGAGGGCCGGGTCGAGGTCATCAAGTCGGTCTGCACGCACTGCTCGGTCGGTTGCACGGTTCTGGCGGAAGTCGAGAATGGCGTCTGGACGGGCCAGGAGCCCGCCTGGGACAGCCCGTTCAACCTGGGCGCGCACTGCGCCAAGGGCGCCGCGGTACGCGAGCACGCCCACGGCGAGCGCCGGCTGAAGTATCCGATGAAACTGGTCGACGGCGAATGGACCCGGATCAGCTGGGATGACGCGGTCAACGAGATCGGCGACCAGATGAACACGATCCGCGAAGAGTCGGGACCGGATTCGGTCTACTGGCTGGGATCGGCCAAGTTCTCGAACGAGCAGGCCTACCTGTATCGCAAGTTCGCGGCCTACTGGGGCACGAACAACGTCGACCACCAGGCGCGGATCTGTCACTCGACCACTGTTGCGGGTGTGGCGAACACATGGGGCTACGGCGCCATGACCAACAGCTACAACGATATCCACAACAGCCGGGCGATCTTCATCATCGGCGGCAACCCCGCCGAGGCGCACCCGGTGTCGCTGCTGCACGTGCTGCGCGCCAAGGAGCAGAACAACGCACCGCTGATCGTCTGCGACCCGCGCTTCACGCGGACCGCGGCGCACGCCGACGAATATGTCCGGTTCCGCCCGGGCTCGGACGTGGCGCTGGTCTGGGGAATTCTCTGGCACATCTTCGAGAATGGCTGGGAAGACAAGGAGTTCATCCGGACCCGCACCTGGGGCATGGACCAGATCAAGGACGAGGTCGCCAGGTGGACGCCGGAAGAGACCGAGCGCGTGACCGGGGTTCCCGGAAGCCAGCTTGAGCGCGTCGCGCGCACGATGGTCAACAATCGTCCGGGCACCGTGATCTGGTGCATGGGCGGCACCCAGCATACCAACGGCAACAACAACACGCGCGCCTACTGCATCCTTCAGCTTGCGCTGGGGAACATGGGCGTGTCGGGCGGCGGCACCAACATCTTCCGCGGCCACGACAACGTTCAGGGCGCGACGGACCTTGGCGTGCTGGCCGACACCCTGCCGGGATACTACGGCCTGGCGGACGGGTCCTGGGCGCATTTCGCACGGGTCTGGGAAGAAGACCTGGAGTGGCTGCGCGGCCGCTTCGCGGTCATGCCGGGCGCCGGCAAGGATGGCGCGGACCGGATGATGATCAACGAGCCGGGCATCCCGGTCAGCCGCTGGATCGACGGCGTTCTGGAGGACAAGGAGAACCTGATTCAGCCCGACAATACCCGGGCGATGGTTCTGTGGGGCCACGCCCCCAACTCGCAGACCCGCATGGTCGAGATGAAGACGGCGATGGAGAAGCTGGACCTTCTGGTCGTGGTCGATCCGTATCCGACGGTCTCGGCGATCCTGCACGACCGCAAGGACGGCGCCTATCTGCTGCCGGCCTGCACGCAGTTCGAGACCTACGGTTCGGTCACTGCCTCGAACCGGTCGCTGCAGTGGCGTGAGAAGGTGGTCGAACCGCTGTTCGAATCGCTGCCGGACCACACCATCATGGCCAAGTTCGCCGAGAAGTTCGGCTTCCATGACCGCATGTTCCGCAACATCGCGGTGGCGGAAAACGGCGAGCCGAACGTCGAGGACATCACCCGCGAGTTCAACCGCGGCATGTGGACGATCGGCTATACCGGCCAGTCGCCCGAGCGGATGCGGCTGCACATGGCGAACCAGCACACTTTCGACAAGACGACGCTGCGCGCCATCGGCGGACCGGCCGACGGCGACTACTACGGGATGCCGTGGCCCTGCTGGGGCACGCCGGAGATGAACCATCCGGGAACGGCGAACCTTTACGACATGTCCATCCCGGTCTCAAAGGGCGGCCTGACGTTCCGCGCCCGTTTCGGTGTGGAGCGCGACGGCGACAACCTGCTGGCCGAAGGCGTCTACAGCGCGGGCTCGGAGATCCAGGACGGGTATCCCGAGTTCACGATGCAGATGCTGATGGACCTGGGTTGGGACGGCGATCTGACCGACGAGGAACGCACGGCGATCGACGCCGTCGCGGGTCCGAACACCAACTGGAAGACCGACCTTTCGGGCGGCATCCAGCGGGTGGCCATCAAGCACGAGTGCGCGCCCTTCGGGAACGCGAAGGCCCGTGCCGTGGTCTGGACCTTCCCCGATCCGGTGCCGACGCACCGCGAGCCGCTTTACAGCAACCGGCGCGACCTTGTGGCGGATTACCCGACCTACGACGACAAGACGTTCTGGCGGGTTCCGACGATGTACAAGTCGATCCAGGAGAAGGACTTCTCGTCCGACTACCCGATCATCCTCACATCCGGCCGACTGGTCGAGTACGAGGGCGGCGGGGACGAGTCGCGGTCGAACCCCTGGCTGGCGGAATTGCAGCAGGACATGTTCGTCGAGATCAACCCGCGCACCGCGAACAATATCGGTGTCCGGGATGGAAGCCAGGTCTGGGTCGAAGGGCCCGAAGGCGGCAAGGTCAAGGTCATGGCCATGCTGACCAACAGGGTCGGCGAGGGCGTCGCCTTCATGCCGTTCCACTTCGGCGGGCATTTCCAGGGCGAGGATCGAAGGTCCAAGTATCCCAAGGGGGCTGACCCCTATGTCCTGGGCGAAAGCTCGAACACCGCGCAGACTTATGGCTACGACTCCGTCACGCAGATGCAGGAGACCAAGGCCACACTCTGCAAGATCACCGCAGCCTGAGGAGAATGAGAGATGGCTAGAGTAAAGTTTCTCGTCGACGCCGAACGCTGCATCGAGTGCAACGCCTGCGTCACCGCGTGCAAGAACGAGCACGAAATCCCGTGGGGCATCAACCGCCGCCGGGTCGTGACGATCAATGACGGAGATCCGGGTGAACGCTCGATCTCGGTAGCCTGCATGCATTGCTCGGATGCGCCCTGCATGGCGGTCTGTCCGGTGGACTGCTTCTACCAGAACGAAGACGGCGTGGTCCTGCACTCGAAGGATCTGTGCATCGGGTGCGGCTATTGCTTCTACGCGTGCCCCTTCGGCGCACCGCAGTATCCGCAGGCCGGCAACTTCGGCAGCCGTGGCAAGATGGACAAGTGCACCTTCTGCAATGGCGGTCCGGAAGAGGACATGTCGACGGTCGAGTTCCAGAAGTACGGGCGCAACCGGATCGCGGAAGGCAAGCTGCCGATCTGCGCCGAGATGTGCGCGACCAAGGCGCTTCTGGCCGGCGACGGCGACGACGTGAGCGACATCTATCGCGAACGCGTCGTGGCGCGTGGCTTCGGCTCGGGTGCATGGGGCTGGGGCACTGCCTACGATCAGAAAGGCGGCTGACGCCCGCCATGCCATGACAGGCGAACGAAAGGGCGCTCCGGCAGAGGTCGGGGCGCCTTTTGCAAAAGAGTCGTGAAAGCCGCCGAACTGGCGCTAGTCTAGAGCACCGATCATGCGCAGCGCACCGAGAGAGCGCGGTCGCGATCAAGGGGAGAAAAACCGTGGTACACCGGCTTATCCTGATTTTGGCCATCGTTCTTGGGACAATGAGCGCGCCCGCCCTGGCGCAGGACGCCGGCGACGCGACGGCGACCGAGGCCCCCCGGGCCGAGACCGGCGGCGCGCAGACGCTTGAGGACATCCTGCGCCGGCAGCGCGGAGAGGACGTGGACAACACGTTCCGCCGCGAGGCCGTCGGCGATGCGGAAGACGCCGCACCTGCCACGGACCCGCTGGGCACGCTTGGCGGCGCGTCCGACCCGGAGTTGTGGCGGGCTTTGCGCTTTGGCGAGGCCGATGTCGTGAGCCAGGTGCGCGGGCCGGGCGCCACGCTTCTGGTGCAGGACAGCGGAATGCAGTGGCTTCAGTTCCGCGAGGGTCCGCTGCGCACCTATGGCGGCTATTTCCTTCTGGGCGTTCTGGTACTTCTGGCCCTGTTCTACCTGATCCGCGGGCGTATCCGGATCGAGCACGGCAAATCCGGCGAGACGATCCGGCGGTTCAAGGCAGTCGAGCGGTTCGCCCACTGGCTGCTGGCGGGATCGTTCATCCTTTTGGGGATTACCGGCCTGTTCGTGCTGTTCGGCAGGAATGGCCTGATGGACTGGGTCGGCAAGGAGACCTATGCCACGTTGGCCCTGGCTTCGAAGTGGGTGCATAACAACGTGTCCTGGGCCTTCATGCTGGCGCTGGTCATGATCTTCGTTCTTTGGGTGATCCATAACCTGCCGAACCGGACCGACCTGGTGTGGTTCGCCAAAGGCGGCGGGATCATCGGCAAGGGGCATCCGCCGGCCAAGAAGTTCAATGCGGGTCAGAAGCTGATCTTCTGGTCGGTGATCGTCCTGGGCGGATCGATCGCCGCCTCGGGGCTGTCGCTGCTGTTCCCGTTCGAATTGCAGATGTTCGCGCCGACCTTCGCGAAGCTGAACGCCATCGGCGCGCCGGGCTGGTTCGGTCTGGAGCCGCTGCCGGAGACGCTGACGCCCCATGCGGAGATGCAGCTGGCGCAGGCCTGGCACGCCATCGTCAGCTTCGTGCTGATCGGCATCATCCTGGCGCATATCTATATCGGCAGCGTCGGCATGGAGGGCGCCTATGACGCCATGGGCTCGGGCGACGTGGACCTGAACTGGGCGAAGGAGCATCACAGCCTTTGGGTCGAGGAAGTGCAGGCCGAGGAAGGCAAGGCACCGGGCTCGGCGACGCCAGCGGAATGACATGCTTCGGCTGGCGCTGATCTTTCTGCTGGCCGGAGCGCCGCTTCGGGCGGCGGATTTCCGGACGCTTGTCGGGCATGGCGGACCGATCATGGACACGGCGATATCGGCGGACGGGAGGTTCGCGCTGACGGGCAGTTTCGACAATTCGGTCGGATACTGGACGCTGGGCGGGGAAGAGGTGGTCTGGCTGGAAGGCCACGAGGCCGCGGTGAAATCGGTGCTCTTTCTCGGTGACGGCCGCGCGGCGTCGGGTGGTGACGATTTCGCGGTCGAGATCTGGGACCTGGCGACGGGAGAGCGGCTGCACCGGCTGGAGGGCCACGAGGGTCAGGTCAACGGGTTGGCGCGCTCGCCGGACGGAAGGCTGCTGGCCTCGGCGGCCTGGGACGGGGTGATCCGGATCTGGGAGATCGAGACCGGCGCGGAGCTGGCGGTGATGACGGGGCATGAAAGCTCGGTCAGCGATGTGGCCTTTTCGGCCGACGGGTCGACGCTGTATTCCGCCTCGGCGGACGGAACGATCCGGATGTGGGACGTTGCCACCGGCCAGGAAAAGCGCCTGCTGGTCAAGCATGGCTTCGGCGTGAACAAGCTCTTGATCGGTGAGGGCTGGCTGGCCTATGGCGCGGTGGATGGCGGCACGCGGATTTTGGACACCGCGACGGACGAGGTGATCGCGGACCTTACGCTGGAGCGGCGGCCGATCCTGTCGCTGGCGCTGTCGCCGGATGGACGGATGATGGCGGTGGGCGACGGCGAGGGATTCGTGATGACGGTCGAGACCGCGACCTGGAGCATCGCGGACGATTATCGCGCGGCGGCGAATGGCCCGGTCTGGGCCCTGGCGTTCACCGCCGACGGCGAGGGGCTTCTGGCCGGTGGCATCGACGACACCGCCTATATCTGGCCGGTGGCGAACGAGCTGGACGCGCCGATCATGGCGACGCGGCAACGCGGCTTTCTGGCCGACCCGGCCAGCATGTCGAACGGCGAGCGGCAGTTCCGCCGCAAATGCTCGATCTGCCACAGCCTGTCGGAGGATGGCGTGCGCCGGGCAGGGCCGACGCTGGCCGGCCTGTTCGGCCGGCAGGCGGGCAGCGTCGAGGGCTATTTGTACTCGGACACGGTTGCCAATCTGGGATTCGAGTGGAACGAGGATACGATCGACAAGCTGTTCGATCTTGGACCCGACCACTTCATTCCCGGCTCGAAAATGCCTATGCAGCGCATCGTGAAGCCGGAAGACCGCGTCGACCTTATCGAGTACCTCAAGGACAACACCTGAAGAAGGAAGACTTCCGATGAAAGTCATGCTCGCCGCATTCGTCGTGACCGCACTCATCACCGTGGGCGCGTGGTACGGGCTGGGCCAGGCCGGGTTCTCGTCGGGCGACCGCCAGGCAGGCGGCGCCGTGCGCCTGGACTGAGAGCGGTCATGCTTCAGTACCTTCAGTACCTTGGCCTCTGGCTTCTGATTGCGCTGACGTTCAACATGTGGGCGTGGTTGTCGGTCATCCGCGCGCGTCCGGGGCCGGTCAGGCTTGTTCTCTGGACGCTTGTCCTGGCGTGCCTTCCGGTCATCGGCTTCGTCGCTTGGTTCCTTCTTGGGCCTCGCGAGGCCCGCTCGTAACTTTTGATCAAATTCCTCTTGCCCGTTTTCGGGGCCGAATATAGGTTTGCCGCGTCCACTAACACGGTGATCCATGCTGATCGGCTTTCTGCAATGCGGCCACTTTCCGGAGGCGGCCGGCTATCCCGCACGAACATATCCGGACCTTTATTCGAAACTGCTTGAGGGGCACGGCCTGACGTTCCGGACCTGGAGCGTCGTCGACATGGAGTTTCCCGACAGTGTCCGCGACGCCGACGGCTGGCTGATAACCGGTTCGCGCCACGGCGCTTACGAGGACCTGCCGTTCATTCATCCGCTGGAGAACTTCATTCGCGAGGCATACGGCGAGGGTGTTCCGCTGGTGGGCATCTGCTTTGGCCACCAGATCATCGCCCAGGCGCTGGGTGGCAAGGTCGAGAAGTTCGACGGCGGCTGGGGCGTTGGCCGGACGGAATACGATTTCGACGGCGAGACGCTGGCGCTGAACGCCTGGCATCAGGATCAGGTGGTGGAACCGCCTGCCGACGCCGAGGTCATCGCAACCAGCGAATTCTGCCGTTACGCCGGTTTCAGCTACAAGGGGCCGGCGATGTCGGTGCAGCCCCATCCCGAGTTCGACCGCACCGCCGTCGACCTGCTGCTGAATGTCCGCGCGCCGGGACTTGTGCCCGACGACCGCATCCGGAAGGCGGCGGGCGACATGGATCAGCCCGTGGACAACACCGCGATGGCCGAGCGCATCGTGTCATTTTTCAAGGAACATGAGCATGGCTGATTGGCTGGAAGGCATACCCGAGGCGGCCCGGGAATTCTTGGGCGGCAAACGGCTGGACGAGGTCGAGTGCCTGATCTCGGACCTGTCCGGGATCGCGCGGGGCAAGGCGATGCCCGCGTCCAAGTTCGCGACTCAGACGCAGTTTTTCCTGCCGAATTCGATCTTCTTCCAGACCATCACCGGCGCCTGGGGCGAGGCGGCGGGGGAAGAGGGGTTCACCGAACCCGACATGGTTCTGAAACCCGATTACGACACCACGACGGCGGCGCCCTGGACGGCGGACATGACGCTTCAGGTCATCCACGACGCGTTCCTGAAGACAGGCGAGCCGGTGCCCTTCGCGCCCCGCAACGTGCTGAAGCGGATCGTGGAGTTGTACAACGCCCAGGGCTGGACCCCTATCGTCGCACCCGAGATGGAGTTCTACCTGGTCGCGCCGAATACCGACCCGGCCAAGGCGGTCTCGGCTATGGTGGGCCGGTCGGGCCGTCCGGCGGCGGCGCGGCAGGCCTATTCGATCAGCGCGGTGGACGAGTTCGGGCCGGTGATCGACGACATCTACGATTTCGCCGAGGCGCAGGGCTTCGAGATCGACGGGATCACGCAGGAAGGCGGGGCGGGGCAGTTGGAGATCAACCTGCGGCACGGCGATCCGGTGGTGCTGGCCGACGAGATCTTCTTCTTCAAGCGGCTGATCCGCGAGGCGGCGCTGCGGCACAAGTGCTACGCGACCTTCATGGCCAAGCCGATCGAAGGCGAGCCGGGCAGCGCGATGCACATCCACCATTCGGTCGTCTCGACGAAGACCGGGCGCAACATCTTCTCGAACGAGGACGAAAGCGAAACGCCCGAGTTCATGCATTTCATCGGCGGGCTTCAGCGCTACATCCCTGCGGCGACGCCATTGTTCGCGCCTTACGTCAATTCGTATCGTCGCTATGTGAAGGATCATGCCGCGCCGATCAATCTTGAATGGGGGCGCGACAACCGGACGACGGCGATCCGCGTGCCGGTTTCATCCGCCGAAGCGCGGCGCGTCGAAAACCGTCTGCCGGGGATGGACTGCAACCCGTATCTGGGCCTGGCCGCGTCACTGGCCTGCGGTTATCTTGGCATGATGGAGAAGGTGACGCCCAAGGACGAGTTCATGGGCGACGCCTATGACACCGAAGAAGAGATCCCGCGCGGCATCTATGCCGCCCTGGACGAGCTTGAGGCCGCGACGCCGCTGCGCGAGGTTCTGGGCGAGCGGTTCTGCGAGGTCTACGAGATCGTCAAGAAGGCCGAATACGACGACTTCCTTCAGGTCATCAGCCCGTGGGAGCGCGAGCATCTGCTGTTGAACGTATGAACCCGCTTTATCACAACGACCGGCCCGGGGTCTTTCCCGAGAGCTATTACGTGGCGACAGCCGCGATCCCGGACGAGCGACCCGCGCTGGACGGGGACATGCGCGCGGACGTGGCGGTTGTCGGTGCCGGATACACCGGGTTGTCGACCGCGCTGCATGCCGCCGAAAAGGGTCTGAGTGTCGTGGTGATCGACGCGCACCGGGTCGGTTTCGGCGCGTCGGGCCGCAACGGCGGGCAGGTGGGCACCGGGTGGAACAAGGATCAACAGTGGCTGCGGAAACGTCTTGGCAGCGACGACGCGCGCAAGCTGTGGGATCTGACCGTGGAGGCCAAGGCCCTGACGCGGGAACTGGCCGCGGCCCATGCGCCGGACGCAGGCTACAAGCCCGGCGTGCTGCATGGAGAGTGGACCGTGAAGGGGGCGGCCGAGGCGCGGCTTTATGCGCATTGGCTGTCGGAGAATTACGGTTACGAGACCGAGTACCTGGATCGCGACGCGGTGCAGGATGTCTGCCGCTCGAAGGTGTATATGGGCGGCGTTCTGGATTGGGATGCGGGGCATATTCATCCCCTGCGCTATTGCCTGGGCCTTGCCCGCGCGGCCGAGGCGGCAGGTGCCGTGATCTTCGAGCGGACCGAGGCGCTGCGCGTCGCGGACGGCGAGGTCGAGACCGCGACCGGCACGATCCGGGCCGATCACGTGGTGATCGCGGGGAATGGATACCTGCCGAATATCAACGGGTTCATCGCGTCGCGGGTGATGCCGATCAACTCGTTCATCGCGGCGACAGAACCGCTGGGCGATCGCGCGGCGGAGGTTCTGCCGCGGGACGTGGCCGTGGCGGACGACCGTTTCGTGGTCAATTATTTCCGCCTGTCCGAGGACAGGCGCCTGCTGTTCGGCGGGCGCGAGAACTATGGGCTGGGCTTTCCCACCGACATCCTGACCGCGCTGCGCAAGCGCATGTTGCGGCTGTTTCCGCAACTGGACGGCGTGGGCATCGATCATCACTGGGGCGGCACGCTGGGGATCACGATGCACCGGTTGCCGATGGTGCGCCGGATCGACGCCAGGACGCTGGCTGCCGGGGGGTTCTCGGGGCACGGCGTCGCGCTGACCGGGCTGACGGGCAAGATACTGGCCGAGGCGATCGCCGGTCAGGCGGGGCGCTTCGACCTGATGTCGAAACTGCCGGTGCAGGGTTTCCCCGGCGGTGCGGCGGCGCGCGCGCCACTGCTGACGCTGGCGATGACGTGGTATTCGCTGCGCGACCGGCTGGGGTTCTGAACACCAAGGCGATTGCCGGGACGCGATCGGCTGCTAGGTTCATCCCGACAGCGGAGGTGTTTCATGAAACCGATCGAGACCGACGACCTGACCATCCATTTCGATGGCAAGACCTGTATCCATGCGCGGCGCTGCGTTCTGGGGCTGCCGGGTGTCTTCGACCCGGACGCGCGGCCCTGGATCCGTCCGGGCGGGACGCCCGCCGGCGAGGTCATCGCCATCATCGAGGCCTGTCCCTCGGGCGCGCTGAGCTATGAGCGCAAGTCGGGTCCGGGCGAGGCTGCGCCGAAGGCGAACACCGTGCGGGTCTGGGAGAACGGGCCGTTGGAGGTTCGGGGCGATGTCCGCATCGAGGGCCAGACGCCGCGTCGGCGGGCACTGATCTGCCGATGCGGGCGCACCGCCAACCCGCCGTTCTGCGACAATTCCCATCACGACGGGTTCCAGGCGACGGGCCTGCCGGCTTTCAAGGAAGGCAAGGATACCGCGCTGGATGCCACCGACGGGCCGGTCGAGATCAGCGCGAAGGAAAATGGTTCGGTCATGGTGGCGGGCAACGTCGAGGTGATCGCCGCCGACGGATCGCGCGTGGCGCGGACCGGGAAGGCCTGGTTCTGCCGATGCGGCGCGTCCGGCAACAAGCCGTTCTGCGACGGGTCGCATGGCAAGATCGGGTTCCGGAAAGCGGGAACGGGCGAGGCTTAGCCGCGCCGCATCAGCCAGTAATAGAGCCAGTCGGGCAGGAACTGGCTGGCGCGGAAGAACAGGCTGAAGAGCGTCGGGAAGTTCCGCGCGAAACTGTCGCCCTGCATGTGATCCATGAACTGGCGCGCGGCGGCGTCGGGTTCCATGATGAACGGCATACTGAAGTCGTTCTTGTCGGTCAGCCGGGTCTTGACGAAGCCCGGATTGATCAGTTGCACGTCGACGCCGGAGCCCTTCAGGTCGGCATACATGGTTTCGGCCAGCGACATGATCCCGGCCTTGGACGCGCCGTAGCCGACCGCGCCGGGCAGGCCGCGGAAGCCCGAAAGCGAGCCGGTCAGGACGATGTGGCCGCTGCCGCGTTCGACCATCGGCGGCACGACGTGGCCCAGGACGCGGGCAGCGCCGGTCAGGTTGATGTCGAGCATCGCGGCGGCTTTCTGCCCGTCGAATTCCTGCGATGTCATCGGCCAGTAGACGCCGGCGAGGAAAATCAGGCCGTCGACGCGGCCCGCCGCTTCGGCGGCGGCGGATACGCTGCCCGTGTCCGCGATATCGACCGGTACCACGGTCGCGCGTCCCGGACATTCGCTGGCGAGCGCCTGCAACTCGTCCTTGCTGCGCGCGCTGAGGATGACCTCGGCCCCGGTCTTCGAGACCTCGAGCGCGACCGCGCGGCCGAGACCGGCGGAGGCGCCGACGATCCAGTAACGTTTGTCCTTCCAGTCCCTCACGCCGCCTCACGTGCCTGATCGGCGTTCTGGACGGGGCGCATGGTGGCGACGAGTTCGGCCACCTTGAACCCGAATTTCCGGAACTGGCTGCGGTTGATGATGGTGCCGTTGTCGACCAGATACATCCAGTCGACAACGTCCAGCACGTGCCCGCCCGCCCTTTCGGGCAGCCTGATGCGGTAGGAGAGCTGGACGCCCGATCCGGATTGCCTGCCCTGGCCGGCACCGATCAGGTCGTCGGCCTCGGCGCGGATGCGCCCGTCGGGCAACAGCGTCAGGCGCCATTCGCGGTTCTGGGTTTCGCCGGAGCAGTAGCGGAAATGCTCGGTCATGCGTCCCTTGTCGCCGTTCCATGTCGCGTGGAAGTCTGCCACGAAACGCGAGGAGACGCGACCGGTCGGCCCGAAGATCACGCCTTCGCACAGGATTGGGCCGTTCAGGTGTTTCCTGAGGTCGAAGGGTTGTGCCGCGCCCTTGTAATCCTCGGGCGATTGCCCGGCGAAACCGAGGTAGCGGGCGCGGGCCCACACGACGGCGCCGATGAACGCGGCGCCCAGCAGAAATGCAAACAGGAATTCCATCAATCATGCCTCCTTCATGACGGAACCGGCCGACGTCTCGTCCAGAGGCGTGGCGGCCAGAAGCGCCAGCGCGGCGATCTTCAATGCGCAGGGCAAAACTGCGTACATCGCCGTCAGGGTTGTCTTTGCCTGGTCGGGCAGGGTGTCCGATCCGGCCTGGAATCCGCTGGCTTCCAGCAGCGGCAGCAGAGCCACTGCGGCGAAGGCCAGCGAAAATTTCGATACGAAGGACCAAAGGCCGAAACCTTCGGCCGCTTCGGGCGATACCTCGGCCGCGCGGGCGGCGAAGATGGCGGGCAGAAGCGTCATGTCGGCGCCAAGTGCCGCGCCCGAGGCGATGCAGATGACGACGAAGGGCAGAACGTCGCCGGCGCCCAGGAACGCGGCCCAGGCGAAGGCGACAATCGAAAGGGTCATGCCCGCCAGCAGCGCCATCTTCGCGCCGATCCGCATGGCGATTCGCGACCAGACGGGCGCGGCCGTGGCGGCGGCGACGAAGAACAGAAGCAGAAGCGGGCCTTCCCATCCGGGGGCTTCGAGGCGGCTTTCCACGAAGAACAGGAACAGCGTCGAGGTCACGGCGACCGGCGTGGCGTTCAGAAGTGCGATGAGCAGCAGGCGCCGGGCCATCGGGTCGCCCGCGATCTCGCGCAAGCCGGTCTCGGAGGGCAGGGTTGCTGTGCGCCATTCGCCTTTCATCGCCAGCACGGCAAGCGCGGCGAGGATGGCGAAAAGCCCGGCGAAGAGCGCGAAGGGGCTATCGGTGAGGGCCATGAGGCCCACGGGCGCGACCGCGGCAAGCGAGACGCCGAGAAGCGCGCCGGTCTCGCGCCACCCGGCAAGGCGGACGTGTCCGGAACCGCCCAGCGACGCGGCCTTGGCGACGCCCTGGGCGTAGAAACTGATGGTAAGGAAGCTGAAACCCGTGAACAGGGCCGCCAGTGTCAGCGCGAACCAAAGCACCGGGCTGAACGGAGGCGTGACCGCGAAGAGCCCGATCATGGCGAGCGCCATCAGCGCGCCGCCTGCCGCGACCGCGATGCCGCGGTGGTGACGCAGCCGCCGCGACAGCCAGCCAAGGGCGGGGTCCTGCACCACGTCGATGAGGCGCAGGATGAACAGGACGCCACCCAGCGCTGCAAGGCTGACGCCGTATTCGTCGACATAGAATTTCGGTGCGTGGATGTAGATCGGCAGTCCCGCCATGGCGAGCATTGACGCGAAGAGCGCGTAGGCCGGCAGGCGATGCGCGGCGGCGGTCATCGCGAGACTTCTTCGGCGGGCGGCTGGGGACGGCCGCGGAAGCCGGCGCCCTTCCACCATAGTTTGAGCGCCTGCCAGTGGATCAGGCCGAGGACGCGGCGCGATCCGAACGGACGGCGCAGCATGGCGCGCAGGATCGCGCCGTTGGTCAGCGGGCGGCGGGGGCCGGTGAGCGTCGCCAGAAGGCCGCCGTTGCCGGCGGTGTAGTCGATCCAGATGCCGAGACGGTCGTCGCGGATGTCGAAGCGGAAGACATAGCCGCCCTCGACCGGTTGGAACGGCGAGACGTGGAGGATCTTGGTTGCCGCGATCCTGTCCTCGGCCCCGATCGGCCGCAGGTCGGGGTGGTGACAGAGATAGGAATGCCGGTCGCCGTAGGTGTTCGTCACCTCGGGGATGACGACGCGCAGCGCGCCGGCGGTATCCCGGATCAGCCAGAACGAGACCGGGTTGAAGACATGCCCGAGGACGCGGGGCTGGGCCAGGAGTTCGATGCGCCCGATCTGGAAGCCGTCGATCCCGTTGTCGCGCAGAACGTCGCGCACCCATTTTGCGCCGCGCCCGGACTTCGGAGCGCCGCCGTGGTCGCTGTCGTGCAGCGCGAAGAGGCGTCCGCGGTTGCGCGAGAATAGCGCGGGGGCCTGCGGGGCGGGGTCCTCGGCGTCGAGCAGGACGTAGTCCACGGTGTAGCGGAACGCGTTTTCAACCGCGCCCTTGCGACCGTGAAAGGTCAGCCCGTCGATATGATCGACCCGGTTCGTCATTCGGCGGCTATGGCCACGGTGTTTTCGGCCCGGATCAGCCCGGCGACTTCGACCGCCGAGGCAAGCCCGTCCTCGTGGAACCCGTGACGCATCCATGCGCCGCAGAACCAGGTGCGGTTCTGCCCGTTTATGGCGCGGATGGTGTCCTGGGCCGCGAGGGCCGCCGCGTCGTAGACCGGGTGACGGAAGACGCATTCGTCGTGGATCGCGTCTTCGCGGATCGGCGCTTCGCGGTTCAGGGTCACGAAGAGTGGATCGTCGTGCGGGATCGGCTGAAGCGAGTTCATCCAGTAGCTGAGGTCGATCGGGTGATCCGGGTCTTCGCTTGTTTCGACGTAAGTCCATGACGACCAGGCCTTTTTCCTGGCGGGCATCACGGATGTATCGCTGTGCAGAACGGCGCGGTTCGGCTGGTAGCGGACGGCCGACAATGCGGTCTGTTCGACCCCCGTCGGATCGGAGAGGAGTTTCAGCGTGTCGTCGGAATGGGTGGCGAAGACGACGGCGTCGAACGGTTCCCACTCGCCGCCTTCGCAGCGCACGTCGACGCCGAAGGCGCGCCGCCGGATGCCGGCGGTCCTGGCGCCGAGGCGCACGTCCACGCCGCGCGATTCGATCGCTGTCTGAAGACGGTTGACGTACTGGATGGATCCGCCCTGCACGGTGTACCACTGGTGGTTCTCGTGCCAGTCGAGGATGCCGTGGTTCTTGAAGAAGCGCACCATCGCGTCCGCCGGGAAATCGAGGATCTTCCGCTTGGGGGTCGACCAGATGGCGCCGGAGAACGGGGTCAGGTAATAATCCCTGAACCACGGACCGAGGTTCAAGGTGTCGATCAGATCGCCGATCGACATCCCCGGCACGGCGGTCGCCAGGGCCTGACGGTTGAAACGCGTTATGTCGCGGATCATCCGGATGAAGGCCGGACGGGCCATGTTGCGCCGCTGTGCGAATACGGTGTCGAGGCTGTTCAGGGCGTATTCGAGGCGGCCCCGCCGCGCGGAGACCCCGAAGCTCATGCTGCTTTCCGTGACGGGCACGTCCAGTTGCCGGAAAAGCGACGTCAGGTGCGGATAGTTCTGATAGTTGAACACGATGAAACCCGTATCGACCGATTGATCGCCGTTCTTGCCGGCGACGATCGTGCGCGCGTGCCCGCCCAGACGCGGCTCGGCTTCGAAGAGAACGACGTGGGTGTCTTCCGAAAGGTGATAGGCCGCCCCCATCCCCGATATTCCGCCGCCGATGACCGCGATCCTTCTTGCGGCCGAACCGCGTTCTTCGAACGGCATTTAGTCGTGCTCCTGTGTGGTGTCTGCATGTCTTTACGCGCCGGGCGGCTGCACAGATTAAAAAATGCGGAAAACAAAATTTGATCTGTTTGCCCTGCTAGGTCGTAAACAATCCAAATGTCGATGGAAATCGCTCTTCAAAGCCGGGCTGGCATCGCTGGGTCACATGTCTATGTTGGCCCCACAGAATCAATGTCTGACAAAAGTGGAGCGCGCGTTTCTGTCATGGCGGACGCCGGCAACGAACAATGGGTATCCCTGGTCGAGCGTGTGAAAGAGCACCAGGACCGGGCAGCGTTCTCCGAGCTTTTTCGCCATTTCGCCCCGAGGGTGAAGGCTTTTCTGATGAAATCCGGCGCGGCGGAAACGCTGGCCGAGGAGTGCACGCAGGAGGTCATGGCCGCGCTTTGGACCAAGGCACACATGTTCGACCCTTCGCGGGCCAGCGTGTCGACCTGGGTTTTCACGATCGCGCGGAACCGCAAGATCGACGCCCTGCGGCGGCAGCGCCGACCCGAACCCGAGGATATTCCCTGGGGGCCGGAGGCGGAGCCGGACCAGGAAGACGTGCTGACGCTTCAGCAGGAGAGCGAGCAACTGGCACGGGCGATATCGGAATTGCCCGCGAAACAAAGGGATCTGATCGAAAAGGCCTATTTCGGAGACCTCAGCCACAGCGAGATTGCAGAGGAAACCGGTCTGCCCCTAGGGACGATCAAGTCAAGAATACGCCTGGCGCTGGATCGACTTCGCCACGCGATGAAGTGAGTAATGACATGAACGAAATCAGACACCATCTTACAGACGCGCTGCTGCTGAGCTATTCGGCGGGAACGCTTCCCGAGGCGTTCAGCCTTGTGGTTGCGACGCATGTGTCGCTTTGCGACGAGTGCCGGGCGCGGCTTGAAAGCTTCGAGGCTGTGGGCGGCGCGCTGCTTGAGGATGCCGAAGCGGTCGACGTGTCTGAAGACGCGCTGGAGGCAACGATGGCGCTGATCGATTCGATGCCCGAGATGCCCGTTCCGGCGAACGTTTCCTCGGTGGCCGGCGTGTTGCCGAAGCCGTTGCAGGCCTACGTCGGCGGCGATCTGGATGCCGTTCACTGGCGTCCCATCGGGGGCGGCGTGCGCCAGGCCGTTCTGGATACGTCAGACGATGCGAGCGTCCGCCTTCTTGCGATCCCCGGCGGGGCGGCGATGCCGGACCACGGGCACCGCGGCATGGAGTTGACGCTGGTTCTGCAGGGCGCTTTCCGGGACGAGCACGACCGGTTCGCCCGGGGCGACGTCGAGGTCGCCAACGAGGACATTCATCACACGCCGATCGCCGAAGAGGGGATGGATTGCATCTGCCTTGCGGCCACCGATGCGCCGCTGCGGTTCAAGGGGATCATTCCCCGCATCGCGCAGAAATTCATCGGCATCTGAGCCGGTCAGCGATCACGTAGCCTCTCGGCCCTTATCCTGCCGTCGGGCATCACCAAGCCCCTGACTTCGGCGCCTTGCCCGACGCCGGGCCGGTCGTCGATGCGCGTCGATCCGTCGATGACGAAATCGGCGCCGTCGATCTGGGCCGGTCCCGTCATGATGCCGCGCATCCGGATGCGCGCGCCGGCGGGAACCGGCGCGGGCGCGCCATCGTCGGACAGCGCGCCGCCTTCGATCCAGTCCCGGAGCAGGTCGATGTCGGCGTCGGTCAGCCAGGGCGGCCCGTCGAACGGCATGCGCGGACTGCCGAGGCCTTCGACGCGGCGGATGATTTCGGATGCCTGCGCGTTGCCGGGGATCAGCACCAGGCGGTCGCCGCCTGAGAGGATGGCCTGGTAGCTGTCAAGCCGCAGGCCTTCGGGCGGGGTGTCGTACTTGCCGTTGTCGGAATGGCACTCGATGCAGCGCTGTCCGAAGATGCGCGCGACCTCGGAATAGACGATGATGCCATCCTCGCGCGGATCGGCGGGTTCCGCCGGTGCCGCACCTGCCGTGTCCGCCGCCGGGCCTTCGGCGCCGTTGCCGATCCATGCCGAGATCGCCGCAATCTGGTCGTCGGCCAGGAACGGCGGGCCGTCCAGCGGCATCCGGGGTTCGGCCTGCCCCAGCAGTCTGTGGATAAGCGGGCTGGCGCCCGGATCTCCCGGGATCACGACCGGCCCGTTTTCCGAGCCGGCGATGAGGCCGCCGAAGCTGTCGAGTTGCAGGCCGAGAGGTGCGAACTCGCCCGAGTGGCAGGCGATGCAGCGCTCTTCGAAGATTGGAGAAACAGTGACCCAGTCAGCCGCCGAAGAAGGCGCGGCAGCGGTGGCCAGACCGGCGGCCAGAACGAACGATCGTAACATGTCGGTACCCTTCACCGTATTTCGAAACTGGCCCGCAGGTGGTCCGCGGCGGCGTGAACGGCCGGCGTGGGATCCGGCCCGATCACGAGACCCAGCGCGTATTTCGGCAGTTTTGGCAAGCCGTATTTCGCCGGTGCCTCGATGATTTCTCCGCCGATCGAGGATTCGGGGATGGGCGCCACGGCGAGATCGGCCAGGATCGCGGCCCGCTGGCCGGAGATATGCGCGCTTTGGAACGCCACCCGCCAGTCACGCCCCACCGCGTCCAGCCCGTCGATGCCCGCCTTTCGCCAGACGCAGCCTTCTTCCCAGACGCTGAGCGGCAGGGGCTGGCGTTCGACGGCCACACCGCCGCGGCAGGTCGCCCAGACCAGCCTTTCGCGGAACAGGACTTCGGCGCCGTGGTCGTCGAACCCCGCTTCGCAGGTGATCAGCGTCAGGTCGAGCCGGCCGCTTTTCAGCATCGAGATCATCCGTTCGGACCCGTCCACGGTGACGTCGACCGTCACGCAGGGGTGCGTCTCGGCAAATCCGCGCAGCATCTTCGGCAGAAAGCGCTCGGCCACGTCGTCGGGCGCGCCGAGGCGCACGACACCTTCGACATCGGGCTGCACGAAGCGGGCGAGCGCGTCCCGGTTCAGGGCCAGCATCCGGCGGGCATGTTCAAGAAGGAAGGCGCCGTCCGCCGTCAGCTCGACCGAGCGGCTGTCGCGGATGAAGACGGGCCGGCCCAGCAAGTCCTCGATCTTCTTGACCTGCATCGACACGGCGGATGGCGTGCGCAGCACCGCGGCGGCGGCGGCCGAGAAGCTGCCGGTTTCGGCAATGGCCACCAGCGTTTTCAGAAGGTCGAGATCGAGAAGCGGGATTGTCGGCGTGCGCGGAGCGTTCATCGGGACGTCTTTCAGAAAATCTAACAGATGGCGTCAAATCTATTCGTTTGATTGATCCATGTCCAGTCCGCATATTCAGACCCGAGGCCGTCGCGACGTCTCTGCAACCTGAACATGAGGATAAAGACATGACCGATCAATCCATCTGCACGAACCGCGCCGCGACGTCGGGACACCCGCTTTTCGATCTTGCCAACCGTGTCAGCGAGCGCTTGCTGAAGGCCCGGCGGCGCAAGGGCTTCAACCGGCTTCTGGATCTGGATGACCATATCCTGGACGACATCGGCGTTCTGCGCCACGAGGTCGAGCACGCGTCCCGCCTGCCGCTTTCCGTGGATGCCGCGACCGAGTTGCGCCGGATGTCGCTGGAACGCCGCAGGAAGCGCATGTGATCCACGCGGGGACGACTGGAATGTCGTTTCACGCGCCGCGAGACCCACACCCACAGTGAACCCGCCTCTTGCAGAAGGGGCGGGTTTGCACGTGAGATGCGGGGATGAAACGCTTTGCCGCCCTGTTCACCCAACTGGACCAGACGACGAAGACCAACGCCAAGGTCGCGGCGTTGGCGGCGTATTTTTCCGAAGCGCCCGAAGACGACCGGCTTTGGACCATCGCGCTTCTGTCGGGCCGCAGACCCCGGCGGACCGTTACCGTGACCCGGCTTCGCGAATGGGCGGCCGAGCGGGCGGGCATTCCGCTGTGGCTGTTCGAGGAAAGCTATCCGGTCGTGGGCGACCTGGCCGAGACGATCGCGCTGGTGCTGCCCGAGCCGTCGCATTCGGCCGACCGTTCGCTGACCGAATGGATCGGCATCATCCGGGGATTGGGCGCGCTGGACGAGGGCGCGCGGAAGGCGCCGATCCTGGAGGCCTGGGACGGCCTGGCGACGACCGAGCGCTTCGTTTTCAACAAGCTGATCACCGGCGGATTCCGCATGGGCGTCAGCCAGAAGCTGATGACCCGCGCCCTGAGCCGGGCGACGGGGATCGAGGAGCCGGACCTGGCGCACCGGCTGATGGGCGACTGGACGCCCGATACGGTCAGCTATGCGGGACTGATCCTGGCGCCCGATCCGGGTGCGGACCTGTCGAAGCCCTATCCGTTCTACCTGGCCTATCAGCTTGACGGTTCGGTCGAGGACCTGGGCGCGCCGGCCGGCTGGGTGGCCGAGCACAAGTGGGACGGCATCCGGGGGCAGGTGATCCTGCGCGGTGGGCAGCATTTCGTCTGGTCGCGGGGCGAGGAACTGATGACCGACCGGTTTCCGGAACTGGCGCGCCTGGTCGATTTTCTGCCCGACGGGACGGTGATCGACGGCGAGTTGCTGGCCTGGGACGCGGGCGCGGAGGCGCCGCTGAGCTTCAATGCGCTGCAAAAGCGGATCGGGCGCAAGACGGTGCCGAAGAAACTGCTGGCCGAGGCCCCGGTGATCCTGCGCGGCTATGACCTGCTGGAGGCAGGCGGCCGCGACATCCGCGCCGAACCTTTCGTGGCGCGGCGCGAGCGGCTGCACCGGATCGCCGACGGCCTGCCGCCTGACGCGCCGTTGCGGCTGTCGCCGCTCTTGTCCTTCGACGACTGGCCCGACCTGGCGCGTCAGCGCGGGATGTCCCGCGAGATCGGCGCCGAGGGGGTGATGCTGAAGCGGCTGGACAGCCCCTATCGCGACGGCCGGCGCAAGGGCGACTGGTGGAAATGGAAGGTCGATCCGCTGGTGATCGACGCAGTGCTGATCTACGCGCAATCGGGGCACGGACGGCGGGCGAACCTGTTCACCGATTTCACCTTTGCGGTCTGGTCGGGGAACGATCTTGTGCCATTCACCAAGGCCTATTCCGGCCTGACCGATGCCGAGTTCCGCGAGATTACCGCCTGGGTGCGGAAGAACACGCTGGAGCGTTTCGGGCCGGTGCGGTCGGTGAAGCCGCGCCATGTCTTCGAGATCGCCTTCGAGGGTATCCAGGAGAGCCCGCGGCACAAGTCGGGCGTGGCGCTGCGGTTTCCGCGGATGAGCCGGTGGCGGAAGGACAAGCCGGTGGCGGAGGCGAACACGCTGGACGATCTGAAGGCGATGCTTGCCGCCTATGGGTGAGCTGTTGCGCCGCCCCCTCGCGCTCTCTCGCCGTATTTCGGCCAGGAAGAAAGACGAATGAGCTTTCTTGAACCGTCCCGCGCGGACCGCTAGGTCAGGTGGGACACAGAAAAGGACATGTTCATGCGTTTCGCCCCCCAGCCCAATTTCGATGCCAACGCCGCCGGAAGCGGAGACCTGGGCAAGCTGCCCGAGTGGGATCTATCGGACCTGTATGCCAGCCCGGATGCGCCCGAGTTCAAGCGCGACATGGACTGGCTGGAAAAGGCCTGCGCCGATTTCGCGGCAACCCATGAGGGCAAGCTGGCGGGGCTGGATGCGAAGGGCATGCTGGAATGTGTGCTGGCCTACGAAAAGATCGACCTGATCGCGGGCCGCATCATGTCGTTCATCGGGCTGCGCTATTATCAGAACACCACCGATCCGGCGCGGGCGAAGGCGATGTCGGATGCGCAGGACAAGGTGACGGTCTTCACCACGCCGCTGGTGTTCTTCTCGCTTGAGGTGAACCGGATCGACGACGGCGTGCTTGAAGGCTGGTTCGCGGCGAATGCCGACCTGGCGCGTTACAAGCCGATCTTCGACCGGCTGCGCGCGATGCGCCCCTATCAGCTGTCCGATGAGCTGGAAAAGTTCCTGCACGATCAGTCCACCGTGGGCGCTGCCGCCTGGAACCGGCTGTTCGACGAGACGATCGCGGGGCTGGAGTTCGAGATCGATGGCGAGACGCGCGGGCTGGAAGGCACGCTGAACGACCTGACCGACCAGGACCGCACCAAGCGCGAGGCCGCGGCGCGGGAAGTGGCGCGGGTCTTCGGCGAGAACGTCAAGCTTTTTGCCCGTGTCCACAACACGCTGGCCAAGGAGAAGGAGATCGAGAACCGCTGGCGCAAGATGCCGACGCCGCAGACCGGCCGCCACCTGTCGAACCACGTGGAGCCCGAGGTGGTCGAGGCGCTGCGGAACGCGGTGGTGAACGCCTATCCGAAACTGTCGCATCGGTACTACGAGTTGAAGCGCGGCTGGCTGGGTCTGGACAAGATGGAGGTCTGGGACCGGAATGCGCCCCTGCCGATGGAGAGCGACCGCAAGATCGGCTGGGACGAGGCGCGCGAGACGGTGCTGAACGCCTATTCCGAGTTCGACCCCGAGATGGCGAAACTGGCCGAGCCGTTCTTCGACAAGGGCTGGATCGATGCCGCGGTGAAGCCGGGCAAGGCGCCGGGCGCCTTCGCGCATCCGACAGTGGCGGACGTGCATCCCTACGTGATGCTGAATTACCTTGGCAAACCGCGCGACGTGATGACGCTGGCGCATGAGTTGGGCCACGGCGTGCACCAGCGGCTGGCCGCGGGGCAGGGCGAACTTTTGGCCTCGACGCCCCTGACGCTGGCCGAGACGGCGAGCGTCTTCGGCGAGATGCTGACCTTCAAGCGGCTTCTGCGGAACGCGCCTTCGGCGAAGGAAAGGAAGGTGCTGCTGGCCGGCAAGGTCGAGGACATGATCAACACGGTCGTGCGCCAGATCGCCTTCTACGATTTCGAGTGCAAGCTGCACGACGCCCGCCGCCAGGGCGAACTGACGCCGGACGATATCGGGGAATTGTGGATGAGCGTGCAGGGCGAAAGCCTGGGGCCGGCGTTCACCTTCATGGAAGGATACGAGGTGTTCTGGGCCTATATCCCGCACTTCGTGCATTCGCCCTTCTACGTCTACGCCTATGCCTTCGGCGACGGGCTGGTGAACGCGCTGTATGCCGCCTACGAGGAGGGCGATGCGGATTTCCAGAAGAAGTATTTCGAGATGCTGAAGGCCGGTGGCTCGAAGCACCACAAGGAGTTGTTGGCGCCGTTCGGTCTGGATGCCAGCGATCCGGCGTTCTGGGACAAGGGGCTGGGCATGATCTCGGGGTTCATCGACGAACTGGAGGCGATGGAGGGGTAGGGGGAGGTCGGGGGCTGAGGCCATTTTGACCGATGCTGCGATTTCCTCGAATGTCCGGTGTTCGGATAGTACAATCGTTCGAGACCTCGCACCTGGGTCGCCAATTGGATCACATTCGGACAGCCTTTAGTTCTAGGAAAGCTAATGACCTATGGCGATTTCGGTGAACCTGAGATTCCTGACGACCTTTTTGAATGTGCACTGTTTCTAAGAAACAACATCATTGTCCTGACGACCCAGGGGGGGTCGGAGGCCGAGTACAAATTGGCCAGAAGGAGGCTAATGGAAGACCCGGCGAGCAAGCGGCTTCTGCCGAACTTTGTGCGATTCTCAAACGATGCCGCTTCTGTGCAGTCAGCATTATCGAGTGTTGCAAGTGGTTCAGGTTCGTGGGCCATTCGCCAAGGCCACGTTACTGACGCCTTCATACCGCTATTGACCTTCCTAGAGTCAGGTGGCGGTGCGGCAGACGCCACGATCACAGACGGTCTTGATGTCTATGATGCTCCTGCTGTCCAAGCTTTTTGGGCGAAGTCTTTGGAAAGACGAACAACGGATCCGGACGGCGCCGTGACCGCCGCAAGTACGCTCCTTGAAGAGGTCTGCAAACACATCATCGAGGACAGCGGTGCAGAGTGGGAGGCAAAATGGAGTATGCCGAAACTCTATTCTGAAGCCGCAAAAGTTTTGAAGCTCGCACCATCGCAGCACCAGGAAGAAGTGTTCAAAACGATTCTGGGAAACTGCCAGAGCGTCGTTCAAAGTATTGGTTCTTTGCGCAACAAAGGTGGTGATGCCCATGCTGGGGGGCGCTCACGAGTTCCATTCAAGCCGCGTCATGCCGCTTTGACGGTTAACCTAGCTGGGTCCATGGCCCTGTTTCTGATTGAGACTTGGCACGCGAGAGTTGAGGAACAACGGATCAGCGATCAATAGCCGCGGCAGAATCCTGAAGCAGACCTTCGCGCAGCCTCAGCAAACCGCAACTCCATCCACACACCGGACCTAACGCCTCACCAACCCCGTCACCAAAAACACCCCCGCCGCCACGCAGACGATGCTTGGCCCCGCCGGCGTGTCCAGTTCCCAGGCCAGCCAGAGGCCGCCCAGCGCCGAAATCGCGCCGATACCGGCGGCGACGAGTGCCATGCGTTCCGGTGTATCGGCCAGCGGACGGGCGGCGGCGGCGGGGATGATCAGGAGCGCCGCGATCAACAGGGCGCCGACGACCTTGATCGCGACGGCCACCACGACGGCCAGCGCCAGCGTCAGGATCAGTTGCTCGCGCCGGGCGTCGATCCCGGCGGCACGGGCCAGTTCGGCGTTCAGGGTGGACAGAAGCAGCGCCGACCAGCGCCAGATCAGGAGACCCACCACCAGCGCGGCGCCGGCCCAGATCACCGCCAAATCGGTGCGGTCGACGGCCAGGATGTCTCCGAAGAGGAAGGACATCAGGTCGATGCGCACGTTGGTCAGGAACGACACGGCCACCAGTCCGAAGGCCAGCGAGGAGTGGGCCAGAACGCCCAGCGCGGTGTCGACCGCCATGCCGCGGTGCGACAGAAGCGTGACCGCGACGCCCATGACCAGCGCCATCATGAGCGCCCCGGCGAAGATCGGCAGCGAAAGCGCCAGGGCCAGCGCGACGCCCAGGATTGCGGCGTGGGCGGTGGCGTCACCGAAATAGGCCATACGGCGCCAGACGACGAAACAGCCGAGCGGGGCTGCGGCCAGCGCCACTCCCAGCCCCGCCAGTGCGGCGCGGACAAGGAAGGAATCGAGAAAATCCATCAGGAGTGCTCGTGGTCGTGATCGTGGTGGTGCGCGTGGTCGTGTTCGTGACGATAGAGCGCGAGGGTGCCGCGCGTGCCGGTCCCGAACAGCGCGCGGTATTCCGGGGCCGAGGCGACGTGTTCGGGCGCGCCTTCGCAGCAGATGTGGCCGTTCAGGCAGATCACCCGGTCACTGGCGGCCATGACCACGTGCAATTCGTGGCTGACCATCAGGATAGCGGCGCCGGTATCGTGACGGACGGTCTCGATCTCTTCGTAGAACGAGGCGGATCCGGGCTGGTCCAGACCCTGCGTCGCCTCGTCGAGGATCAGAAGCTGGGGTTCGCCCAGAAGTGCGCGGGCCAGGAGGACGCGCTGGAACTGTCCGCCGGACAGCGACGACATCTGCTGCGCGCCAAGGTCGGACACGCCGGCGCGGTCCAACGCCCGCCGGCGGGTGTCTGCGGTGATCGGTTTCGGCAGGTCGAGAAACCGGTTCACGGTCAGCGGCAGCGTCTGGTCGATGTGGAGTTTCTGGGGCACGTAGCCGATGCGCAGGCCCGGTGCGCGGGTGACGCGGCCCCTGCTTGGCCTGACGGCCCCAAGGATCGCCCGCATCAGCGTCGACTTGCCCGAGCCGTTGGGACCCACGATCGTGACGATCTCGCCCGCGTCGATGCTGAAGTCGACCCCGGACAGGACGGTTTTCCCCGAGTAGGAGACGGCGAGGTCCCGGACGTCGACAAGGCTCATGCGGCGTTTCCTTTCTGGCAGTCAGGGCATAGCCCGACCGCTTCGACAACCGCGCGCTCGATCCGGAAACCGGCCTGCCGCGCCGCGTCGCCCAGGCGTCCTTTCCGGGCGTCCGATGGCGCCTCGGCAACCCGGTCGCAACCACGGCAGACAAGGAAGGCGGGCGCGTGATCCTCGCCCGGATGCGCGCAGGCGACAAAGGCGTTCAGACGCTCGATCCGGTGCGCGAAGCCCTGTTTTGTAAGGAAATCGAGCGCCCTGTAGGCCACCGGCGGCTGCGAGCCTAGGCCTTCCTCGCGCAGGACGTCGAGGATTTCGTAGGCGCCCATTGCCCGGTGCCGTTCGAGGAGGATCTCCAGCACGCGACGGCGGACGGGGGTGAGTTGCACGCCGGTCTCCCGGCATTGCGCATCGGCGGCCAGAAGACCGTCCTTGATGCAGTGGGTGTGATCGTGGCTGTCGAAGCCTACGGTATCCATTCGGGTGTCACTCTCGCCGGTTTGGCTATTGATATGTTATACTATAACAGTTATCAAGCCCTTCGATTCAGTCCCAAAGAGGTTCCAATGCGCCCTGTTATCCTTCTTGCGTCTTTGCTTTCAACGGTGTCCCTTCCGGCAATTGCGGAAGTTCCCGACGTGGCGACCGACATCGCTCCGGTTCACGGCCTGGTGGCGCGCGTCATGGACGGCGTTGGGACGCCGACGCTGATTGTGCCCGCCTCGGCATCGGTCCACAGCCACGATCTGAGGCCATCGGAAGCGGCCGCGCTCGACGCGGCGGATGTGGTGTTCTGGATCGGCGAGGAGTTGTCGCCCTGGTTCGTCCGTCCGATCGAGACGCTTGCCGCCGATGCCGTCACCGTCACGCTGCTGGACGTCGAGGGAACCCGGCTTCTTCCATTTCGCGAGGAAGAGGGCTTTGACCATGAGGACGGGCACGAGGACGAGGGCGAAACGCACGACGACCACGACCACGGCCACGGCGAAATCGACCCGCACGCCTGGCTGGACCCCGATAACGCGTCGTTGTGGATGGGCGTGATTGCCGAGACCCTGGCGGAGGCCGATCCAGACAATGCGGCGGCCTACCGGGAGAACGCGATTTCGGGCAGGGCCGAGATTGCCGAGGCCTTCGCGCTGTCGGAAAAGCGGCTGCAGGACGCGGGCCGGATCAGGTACGCCGTCTTCCATGACGCCTATCAGTATTTCGAGAACCGATTCGGACTGGAGCCGGTCGGAGCCTTCACTTTGGGCGACGCCGCGGCCCCCGGTCCGGCCCGAATCGCGCGTCTTCAGAAACAATTGGTCCGGACGGGGGCGGATTGTCTTCTGATCGAGCCACAACAGAACGCGTCCTTTGTGGACGTTTTCGCGGATGGTGGTGCTGTGCGGATCGTGAAGATCGACCCGCTTGGCGTCGATCTTCCAATGGGTTCAGGCTTCTATACCGCCTTGCTGGCCTCGCTGACCGACAGCTTTTCCGCCTGTCGCTGACCGGATTTCCGCCTGAAGCCTGAACTTGCGTCCACATCACACCGGGCGCGGCAAACTCCCGTGTCTGTTGACGTATTCGCCGCAGCTTGCCACATTTCTGACACAAATGCCTGGGGGTGGGTGCAGAAGTGACATCGCAGCGTATTACGATATTGCCGCAGCCTGGCGCGGCAACCCCTGCGGTGTCGCGGGTGCTTGCCCATGACCTGGAAATCGCACCGGTCGATGTGCAGTCCGTCGCAAGGGTCGTTCAGGGCGGGCGCTGGCGGACCGAGGCGATGCGCAGCTATGACCGCCCGGTGCTTTTGTGGTTCACGCGCGGGCAGGGCCGGTTGACGATTGCCGGACGGACCTGCGGCTATGGTCCGCACAATCTGGTGTTTCTGCCGCCGAAGACGATGCACGGTTTTTCCACGATGGGACCGGTTCTGGGTTCGATCGTCTTCCTGCCGAACGACCCGACGTTCGACTGGCCGCCGGAAGCGCTTCACCTGAGATTGAACGACGTGCAGCGGCAGCGCGAGTTGACGGCCATGATCGACGCCATGTCGCGCGAGCAGGCCAGCAACTGCGCGCGGTCGAACATGGCGCTTTACCATCATGCGGGGTTGCTGTCGGTCTGGCTGTCGCGCACGGCGGCCGATCTGGCCGACAAGCAGCCGACATCGCCTGGCATGAGGGTCGATACCGCCGCGCACCGCCTGGCCGAGGCGTTTACGTCGCTGGTCGAGCGCGACTTTCGCCGACCCGACGGCGTGCAGCATTATGCCCAGCTTCTGGGCGTGACGCCGACGCATCTGTCGCGGGTCTGCCGGAAAGTGGCGGGGGTTCCGGCGCTGGATATCCTGACCGACCGCCGCCACTTCGAGGCACGCCGGCTTCTGAAGGATTCGAGGCTGTCGGTCTCGGAGATCGCAAGGCAGAGCGGGTATGCTTCCGCGGCCTATTTCACACGCGCTTTCCGCGCGCGTTCGGGTCAGTCGCCGACCGAGTTTCGCAACGCTCACTGAAGCGACGGATCATGTCGTTTTCGGGTGACAGCGATGTCGCAAATGTTATGTTTGATGCCGGAACCGGTTGTTGACGGCCCCTTTGCTGCGTGCGGTTATGCGCCAGTGAGGGGATTTCGACCCGAAAACGACAGATGCCTTTCGGTTACCAGGCTTGGGACTGGCGCCAGAGGGGCCAAGAACCTGACAGGGAGACCGCCAGATGAACAGACACATTGGTAACAGCAAAGCCGTACATCCGGCCGCGCTGATGCACGCCGACGAATATCGTGACGGCAAGATCAGCCGCCGCGAATTCCTGACCCGCGCGACCGCGCTGGGCCTTACTTCTACCGCCGCATACGGCCTGATCGGCGCATCGCAGCCGGCCCGGGCCGCCGCCCATGCCCAACAGGGCGGGACGCTGCGTATCCAGACGCTGGTCAAGGCGATGAAAGAACCGCGTTCGTACGACTGGTCCGAAGTGGGCAACCAGAGCCGGGGCATCCTGGAATACCTGGTCGAGTACAATGCCGACGGCACGTTCCGCGGCATGCTGCTGGAAGGCTGGGACGTGAACGAGGACGCGACGCAGTACACGCTGCGCGTGCGGCCGGGCGTGAAATGGCATGACGGCTCGGACTTCACCGCCGCCGACGTGGCGCGCAATATCGAGGGGTGGTGCGACGCCGACGTCGAAACCAACTCGATGGCCTCGCGGATGACCGGCCTTCAGGAAGACGGCAAGGCCAGGCCCGGCGCGATCGAGGTCGTGGACGACCTGACGGTCGTGCTGAACCTCAGCCAGCCCGACATCGCGATCATCGCAAACATGTCGGACTATCCGGCTGCGATCGCGCACAAGGATCATGACCACGAGGCGCCTTACGACACATGGATCGGCACCGGTCCCTACAAGGGCGTCACGCTGGAAGTCGGGGTTCGCTGCATCATCGAGAAGGCCGACCAGCCCTGGTGGGGAACCGAGGTCTATGGCGGGCCGTATCTGGACCGGATCGAGATGATCGATTACGGCAACGATCCCGCGTCCTGGCTGGCTGCGGCGGATTCCGAAGAGGTCGATCTGTTCTACGAGACCGTGGGCGAGTTCGTGGACATCATGGACGACATCGGCTGGACCCGGACCGAGGCCATCACCGCGGCCACGCTGGTCTTCCGCCCGAACCAGGTGGCCGAGGTGGGTGGCATCGTTCCCTATGCCGACGCGCGCGTTCGCCGCGCCCTGGCGATGGCGGTAAACAATGAAGTCTGCCTGGAGCTTGGCTATTCGGGCCGGGGCACGGTGGCCGAGAACCATCACGTCTGCCCGATTCACCCGGCCTATGCCGACATCGGCGCGCCGACCTACGATCCGGCTGCCGGCAAGGCGCTGATGGACGAGGCCGGCATGGCCGACTTCGAGCATGAGCTGATCACCGTGGATGACGATTTCGAGCGGAACACGGGCGATGCCGTCGCCGCGCAGCTGCGCGATGCCGGCATCAACATCAAGCGGACCGTGCTGCCCGGCGCGACCTTCTGGAACGACTGGACCAAGTATCCGTTCTCGGCGACGACCTGGAACCACCGCCCGCTGGAGGTTCAGGTTCTTTCGCTGGCCTACCGTTCCGGCGAGGCCTGGAACGAAAGCGCCTTCGCGAACGAGGACTTCGACCGGCTGATCAACGACGCGCTGGCGATTGCCGATTCCGATGCGCGGCGCGAGATCATGGCCCAGGTCGAGCAGATCATGCGCGACGAGGGCGTGATCATCCAGCCCTACTGGCGGTCGCTGTACAACCATCACCGGGGAGATGTGGTGGGCGCCGAGAAGCACCCGGCGCACGAGTTCCACTTCTACAAGTTCGGCTTCGCGGCCTGATACCGGCGCCCGCGGGACCTGCGTGGTCTTGCGGGCGCTCCATCGCCCAGGGGAGGCGGGTCTTCGTCCGATATGGGCGAAAGGCGACAGACCTGAAGGGAACGCATGGGACAATTCATTCTTCGCCGTGTCGGCGTGATGATTCTGACGGCAATCTGCCTGAGCTTCGTCGTCTTCTTCCTGACAAATCTTCAGCCCAACCTGGAAAAACTTGCCAAGACACAAGGCAACGTCCGGATGACCGACGTGCAGGTCGGGCAGTGGCTTGAGCGGAACGGTTTCGCCGATCCGTTGGTCGTGCGGTATGCGCAATGGCTGGGCGTAGCGCCGGGATGGACGATCGAGGACGCTGACGGAGAGGTTCGGGGGCGTTGTATCGACCCGCGCGCCGAGGTCGACCGGCATCCCCGCTTTTGCGGCGTTCTGCAGGGCGACTGGGGCGTTTCGACCGTTTTCAAGGATGACGTCTCGTCGATCATCGCGACGCGGCTGGGACTGACCGGCAAGCTGATGTTCTGGGTCATGGTGCTTATGGTGCCCTCGGCATTGCTGATCGGGGTGCTTGCGGGGATGCGCGAGGGGTCGAAGCTGGACCGCTCGCTGTCGACGTTCTCGATCGCGTCGACGGCCACGCCGGAATACGTCTCGGGCGTCATCTTCATCACGCTATTCGCCTCGTCGGCGGGCTGGAAGATCTTCAAGGGAACGGCGACAAGTGCCGCCGAAGACGCGAACTTCGAGAACTTCTTCCTGCCGGTCCTGACCATCGCGCTTTACGGCATGGGCTATATCGCGCGGATGACCCGCGCCTCGATGACCGAGGTGATGACGGCGCAGTATATCCGCACCGCGCGGCTGAAGGGCGTCAGTTTCCGCAACATCGTGCTGAAGCACGCCCTTCGGAACGCGCTGATCGCGCCGTTCACGGTCATCATGCTGCAGTTCCCCTGGCTTCTGAACGGCGTGGTGATCGTCGAGACCCTGTTCAACTACAAGGGCTTCGGCTGGACGCTGGTGCAGGCGGCCGGCAACAACGACATCGAGTTGCTGCTGGCCTGTTCGGTGGTTGCGGTCTTCGTGGTGCTGATCACCCAGCTCATATCCGACATCGGGTATGTCTACCTGAACCCCCGTATCCGGATAGCGTGAGGAGGCTGGACACATGGAACCATTGACCTGGACCGGAAACCTCTCGTTCCTGAACCCGATCTTCCTGGGCCTGTGCGCCGTGTTCGCGGTGGCCGTGGTCTTGCAGATCGTCACCAGTTTCTTCGCGATCGACGCGGCGGTGAATGGCGATGTGCTGGCGGCGCGGCGGGGTCCGGCCGACTATGCGGGTATGGCCGTGAAGTGGAGCTTCGGCCTGATCCTGCTGGTTGTCCTGGGCTATCTTTTCGGCGGCATCCTGATGCCCGGTCTCGAAGCCAAGGGGATCATCGGCACCGTCTCGACGCGGTTCCTGCCGGTCTGGATCGCGCTGGCGGTGACCTTCGCGCTGTCGATCACCTTCAAGCGGCGGCTGGGCCTTTACGGCAAGCTGTTCGACTCGACCATCGGCATGATCGGCTTTGCCATCGTCATGTTCTGGGTCTTCACCGGCGTTTTCGGGGCAATGGACATGATCGTGACCCATGATCCGCTGGGCCAGGTCTCGGGCATGAAGAACAAGCTGCCGGGCGAACCGGCGCCCGATGGTTCGGGGATCTACCCCTATTACCTGCTGGGCGGCGACAACCTGGCGCGCGATGTGTTCAGCCGGATGATCAAGGGCGCCTGGGAGGTGATAAAGGTGGCCCCCTTCGCGACGCTGTTCGCGTTCATGGTGGGGATCACGCTTGGTTTGCCGGCAGCCTATTACGGCGGCAAGCTGGACACGTTCCTGACCTTCCTGGCGAACCTGATCCTGGCCTTCCCGGTGATCCTTCTGTTCTACCTGCTGGTCACCCCCGAGATCGTTCTGACCGGCATCCCGGTCTATATGGCGGCGGTGCTGTTCATCTTTCCGATCATCTTCCTGACGATCCTGATCAACTCGCGCTACTACGTGCAGCCGATGAAGCGGAACATCTACATCGCGATCACGCTGGTGATCGGGCTGTGGCTGTATTTCGGTATCGCCTGGAACATGGACCCTCTGGGCATCATCGAGTTCCCGCCGAACCTGCTGGTGGTGTTCGTGTCGGTGGTATTCGTGAACTCGCCTACCGTGTTCCGGATCGTCCGCGGCATCGCGCTGGACATCAAGACGCGCGATTACGTGGCTGCGGGTCAGACGCGGGGCGAGGGGCCGTGGTACATCATGCTGTGGGAGATCTTGCCCAACGCGCGGGGACCGCTGATCGTCGATTTCTGCCTGCGCATCGGCTACACCACGATCCTGCTGGGCACGCTGGGCTTCTTCGGTCTGGGACTGTCGCCCGAAAGCCCGGACTGGGGCTCGACGATCAACGACGGGCGCAAGCTTTTGTCGATCTATCCGCACCCGGCGCTGGTTCCGGCGCTGTCGCTGATGAGCCTTGTCCTGGGCCTGAACCTGCTGGCCGACGGCCTGCGCGAAGAAAGTCTGAGAGATTGATGCGGCCGGCCGATTACGGGCGGATCGCGCGCGCATTTTCCATGCGATGCCGATCCCGGTTTTCGCCCTCGGAAAGGGGTAACTAATGGCCAAGTGGGACCATGACGGACCGATCCTCGAGATCGACCAGCTGTCGATCAGCTTCTTCACGAGGCTGCGCGAGATCCCTGCGGTCATGGATTTCTCGTGCACCGTGCAGCCCGGCGAGGCGATGGGGCTGGTCGGAGAGTCGGGTTGCGGGAAAAGCACCGTGGCGCTGGGTGTCATGCAGGATCTGGGGGTCAACGGCCGCATCGTCGGCGGCACCATCAAGTTCAAGGGCCGCAACCTGAACGAGATGAGCCAGGAAGAACTGCGCGACATCCGAGGCTCGGAGATCGCCATGATCTACCAGGAGCCGATGGCCTCGCTGAACCCGGCGATGAAGATCGGCAGGCAGCTTATCGAAGTTCCGATGATCCACGAAGGCGTGGACGAGAAGGAGGCATACAAGCGCGCCCTGGAAGTCGTCACCGACGTGCGCCTGCCCGACCCGGAACGCATGCTGAACAGCTATCCGCACCAGCTGTCGGGCGGCCAGCAGCAGCGGATCGTCATCGCCATGGCGCTGATGTCGAAGCCGTCGCTTCTGATCCTGGACGAACCGACCACCGCGCTTGACGTCACCGTGGAAGCCGCCGTTGTCCAACTGGTGAAGGACCTTGGCAAGAAGTACGGCACGTCCATGCTGTTCATCAGCCACAACCTGGGCCTGGTGCTGGAGACCTGCGACCGGATCTGCGTGATGTATTCCGGCGAGGCGGTCGAGACCGGCTCGATCGTGGACGTGTTCGACAAGATGCAGCATCCCTATACGCAGGCGCTGTTCCGTTCGATCCCGCTGCCGGGCGCCGACAAGAACGCCCGTCCGCTGGTCGCCATTCCGGGGAACTTTCCGCTGCCGCACGAACGGCCCGACGGCTGCAATTTCGGTCCGCGCTGTGATTATTTCGAAGTGGGCCGCTGCGATGCCGGCGACATCAGGATGGCCAGCGTTCCCGGCGACGAACGCCACGATACGCGTTGCCTGAGGTTTCAGGAGATCGACTGGAACGCACCGATCAAGGCCGGGGCTACCCACCAGAAGGCCGAACCGGGCCAGGTGGTGCTGAAGATGGAGAACCTCAAGAAGTATTACGAGGTGGCCGCCAACGCGCTTTTCGGCGGCAAGGATCGCAAGGTCGTCAAGGCCAACGAGACCCTGTCTTTCGAGGCGCGGGAATCCGAAACCCTGGCCATCGTCGGGGAATCGGGCTGCGGCAAATCCACCTTCGCCAAGGTTCTGATGGGGCTTGAGACGGCGACCTCGGGGCGCATCCTACTGGACAACAAAGAGATCCAGGACGTGCCCATCGAGGCGCGCGACACCAAGACGATTTCGAACGTTCAGATGGTGTTTCAGAACCCCTTCGACACGCTTAACCCGTCCATGACCGTGGGCCGCCAGATCATCCGGGCGCTGGAGGTCTTCGGTATCGGCACGACGCCTGAATCGCGCCGTGAGCGTATGCTGGAGTTGCTGGACCTCGTGAAGTTGCCGCGCGAGTTCGCCGACCGCATGCCGCGACAGCTGTCGGGGGGGCAGAAGCAGCGCGTCGGGATCGCGCGCGCCTTTGCCGGCGGTGCGCGGATCGTGATCGCGGATGAACCGGTCTCGGCCCTTGACGTGTCGGTTCAGGCCGCGGTGACGGACCTTCTGATGGAGATCCAGAGAAACGAGAAGACGACGCTTCTGTTCATCTCGCACGATTTGTCCATCGTGCGCTATCTGGCTGACCGGGTAATGGTCATGTACCTGGGCCACGTGGTCGAGATCGGCAGCACCGACCAGGTCTTTTCGCCACCGTATCATCCCTATACCGAGGCGCTTCTTTCCGCCGTGCCCATCGCGGACACCAGCGTGAAGAAGAAGCACGTCGTTCTGGACGGCGACATACCGTCGGCGATGAACCCGCCGTCCGGCTGTCCGTTCCAGACCCGCTGCAAGTGGAAGGACAGGGTTCCGGGCGGGCTGTGCGACATCGAGGTGCCGCCGATGCGCACGACCGGTGTGGGTCATCAGATCAAGTGCCACCTGCCGGAAGAATCGTTTGCGGAGATGGAACCGGTGATCAAGATAGCGGCCGAGTAGGCCGAGGGTCGGTCGTTACCCTGGTTTGTCTGTTTCGATATTTCGCGCGCGCCGGTGAAACCGGGCTGGCGCAATGGATTGGAGAACGGGATGAGAGACGCGACCGAGGTATCGCCGGACGAGATCCTGGCATTCTGGTTTCCCGAAGGTCTGGCGGACGCGGCCCCGGAGGAGGTTCCGGCATTCTGGAACAGCCGCATGCAGGGCGGCATGGACGAAGCGATATGCCGCGATTACGCGGAGGTCACACTGGCCGCGGCCGAGGGACGGCTGGATCATTGGGCCGAGACCGCGGATGGCCGTCTGGCGCTGATCCTGACGCTGGATCAGTTTCCCCGATCCCTGTGGCGCGATACGCCCGGTGCCTATGGTCAGGACATCAAGGCCGCCAGGCTTGCCCTTCAGGGTCTTGAGAACGGCCATTACGAGGCGCTTGCGCATACATTTCAGCGGCAGTTCTACATCATCTGCATTTCCCACTGCGAGGGTCCGGATCACCTGGAACGCATGGACCTTTGCATACGCCTGAACCAGGATTTCCCGAAGATCGCGCGCGAAGGCGAGGAAGACATGATCGAACGGGGCATTGCGCAGGCAAGACGCGTGCGAGAGATCATCGCCCGTTTCGGCCGCCATCCCCACCGAAATCCGATCCTCGGACGGGTCTCGACGCCCGAGGAACTGGCCTATATCGAGACGGGCGATTTCCCGCACGTCCGGAAAATCGACTAGACCTTCAGTGCAGACACGCTTGCGGCCCGGGTGAAGCCGACCTAGGCAAGGGGGAACAGAGCCCCTACATGCCACTGGAGGAGTTTGTGAATGGCGTTCACGATTGCAACCTGGAATATCAACTCGGTGCGGCTGCGCGAGCCTATCGTGCTGAAACTGCTGCAAGAGGAAGCCCCGGACGTGTTGTGCCTTCAGGAGTGCAAGTCACCGGTCGACAAGATCCCGACCGAAGGTTTCGCGGCGCTGGGATACAGGCATCTCGTGGCGCGGGGGCAAAAGGGCTATAACGGTGTCGCGATCCTTTCCAGGCTGCCGATCTTGGATGTCGGGGACGTGGATTATGCCGCGTTGGGGCATGCAAGGCACGTCGCCGCGCAACTGGAAAACGGCGTGACCATCCACAATTTCTACGTGCCCGCAGGCGGGGACGTGCCGGACCGGGACGTCAACGAGAAATTCGGGCAGAAGCTGGATTATCTTACCGAGATGCGGGACGCCTTTCACGGTGAGCGGCCGGAGCGGTCGATCCTTGTCGGGGATCTGAATATCGCGCCCCGCGAAGACGACGTGTGGAATCACAAGCAACTGCTGAAAGTCGTCAGCCACACGCCTGTCGAAGTGGCGCAATTGGGCGAGACCCAGGATGCCGGGGGCTGGGTCGACGTCACGCGGAAAGATATTCCCGAGGGCAATCTTTACAGCTGGTGGTCCTATCGCGCCCCGGATTGGGACGCCGCCGACAAGGGCCGCAGGCTGGATCACGTCTGGGCCACGCCGGATATCGCCAACGCGGGGCATTCCAGCCGGGTTCTTCGCGAGGCGCGCGGATGGGAAAAGCCCAGCGACCATGCGCCGGTATTTGCAACATTCGATCTGTAGGACGCCATGCGACCTGGCCGAGGGAATATCTGAGACATGGGTAACCTGACGCGCCGGGCCGCGCTTCTTGGAGGCGGCGCCGTGATCGGCGGGGCCATCGGCCACACGATTGCCGGGAATGCGCCAAGCCAGGTCGGCACCGCCTCGTTGGCGCCGGGTGGTGCGGCGGGCACGCTGAACGACGCCAGTCTGCTGAGCGAGACGCCGGTTCATCGTCATACCATCATGTCCGAGGATCCGGACGAAGCCCTGATCGCGCGGCTGCGCGCCGAACTGCGCGACGCGCGAGCCGACGGGCGGCCTTTCAACATCGGCGCGGCGCGGCACTCGATGGGTGGGCATGCCATTCCCGCGAACGGGCACGCGGTGACGTTCGACAGCGGGTATCTGGAGCCCGATACCGCGAACGCGACTTACCGCGTGCACGGCGGCGCGCGCTGGAGCCAGGTGATTGCTGCGCTGGACCCCATCGGGTTCGGCCCGAAGGTCATGCAGTCGAACAACGATTTCGGCGTCGCGGCGACGTTTTGTGTAAACGCGCACGGCTGGCCGGTGCCGCACGGGCCGATGGGCGCGACGGTTCGAAGCCTCCGGATGATGCTGGCCGATGGCGACGTGGTCACGGCCTCGCGCGACGAGAACGCGGATCTCTTCAGCCTGACAATGGGGGGCTATGGTCTGACGGGTGCCATCATCGACATGGAGGTCGAGATGGCGCCCAACCGGCGTCTTGTGCCGGCGTTCGAGCGGATGGCGTCACGGGATTACGCGCCCGCCTTCGCCGCAGCGGTCGGCGCGGGCGATGTGAACATGGCCTATGGCCGCCTGAACGTCGACCGCGACGGTTTCTTCGACGACGCGCTGATGATCACCTATCGCGAGGCGGGCGATCAGGACGATCTGCCCCCGGCGGCCGGGTCGGGGTTCATGAGTCGTGCAGCGGCGCGGGTGTTTCGTGCCCAGTTGCTGAACGAGCCCGCAAAGGATCTGCGCTGGTGGTTCGAAGCCTCGCTTGGTCCGCGGATCGGGTCGGGCGAGGTCACCCGAAATTCGCTTCTGAACGAGCCGGTGATCACGCTGGACGACCGCGATCCCACGCGGACCGACATCCTGCACGAGTACTTCGTGCCACCTGATGCATTCGCGGATTTCATGCAGGCGTGCCAGGACGTGATCCCGGCCAGCTATCAGGAGATGCTGAACATCACTCTGCGCTGGGTCGAGCCCGACACGACCAGCGTGCTGGCCTATGCGCCCGGACCCCGCATCGCCTGCGTCATGCTGTTCAGCCAGGAAATGACGGTTCGGTCCGAGGCCGACCATCGGCGGATGACCCGCGCCCTGATCGACCGGGTGCTGGAGATCGGCGGCACGTATTACCTGCCGTACCGTCCCCACGCGACGGTCGAGCAGTTGAGGAGGGGGTATCCTTCCGCAGAGCGCTTCGTGCGGGCCAAGCGCGAGCTGGACCCCGACCTTCTGTTCCGCAACCTGTTCTGGGACACCTACCTTGGAGGTCTGACATGACCATTCACCAGAAGATCGCGCTGGGCTATTTCGTCGTGCTGCTGGGCGCGGCCTCGCTGAATTACATCCCCGGCGTGACGGACGCCGAGGGCGTCGCCTTCGGGGTCTTCGCGCTGGATCTCTTCGACGACGCACTTCACGCGGCCTCGGCCGCCTGGGCGTTGATTGCGGCGCTGGTTTCGTCCCGCGCCGCGCGGACGTTTCTGGTCCTGTTCGGAGCGCTTTATCTTGGCGACGGTGCGCTGGGACTTGCGACCGGATCGGGGTATCTGGATTTCGGCATCTTCACGTATGGCGTTCAGGAGCTGGATTTCGGCTTCAAGATCCTTGCGAACCTGCCCCACATCGCGCTTGGCGGCATTGCGCTTTTCTCGGGGTTGTTCCTTGGGCGTCGGTCATGAGGTTTCTCTGGCGCTGGCTGAAGCGGGCGTCCCTGGCGCTGGCCGTGATCGCGGCGCTTCTTCTGGCGCCGGTGGGATATACCGAGATCGCCTGCACCGGCACGCCCGCGTTCGCCGGGTATGATCCCATCATCACGGACCCCGACTGGCAACGCGCGGAAAGCCGGACGCTGACGACCTATCCGGAATGGCACATCGTTCATGCCTATGACGATTATGCCCGTGTGGTTCGCGACGGCGATCCCCACGATTTCGGCTATGTCAGGGCTGTGACGGGTTTCTGGAAGGCGCTGTGCCCGTTGAAGGCGCGCGCCGACGAGATGGGCGGAATGACGGGCGACAGCAAGATGACGATCTACACGATCGGCGTCAGCTTTACCGCCGAGCTTCTTGCCAAGGCCGCGTACGAGGAAACGCTTGGACGGGTCGCCACCTGGATTCGGGGGGGCGAACGCGCGCCGCTGGACGACCTGAGCGCGGAACAGGCGGCCGCCTATGCCCGCTTTCTTCAGCAGGTTCCCTGGTACGAATGGGACTTCGCGGGCGACATCGACGCGCTGCGGCTGACGGCCACGGATGCGCTGCGGGATCGGGAACGACTGATGGCGCTGAGCCTGGAGTACGGCGCGAAGGCGCGCTATGCGAAGGTGATCGAGCAGGCCGTGGCGGAGATCGGCGCGGACGAGTTGCGCCTGCGTTCGATCGTGTCCGGTCTTGCGGCCTCGGAACTGGCTGCTGTCGACGGCGTAAACGTCATTGCCGAGCGGGCCGAAGGTATCGAGATCGAAACGGACCGCTACCGGGCATTCACGCGCGTGCTGGAGCGGTTGGCCGCGAACGGGGCGGACATCGTCGAGATTGCCGGGAATGACGAGATCCTGTTCACGGCATTGTCCGACAAGCCGGAAGCGGCGGGGGCGTTGCACAGCTTTCCGCGTCAGGGATACGGCGACTGGCGGCACCTGATCCTGGTGCCGGTGGCGTCTTTGGCGGACAGGCTGCGGGGCCTTGACGGGCTGAGGCTGGAACATGTCCACGATTATTAGGCGCGGACTGGTCGCCCTGCCGCTGGTTCTGATCGGTTGGATAGCGGTCATGGCGGTGGTGATGCGCGTGTCCGACGCGGCGCCGGGCGCCGTGGTTCCGTTCCCTTCCGCTTCGGTGATGCAGTCGTTGCCACGTGACACGGCGATACTGGGAATGAACCGGGTTGCCCTGACCGTGTCAAATCGTCCCGGCATGGCGAAGGAACTTTATGCCGCCGGAGCCTGGCTGGTTCTGCCCGCCGGCCTTACCGGGTGCCTTCCCCTGACCGAGGAACAGCGCAGACGGATGGAATAGGCGCTGCGGCTTGTCGCCGGGGATGCGGCACTGTTCCCGTTGGCTGGTTCCCGCATTCGAAGCCTTGATTTCAGGGTCACCCCCTTGGTCTTTCGCCATGCGTTCGCATATAAGGCCCGACAACACCTAGTTGGGGACCACAATGCTTGAACTTAATCCGAATGGACCCGCCGAAGAACCTGCCGGCGATCTGATCAAGGATGTCTCGGAAGCCACGTTCATGGCGGACGTCGTGGAGGCAAGTCAGACCGTTCCGATCATCGTGGATTTCTGGGCGCCCTGGTGCGGGCCGTGCCGCCAGTTGACGCCGGCGCTGGAAAGCGCGGTGCGTGATGCGCGCGGCAAGGTGAAACTGGTCAAGGTGAACGTCGACGAGAACCAGGCGATCGCCGGGCAGCTTCGCATTCAGTCGATCCCGACGGTCTATGCCTTCTGGCAGGGACAGCCGATCGACGGTTTTCAGGGCGCGGTGACAGGCTCGGAACTGAAGGCATTCATCGAGCGCCTTGTCAAAGCGGCGGGTGGCGAGACGGACGGCGGTCTGTCCGAGGCGCTGGAGGCTGCCGAGAGCATGCTGGACGAGGGTGCGGCCGCGGATGCGGCGCAGGTCTTTGCCGCGGTCATCCAGGAAGACCCGCAGAACACCGCCGCCTATGCCGGGCTGGCGAGAAGTCACCTGGCTCTGGACGAAACCGAGAAGGCGGAACAGATCCTGGACAGCGTGCCCGATGAGATTGCCTCGGCACCCGAAATCGAGGGGGTTCGTGCCCAGATCGATCTGGCGCGGCAGGCGGCGAACGCCGGTCCCGTGGCTGAACTTCAGGCGAAAGTCGACGCCGACCCCGATGATCACCAGGCCCGGCTTGACCTGGCGCAGGCGCTTTATGCGTCGGGGAATGCGGAAGGTGCGGTCAATGAATTGCTGGAAAGCTTCCGCCGTGATCGCGAGTGGAACGACGGGGCGGCGAAAGCCCAGCTTTTCAAGATTTTCGATGCGCTCAAACCGAACGATCCGGTAGCCTTGCACGGACGCCGCAAATTATCGTCGATGATATTTGCCTGACGGGGGAGGACGGACTAGGTGCCATACATGATCGCCAAGTCCGACCTTCCCGAGACGATCCCTGTCTTCCCGCTTCCGGGTGCGCTTTTGTTGCCGCGCGCCCGATTGCCGTTGCATATCTTCGAGCCGCGCTACCTGGCGATGCTGGATGACGTGCTGAAGACGCCGCAGCGTCTGATCGGAATGGTTCAGCCGCTTGGCGGCAACATGGATTCCAACAAGCTGCACGCGATCGGCTGCGCAGGCCGCGTTACGGCATTCTCGGAGACGGAGGATGGCCGGTACATGATCACGCTGGCCGGAATTTCCCGTTTTCGCGTTCAGAAAGAGGTAGATGGCTTCACGCCCTATCGGCGGTGCGATGTGTCGTGGGCGGGGTTCGAGCGCGATCTTGGAGGCGCCGAGAGAGACAAGGGGTTCAGGCGGGATGCGTTCTTCAACCTTTTGAAGAGGTATTTCGAGGTCGAGGAACTGCAGACTGACTGGAGCTCGCTCAAGGAGGCAGAGGATGAACTTCTGATCAATTCTCTGTCGATGCTCTGCCCGTTCGAGCCCGAGGACAAACAGGCGCTTCTTGAGGCGCCCTCGCTTGAGACCCGGCGCGAGACGCTAGTGACCTTGATCGAATTTTCCATGCGTGGCGGCGGCGCCGACGAGATGCTGCAATGAGCGAACACCTTTATGATCGGCGCATGCTGGAAGCCCTTGTCTGTCCGGAAACCCGTGCGCCGCTGACATATGATGCGGAACGGCAGGAACTGATCTCGAAAGCCGCGCACCTGGCCTATCCGATCCGGAACGGTATCCCGATCATGCTGGTCGACGAAGCACGCAAGCTTGAATGACGCTCAGAGGGGTCTGCCCTGTGCCAGGCGCGGAAGCTCTCCGGTCAGGCCGGCAGCCTCGCGGATAAAGCCGCGGCGTAGCGAGGGGAGCGCGTTGGTCACGCCAAGGCCGACATCCCGGATCGCCCGGAGCAGTGAATTGTCGTTCGAAAACAGCCTGTTGAATGTGTCCGTAGCCAAGGCAAGCGTCGCGACGTCGAACCTGCGCCACTGCTGGTACCGCAACAGGACATCCGAGCGGCCGAAGTCTTCGCCCCGGCGCCGGGCGTCGGTCAGAACCTCGGCCAGGGCGGCCACGTCTTTCAGGCCGGCATTCAGGCCCTGTCCTGCAATCGGATGAACCGCGTGCGCCGCATCGCCAAGAAGTGCAATGCGGTCTGCGACGAAACGCTGGGCGATGGACAACTCCAGCGGATAGGTGAACCGCTTTCCTGTCAGGGCGATGTCGCCCAGGAAATCACCGAAGCGGGGCCGCAGTTCGTCGAGGTACTTCGCGTCGTTCAGGCTCTGGATGCGTGAGGCTTCTGCGTCGGACTCGGACCACACGATCGAAGACCGATTGCCCGACAGGGGCAGGATCGCAAGCGGGCCGGGTGGCATGAAGAACTGGTGCGCCGTTCCGTGATGCGGTTTCTCGTGACCGATGGCGCAGACAAGGGCCGTCTGGCCATAGCGCCACCCCATCCGGGGTATTCCCGCGCGGCGCGCCACGGCGCTTGTCTTGCCGTCGCATCCGACCAGAACGCGCGCCCTGATCGTGCGGCCGTCGTCTAGCGTGACCGTGACGCCACCGGCATCCGGCGCCTGCTGGACGAGGCGCGCTTCGTCGATCTGAACCACACCCGCGTCATCGAGTGCGGCCAGCAGCGCGGGGCGCAGAAGCCTGTCCTCGATCATGTATCCCATCGGGCCTTCTTCGATCTCGGTATGGTCGAAATGCAGCATGAACGGCGAGGGACCTTCGCCGGCGCGACCGTCGGTCACGACGATATCGAGAATTGGCTGCGCCTGCCTGGAAACAGCGGCCCAGATGCCCAAAGCCTTCAGCACGCGTTGCGACAGGATCGACAGGGCATAGCCCCGTCCGTCGAAGTCACCTGCCGAGCGCGAAGACTTGGGCAGGGGATCGACCACGGTAACGTCGAAACCGGCCGAGACCAGGGCAAGCGCCAAGGTCGTGCCGTTCAGCCCGCCGCCAGCGATGACAATATCGGTATCGAAATTCATGGCCCGCAATATGACCCTGCACGGGCCATTGTCCATGCGCCGCACTGCCGCTACCGTCGCCGCAGCGGAGGGCAGGGCATGGAAGACTGGTTGTATTCTACGGCGTCGGAACTTGGGCGCGGGATCGAGGCGGGGCGGATCGATCCACGGGATCTGACCGAGACTTATCTGGAAGCGATCGGCGGGCACCGGCACCGCGACCGCATTTATGCGCGGCTGACGGCGGATCGCGCGCGGGCCGAGGCGTCGGCCGCTTCGCAGAGGGCAAAATCGGGTTTGCGCCGCTCGCCGCTGGATGGCGTGCCGATATCGTGGAAGGACTTGTTCGATACCGCTGGTGTCCTGACCGAGGCGGGAACGGCGCTGTTGAAAGGCCGGGTGCCCGAGCGCGACGCGCGGGTGCTGGCGAACGCGACGCAGGCGGGCCTTGTCTGCCTGGGCAAGACGCACATGACCGAACTCGCCTTTTCCGGGCTGGGTCTGAACCCCATCACCGCCTCGCCGCCCTGCATCAACGACGAGGAAGCCGTTTCGGGCGGTTCGTCTTCGGGCGCCGCGACATCGGTGGCCTTTGGTCTGGCCGCGGCCGGCATCGGGTCGGATACCGGCGGATCGGTGCGTGTGCCGGCGGTCTGGAATGACCTGGTCGGGCTGAAGACGGTTTCGGGCCGCCTGTCGCTGGAAGGCGTCGTGCCGCTGTGCGCGCGTTTCGATACGGTGGGTCCGCTTTGCCGGTCGGTCGAGGATGCGGCGCTGCTGCTGGCGGCGATGGAGAATGGCCGGGCTGCGGACCTGGAGGGCGCGACGCTGAAGGGCGCGCGGCTGGCCATTCTGAAGACGTCGGCCTTCGACAATCTGAGAGACGCGCCACGGGCTGGTTTTCAAAGCGCGGTGGAGCGGATTCAGGCGGCGGGGGCCATCGTGCAATCCGTTGAAATCGAGTGTGTTTCCAAGGCGATGGGGCTGACGGGCCAGGTTTTTGCGCCTGAGGCCTACGGCACCTGGAAGCACCTGATCGATGCTGACCCAGGCGCGATGTTCGGCCCCGTCTGCGAGCGGTTCCGGAGTGGCGCCAACATCTCTGGCCCCGACTATGTGGCGGCCTGGCAGGCGCTTGACCGATACCGCGCCGAATATGCCGAGGCGACGGCCGGTTTCGACGCGGTGATCCTGCCGACCAGTCCCATCACGCCGCCAAAGATCGATGCCGTTACCGAGGACCATGCCTTCTTTGCGGCCGAGAACCTGCTGACGTTGCAGAATACGCGGATCGGCAATCTGATGGGCCTTGCCGGGCTGACCCTGCCCACGGGCGTTCCCTCGTGCGGCATCCTGTTTCAGGGTCCGAATGAAGAGCGGCTTCTTCGGGTTGGAAAAGCCGCCGAGAAAGCGCTGTCCTAAAAGCCACATCTGGTTTCCGGGGCTGAAAAAATCCGCTGTCGGGCATGGACCACGGCGGCCCTTGCAGGCTATCTTTTGCCGAAACGGGGCGTGATGACCCCGAACTTGAGGCAGAGATGGTTTTTCCCGAGCGGTTTTCGAACCTAACGGAGCACGTGTGGCCGCGCCTGCGCGGTCTTCTCGACCCCCATCCGGGGGGTGGAGCCGTTTTGAATCTGACAATTGGAGAGCCGCGGCACAACTGGCCGTCGTTCGTGACCCACCTGGTTGCGGCCAATACCGAGGGATTCGGAAAGTATCCGCCGAACGAAGGAACGCCCGAACTGTTGCAGGCCAATGCCGACTGGATGCATCGCCGGTTCGGTGTGCGCCTGGATGCCGACCGCCAGGTGATGGCGCTGAACGGGACGCGCGAGGGTCTTTACAACGCCGCGATGGCGCTTTGCCCGGAGACGAAGGGCGGCCGCAAACCGGTGATCCTGGTCCCGAATCCATTCTATCCCGTCTATGCCGTTGCGGCGCTGTCGGTCGGAGCGGAGCCGGTCTATATGGCCGCGACACGGTCGACCGGGTACTTGCCGGACTTCACCTCGCTGGACGCCGAGACACTGGACAGGACGGCGATTGCCTATGTCTGTTCGCCGTCCAATCCGCAGGGCGCAGTCGCCGGCCGGGACTATTGGCGCGACCTGCTGGCGCTGGCAGAGAAGCACGATTTCCTGATCTTCGCCGACGAATGTTATTCCGAGGTCTACCGCGACGCGCCCCCGATGGGTGCGCTCGAGGCGGCGGCCGAGTTTGGCGCCGACCCCGAGCGGGTTCTGGTCTTTCATTCGCTGTCCAAGCGGTCGAACCTTCCCGGGCTGCGGTCGGGCTTTGTGGCAGGCGGGCCTGACAGTATCGCCCGCATGAAGCAGCTTCGCGCCTATGCGGGAGCGCCCCTGCCGCTGCCCCTGATGCGCGCCGCCGAGGCAGTCTGGGCGGACGAGAAGCATGTCGAGGAAAGCCGCGCACGATATGTCGCCAAGTACGACATCGCCGACCGGGTATTCGACGGACTGGATGGCTGCGGCGCGCCCAGGGCCGGCTTCTTTCTGTGGCTGCCGGTCGCCGACGGTGAAGAGGCGGCTTTGAAGCTTTGGACGAGAACGGGGATTCGTGTGTTACCCGGGGCCTATCTGGCGCGGGACGTGAACGGGGAGAACCCCGGCAAGGGCTACATTCGCGTGGCGATGGTGGCCGAAGAACAAGAAATGCAGCGCGGGCTGGAAAAGCTTCGCGACTGCCTCTTCGAGTGAGGGACGAGACAGGCAATGGCGTATCAGGCAAGACATCGCGACCCGCTTTTCGACAGCGACACCCAGGCGATCATCGAGCGAAGGGGCAAGGAGCTTCTTGGTATGGTGCTTCTTGGCGCGGCGCTGCTGACGGTGCTGATGCTGGGGTCGTATTCGCCTGATGACCCGAACTGGCTGTCGGCGACCGATACGCCCGCGAAGAACCTGCTTGGCCCGGTCGGCGCGGCGATCGCGTCGCCGCTTTACGTCATCGCCGGGTACGGCGCCTGGGCGATTGCGCTTGTCATGGCCGCATGGGGCCTGCGTTTCGTCACGCATTTCGGCGAAGAGCGGGCGATTGGGCGCCTGATTTTCGCGCCGATCGGCGTGGCTTTGGTTTCGGTCTTTGCCTCGACACATGTTCCCGGACCGGAATGGACCCACTCGTTCGGGCTTGGCGGATTGTTCGGCGACACCGTGCTTGGCGCCGTTCTGGGCGTGCTGCCCGTGTCGCCGGGCCTGGGACTGAAGGTGCTTTCCGTTGCGCTTGCGGTCGGGGCCATCGCGATGGGGGCTTTCGTTCTGGGGTTCAACCGTGACGAGCTTTGGGCCTATCTGCGCTACCTGCTGGGCGGGCTGATCCTTATCTATCATACGCTTTTGTCCTTGCTGGGCCGTGGCGCGTCGTCGGGTTTGCGCATGGCCCTGGATGCAAGGGCGCGTGCCGCCGAACGTCGTGAGATGGATCAGCGGCTTCCCGAGGTCGAGCCGGGCAGTCCGAGCAGCGCCGTTCTGAAGGCCACGCGCGCCTATCGAGACGGAACCGGAGCCGCGCAGAAGCCCGGATTGCTGCAACGTATGCCCTCGCTTCTGAAAAAGAAGGAACCGGATGTCTTCGCGGCGCCCGAGAACGAGACCGACAGGATCAGTGCCCGGATCGCCGATGCGGTGAACAGCCGTGTCCGCCGCCCCGAGGGCCACTTGCGCGCCGAACCTCCGGTGACCGCAGATATGGCGGCCGATGCACATATGGGCGCGCTGGAAGAGGACGACGAATGGGCTGAACTTCAGGCGCTGGACGAGCAATTCACCATGCCTGAACCTGAACTGGTCAGCGCGCCCCTTCGCCCGGCCGGCGGGTTTCAGTCCAGCCGGATCGCGACGCCCGAATCGAAGGCGGTCGTTCAGCACACCACGAAGAAACCGGCGCCTTCAAGGCGCGCGCGCGCCGAGGCGCAGCCGTCGCTGTTCGACGAGGGAATGCCCTTCGAGATCCCGGCGCTGTCGCTTCTGTCCGATCCGGGCAGCGTGGAGCGGCACCACCTGTCGGACGCGGCGCTGGAGGAAAACGCGCGGATGCTGGAAAGCGTTCTGGACGACTATGGCGTGAAAGGCGAGATAGTCAGTGTCCGGCCTGGCCCGGTCGTCACGATGTACGAACTTGAACCGGCACCCGGCCTGAAGGCCAGCCGCGTGATCGGCCTGGCCGATGACATCGCGCGGTCGATGTCGGCGCTGTCGGCACGGGTTTCGACCGTTCCGGGCCGTTCGGTCATCGGGATCGAGCTGCCGAACGAGAACCGCGAAAAGGTCGTGCTGCGCGAGATATTGTCGTCGCGCGACTATGGCGACGGCAACCAGCGGCTGCCGCTTGCGCTTGGCAAGAACATCGGCGGCGACCCGGTTGTGGCCAACCTGGCCAAGATGCCTCACTTGCTGATCGCGGGCACCACCGGGTCGGGCAAGTCGGTGGCCATCAACACGATGATCCTGTCGCTTCTCTACAAGCTGACGCCCGAGGAATGCCGGCTGATCATGATCGACCCCAAGATGCTGGAACTGTCCGTCTATGACGGGATTCCGCACCTTTTGTCGCCCGTAGTGACCGACCCCAAGAAAGCCGTCGTCGCACTGAAATGGGTCGTGGCCGAGATGGAGGAACGGTATCGCAAGATGTCGAAGATGGGCGTCCGCAATATCGAGGGTTTCAACGGGCGCGTCCGCGAGGCGCTGAAGAAGGGCGAAATGTTCTCGCGCACCGTGCAGACGGGATTCGATGACGAGACCGGCGAACCCGTGTTCGAGACCGAAAGTTTCGAGCCGGAGATCCTGCCGTTCATTGTCGTCATCGTGGACGAGATGGCCGACCTCATGATGGTCGCGGGCAAGGAGATCGAGGCCTGCATCCAACGTCTTGCCCAGATGGCGCGTGCGTCGGGCATTCACCTTATCATGGCCACGCAGCGGCCCTCGGTGGACGTCATCACCGGCACGATCAAGGCCAACTTCCCAACCCGGATATCCTTCCAGGTGACGTCCAAGATCGACAGCCGCACGATCCTGGGCGAGATGGGCGCGGAGCAGCTTCTTGGGCAGGGCGACATGCTGTACATGGCCGGCGGCGCGAAGATCACCCGCGTCCACGGACCCTTCGTGTCGGACGAAGAGGTGGAAGAGGTCGTGAACCATCTGAAGGGCTTCGGAAGCCCCGAATACGTCTCGGGCGTGCTTGAAGGGCCGGACGATGACAGCGCCAGCGACATCGACGCCGTGCTTGGGCTGACCGGAGGCAACACGGACGGTGAGGACGCCCTGTACGATCAGGCGGTCGCCATCGTCATCAAGGACCGCAAGTGTTCCACATCCTACATTCAGCGCAAGCTGGCCATCGGCTATAACAAGGCCGCGCGCCTGGTCGAGCAGATGGAGGAGAACGGTCTGGTCAGCGCCGCCAACCACGTTGGCAAGCGCGAGATTCTGGTGCCTGAGCAACAGTGACGCTTGCCGGCGTGGCGGTGCCTTCGCGGCGGTCTGATCGCGAGGGGCAAGTCATCGCCGCAAGCAGATCCAGGTGCCGCCGGTAGAGAGGGGCCTGGCGCCGGTGCCCAGTTTGAACCGCGCCAGACCCGGCGCGGTTTCGGTATCGACAAGGCCGAGGTCCAGCACGGCTGCGCCCGTATCCGCCAGATGCGCCGCAGCGTGCCAAAGGGTCAGATTGTGGGCAGAGACGGCACGTCCCCGATCGCTTGTCCAGCCGATGTGATAGGTCGCGGAGGTGCCGTGCCGAAGGAACAGCATTGCGGCAAGCGTTTCGCCGGACTTCAGGGCTTCGACCATGAATCCGCTGTTCGGGCTTTGCCCAAGCCACGCGGTGGTGAACGCGGCCGGCAGGGCGCGGTACCGCCGCGCTTTCTGTTGTGCGGCGTCGTGCTGAAGCAGCCAGCGCAGCTTTTCGGCCGTGGGATGCGAGACGCGAACATTCAACCCCGCGCGCTCGGCCCGCGCCAGCCGGTTGCGCCATTTGCCGGTCATGCGGTCGCGCAATCCGGTCGAAAGCGGCAGCATGGCCACGGTTGCAGGTGTCATCACGCATTTCAGACCCGCCTGCCGAAGGGCATCATCAGGCAAGCCGGTGTCCGGTGTGAGCACAACGGTGCCGTTCAGCCCGAGGCGCAGGGTTGAGATGGCGCGCGACCGCCGATCTGGGTCAGGTGTGCCGATCCAGACCGGACCACGGGTTATAAGGGTCACGGGAACCAGCCAACGCCGCCGAATGCCCTGCGCCAGGGCAATCGTTTTCCCGCCTTCGCGCAATTCCATCCGAAGGATCCCGCCGCCAAGCGAGCGTGCCGCGTCGCCGTAACCCCAGCATTGCTGCAAGGGGGCCTGGGCAGCGTCCGTCAGCGCCTGCCACCTGGATCGCGAAGTTGCGTTTTCGAGAATTTCCACGGCCACCGTTAACCACGGCTTTACCTAAAGGGTGGTTAATGTGGGAATGCCCCAGGAAACCCACACAGTCATGGGCGTTCACGCCCCCCGTGCCCGCTTCACCCGGCAAGCAGCTCGATATCTGATTGTCGTCCTTTGTCTGCCAATTCTGGCCATATGCGTTCTGATCGACACGTATTTCATCGTCGCCAGCCACCTGAGATAGGCCGCGACACGCCGATGATATCGCCTAGCGCTGGTCTCTGTGACATGCACTGCCTATATCGGGCGTGAGCAGAGAAGAGGGGCTTGGCCAATGGATCGCAGAACCTTTATAGCCGCTGCGGCGGCTTCGCTGGCGGCATCGCCCGCGATGGCGGACCAGCTGTCCTTGAACGCGATTTCGAACTATCTGAACAGAATCGAGACCGCGACGTCCGATTTCACCCAGGTGAACGACGACGGGTCGCTTTCCACGGGCACGCTTTACATAAAGCGGCCGGGACGCATGCGGTTCGAATACAATCCGCCCGAGAACCTTCTGGTCATGGCGGGTGGTGGCCAGGTCGGCATCTTCGACGGCAAGTCCAACGTGAAGAAAGCCGAGCGCTATCCGCTGTCGCGGACGCCGCTGAACCTGATCCTTGAAAGAAACGTCAATCTTGCCCAGCGAAACATGGTCGTCGGGCATGACTTCGACGGCACCGCGACGACGGTGACGGCCCAGGATCCGGAGCATCCCGAGTACGGCACGATCCAGCTGAAGTTCACGGCGAACCCGGTCGAGTTGCGCCAGTGGATCATCCGGGACGCTCAGGGCGCCACGACGACCGTCATTCTGGGGCAGCTTGCGATGGGACGGAGTCTGCCCTCGACACTGTTCAACATCAGCTATGAAGAGGGGCAGCGGGACGGTTAGACCATCCCGCAGGACCGAAGTTGCGCATCGTATATGACGGCGCGGTCCGCCACTTCGTCGGAAATCCGCAGCAACCAGGATTTATTGAAGTGGCTGCCGCGCCTGTAGCCGGTTCTGCCTTCGTGATAGGCAAGATACTGGTTTTTGGCGTCGGCCGGTGAGATGCCCAGATCTTCTTGCGACTTGCGGAAATACCAGCCCATGAAATCCGTCGCATCGTCGATGCTGTCGCGCCGGGCGCCCCAGCCGCCGTGTTCTTTCTTGTAGTCATCCCAGGTGCCGTCCAGGGCCTGGCTGTAGCCGTAGGCCGACGACTGCCTGCCCATTGGAATGATCCCAAGCGTGTACTGCACCGGGGTGCGGGCATTTCCGATGAACTTGGATTCCTGGTAGATCGTTGCCATCTGCACGGCCACGGGAACGCCCCACCGCCGCTCGGTGCGTTTCATGGCGCTGAGATAGTGGGGGCGCTGCTCGACGATCGCGCAGGCGTCGTCCAGATTGCGAGGCGCCGAATAGTTGCTGCTGCCGCAGGCCGCGACGAACAATGCAAGAATCAGGGCGCGAACGGGTCTGCTCATACCTCTTTCGCCTTTGTTGGTTTTGACCGACGATACCAAAATCCTCGGGCGTGCGAAAGAGAGAGTCGCTGCCCGGCCGCACTGTAGGGCCCAGCTTCACAGTTTGTTTCCGGTATTTTTGGTTTCGATTGTCGACACGTAAGCGTCGAGATTCTAAAAGAGTCGCGGGGGTACTGTTATGTTTAAATCGCGCGCGAAATACGCCTTGGGTCAGGTTGTGCGTCACAGGAAGCATCCGTTCCGCGGAGTTGTTTTCGACGTGGACGCCATGTTTTCGAATACCGAGGAATGGTATCAGGCCATTCCCGAGGAAAGCCGGCCGGACAAGGAACAGCCATTCTATCATCTTCTGGCCGAGAACGATCAAAGCTACTACGTGGCCTACGTCTCGGAACAGAACCTTGTCGCCGACTATTCCGGCGAACCGGTGGATCACCCGGATTTGCCGGAATTCTTTGGCGACTTCGATGATGGCCACTACCCGCTTCAGGTCCAGCTGAACTGATTTCTTCGGACCGTTCGGACAGCGGATTACACCTTAGAAGCCTATCGCCAGGCCGTCCTTTCGGTGATCGGATGCGCCGATCAGCACGCCGCGGGACTGGTCGATCATGATGGCCTGTCCCCCGCCAATGGGTTCGGCCGGCACCTCGATATCATGTCCCATGGCGCCCAGCGCCTCTCGGGTTGCGGCCGGGACGCCTCGTTCGATCCTCAGTTTGCCGCTGATCGGGTCCGCGAAGACACGCGGAGCATCAAGGGCCTGCTGAACATCCATGCCGAAATCGACCATGTTCGACAGGACATGCGCGTGCCCGGCGGCTTGGTACTGGCCGCCCATGACGCCGAACGCCATGTCGATGCTGCCGTTTGTTGCGCGCATGGCCGGAATGATCGTGTGCATCGGCCGCTTGCCCGGACCCGCCTCGTTCGGGTGTCCGGGGGTAAGGTTGAACCCGGAGCCGCGGTTGTGAAACAGGATGCCGAATTTCGGGCTGGCGACGCCGGAACCGAACGTCGCGAAGATCGAGTAGATCAGGCTGACGGCCATGCCATCGCCGTCGGCGACGGTAATCAGGATCGTGTCCTTGTGGACATCCTCGGTCAGGGGTGCCGGTGCGGGCATCGCCCGAGAGGGGTCGATCAGCGCTGCGAGGCGGCCTGCCGTCTCGGCGGAAAGCATGTGATCGAGCCGGGTGACGTGGTCTGCGTCGGCAAGGAAACGGTTGCGGGCATCATAGGCAAGTTTCGTCGCTTCGGCCTGCAAATGCAGGCGATCGCGGCCCTGCGGGTCCATGCCGGACGTGTCGAAATGGCTGAGAATGCCTGCCAAGAGGATGGCCGTCGCGCCCTGACCGTTCGGCGGATGCTCGACAAGATCGTGGCCGCGGTAGGGGCCGGAAACCGGGTCGTTCCAGCTGGCCTCGGTCGCGTCGAAATCCTGGGCCGTGTGCGTTCCGCCGATGGCGCCCAATGCGGCCAGCATGTCCTCTGCGACCTCGCCTCGGTAAAACGCGTCGCGCCCGTCACGGGCGATGCGGCGCAGTACCTCGGCCTGACCGGAGAGCCGTATCCGGTCGCCCAGTTCGAAGGCGCGGCCGTCGTTCAGATAATGCCGCTGGGCATCCGCTGACATTTCGGGGCCGTAGCCTGCGATGTCGAAGGCAACACGCGGGGCCACCGGGACGCCTTCTTCGAAGTACCGAATCGCGGGTTGCAGCGACCGCTCAAGCCCCACCTTCCCGTACTTTTCGGACAGGCGGCAAAAGGCATCGACGGCGCCGGGCACAGTGATCGAGGCATGATGACCCGGCGCGATCTTCTTCAGTCCTTCGGCGCGCAGCGTCTCGGCCGACAGTCCGGCCGGCGCTCGACCGGACCCGTTCAGCGCGATCACCGCGTCGCTGCCGGCGGGCTTGACCAGTGCGAAACAATCGCCGCCGAGCCCGGTCATCTGCGGTTCGCATACGCCAAGGATGACGGCGCCGGCGATCGCGGCATCGGCCGCATTGCCGCCGTCACGAAGCACTGCAAGCGCTTCTGCGGCCGCCAGCGGATGTGACGTTGCAACCATGCCATTGGTCGCCAGTACAGGCGAACGGCCCGGGAAGTGGAAATCGCGCATGTGGTCAGGTCCTCCTCGTCCGGCGCGAGACTAGCGTGGGAATCGGCAAAGGCAATCGCTGGGGGCGACGGAGTTGAAGATTGTATCGAGGGCAGGTTTGGTCCTCGGCATCGCGCGCTGGGTGGGGGCTGAAAACAAGCACGATGCCGAGGGAAGCTTTGACAGCTACAGTCGGGGCATGACTCGAGTCCACGGCAGCATCACGGCCGAATTGTGGCGATTCCTTGGCATCGTTTCGCTTCAACCGACGATGCGTCGGTCTGGTCAAGACTGTGCAAATTTCGACGAGCGCCAGGCCAAGCCATTGAAGACCTGGTCATCGGGTTGATTCTAGGCAAGGGCCTGATGGCCGCCGATGGCCAGTCGGAAGATCAGAAAATTCTCGTCATTGCGCCGGTCATAGACCAGATCCTGCACAAGCTCGCGTATCAGGTACCAGCCGTAACCGCCTTCGGGCATCGGGTCGTCGTCGAATTCCGCCATCGGGTGGTTGCCCAGGGGCGCCCGTCCGTTCGGCATCGGTTTCCCCTGATCGCGGATTTCGACCAGAAGCCCGGTTCGCCGCAGCTTCAGCGTCATATGAATGTCGCCCGGCTTGTCCTGCGGGTAGGCATGTTCGACGATGTTGTTGAGCGCCTCGGCCAGCACGATCTCGACCGATCCCATTTCTTCCGCCGTCAGATTGCACGTCTCGAGGGAATCCATTGCCTCGTGAATCGCGCGGCGAACCCAGCGATAGGTCGCCTTGAAGGAAAACCGCAAGACGACACCTTCCGGCGAGACGGTTTCTTTCGGACCGGTGGATTGCTGGTATGCCGTATCATGACGCATGAGCGACATCCTGAAGCGCGGCCTCCTTGGTGTCGTAAATCCTGAAGACCCGATCCATCCGCGTTATCCGGAAAACCTTGTCGACGGTCGGAGTAAGCCCGGCCAGATCCAGTTGGCGGTTTCGCCCGAGCTGCTTCATGGAGCCGACCACCGCGCCAAGACCGCTTGAATCGAGAAATTCCACCTTGCTGAGATCCAGAACCACGCGTTTTGACTGGGTTGTTGTCAGGTCTTGCATCCGGTCCTTGAAACGAACCGCGACGGCGGCGTCGATCCTTCGGTCTTCGACCACGACGACAAGGGCATTTCCGACTTCCGTTGCGGTCATCTGCATGGGTGATCTCCTGGCAAAAGCGATGCACAATTGCTAAGGACAACCTGTTACCAACTGGTAAGCGCGACGGTGCCGCTACGCATCGAATTGTCCAAACCGCGCACGGCTTGCACTTTTGCCGCCGTGCTGGTCCAAGCACGGTCGGACGTGTTCAACAGGCGGCGGAAATGAAAGTCTGCTATTCCGAGATGACGAGGCGAATTCAGGCGCTGACGGATGGTGAAACCGACGAAGTCGCGCTGATGGCGACGATCGCCTGCGAGGTGCATCATGCGGATGACAGGTTCGACTGGACCGGATTCTATCGGGTGGTCGCACCGGGGCTCTTGAAGATCGGCCCCTACCAGGGTGGGCACGGCTGCCTGCAGATTCCGTTCGAAAGAGGTGTCTGCGGGGCTGCCGCCCGCACCGGGGAGATTCAGCTTGTACCGGATGTGGATGCGTTTCCCGACCATATCGCCTGCGCGTCGACGACGCGCTCGGAACTGGTTCTGCCTGTCTGGAACGGATCGGAAGACATCATCGCGGTGTTCGATATCGACAGCAACCTGCCGGATGCCTTCACCGGCGAGGACGCCGAGGCATTGGACGGGATACTGAGGGCGGTCTTCGCAGGCAGCGGCCGGTCGTGAGCGATGACTACGATCCCCCGGACGTACCGCTGAAGGTGATCCACGCCGACCACGAGGTCCTTGTCGTCGACAAGCCGGCGGGCCTGCTGTCGGTGCCGGGAAAAGGGGAACACCTGTCGGACTGCCTGCTGACACGGATACAGGCCGCGTTCCCGGAAGCCCTGCTGGTGCACAGGCTCGATCGGGATACGTCGGGTGTCATGGTATTCGCGCTGACGCCGCATGCGCAGCGCCACCTAGGTCTGCAGTTCGAGAAAAGGCAGGTCAAGAAGACCTATGTCGCGCGGGTCTGGGGTCGGATCGGGCAGAAGACCGGAACGGTCGATCTGCCCCTTGCCGTCGACTGGCCGAACCGTCCCCGCCAGAGGGTCGATCACGAAAACGGACGCGCCGCAGTGACGGAGTGGCGCGTGCAGCGCGCGTCGGACGATGAAACGCGAGTCAGGCTGTACCCGCGGACGGGACGCTCGCACCAGTTGCGGGTTCACATGAAGGAAATCGGCCACCCCATCCTGGGCGACCCGTTTTATGCCGAAGGACCGGGGCGGGAGTATCCGCGCCTCATGCTGCATTCGGAAAGCATCCGGTTCCGTCATCCGGATGGTGGCGTCGGCATGACCTTTTCGTCGAAATCGCCGTTCTGATGGCAAGCACCCGGCAGCGTCCGCCCAAGGCAGGCTGAACCCTCCCGTGGGCCGCCATGACAGTTTTCGGTAAGACAGGCCCGAGTGAATGCCTTTGAACTGGCCGAACTAGATTTTTTCGATCAGAGCAACCGGAGCATTCGGGTCCTGTTCATAATCCAGCGGTGCCCGGTCGTATGTCCGCGTCTCGCGCTTGAACTCGTAGATCATCTCGCCGCCATCCTGTTCCGAGGCAACGATAAGACACTGCGATATGTGACGAGCGCCATCGAAGACATCCACCAGCCCCCGCAGGCGGGGCGCGTCGTCGACGTCAAGCGAAAAGCCTTGGTCCCAATAGCGCAGGATCGTGAAGTCGTGATTTCCGACCCGCACCCTCAGGCGGCTTTTCTTTCTCAGCGATTGCTTCCGGGCGTTCTCCAGCCCTTCGCGCACTTCCTTCGGCAAAAACTCGGACATCGTATATTCCCCCCATCGTCAAGCATGCCGCTAATCTGCCTTTCGTCAAGCACTGCGTTGAAATTGTTGACGAACATCCGCGAGCATTGTGGGTTCGGCGTCATAGGGGCGGGTACTGTGTCCGGATCGGGGATAATTGGTTGCGCCGGAGAACGGGGCGCACATCGGCTGTGCGCCCCGTAAGGATGACTTTTCCGGCAGCCCGACTAGGTTCCCTGGAAAGACATGGAGGCTATCTTGGGCAAACTGGTTGATGGGGTGTGGCAGAAGACGGCGGTCGGAGGGGCGGATGCGTCAGGCCGATTTGTCCGATCCGAAACGAAATTCCGGAACTGGATCACGCCGGACGGCGCGCCCGGGCCGACCGGCGAGGGCGGTTTCGCGGCCGAGGCGGGTCGTTATCAACTGTACGTTTCCTATGCCTGCCCCTGGGCTCATCGCACGCTGATCTTCCGGAAGCTGAAGGGGCTGGATGACCTGATCTCGGTGTCCGTCGTGCATCCGGACATGCTGGATGAAGGCTGGACGTTCGACGCCGACTTTCCGGGAGCGACCGGAGACACCCTGTATGGCGCGAAGTTCATGCGCGACATCTATCTGAAGGCGGATCCGCGGATTTCGGGCAGCGTTACGGTTCCGGTGCTTTGGGACAAGAAGCGCGAGACGATCGTATCGAACGAGTCGTCCGAGATCATCCGCATGTTGAACTCGGCGTTCGACTACTTGACGGGCAATGCCGCCGACTTCTGGCCCGAGGACCTGAGAGACGGCATCGAGGAGGTGAACTCGCGGATCTACGATACGCTGAACAACGGGGTCTATCGCAGCGGATTTGCCCGCAGCCAGTCAGCCTACGACGACGCGGTCTCGAAGCTGTTCGGGATGCTTGACTGGCTGGAAGACCGTCTGGGCCGAAACCGGTATCTTATGGGCGGGCGGATAACCGAGGCCGACTGGAGGCTGGCCGTGACCCTGTTTCGCTTCGATCTTGTCTATCACACGCATTTCAAGTGCAATCGCAACTTCATCCGCGAGATGCCGGCCCTGTGGGCTTATGCGCGGGAGTTGTACCAATGGCCCGGCGTCGCCGAAACGGTGCATTTCGACCATATCGTGCGGCACTATCACTACAGCCACGAAAGTATCAATCCGTTCAGGATCGTGCCGATCAATCCGGTCCTGGACTGGAACGAGCCGCACGGTCGCGGGGAAAGAAAGGCCGCTTAGACCGCTCTGCCGTGATAAGCGACGATTTCCGCCAGGTCGCTTGGCGGGGCGTCTTCCTGAAGGATCGCGGCGGTATTGGGTACGTGGCGGAAAAGTGATCCGTCCGAGAAAAAGCTGGTTCGGGTCACGAAGACGATTCTGGCGCCGGGCTGGCGGTAGCTGACGTAGTCGGCGACGGAAAAGGCGCTGCCGTTCTCGAGCATCAGATCGATGACGATCACATCGATAGGCGCCTCGCGAACATGCCTGATCGCCTCGCTTTCCGACGTTGTCACGACGACGCTTTGATTTTGCCGTTCCATATGCCGGGCCCAGATCTCTGCGAGATCCTGATTTCCGCCCAATATCAATATCATACTTATAACCCTCTGGTCAGATTTGACCGTCCCCGCCCACACCTGAACACTATTCCGCCCAATGTGTTAATGCGCGGTTAATGACGGTGACTTTTTGGTAAACCCGACGAAGAAAATGTCACGCATCCGGTTGCTGGCACCTGTTACCCTGCTACTCTCCCGGAGAATTTGATGGCTGAGGTTCAGGATGCGCATCGTTAATGTTTTTCTTTCGATCTTCTTTGTTGCGGCCAGTGCCGCTGCGGCTCAGACGCCCTGTGGTGGATCCTTCGGCGTGTTCGTCAATGACCTGAAGTCAGAGGCGCGCACACGCGGGTTTTCCGCGCCGGAGGTCGACCGGTTCTTTTCATCGGTCCGGCAAGACCCGAAAGTGATCCGTGCCGACAGGTCGCAGGGCATCTTCCAGATGCCGTTCATCGATTTTTCCCGGCGGCTGATTTCTCAGAACCGCGTGCAGGCAGGACAGCGAAACGCGCAGAAATGGGATGCCGTTTTTGACCGGGTCGAGCGCGACTTCGGCGTGTCGCGTGGCGTTCTGCTGGCGTTCTGGGCCTTCGAGACCGATTACGGTGCCGTGCAGGGCGATTTCAACACGGTGAATGCGCTGGTAACGCTGGCGCATGATTGCCGGCGTCCGCAGTTGTTCCGCCCGCAAGTGTTTGCGGCGCTGGAGCTTTTCACGAAGGGAGACCTTGACCCGGCACGGACGACCGGTGCCTGGGCGGGCGAAATCGGGATGGTGCAGATGCTGCCCGAGGACATCCTGACCAATGGTGTCGACGGCGACGGGGACGGCCACGTGAGCCTGAAGACATCGCCCCCCGACGCGCTTATGTCCGGCGGAAAGATGCTGCAGTCACTCGGCTGGCGAAAGGGTGAGCCCTGGCTTCAGGAAGTCGTGATGCCGTCCGGTTTCGACTGGGCGCAGACGGGGCTTGGCATAACCAAACGGGCGTCCGACTGGGCGAAAATGGGCGTGCAGCCGCGCAGCGGTGGGCTTCTTGGTCCCAATCTTCAGGCGTCGATCCTTCTGCCGCAGGGCAGGCAGGGACCCGCGTTCCTGGCTTATCCCAACTTCAATGTCTTCTTCGAATGGAACCAGAGCTTTGTCTACGTGACGACGGCGGCCTATTTCGCGACCCGACTGGAGGGGGCGCCGGTCTATGACGCGGGCAATCCGACCGCGCCGCTGAGTGAAGGCGAGATGAAGGCGCTGCAGACGAAACTGACCGCGCGCGGCCACGATGTCGGCGGGATCGACGGAATACTGGGAGCGATGACACGCGATGCCGTGCAGAAGGAACAGGTAAGGCTGGGCCTGCCGGCGGATGCATGGCCCACAAGGGAATTGCTGAACAGGCTTTGAGGCGGCGCTAGCGGCAGACGCGCAGGAGACTGCTCTGAGTGCCCGTGCAGCCGTGGCTGAGCGCGCTGCCGTCCGATGCGAAGTTGCCGACGGCGGCCAACGCCATCAAAACAAGCAAAGCTGCGACGAAATCGTTCACCACTTACCCCCGATACCAATACCCGACGCGGCCGAAACCTTGGGCCACTGTGGCGAAAGTAAGGCGGAAGTGTGTCTGAATTCAAGGAAACCGGCTGTTAATTCGGCGCAACACTCTGGTTCCGAACAGGAAACCGTGTGCCGTCCGCGATGATCAGCAGCACCCGCGCCCCGTTCCGCACGACGCGATCACAGCGCGCGGAGCCGTTGTCGAAGTCGACGCAGACCCGGCTTTCATCGAAGAACTCGTATCGACCCGACCACACCGGGCCGTCGTCGGTATAGGTGTAGCCATAGCTGCCGTTCGTATCGTAGCGGGACTTCGAGCCGTCGTAGAATTCGATGATCTGACCTGACAGCAGGGCGTGCATCGCTTCGCGGTCAAGGATTTCGTCTCCGGGGCGCAAGCCGTCCTGAGCGAAGGCGGGAAAGGCGAGAACGCAAAGGAAAAGGGCAAGGCGCATGGATGCGACCTTGCCCGATCAGGCGGACCCCGGCCAATCACGATTGGCGGAGGTGCCGAGCTTACGAAAAGACCTTTGTGAGCGCCTTGTCGACGGCGGCGGTGATTTCGTCGATGTCGTCGGCCGTGGAAATCAGGGCCGGCGAGAAGCAGAGCGTGTTGTTCAGACCCGGCAGCGACCGGTTGGTCGCACCGATGATGACGCCTTGCGCCATGCAGTCCGCGACGACGGCCTGAACCTTCTTCTCTTCGGCGGGTTCCCGTGTGTCACGATCCGAGACGAGTTCGGCACCGCAGAACAGGCCCTTGCCGCGCACGTCGCCGATGACGCGGTGCTTTTCCTGAAGCGCCAACAGATTGTCGATCAGGCGCGCGCTCATGTTGGTGGTGTTTTCCAGCAGGCCTTCTTCCTCGATGATCGCCATGTTCTCGATCGCCGCCGCCGGACCGGCCGTGCAGCCGCCGAAGGTCGAGATATCGCGGAAGTAGTTCATGGGATCGTCGGTGTTGTCCTTGAACATCGCGAACACCTCTTCGGTCGTTACCATGCAGGCAATGGCGGCATATCCCGAGGCGACGCCCTTTGCCATCGTCACGAAATCGGGTTTGATTCCATAGTGTTGATACCCGAACCATGTGCCGGTGCGGCCGACGCCGCAGACGACTTCGTCGATGTGAAGCAGGATGTCGTACTTGCGGCAGATCTCCTGCACCCGCGGCCAGTAGCCTTCGGGCGGGACGATGACGCCGCCGCCGGCGGTCACGGGCTCGAGGCAGAGGGCGCCGACGGTGTCGGGGCCTTCACGCAGGATGACTTCTTCGATCTGGTCCGCAGCCCATTCGCCGTAGTTCTCGGTCTGAACCTGAGCGCGGTATTCAAGGCAATGGGGCACCTCGACGAAGCCGGGCGTATAGGGGCCGTACTGCGCATTCCGCTCGGGCTGACCGCCGGCCGACAGGCACGAGATGGTCGTGCCGTGATAGTCGCGGTCGCGGTAGAGGATCTTGTGCTTTCTTCCGCCGTGGCGCTTGTGGGCGATCTGGCGGACCATCTTGAACGCCTTCTCGTTCGCCTCGGAACCGGAGTTGGTGTAGTAGACGCGGGTCATGCCGGGCATCTTGTCGATCAGCATCTCGGCGAAACGAGAGCCGGGGATCGAGCCCGCAGAGCCAGCAAAATAAGGCAATTGGATTAGCTGATCGCGGATCGCGTTGGCGATGCGTTCGCGGCCGTAGCCGACGTTCACGGTCCAGACGCCGCCTGAAACGGCATCGAGATGCTCCTTGCCGGTCACGTCCCAGACGCGCATTCCCTTGCCCTCGACGATGACGCGGGGGTCGATCGTCTCGTAGGGTTTGTGCTGAGTCAGATGGTGCCAGATGTGGGCGCGATCGGCCTCGACAACGGCGGAAAGGTCGTTCGGAGCATAGGTGACGTTCATGGTTCGGAACCTCGGTTGGCAACGCGAATGGCGCTGTGTGACTGGCAGAGTCTGTCGAAAGGGCCCGTGGGGCAGTAGGGCCAGTGAGCCACAGGATATGACGCCAGTTTGACCAGAGGCATCGGGGGTTGCAAGACAGGTCTTAACGGGGCGTTCGCGCGGTGGCGTTGCGTGCAACGCCTGCGGCCGTTAATGCGAGCAAAACAAGCACAAACGGGCGAAATCGCAACGTCGGTATCACGTCGGTATTCTGTCGGTATCGCGTCGGTGGAACGGTCCAAATCCGGCATTGGAAGCCCGGGAATCCATGCGTGCGTTCACGAAGATGACCGGGACGTTAACCCTTGGGGTTCCAGTGCCCGGGGCGCCGGACTAGTCTGCCGCTCATGAATCTCGACCGTCCCCTCCTTGGCGTCCTGCTGATGCTTGGTTTCTGCTTCATCGCGCCGATGGCCGACGCGCTGGCGAAACTGCTGGGCGAAACCGTCGGGGTCGGGCAACTGGTGGCGATTCGCATGTTTCTGCAGGTGGTCCTGCTTTTGCCGCTTGTCTGGTGGGCCGGGCTGACGCTGAGAATGTCGCCGCGCGTTCTGCGTCTGACCGCCATTCGCGCGGTTCTGCACATCGCCGGCATCGGCGCGATGTTCCTGTCGCTGCGCTATCTGCCGCTGGCCGATGCCGTGGCCATCGCCTTTGTGATGCCCTTCATCATGTTGCTGCTGGGATATTTCGTTCTGGGCGAGGAGGTGGGGCACCGCCGGATCATCGCCTGCTGCGTCGGGTTCACGGGCACGCTGATGGTGATGCAGCCGAGCTTTGCGGAAGTCGGCTGGCCCGCGACCCTGCCCCTGGCGGTAGCGCTGTTCTTTGCGCTGTTCATGCTTGTCACGCGGCAGGTCGCGAAAGAGATCGACCCGATCGCGCTGCAGGTGGTCTCGGGCATCATTGCGACGGCTGTCCTCGTGCCGGTGCTGCTGCTGGCCGAACCGTTGTCGCTGCCCGGACTTGGCCTGACCTTGCCGGGAGGGGGCGAGTGGCTGATGCTGTTGGCGATGGGCGCGCTTGGGACCATCGGCCATCTGCTGATGACGTGGTCGCTGCGGTTCGCGCCATCGGCCACGCTTGCCCCGATGCAATACCTGGAGATCCCGGTCGCGACCTTCATCGGCTGGCTGATCTTCAGTGATTTCCCGGACGGTCTGGCGCTGGCCGGCATCGTGGTCACGATCTCGGCCGGAATGTACATTATCTTTCGCGAACAGTATGTTAGCCGATCACCGCGGCCAGTGCCGCCGCAAGCGCCTCCCGCGGCGTGATCACAAGACAGCCGGGCTGGTCGAAGTCCAGCCGGACCGGGCCAAGGGCGCGGTTCGAGGTGCCGAGGCGTCCCATCGGCGACAGGGTCAGACCGTCGATGGGCCATTCCAGCCCGGTCGATCGGCCGGTGACCGGGGTCATCGGAAAGAGCGACAGGCGGGTTCCGGGGGCAAGGTCGATGGCGAGGGTTCGCGGCGCTGCGAAGACCACGTCGCCGGGTCCGATCACCAGCGCCGGCGGGCCGATGCGGCGCGCCAGGACCGACCAGACGGCCATCGCGTGATCTATGCGACCGGCGGTGAATCCGGTGGCGAGGATGTAGGGGGCATCGATGTGCGCGAGGCACTTCTCAAAATCCGTGGTTTCCTGCTCGGCTATGGGAATCAGGCGGCTGTCTTCGAGGGCGGCGGCGACGGACCGGTCCAACGAATCGAAATCCCCGATCACGGCCGTCGGCCGGAGGCCGGCCGCGATACAGTAGTTCGCGCCGCCGTCTGCGGCAACGAGCGTTGGCGCAATCTTAAGGAATTGGCGGATATCCTGCCTGAGTGGCGATCCTGCGCCTACCAGCGTTACCCCCTGAGAGGATTGAACATTGTCGCTGTTCATGCCCGAATGTTCCCGCCCGGCGTATCGGCCGCCACAATTATGACCAGAAAAATTCTTGTGAATTCCCCATGTCTGTTCCTATTTTCGACCGCCCCGATGGTAAACACATTGTTGCTGTATCTGGGGAGAAAGCGATCGAGGTATGACCGGATCGACGAAAATTCTTACGGTGTCGTATGGCACATTCAGCTGCACGCTGGAGGGATTTGACGACCCGTTCGGCACCATGCGTGGTATTGCCGAATACTTTCGCGACCTGGCGGCGGACGATCGCTATTTCGGCGCCGAGCCGCCGACGCCCGATGTCGAGATGCTGCAGCGGATCGCCGAGAAGGAGGTCCAGCGCCGCGTCGAGGCGAGACTTGGCGACAGCGGGGTCGCGCTGACCCAGCTGACCGGCGCGAAGGAAGACAAGGCAGCGGGCGAGGCGGAAGCGGCGGAAGATGTCGCCGAAAGGGTTGCCGAGACCCCCGCACGGCCGGTCAGCCAGCCGCGGCCCGAGCCGGTGGAAACCGATTTCGACCACGGCCCGCTTGCGCACGAGGACGAATACCTGCTGTCGGACGAGCCGGAGGATGTGCTGGCCGTCGATCCCGACGCACGCCCGCCCGCCCAGGGCCCGGCCGAGACCGTGGCCGAGAAACTGCGGCGCATCCGTGCCGTCGTGTCCCGCTCGATCGAACCGGACGCCGGGGACGACCGCGGGTCTTTTAGCGAACCTCAGGCCCGGTCTGCCAGCGACGTCGGAGAGGCGCCGAAGCGTGAACGTGCGCTGACCGAGACGATCCGGCAGATCACCGACGACCTGGCGGACGACGATGACGATGATGACGACGCTGTCGGCGGCGCGCATGGGGCCGCGAACCTTTTCGACGATGCGGATGACGATGCGGACGACCTGGATACGGACGACGTCGACACGGATGATGCTGACACCGACGACGCTGACACCGAGGACGTGGCCGGGTTCGAGGCTGTTGCCGGGGCCGCTACCGAGGAGGAGCCCGAGGTCGAGGATACACCTGTCGCCAGCGCCGCGCCGGCCGCGGAGGCATGGGACACGGTGGAAGAGGACGACGCCGGAGACGGTTGGGATTTCGACACCGAAGGTCTGCCCGCCGCGACGGCCGATGCCGATGACGATGCCGACACAGATGATGACAGCGCGTCGGACGACGCGGTCCTTGCCAAGGTCATGGCGCGAGACGACGGGCCAGAGGACGACGGGCCAGAAGATGAAGGGCCCGAGACGGAAACGCCGGACGTCCTGAAACTGGACCAGGACAGTGCCGTTGCGGCGTCCGGGGACGAACCCCGCCCGTCGAGGCCGCTGACCCCGATCTCGGACACGAACGGCGATGTCAAACGGCTGCTGGCCGAGACCGACAATCACCTGAAGGACGACGAGGGCATCCGCCGCCGCCGCGTGATCTCGCAGATGCGGGCGGCCGTGGCCGCGACGAAGGCGGATCGCCTTGTCTCGCGCCGGGTGCAGTCGCGCGAGGCCGACGATGCCGCCGAACAGGAGCGCTATCGCGACGACCTGAACGAGGTTGTGCGCGACGCGACGCGGCCGCTGCCCGGCAAGGAAACCGACCGTCGGCTTTCGGCCGCGCCCCTGGTGCTGGTCTCGTCGCAACGCGTCGATGGCGAGGCGTCACGGACGACGAAGCCGGACACAACGCGGGACGCGGACGAACCCGAGGGTTTCGCGGGTTTTGCCCGGAACATGGGCGCCAGGGAATTGTCCGAGTTGCTGGAGGCGGCAGCGGCTTATACCGCGTTCGTCGAGGGGCAGTCCTCGTTCTCGCGGCCCGAGATCATGAAGCGCGTCGCGCGTGTCGATCCGACGCTGAAACTGTCGCGGGAAGACGGGCTGCGGTCTTTCGGCCAGTTGCTGCGGCAGGGGACTTTCCGCAAGCTGGAGCGTGGGCAGTTCACCATCGCCGAGACGACGCGCTTCAAGCCGGAACAGAGGATCGCGGGCGAGTAGACCCCGAACCTGGAATTTTGGAGCGGCCCCTTGGATCAAGGGGCCGTTTTCGTATGCGGGCACTTGTGCTTACGCAGTCTGGCCTTATGATCCTCTGATCCTTTAGGTCCAGACCAGATGGCAATCTCGGAAGAGACGTTTTTTCTCGATCCGGCGTTCGAAGGAACGCTGCAGAAACAGATTCAGACCATGGTGGCCGAGGGCATCCTGTCGGGCCGCTTCCGGGCGGGGGAAAAGCTGCCGTCGAGCCGGGGGCTGGCAAAGCATCTTGGCATCAGCCGGATCACGGTGACGCTGGCCTATACCGAGTTGCAGGCCGACGATTACATCGTCTCGCGCGGGCGATCGGGGTATTTCGTTTCGGAGAACGCGCCGCAGCCACGGATGCAGGGAGCCGCGACACCGCGCGAAGACACGGTGGACTGGGCCGGCATCGTGGGCACGAGGTTCTCGAGGCTGCGCCAGGTCCGCAAGCCCGACGACTGGCAGAGCTTTCGCTATCCGTTCATCTACGGGCAGGCGGACCCCACGCTGTTCGATCACGCCAACTGGCGGCTGTGCGCGTTGCAGGCGCTGGGCCAGCGCGACTTCAACGCGATGACGGCGGACTATTTCGAGCGCGACGACCCCAAGCTGGTGGAGTTCATTGCGCGCCACTCGTTGCCGCGCCGGGGCATCCTGGCGGCACCGGACGAGATACTGGTCACGCTGGGGGCGCAGAACGCGCTGTGGATCGCGTCGGAGGTTCTGTTGGGACCGGGCCGCACGGCGGTGATCGAAAGCCCGTGCTATCCGGGGTTGTCGAGTGTCCTGGCCGAGACCGGGTGCCGCACCATCGCCATTCCGGTCGATGGCGACGGCCTGCCGCCCGAGACGGTGCCCGGCGCGGCAGACGTGGTCTTCACCACGCCAAGCCACCACTGCCCGACCTCGGTGACGATGCCGGTCGAGCGGCGCCGCGCGCTTCTGGAGCGGGCGTCGGAGGAGAATTTCATCGTGGTCGAGGACGATTACGAGTTCGAGATGTCGTTTCTGACGCCGCCATCTCCGGCGCTGAAGTCGCTGGACCGCGAGGGCCGCGTCATCCACGTGGGGTCGTTCTCGAAGTCGCTGTTTCCGGGTCTGCGCCTGGGCTACCTTGTCGGTCCTGCCGCGTTCATCCGCGAGGCGCGCGCGCTGCGGTCGCTTCTGTTGCGTCATCCGCCGGGGCATGTGCAGCGGACGGCGGCCTATTTCATGTCGCTTGGTCACTACGACGCCCTGATCAAACGCATGGCGCGCGCCTTCGGCAAGCGGCGAAAGGTAATGGCTGCCGCGATCACGCAAGCCGGGCTGGAGATGGCCGGTGGGGGCGAGGGCGGGTCGAGTTTCTGGATTCGCGCGCCCGAGGGCGTGGACACGGAGGTTCTGGCGGAGCGCCTGCGCGAAAAAAGCGTGCTGATCGAGCCGGGCGCGGTATTCTTTCCCGAACCCGAGCCGTCGCGCCGCTATTTCCGGCTGGCCTATAGTTCGATCCCGGAAGACCGGATCGCGGCCGGGATAGCGCTGATCGCCCGGACGATGGCGGAAGGCTGACGCAAGCTGCGCCTCTGGCATTAGTTGGGCGGGTCAACTGGCCCTAACCGGGAAGCGGGCCGGCGCTTAGTTTCCCGCCGATCCGTTGGAGGAAATCACCCATGAAAATGACCACCGAAGAAGCTTTCGTCAAAGTCCTGCAGATGCACGGCATCACCGATGCCTTCGGCATCATCGGTTCGGCCTTCATGCCGATTTCCGACCTGTTCCCCAAGGCGGGGATCATGTTCTGGGACTGCGCGCACGAAGGTTCGGGCGGCTTCATGGCCGACGGCTATACCCGTGCTTCGGGCAAGATGAGCATGATGATCGCCCAGAACGGTCCCGGCATCACCAACTTCGTCACGCCGGTGAAGACGGCCTACTGGAACCATACGCCGCTGCTGCTGGTCACGCCGCAGGCGGCGAACAAGACCATCGGGCAGGGCGGTTTCCAGGAAGTCGAGCAGATGAAGCTGTTCGAGGACATGGTCGCCTATCAGGAAGAGGTGCGCGACCCGACCCGCATCGCCGAGGTTCTGAACCGCGTGATCCTGAAGGCGCAGCGCGCCTCGGCGCCCGCACAGATCAACGTGCCGCGCGATTACTGGACGCAGGTCGTCGATATCGAACTGCCGAAGATCGTGGAATTCGAGCGCCCCGCCGGTGGCGACAAGGCGCTGGACGAGGCGGCCGATCTGCTGGCCAAGGCGAAGAACCCGGTGATTCTGAACGGCGCGGGCGTGATCCTGGCCGGTGCGATCCCGTCCACGATCGAGCTGGCCGAGCGGCTGACGGCGCCGGTCTGCGTCGGCTATCAGCACAACGACGCCTTCCCCGGTTCGCACCCGCTGTTCGTGGGCCCGCTGGGCTATAACGGGTCGAAGGCGGGGATGGAACTGATCAGCCAGGCCGACGTGGTGCTGTGCCTTGGCACACGGCTGAACCCGTTCTCGACGCTGCCGGGCTACGGTATCGATTATTGGCCGACGAATGCGAAGATCATCCAGGTCGACATCAACCCCGACCGGATCGGCCTGACCAAGAAGGTGACCGTTGGCATCGTCGGCGACGCGAAGAAGGTGGCCGAAGGCATTCTGGCCCGTCTGCCGGAGATGGATCCGAACGCCGACCGTGCCGCGACGATTTCGCAGACCAAGAGCGCCTGGGCGCAGCAGCTGTCTTCGATGGATCACGAAGAGGACGATCCCGGCACCACCTGGAACCAGCGCGCGCGCGATGCCAAGCCCGACTGGATGAGCCCGCGCATGGCGTGGCGCGCGATCCAGCGGAGCCTGCCGAAAGAGGCGATCATCTCGTCGGACATCGGCAACAACTGCGCCATCGGCAACGCCTATCCGACCTTCGAGGAGGGGCGGAAATACCTGGCGCCGGGCCTGTTCGGGCCCTGCGGCTATGGCCTGCCGTCGGTCATCGGCGCCAAGATCGCCTGCCCTGACGTGCCGGTCGTGGGCTTTGCCGGCGACGGCGCCTTCGGTATCGCGGTGACCGAACTGACCGCGATCGGCCGCAAGGAGTGGCCGCCGGTCACGCAGATCGTCTTCCGCAACTATCAGTGGGGGGCCGAGAAGCGGAACTCGACGCTTTGGTACGACGACAACTTCGTCGGCACCGAACTGGACGAGGGTGTGTCCTATGCGAAGATCGCGGATGCCTGCGGGCTGAAGGGCGTCGTGGCGCGCACCATGGACGAGCTGACCGAAGCGCTGGCCCAGGCCATCAAGGACCAGATGGAGAACGGGACGACGACGCTGATCGAAGCGATGATCAACCAGGAACTGGGCGAGCCGTTCCGCCGCGACGCGATGAAGAAGCCGGTCGCGGTTGCGGGTGTCGAGGCCGCCGACATGGCGGCGGAGTGAGCGACGGGGGCGATATCCTTGTCCTGAACGCAGGGTCGTCCTCGATCAAGTTCGCGGTTTTCGACGGCGACCTGAACCCGAAGTGTTCAGGCATCGCCGCCGAGATCGGGGCCGGCGGCTTTGTGGAGGTGGACGGCGAGCGCAAGCGCCTGCCGCTGATCGACCACCGCGCGGCGCTGCAGGCGGTGCTTGGGGCGCTGAAGGCCAAGGGGATCGGTCTGGAGAAGTTGCGGGCGGCGGCCCACCGTGTGGTGCACGGGGGCCGCAACCTGTCGCAGCCGGTCAGGTTGAACGCCGACATTCGGGCCGAGATCGCCGCCTGTTCGCCGCTGGCGCCGCTGCACAATCCGCACAACCTGGCGGCCATCGACACCCTGGCGCAGATTGCCCCTGATCTGGCGCAATTTGCGAGTTTCGATACTGCCTTCCATACGACGAACCCCGACGTCGCCACGCGCTACGCGATCCCGAAGATGGAAGAGACAAAGGGCATCCGGCGCTATGGGTTCCACGGGTTGTCCTATGCCTCGATGGTTGCGACGTGGCCCGAGGTGACGGGCGAGAAACTGCCCGCGCGCCTGCTGGGTTTTCATCTTGGCAACGGTGCGTCGCTTTGCGCGATCAGGAACGGCCAGTCGATTGCCACGACGATGGGCTATTCGCCGCTGGACGGGCTGACGATGGGCACGCGGTCGGGCGGGATCGACGCCAACGCGGTACTGCGCCTGGTCGAGGACCACGGGTTGGAGCGGACCAAGGCGATCCTGAACCACGAGAGCGGATTGCTGGGACTGTCGGGCGGCAAGTCGGACATGCGCAACCTGATGCTGGACCATTCGGCGGACGCGAATTTCGCGGTCGAGCATTTCTGCTATTGGACGCTGCGCCACGCCGGCAGCCTGATCGCGGCGATGGAGGGGCTGGACGCCATCGCCTTCACCGGCGGGATCGGCGAGAACGCGGTGACGGTGCGCGCGCTGATCCTGCGGGGGCTGGAGTGGATCGGCGTGCGGATGGACCCGGACGCGAACCATCGGAACGGGCCGCGGCTGCATGCCGAGACCAGCAAGATCGGCGTCTGGATCGTTCCGGCGCGCGAGGAGTGGATGATCGCCCGCGATGCGCTGACGCTGCTGGAGGCGGGATGACGCCTCAGCCGAGCGCGAGCGAGATGACCGTGGCCGCCACGATGTCGTCCACGGACGCGCCGCGCGAGAGATCGCAGACCGGTTTGCGGAAGCCTTGCAGGAAAGGGCCGATCGCCTGCGCGCCCGCCAGTTCCTGCGCCAGCTTGTATGCGATGTTGCCGGCGTCGAGCGACGGGAACACCAGCACGTTCGCGTCGCCCGCGCCCGCGCCCTTGCGGGCGGCGATGGCGGGATTGAGCGCCGCATCCGCCTGCACCGGGCCATCCAGCGTCAACCCGCGTTCGCGGAGAAGTGCGGCGGCCTGGGCCACCTTGTCGACGGAGGGGCCGGTGCCGCTGGTCCCCGTGGAATACGACAGGAGCGCCACGCGCGCCGCGCCCAGAAGCGCCGCGCCCGACGCCATTGACGCGGTGGCGATGGCGGCCAGTCCGGCGGCGTCGGGATCGACGGTGACCGCGCAGTCGGCGAAGATCATCTCGCGCCCGTCGGGGAAGACCATCAGGAAGAAGGACGAGGGCGCTTCGATCCCCTCGGCGAGGCCGATTGCGAGCGAGGCGGCTTCGATCACGCGCCGGGTCGGTGCGACAGCACCGGCGACCATCGCGTCGGCGTCGCCGGCGGCCACCATCGCGGCGGCGCGGATCAGCGGCTTGGCGATCATCCGCGCAGCGATGGCGGGTTTGACGCCGCGCGTCTCTACCAGGATTTGCGCCAGCGCGTCCGACGGCCCGGCCAGCGGCACGGGACGGGCGAGCCCCCGGGCCTCGAGCCGCAGCGCGGCTTCGGCGGTGCGCTCGTCGTCCATTTCGGGCAGGACCACGCGCGCTTTCCGCTCGCGCGCCGCTTCGGTTGCCGTCTCGATGATACCCATGAATCCCCCGTTTCCAGGAGCAGCTAAATGACCGACGCCCCAAAGATCAACCGCGGACTGATGGGAGTTTATTTCGACCGTTCGGCCGTTTCGGACATCGATGGCGCGGCGGGGCGTCTGTTCTATCGCGGCTACTCGATCGACGATCTGGCGACAAAGGCGACGTTCGAGGAAGTCAGTTATCTGCTGATCATGGGCGAGCTGCCGACGCCGAGCGAACTGTCCGATTTCGACGGGCGGCTGAAGGCGGCGCGGGTGCTGCCCGATGCGGTGTACGATATCATCCGGGCGACCGCCGGTGGCCACCCGATGAACGTGCTGAGAACCGCCGTCTCGGCCCTGGCCGCGCTGGAACCCGGTTCGGCGGATTCGACGGAAGCGGGGATGCTGGAGAACGGCATCCGCCTGACGGCGCAGGTTCCGATGATCATCGCCGCGCACGAGGCGATCCGGAACGGGCGCGACCCCGTCGCGCCGGATGCGTCGCTGGGCCATGCCGCGAACTGGCTCTGGATGCTGAAGGGCAAGAAGCCGTCCGAAGACGCGGCGCGGCTGGCGGATGTCGATTTCATCCTGCACGCCGAGCACGGCTCGAACGCGTCGTCCTTCGCGGCGCGGGTGACGGTCGGCACCGAGGCCGACATGCACTGCGCGATCACCACGGCCATCGCGACGCTGGCGGGTCCGGCGCATGGCGGCGCTGCGGAAGACGTGATGAAGATGGTCGAGGAGATCGGGTCGCCCGACAAGGCGGCGGACTATGTGAAGGCCAAGCGGAAGAACCGCGAGCCGGTCACCGGTTTCGGCCATCGGGTCTATCGGGCGGAAGATCCGCGCGCGCGCCACATGCGCGAGGGCGTGCGGAAGCTGGGCGAGGAGATGGGCGAGCCGCGCTGGTACGAGATCCTGCAAGGCGTGGTCGAGGCGATGAAGCCCTATGCGCGCCACGGTCTGAACGTGAACGTCGATTTCTACTCGGGCGTCGTCTACCAGCTGCACGGTATCCCGATGGACCTTTACGTGCCGATCTTCGCCATCGGACGGATGCCTGGCTGGGTGATCCAGTGCCTGGAGCAGAAGCGGGGCAATATCCTGATCCGCCCGCTGACGGTCTACAACGGACCCGAGCCGCGGGAGTGGGTGGCGATCGGCAGCCGCTGAGTCAGAGCTTCTCGCGGTAGATGATCTGCTGCGCGGCACCGGCGCCCAGAAGCCAGAGCGACGAGACGACCAGTCCCCAGTGCGCGATACTGTCGGGGTGAAAGCCGACCCAGGCGGCCCAGCCGGCGAAAAAGGTCCAGGCAAATGCCGTGGGCAGCGTGATCCAACGCCAGCGCTCGGTGCGGAACGGGTGGACGAACTTGATCGGCAGCAGCATCGCGATGGCGAGGATCGAGACCAGGACAAGAATGATCTCGAACTGGGGCCGAATCGCGAACAGGACCAGCACCACCATGTTCCAGCAGCCGGGGAAGCCGCTGAAGGAATAGTCCGAAGTCTTCATCCGGGTGTCGGCGAAGTAGATCGCGGACATGAAGGTGATGACGATGATCGCGAACCATCCCGCCCAGCCGGGCAGAAGCCCGGAGTGGAACAGCGCGAAGGCCGGGATGAAGACGTAGGTCAGGTAGTCGATGATCAGGTCCAGGAGAACGCCGTCGATCCGGGGCGCGTTGGTCTGGACGTGGGTGGCGCGGGCGAGAGGCCCATCGATTCCGTCGACCGCAAAGGCCACGACCAGCCAGAAGAACATCGTCGCCCAGTCACCGTTCGCCGCCTCGAGCATCGCGAGCATGGCGAAGACCGCGCCCGAGGCGGTCAGAAGATGGACGAGGTAGGCCTTGGTCTTGATCGTCATGTATTCGTCATGCCCCATCGGCGGAGCAGGTGCAAAACCCTTCCGCAGGGCAAAGGCGGTATCGATGTGCGGGCAAGGTCACTGGGCCCTCGGGTGGGCCGCTTCGTAGACCTCCATCAGTCTGGCGGTGTCGACAGCGGTATAGGCCTGGGTGGTGGACAGCGAGGCGTGTCCCAGAAGCTCCTGTATCGCGCGGAGGTCGCCGCCGGCATTCAGGAGATGGGTGGCGAAGCTGTGGCGCATGGCGTGCGGTGTCGCGGTGGCGGGCAGGCCCAGCTGGGCGCGGGCCTTTTCCATCACCTTCTGGATGAGCCGGGGGCTGAGCGGACCGCCGCGGGTGCCGCGGAACAGCGGCGCGTCGGGCTCGGGCTGGAACGGGCAGGCGGCGACGTAGGCTTCCACGGCGCGCCGGGCCGCAGGAATGACCGGAACGACACGTTCCTTGTTGCCCTTGCCGGTGATCCGCATCGTCTCGCCCAGCGGCAGATCGCGGCCGGTGAGCGAGAGCGCTTCGGATATACGCAGGCCGCAGCCGTAGAGCAGGGTGACGACCGCGGCGTCGCGGCGCGCGACCCAGTCGGTCAGGGATTGCAGTTCAACGGTTTCGATCATCGCGCGGGCGGCGTCCTCGGCCAGCGGGCGGGGCAGCTTTCTCTGGAAGCGCGGGCTGCGCGTCATCAGGACCGGCGTCGGGTCGAACCCGTCACGCTCGGCCATCCATGCCACGAAGCCCTTGACCGAGGAAAGCGCGCGGGCCAGCGAACGGGGTCCGAGACCGCGCGTGCGTTCATGCGCCATCCATGCGCGCATCGCGCCGGTATCGAGACGCCCGATCTGCGCACCGCCGACCGAACCGCCCTCGTGGTTCTGAAGGAAGGCGAAGAATGCCAAGAGGTCGGTCCGGTAGGCTTCGACCGTCTTGATCGAGCGGCCGCTGACCGCCCTGAGTTCGGCCAGCCAGCGGTCGAGCGCGTCGGTGAGGCCCGGGGAGATCAATCGAGCCAGCGGCGCATCGCACGTTCGAAGACGCCGCCCATGAAACTGAGGAGATCCGTGCCCTGGTGGGGCGCAAAGTGGTTCGCATCGTCCGAGGCGAAGGCCAGCATGCCCGGCAGGCGGTTTTCGCCGAAGTCCAGAAGGATACAGGCCTCGGACCCGACCCAGTCGGCGGGATCGCCGAACACCGATCCGGTCATCGCGGTCGCGCGGCGCAGCGTGACGTGGCGCACCGGACGGCCCTGGCCGATGTATTCCGAGACGAAACCGGGCCGGACCAAAGTCAGCACGTCGGAGCCGGGGCCATCGACGTTGCCGGCTTCGTGGCTTTCGAGGACAAGGCGGAGGGCGCCGAGGTTAAGGATATCGGCGACATCGCGGCCGAGCGAGGCGAGGAACGCCTCGAAGTCCCGCGGTTCGAGAAAGGCGAGGATGGCGCGGTGGACCTGGTTCATGCCCGACAGGTTGTCGTAGGCGGCGGCGATCACCGAGCGATGGGTGTCTTCCAGCCGTTCGAGCCGCGCTTCCAGGCGCTCCATCGCGACGCCGCGAAGGTCGATGATGTTCTGTCCCATCGCACGCTCGTTGGCCGCGACCAGTGCGCGCATGACATCGGGGTCTTCCAGAATGAATTCGGGATCCTGAAGGATGCGCATGCGCACATCTTCGGCAATCGCGGTTGCCTGCTCGTTCATCTCTGCCTCGTTTCATTGGGCCGCTTTGGCGCGGCCATTGTTTTCGGGCACATTGGCAGGGACCCGCGGACCGCTCAAGCGATTATATCCGTTTCAGGAATTTGCGCGGCAGATCGGCAACGCGGCTAGCCGGCGGCCAGCACCGCGCCGGGATTCATGATGCCTTTGGGATCGAGCGCGGCCTTGATCGCGCGCATCGCGGACAGCTTGGCGGGGTCGATGTATTTCTCGAGCGCCTTGACCTTCAGGCGTCCGATGCCGTGTTCGGCGCTGAAGCTGCCGCCGCGGGCGACCACCATGCTGTGGATCAGTTCCGACATATCCGCCGCGCGGCCTTTGTAGGCCTCGCGCGTCTCGCCCCTGGGCGGGAAGAGGTTGTAGTGCAGGTTGCCGTCGCCAAGATGGCCGAATGTGCTGATCCGGACCGGAGCCAAGGCGCGAATGGCCGGCCCGGCCTCTGCCAGGAAGCCGGGAATCTCGGACAGCGGCAGCGACAGGTCATGGCTGGCGATCGCGCCGATCCGGCGGTTGGCGGCGGGAATCGTTTCGCGCAGGGTCCAGAAGTCTGACCGTTGCTGGCCGGACTGCGCGATGGCACCGTCCAACACCAGGCCGCGCTCCATCGCCTTTTCGAAGATCGCGAGGATCGTGGCTTCGGGGTCGGTTCCGGGCTCGGTGCCGATCTCGGTCAGCACAGCCCAGTCCGGTATTGCCTGGAAGGGGTGCCTTCCATCCAGGCCGGCCTCGGACAGGAACTCGAAACCTTCGCGCGATATGATCTCGAAGGCCGAGATCGTCTCGCCTGCGAGATCGCGGAAGAGCGTGAAGAGTTCCAGCGCCTGTTCGGGTCCCGGCACCGAGAGAAAGGCCGTGGCAAGTTCTGCAGGGCGGGGCGAGAGCGCCAGGGCGGCGGCGGTGATGATGCCCAGCGTGCCTTCCGAACCGATCAGAAGGTGGCGGAGGTCATAGCCCGTGTTGTCCTTCCTGAGCCGTTTCAGGCCGTGGAAGATCTGACCATCGGGCAGAACCGCCTCGATCCCGAGGCAGAGGTCGCGCGCCATGCCGTAGCGCAGCACGTTCAGCCCGCCGGAGTTCACGGCAAGCGCCGCGCCGATCCGCGCGCTGTCCTGGCTGGCATAAGAGAGCGGGAAGAGCCTGCTCATCCCCCGGGCCGCGTCCTGGACGGCCGCCACCGATGCGCCCGCTTCCGCGATCAGCGTGTCTTCGGCGGGATAGGTTGCGCGTATCGCGGTCATCTTTTCCAGCGAGACGATAAGGGGGACGGGGCCGTCGGTGCTGATCTGGCCCGAGACAAGCCCGGTCCCGCCGCCGTAAGGCACGATACCGACCGCGGCTCCGGCGCAGGCGCGGACGATGCCGGCGGTCTGATCGGTGGTGGCGGGGCGGGCGACGAAACCGGGGCGTCCCTTGTAGAGACCGCGCGGTTCCTCGAGGTAGGAGGGATCGGCCGGCCTGACCGATAGGCCGGGCACGCTGGCGGAAAGCCTTTCGGCGAAACTGGCGTCAGCATCGTGAAGCATGGGGCGAGTTATGGTCGCCTGAGGGGCGGTGTCAAACAGGCTTTCACTCGTTGTCGTTCAGCCACCTCGGCTCCAGCACCATTACCGTCGGCCGCGAGGGCAGGTCGCGCAGGGAAAGCTCGAAGCTGGACGTACCGGGCTGTTCGATATCGAAGTCGTTGGAGACGCCTGCCAGGAACCGGTCGAGCGAGTTGCGCGAGAACCAGTGCATCGGCAGCACGTAGGAAGAGCGCAGGCGGTTCACGATGCGGATCATCGTGGGTGTATCGACCGTCAGCCCGCCGTCGACGGCGGCCATCACGACGTCGAGGCGGCCGATGGCGGCGTAGGTTTCGTCGGAGGGTTCGTGGTGCAGATGTCCGAGGTGCCCGATGCAGAGGCCCGCCACCTCGAAGACGAAAATCGAGTTGTTGTCCTCGAGCCGGTCGCCGAAACCGTTGCGGATATCGGTGGTGACGTTCCGGATCAGCATCTCGCCCAGATCGAGGTAGTAGTCCGCCGGCTCGCCCTGCTGCCGCCAGCCGGGCAGGACATGCTTGATGTCGGGGTGCGGGGAGGGCGTCCAGTGGCTGCCGTGGGCGTTGTTCATGGTGACAACGTCGGGGATCATGCCGGTGGCGCCGACGAAGCCGGTGAAATCGGTGATCGCCGAGAGACCGCCGTGAGTCTGGATCATGTACATCGAATGATCGATGTAGCTGAGACGCACGCTGAACTCGTCCTTCACCGGATCGCGCCACGATGCCTGCCGGACATAGGTCATTTCGGGCGAGGCATCGGCGATGGCGAAGCAGTGGGACGGGCGTCGGTCCTGCGCGAATACGGCGGTGGCCGAAATCGACAGAGCGAAAGTGATGATCAGACGCAGCATGAGGGCACCTCCGTTTGAGGGGAGGATAGCGCGAGCGGGGCGTCGCTCAAGTTAGGCGGCGATCACTATTTCGCAGGCGCCATCGGCGCAGGCGGCCGTGACAGCCGCAGGTGCGGGCGCATCCGTGACGAAAGCGTCGAAATCGGCGATCCGGCCGATCCGCACGGGGGCCGATCTGGCGAACTTGGAGTGGTCCGCCATCAGCCAGGACCGACGTGCCAGTTCCATCACGGTCTGGGCGACGCGCACTTCGCGGAAGTCGTAGTCGAGCGCGTCGCCGTCTTCGGAAAGGGCCGACGCACCGAGAAGCGCGTAATCGGGGCGAAACTGGCGCACGAATTCGGCCGTGGTCTCGCCCACAAGCCCGCCGTCGGACGATCTGAGCAGCCCGCCGGTCAGGATGAGATCGACGCCCGGCGCGTCGGCCAGCGCGTTGCCGGCATGCAGGTTGTTGGTGACGACCATGAGGTTGCGATGCTCGGCAAGCCGGCGCGCGACGGCCTCCAGCGTGGTGCCGATGTCGAGGAAGACGGAAGCGCCGTCGGGGATGCGCCGCGCCACTTCGGCGGCCATTCGCTCCTTGCCTTCGGATTGCAGGATCTTCCGGTCGTCGTGGCCGATGTTGCGCGTTCCCGACGGCAGGATCGCCCCGCCGTAGACCCGGACCAGGTGGCCCCGGTCGCAAAGCGCGTTCAGGTCGCGGCGGGCGGTCTGGACGGTGACGCCGAAGGCGCGGGCCAGCGAATCGGTCGAAACCTTGCCCTGACGGCGCGCCAGATCGAGAATGTCGTTCAGGCGGATGTTCTGCGCCATGGCCGGGTCTCCTTCGGAATGTTCGTAGAGCGAAAAAAGCGAAAGATCAAATTGGGAGATAGAACATTTTGCTTTCGTTTGTTTTTCAGTCTGGGACGGTTTTGGCGTGATTTACAAGGCCGGTAGGCGTAGATTCGGATGATGGACGAAAAAGAACATTTCGAGCGAAACCGAACATCGCTTGGGGATTGAACAATGCCGGATCGGATCAGCGACATCTTTGTCATCGGCGGCGGTATCAACGGCACCGGTATCGCGCGGGACGCGCAGGGGCGGGGGTTGAAGGTGACACTGGCCGAGATGGGCGATCTGGCCTCGGCCACCTCGTCGGCCTCGACCAAGCTGTTTCATGGCGGCCTGCGCTATCTGGAGTATTTCGAGATCAACCTGGTCCGGAAGGCGCTGATCGAACGCGAGACGCTTCTGAAGGCGATGCCGCATATTTCGTGGCCGATGCGGTTCGTGCTGCCCTATCACCCGGATATGCGGTTCGAGACCGCGACGCCGGCGTCGAAGCTGCTGTCGCTGTTCATGCCGTGGATGAAGGGCCGGCGACCGGCCTGGATGATCCGGCTGGGTCTGTTCATGTACGATCATCTTGGCGGGCGCGAGATTCTGCCGGGGACCGCGAAGCTGGATCTGAGGACAGCGCCGGAAGGCGCGCCGCTGGATGACCGGTTCAAGCTGGCATACGAATATTCCGACTGCTGGGTCGAGGATGCGCGCCTGGTGGTTCTGAACGCGCGCGACGCGGAAGAGCGGGGCGCGACGATCCTTGTCAGGACCAGGGTCGTGAGCGCGGAAAGGGACGGCGAGTTCTGGCGCGTCGTGACGCGGAACATCGACACCGGCGTCGAGACGACCCACCGCGCCCGCATCCTGGTGAACGCGGGCGGCCCGTGGGTCGAGGACGTGGTGAGGAATACCGTGCGGCTGAACACCTCGGAAGGCATCCGGCTGGTTCAGGGCAGCCATATCGTCACCAAGCGGCTGTTCGATCACGACAAATGCTATTTCTTCCAGGGCGAGGACGGGCGGATCATCTTCGCGATACCCTACGAGACGGATTTCACCCTGATCGGTACCACCGATCGCGAGTACCACGGCGATCCTCGGGATGCCGCCTGTTCGGACGAAGAGGCAGATTACCTGGTGGCCTTCATCAACAAGTATCTCAAGCGGCCGATCGCGCGCGGAGACGTGGTGTGGACCTATTCTGGCGTGCGCCCGCTGTACGACGACGGTGCGAGTTCGGCCACCGCCGCGACGCGCGACTATGTGCTGTCCGTCGACGACAACGGCGCGCCGATCCTGTCGGTCTTCGGGGGCAAGATCACCACGTACCGCAAACTGGCCGAACAGGCGATGAAGAAGCTGGCGCCGTTCCTTGCCGATCTGAAACCGGCATGGACCGCCGGCGTGCCGCTGCCCGGCGGCGATTTCCCGGTCGGGGACGTGTCGCGGCTGGTCGAGGACCTGAAGACGGCGCATCCGTTCCTGACCGATTTCTGGGCGAAGCGGCTGGTGCGCGCCTATGGCACGGAGGCGACCGAGGTGCTGGGCGGTGCTGCCGACGCCGGGGTGTTGGGCGAGGCATTCGGGGCGACGCTGACCGAGGCGGAGGTGCGCTGGCTGATGCAAAAGGAATACGCGCGCCGCGCCGAAGACGTGGTCTGGCGGCGCTCGAAGCTGGGGCTTAGGATGAGCGCCGAAGAGATCGCGGCGCTGGATGCCTGGATGCAGGCGCATCCGGTGGAATCAGCGGCGGCATAGGGAAAGCGACAAGAACGGGAGGGACCGGATGACCTTTGTCATGGCCATCGACCAGGGCACGACTTCGAGCAGGGCCATCCTGTTCGACGAGGCGATGAAGATCCACACCATCGCGCAGGAGGAGTTCCCGCAGCATTATCCCGCCAGTGGCTGGGTGGAGCATGATCCCTTGGACCTGTGGTCGACGACCGCCGCCGTCTGCCGCGCTGCGATCGAGAAGGCAGGTGCATCGGCTGCCGACATCGCGGCCATCGGCATCACCAACCAGCGCGAAACGACGGTTGTCTGGGAGAAGGATACCGGCAAGCCGCTGCACAACGCCATCGTCTGGCAGGACCGGCGCACGGCGGAGTATTGCGCGAAGATGGTGGCAGACGGTCATGAGGAGACGATCACGGCCAGGACCGGCCTGCTGTTCGATCCGTATTTCTCTTCGACCAAGCTGAAATGGATACTGGACCAGAACGAGGGATCGCGCGAGCGGGCACGCAGGGGCGAGATCCTGTTCGGCACGGTGGACACCTATATCATCTGGCGGCTGACCGGGGGAAACGTGCATGCGACGGATGCGACGAACGCCTGCCGCACGATGCTGTACGATATCCACAAGGGCGCTTGGTCCGAGACAATCTGCGAGATGCTGGACATCCCTGTCGAGATGCTGCCGGAAGTGAAGGACAGCGCCGCCGATTTCGGCACGACGCGGGCCGATCTGTTCGGGCGTGAGATTCCGATCCTGGGCGTTGCGGGCGACCAGCAGGCGGCGACCGTGGGGCAGGCGTGCTTTCAGCCGGGGATGATGAAATCGACCTATGGCACAGGGTGTTTCGCGTTGATGAACACGGGCGATGCGCCGGTGCGTTCGCAGAACCGGCTCTTGACCACGGTGGCCTATCAACTGGACGGCAAGCCGACCTATGCGCTGGAAGGCTCGATCTTCATCGCGGGCGCGGTGGTGCAATGGCTGCGCGACGGGCTGAAGATCATCCGCGACGCATCCGAAACCCAGCCTTTAGCCGAGGCCTCGGACCCCGGGCAGGCGGTGGTTCTGGTGCCGGCCTTTACCGGGCTTGGCGCGCCATACTGGAAGCCGGATTGCCGGGGCGCGATTTTTGGACTGACGCGCAACTCGGGGCCGGGCGAGTTTGCGCGCGCGGCGTTGGAAAGCGTCGGCTTCCAGACCCGCGATCTTCTGGAGGCCATGACGGCGGATGCGCCCGACGCCAGCGAAGGCGTGTTGCGCGTGGATGGCGGCATGACGGTCAGCGACTGGACGATGCAGTTCCTTTCCGACATCATCGGCGCCCCGGTCGACCGTCCCGAGGTCAAGGAGACGACCGCGCTGGGGGCGGCTTGGCTGGCCGGAATGCGGGCGGGTGTCTATCCGGATCAGCAGGGTTTTGCCGAGAACTGGCGGCTTGAGACGCGATTCGAGCCGAAAATGGGCGAAGACGACCGAAATGCACGCTACGCGCGCTGGAAAAAGGCCGTTCAGGCGACAATATCGGTCTGAGTCCGTCAGAAACCTTGCGTGAACTGCAAAAGGTATAAATAAAGCGACTTGACGTATCTACGTTAACGCTAACATTATGGTTGCAAGGGCCCGCCCGCCCGGGAGTTTCGTAATGAGCAAGGATGTCCTGAAGGACGCGGTTCTGTCCCATCTGAAGTACACGCTGGGCAAGGACACCGACCACGCGACGATCTATGACTGGCGCGTCGCGCTTAGCCAAGCTGTCCGCGATCGCATCGTCGATCCGTGGTTCGAGGCGACCCGCAGGGCCTATCGTGCCGATGCCAAGCGGGTCTATTACCTGTCGATGGAATTCCTGATCGGGCGGCTGCTGGAAGACGCCATGGTCAACACCGGCCTTCTGGACGATGCGAAAGCGGTGTTCGACGAGCTGGGGCTTCCGTTCGAGAAGGTGATCTACGACGAACCCGACGCAGCACTGGGCAATGGCGGCCTTGGCCGCCTGGCTGCGTGTTTTCTCGAGAGCCTGTCCACGCTGGGCATTCCGGCTTACGGCTATGGCATCCGTTACGAGCATGGCCTGTTCCGCCAGCGTTTCGAGAACGGCTGGCAGATCGAAGAGCCCGAGGACTGGCTGACGCAGGAACATGTCTGGGAGTTCGAGCGTCCTGAGGCCGCCTTCGAGATCGGCTTTGGCGGTCATGTGCACGATAACGGCGGCAGGGTCATCTGGCGTCCCGCCGAGGCGGTGATCGCCCAGGCGTTCGACACGCCGGTCGTCGGCTGGAAGGGGCGCTGGGCCAACACGCTGCGGCTTTGGGGCGCGCTGCCGAAGAAGGTTCTGGACCTTGGCCGGTTCAATGCCGGCGACTACCAGGGCGCCGCCGAGGTCGAGGCGCTGGCCCGCACCATCAGCCGCGTTCTCTATCCGGATGACACCAGCGAAGCGGGCAAGGCGCTGCGGCTGAAGCAGGAGTTCTTCTTCACCGCCGCGTCGCTGCGCGACATCCTGCACCGTTTCGAGCAGCATCACACCGACTGGCGCGACCTGCCCAAGCACGTGGCGATCCAGTTGAACGACACGCACCCCGCCATCGCCGGTCCGGAACTGGTGCGGCTTCTGACCGACGAGCGCGGCATGGCGTTCGAGGATGCCGTCGAGGTTGCCAGGGGGTGCCTGAATTATACCAATCACACGCTTCTGCCCGAGGCGCTGGAGCGCTGGTCCGAGGGGCTGATGGGGTACCTGTTGCCCCGGCACCTGCAGATCATCGACCGCATCGACGCCCTGCACGCCCAGCAATACCCGGCGCGCGCCGTGACCGTTCACGAGCACGGCGAGGTGAAGATGGGCGAGCTGAGCTTCATCATGGCCAGCCGGGTGAACGGTGTCTCGGCGCTGCATACCGACCTGATGAAGGAAACGGTCTTCAAGGATCTGCACAGCCTGCATCCCGAGCGGATCGTCAACCAGACCAACGGTGTCACGCCACGGCGCTGGCTGCGTTCGTGCAATCCGGCGCTGTCGGGGCTTGTCACCGAGACGATCGGCGAGGGCTGGGTCGCCGACGCCTCGCGGCTGGAGCAGCTTGAACCGCACCTGGACGATGCCGGGTTCCTCGACCGTTTCAAGGCAGCCAAGCGTCACAACAAGGTGCAGTTGTCGAACTGGGTGGGTGAGCGGCTTGGCGTCAAGCTTGATCCCGACGCGATGTTCGACATCCAGATCAAGCGCATCCACGAGTACAAGCGCCAGCACCTGAACATCCTGGAGACCATCGCTCTCTGGCAGGAGATGCGGGACCGTCCGGGCGCCGAGTGGACGCCCCGGGTGAAGTTTTTCGGGGGCAAGGCCGCGCCGGGGTATCACTTTGCCAAGCAGATCATTCATCTGATCAACTAGGTCGCCCGCGTGGTCAACAACGATCCCGTGACCTCGAAGTGGCTGAAGGTGGTCTATCCGCCGAACTACAACGTGACGCTGGCCGAACGGCTGATCCCGGCCGCCGACCTTTCCGAGCAGATATCGACGGCCGGCAAGGAAGCCTCGGGCACGGGAAACATGAAGTTCGCGATGAACGGCGCGCTGACGATCGGCACGCTGGATGGCGCGAACGTCGAAATCCGCGAGCATGTCGGGGCCGAGAATTTCTTCCTGTTCGGAATGACCGCGCAGGAGGTGGTCGAGCGGCGCGCCGTCGAGGGCCACGCGGCAGAGGCCATCGCGGCCGATCCGCGCCTGGCGCGCGCAATCGATTCCTTGAGGAACGGCACCTTTGCCGACGGCGATCATGACCGGTTCCGGGGGATCGCCGACAATCTTTCGATGTCGGACTATTTCCTCGTATGCTCGGATTTCACCGACTACTGGCGGGCCAGCCGCGAGGTGGACGCCACGATGCGCGATCCGGCCCGCTGGTGGCGCATGGCCGCACTGAACACCGCGCGGTCCGGTTGGTTTTCTTCCGACCGGACGATCATGGGATACGCGCGGGACATCTGGGACGCGGCACCACTGGATCCGGCAAAGTCTATTGCCGCAGAATAGGTGTTGCTGTCCAATCGGGATCAGGGGAGGAACCAGATGCCGAAGCAAGACGAACCGACCGCCGCGATTTCGTTAGAGGATGCGAGACGGATCACCGTCGGTCAGCACGATGATCCCTTCGCGGTTCTCGGACCTCACATGGTCGGGCGCACCCGCTATGTCACCGCCTTCGATCCCGGTGCGGCCAAGCTGTCCGCCGAGGTCGACGGAAAGGCCTGTCGGCTGTCGCCGGTCGAGGGTGCGCAGGGCGTGTTCTCGGGCAAGGTGCCCGGTACGAAGGCCTATCACCTGCATGGCGAGGACGGATATGGCGGGTCTTGGGACTATGACGACGCCTACCGCTTCGGACCCGTCATCGGCGAAATGGACGAATATCTGCTGGCCGAGGGTACGCACGAGCGGATCTGGAAGGTGATGGGCGCGCATGTGATCCGGCACGAAGGCGCCACCGGTACCCACTTCGCGGTCTGGGCGCCCAATGCGCGGCGCGTGTCGGTCGTGGGCGATTTCAACGCCTGGGACGGACGGCGTCACACGATGCGCCGCCGCGGTTCGACCGGGGTGTGGGAGATCTTCGTTCCCGGCATCGGTGAAGGTACTGTCTACAAGTACGAGATCCTGGGTCTGGACGGGCGGACCTGTCCGCTGAAGGCCGATCCGGTGGGGTTCGGATCGCAGCATCCGCCCGAGAACGCCAGCGTCGTGCGGAACATCGACGGCTATGGCTGGCACGACGACAAGTGGATGGCCGCCCGCGCGGACAGAAACGGCCGCGAGGCGCCGATCAGTGTCTATGAAGTTCACCTGGGATCGTGGAAGCGCAAGCACGACGAGGGCGGCCGGCCGCTGTCGTACAAGGAGCTGGCGTCGGAACTGGTGGATTACTGCATCGACATGGGATTCACGCACCTGGAGTTGCTGCCGGTCAGCGAATTTCCCTTCGACGGATCGTGGGGCTATCAGCCCGTGGGGCTTTTCGCGCCGACCATCCGTTTCGGCCCGCCGCACGAGTTCCGCGACCTTGTCGATGCGGCCCACGAAAACGGGCTTGGCGTGATCCTGGACTGGGTGCCGGGACATTTCCCGACCGACGCACACGGCCTTGGCCGGTTTGACGGCACCGCCTTGTACGAACACGCCGATCCGCGCGAGGGGTTTCACCAGGACTGGAACACCTACATCTTCAACTATGGCCGCCGCGAGGTCGCCAACTACCTGATATCGAATGCGCTTTACTGGCTTGAGGAGTACCACATAGACGGCCTGCGCGTGGATGCGGTGGCGTCCATGCTGTACCGCGACTACAGCCGGAAAGAGGGCGAGTGGGTGCCCAACCAGGATGGCGGGCGCGAGAATTACGAAGCCATCGCGATGTTGCAGCGGATGAACGTCACGACCTACGGCAAGGTGCCCGGGATCATGACCGTGGCCGAGGAATCGACATCATTCCCCGGTGTGTCACGGCCCGTGGATGGGGGAGGTCTGGGGTTCGGCTACAAATGGAACATGGGCTGGATGAACGACACGCTGGAGTACATCAAGAAAGAGCCGATCCACCGCCGACACCACCATCACCAGATGACCTTCGGGCTGCACTATGCCTTTTCCGAGAATTTCATCCTGCCGATCAGTCATGACGAGGTTGTGCACGGCAAGGGCAGCATGCTGACCAAGATGCCGGGTGACGACTGGCAGAAGTTCGCGAACCTGCGCGCCTATTACGGCTTCATGTGGGGCCATCCCGGCAAGAAGCTCTTGTTCATGGGGCAGGAGATCGCGCAGCGTTCGGAATGGAACCACAATGCCGAGGTCGACTGGGGCGCCCTGGCGGAAGAGAAACACGCCGGCATGCAGCGCCTGGTGCGCGACCTGAACCGGCTTTACCGCGAAACGCCGGCGCTGCACGTCAAGGATTGCTTCCCCGACGGTTTTCAGTGGATCGAAGCCAGCGACGCGGACGAAAGCGTCTATGCCTGGGTGCGCAACGGCCGCGAGGGCGACGCCCCCGTTGTGGTTCTGTGCAACTTCACACCGGTCCCGCGCACGGGGTGGCGCTGCGGCCTGCCGCGCGAGGGCAAATGGCGCGAGGCGCTGAACACGGATGCGGCACTGTATGGCGGCAGCAATACCGGAAACATGGGAACGGTCGCTGCCACGGCCGAAGGTTGGCATGGACAGCCGGCCTCGGCCCATGTGACCATTCCACCGCTCAGCACGATGTTCCTGACCTGGGACGGAGACTGAGAAATGCGAGTAACGAAGGGGAGGGACGGATGACGACGAATACGACAAGGTTAACCCAGAGATCTATGGCCTTCGTTCTGGCCGGAGGTCGGGGATCACGGCTGAAAGAGTTGACGGACAACCGCGTGAAACCGGCCGTCTACTTCGGTGGCAAGACCCGGATCATCGATTTCGCCCTGTCGAACGCGCTGAACTCGGGCATCCGCAAGATGGCCGTTGCGACGCAGTACAAGGCGCACAGCCTGATTCGTCACTGTCAGCGCGGCTGGAACTTCTTTCGGGCCGAGCGGAACGAATTCCTGGACATCCTTCCCGCCTCGCAGCGGGTGGACGAGAAGATGTGGTACGAGGGAACTGCGGACGCGGTGCGCCAGAATATCGATATCGTCGACAGCTATGACATCGACTACGTGCTGATCCTGGCGGGCGACCACATCTACAAGATGGACTACGAGGTGATGCTGCGGGAGCACGTCGAGGCGGACGCCGACGTCACCGTGGGTTGCCTGACCGTGCCGCGCGATGAGGCGACCGCCTTTGGCGTGATGCATGTGAACGAGAAGGACGTGATTACCTCGTTTCTGGAAAAGCCTGCCGATCCGCCGTCGATCCCGGGGGACCCGGACCATGCGCTGGCCTCGATGGGCATCTACGTCTTCAAGTGGACCTTTCTGCGCGACCTGCTGCTGAAGGATGCCGAGGATCCGGACTCGACCCATGATTTCGGCGGCGACCTGATCCCGAACATCGTCAAGAACGGGAAGGCGATGGCGCACCGTTTCGATCACAGCTGCGTCCGTCATTCCTCGGCGACCGAGTCGTACTGGCGCGACGTGGGAACGGTGGACGCCTTCTGGAAGGCCAACATCGACCTGACGAACTTCGATCCCGACCTGGACCTGTGGGACCGCAACTGGCCGATCTGGACCTATTCGGAAAGCGCCCCGCCGGCCAAGTTCATCCACGACCAGGCCGACCGGCGCGGTTCTGCCGTGTCGTCGCTGGTGTCGGGCGGCTGCGTGATCTCGGGCACCGAGATCCGGAATTCGCTTTTGTTCACGCAGGTTCACACCAACTCGTTCGCGGTCCTGGATCATGTCGTGGCGCTGCCTTATGTCGAGGTGGCCCGCTCGGCGCGGCTGAAGAATTGCGTAATCGATCGCGGGGTTCATATCCCCGAGGGCCTGGTCGTCGGCGAAGATCCCGAGGAAGACGGCAAGTGGTTCCGGGTGACGGACAATGGCGTTACGCTGATTACCCAGAAGATGCTTAACAGGCGCGCAGACGAGACATGAGACCGGTCCTCTCCGTCACGTCGGAATGCGTACCTCTGGTGAAGACCGGGGGGCTTGCCGATGTGGCGGGTGCACTGCCGGGGGCGCTGGCGCCCCTGGGCTGGAACATGCGCACGCTTCTTCCGGGCTACCGGCAGGTGATGGCGAAATGCCGGAAGGCGAAGAGCGTCATGGACCTGCCCGACTTTTTCGGCGGAAAGGCGCGGGTTCTGGCGGCGAAGGTGGCGGGTCTTCATCTCTATGTGCTGGATGCGCCGCACCTCTACGACCGCGACGGGACGCCCTATCTGGACAAGCAGGGCCGGGATTTTCCCGATAACCCCGAGCGCTTCGCGGCCTTGTCGTGGGTCGCGGCCGAGATCGCGGCAAAGGGCATCGGCGGCTGGACGCCTGCCGTGTTGCACGGCCATGACTGGCAAGCGGGGCTGGCGGCCTATTTCGCGCGCAAGGCGGGATGCGACATCGCGACGGTGTTCACGATCCACAACGTCGCGTTTCAAGGTGTCGCCCCGGCCGACCGGATCGGGTCGATGAGGCTGGACCGGACCGATTTCAACGCGACGGGGTTTGAATACTGGGGTCAGATCAGCACGATGAAGGCAGCGCTGGTCTGGTCCGACCGGATCACGACGGTCAGCCCGACATATGCGGCCGAGCTGCAGACACCCGAGTTCGGCATGGGGATGGAGGGCCTTCTGCGCAGCCGCGAGGCCAGCCTTAAGGGTATTCTGAACGGCATCGATACGGGGGTCTGGAATCCGGCGAACGATCCCGAGATCGCCGCTTACAAGACGGCAAGGGGCAAGTCGCGGGCCAAGGGGCACCTGCAGAAGGAGTTCGGCCTTGATGCCTCGGACGGTCCGCTGTGCGCGGTCATCTCGCGGCTCAGCCACCAGAAGGGCCTCGATGTGCTGCTGCAGGCCCTGCCCGCGCTGGTGGATCGCGGCGGGCAGTTGGTGCTGTTGGGATCGGGCGATCCGGCGCTTGAGGCCGCGTTCCGGGAAGCAGCCGTGCGACACGCCAACGTGGCGGTACACATCGGCTATGACGAGGGCATGTCACACCGCATCATGGCGGGCGCGGACGCCATTCTTGTGCCGTCACGGTTCGAGCCCTGCGGCCTGACCCAGCTTTACGGCCTGCGCTATGGCACCATACCGGTCGTCGCGATGACCGGAGGTCTGGTCGACACCGTCATCAACGCAAGCCCGATGGCGCTGCGATCGGGCGTGGCCACCGGCATCCAGTTTCAGCCGGTTACCGCCCATGCGCTGGCCTCGGCATTGATCCGGACCGTCGAGCTTTTTAAAGACAAACCGACCTGGGAGGCGCTGCAACGCAACGCAATGCGGCAGGAGGTCGGTTGGGAGGCTTCGGCGGCGGAGTATGCCGCGCTTTACGACGAGGTTGCCCGGACCCCATGAGTTATTCGATGTCTGCCGGGAGGGCCGCCCCCCTTGGTGCGACCGTCGCAGGCGACGGTGTGAATTTCGCGGTCTTCTCGGACAATGCGTCTGCGATGTATCTTTGCCTGTTCGATGGCGAGACGGGCGCCGAGACGCGCCTTGCGCTGCCCGAGCGCACGGGCGGCGTCTGGCACGGACGCGTGGCCGGCATCGGTGCGGGGCAGGCCTATGGCTTTCGCGCCCACGGTCCCTACCGCCCCGACGAGGGGCACCGCTTCAACGTCAACAAGCTGCTTCTCGACCCCTACGCCCGGCGCATCACCGGCCATCCGGAATGGCATGACTCGCTTTACGGCTTCGATGTGAAGGCCGAGGCCCGGGATCTGACATTCGACACCCGTGACAGCGCCCGATGGATGTCACGCTCGATCGTCGAGGACTTTCACGCCGACCCCGTGGCAGGTCCCGGAACGCCCTTCGAGAACACGGTGATCTACGAGGCACATCTGAAGGGTCTTACCGCCCGTCACCCGGATGTCGCCGACCCCGGCAGCTTCAGCGCCGCCGCAAGCGGCCCGATCCTGGACCACCTGACGAAGCTGGGCGTCACGGCGGTGGAGGTCCTGCCGGTACAGGCCTTCATCAACGACCGCTTCCTGGTCGACAAGGGGCTGACCAATTACTGGGGGTATCAGACCATCGGCTTTTTCGCGCCCGACCCGCGCTATCTTTCGGCTGGCCGGATCGCCGAGGTGAGGGGCATGGTCGACGCCTTTCATTCCGCCGGGATCGAAGTGATCCTGGACGTGGTCTACAACCACACCGGCGAGGCGGATCACCTGGGCCCGACGTTGTGCTTCCGCGGGCTGGACAATGCCAGCTATTACCGTCTGGAGCCGAACCGGCGCTACTATGTCAACGACACCGGCACCGGCAACACGCTGAACATGGACCACCCGATGGTTCTGCGGCTTGTGATGGATTCGCTGCGCTACTGGGTGCAGGTGATGGGCGTCGACGGTTTCCGCTTCGACCTTGCCGCCACACTTGGCCGCACGCCCGCGGGCTATGACAGTGGCGCGTCCTTCTTCGACGCGGTCCGGCAGGACCCGGTTCTGAGCCAGGTCAAGCTGATCGCCGAACCCTGGGACATCGGGCCGGGCGGGTATCAGTTGGGGGCGTTTCCGTCGCCTTTCGCCGAATGGAACGACAGGTTCCGTGACGGCGTTCGCCAGTTCTGGCGGGGCGATGCCTTTCGTGCGCCGGACCTTGCCAACCGGCTGACCGGTTCGGCCCAGCAGTTCGACCACTCGGGCCGTCCTGCCACGTCGTCGGTCAACTTCCTGACCGCCCATGACGGGATGACGCTTGAGGACGTGGTCAGCTATTCGCGCAAGCATAACGAGGCCAACGGCGAGGGCGGGAGGGACGGTCACAGTCACGATTTCTCGGACAATTTCGGAATTGAAGGCCCGACCGACGATCCCGCGATCCGCGCCGCGCGGCAACAGCGCAAGCGCGCGATGATGGCGACGCTGCTTTTGAGCCAGGGCACGCCGATGATCCTGGCCGGGGACGAGCTGGGCCATACCCAGGGCGGCAACAACAACGCCTACAACCAGGACAACGAGACCGCGTGGCTGGACTGGTCGGGCGCGGACCGGGAGTTCTTCGACTTCACCCGCCGCCTTGTCGCCTTTCGCAAGGATCACCCGATCCTGCGCCAGAAACTGTTCCTGCACTCGCGCGAGCGGCTTATCGACCGTGTCGAGGATCTGTTCTGGTGGCGCGAGGACGGCAAACCGATGGAGCCGGCAGACTGGCACGACCCGGCGCGCAGGCTGATCGCCGCCGAAAAGCGCACGGCCGCGGGCACGCCGGCCTATGCCGCGCTGGAATACGCCATCCTGCTGATCTTCAATGCAGGGGATGCCACGCGCTTTACCCTGCCGCCGGCGCCGGACGGATATCGCTGGTGCCACGAAATCGACAGTGCCACACCCGACCGCGCGCCGGGTGTTATAAAGGCAAGAGCGCTGGACATCGCCGGGCAGAGCGTTACCGCGCTGGTGCTTGTGCCGGAAAAGGACTGAGGGGAGGACATCATGGAACGGATCACGGTGAAGACAGAGCCGATCGAGGGACAGAAACCCGGAACCTCGGGCCTGCGCAAGAAGACCCATGTCTTCATGGGGCCGCATTATCTGGAGAATTTTGTTCAGGCGATCTGGAACGGAATCGGCGGCGCGGCCGCCAAGACCTTCGTGCTGGGCGGCGACGGGCGGTATTTCAACGACCGCGCGGCGCAGGTGATCCTGCGGATGGCCGCCGCTTCGGGGGCGAAGAAGGTGATCGTCGGGCGGAATGCGCTGCTTTCGACGCCGGCGGCCTCGAACCTGATCCGCAAGCGGGCGACCGACGGCGGGATCATCATGTCGGCCAGCCACAACCCCGGCGGTCCGGACGAGGATTTCGGCGTCAAGTTCAACACGCCCAATGGCGGCCCCGCACCGGAAGAGGTGACGAACCGCATCTTCGCCGCGACGAAGGACATCACCAGCTACGATATCGTCGAGACGCAGGATATCGACCTTGACGCCATCGGCACGACCGAACTGGCGGGCATGGAGATCGAGGTGGTTGATCCCGTGGCCGATTATGCGGCGCTGATGGAGACGCTGTTCGACTTCGCAAAGATCCGGGCGCTTTTCGCGGGCGGATTCACCATGCGCTTCGACGCGATGCACGCGGTGACGGGGCCTTATGCGGCTGAGATTCTGGAGAACCGGCTTGGCGCGGCTGCCGGGACGGTGATCAACGGCGTGCCGTCGCCTGATTTTGGCGGTGGCCACCCCGATCCGAACCCGATCTGGGCCAAACCGCTGGTCGACCTGATGATGTCGTCGGGCGCGCCCGATTTCGCGGCGGCCTCGGATGGCGACGGCGACCGCAACATGATCCTGGGGCGCGGCATCTACGTGACCCCTTCCGACAGCCTTGCGGTGCTGGCCGCGAACGCGCATCTGGCGCCCGGCTATGCGCGGGGGCTGGCGGGTGTCGCGCGCTCGATGCCCACCAGCCAGGCGGTGGACCGGGTAGCGGAGGCCATGGGGATCGGCTGTTATGAGACGCCGACGGGCTGGAAGTTCTTCGGCAATCTTCTGGATGCCGGCAAGGCCACGCTTTGCGGCGAGGAAAGCGCCGGCACGGGCTCGGACCATGTGCGCGAGAAGGACGGGCTTTGGGCTGTTCTTCTGTGGCTGAACATTCTTGCCGAGACCGGCAAGTCGGTGAAGGAAATCCTGTCGGATCACTGGCGGAGCTACGGACGGAACTACTATTCCCGCCATGACTACGACGCCGTCGACAGCGATGTGGCCAATGCCATGATCGACGACCTGCGTTCCGGACTGGCTGGTCTGCAGGGGCAAAGCTTTCCGGCCGGCACGGTCGCGATGGCCGACGAGTTTGCCTATGACGACCCGGTGGACGGTTCGCGCTCGGAAGGGCAGGGCATTCGCGTCGTATTCGAGGGTGGAAGCCGCATCGTCTATCGCCTTTCGGGCACCGGCACCGTGGGCGCGACGCTGCGTGTCTACCTGGAGGCCTACGAGGACGATCCGGCCAATCTGGATGCCGATGCCGAGGTGGCGCTGTCAGAGATCATCGCCACAGCGGATCAGATCGCGGGTATCCGTGAGCGCACGGGACGCGAAGCGCCGGATGTGAAGACCTGACGCGGTCAAGGGCTGTCGCCCGCGCGCCGGGTGTTGCCGGGTGACATGGTTCCGGTTGGCGGGCCATCCGGGGCTGACCGTGGCGAACCGCCCGGTGATTTCTCAGACCCGGTGGTAGGGCGTGCCGGCCAGGATCGAGGCGGCGCGGTAGAGCTGTTCGGCCAGCATGACCCGGACCAGCATGTGCGGCCAGACCATCTTGCCGAAACCGAGAGCGACATCGGCCCGGGCGCGAAGCGACGGATCTGTCCCGTCGGCTCCGCCGATCACGAAGGCCGGCTCGGCCCGTCCCTCGTCGCGCCACCTGGCCAGAAGATCGGCAAACTGCGGCGATGTCAGGGTTTTTCCGCGCTCGTCGAGGATGCACAAAGGGGTCGACCCGGCCACGACCTTTTCAAGCAGCGCGGCTTCGGCCGCCATTCCGCCCTTCTTCGCCTCGACCTCGTGAAGCGATACGGGGCCGAGGCCCAAGCCACGCCCGGTCTTGTCGAAACGATCGAGATAATCAGAGACAAGATCGGCTTCGGGGCCGGAACGCAACCGGCCCACCGCCGCGATCTTCAGCTTCATGGGGCTGGTCTAGCCCCGTTTTGCGGCCGCCTCGGAGGGCGAAAGCCACATCTTTTCAAGCTGGTAGAATTCCCGAACCTCGGGACGGAAGACGTGCACGATGACGTCGCCCGCATCTATCAGCACCCAGTCGCCCGCATCCTTGCCTTCGACCTTGGACAACCGTCCGAGATCCTGTTTCAGCATTTCGGTCAGGTGATCGGCGATTGCGCCCACCTGCCGCGACGAACGTCCCGAGGCAATGACCATCCAGTCGGCCATTTCGGACTTGCCGCGCAGATCGATCTTCACGATCTCCTCGGCCTTGTCGTCGTCCAAAGATTTCAGGATGTGTTCGAGCAACTCGTCGCTCGTGATCGAGGCGGCTTCTGCGGTCATGCCTGACCGCGCTGCATCTGCGGCCGCGCCAGGGACCGCTTGCTGGACTTGAGACAGGACATTGACCTCCTTTGTCATGCGCCGATCGTCCGGTCCGGCGCCTACCATGACCAATATGTAGCACCGCCGTGGGCCAATTCCAAGATTGCCCCCGAACGGCGTGTCTCAATAGTCACGTTCAAAATACACACCGAAAGCGGTGTCGCCTTCGTTCGTGACGGAGCCTTTCAGGGTGAACGATTGCGACAGGTCGAGGTTGAGGTTCAACTCGGTCTCGCCGCCCGCGCCGACGGTGACGTCCGTATAGAGATTTTCACCAAGATAGGCCCCTGCTGTGACAGCGGCATTTCCCGCTTCGTCCACCGTCACGTCGAGGTCCGCCAGTCCGGCCCCTTGCCGGATGCTGCCGACGATGCCTTCGCCGCCCTGTCCGGCCAGTGTACGGACGGCAAGCGCCAGCCGTGCCGCCTGGAAGGGCGAGAGCGTGTCGAGGCCCCGGCCGAAGATCAGTCTTGCCAGGACTTCTTCCTGCGGCAGATCCGGATCCGAAGAAAACGTGATTTCCGGATTGGTGACGGGCCCGGCGACGGTGACGTTTATCGCGTATTCATCGGTTTGCGTGGTCGCGCGGATGCGAACGACGGGCAGGAACGAGCCTTGTATCGTCACGGTCGCCTCTTCGAGCGCAAGCCGCTGGCCAAGGATGTCCAGGCGACCGCGGACGAGGTTGAAGCCGCCGATCGGTATGACGTCGTTCGTATTCCCCGTGATCCTGAGTTCGCCGCCGAATTCGCTTTCCAGACCACGGCCCCGGATGAAGAGGCGGTTTGGGGCGGAGATGCGGATATCGAGCGGAAAGCCCGGCCCGCTGGCGGTTTGCCCGGCAGTGGTTTCCTGGAGCAGCCCGGCGCGTCGTCGCGTTTCGCGGACCGGGGGTCGCTCTTTCAGGTGCGTGATTTCGGGAACGGCGCCGGCGCCGCCCAACCCGGAAGAAGGAATCCGGATCGTGGTTTCGCCAAGTCTGATGTCGCCCGCTATGCGTGCGCCACCGGCAAGCGGGCCTGTCAGCGCGACGTTTCCCGCAAGGCTTGTCTCGTAGAGCCGGGCATCTTTCAGGACGACATCGTTCAGCGCGATCTCGAGCCCCGCGTCGAAGGGCGCGGTCAGGGATACCGGACCCTGCACCGAAATCGCGCCGCCGTTCTCTACCTGGGCGGTGAGAGCCAGTTGTGCGCGCGCACCGGAAACGGATGCTGTCAGCGTGGTCTGGTTCAGCACGAAGCCCAGGGTCGGGTCGATGAACCGTGCGCCAGTGCTTGACGCCTGACCGTTCAGCGATGCCAGCGCCGGGGGACCGTCCATTCTGAACTGGAAGCCGACCATGCCGGAGACCGCACGCGGAGCAATGAATTCGTTCAGAATGCCAAGCGGCACCCTGCCGTCGATGCCCAGATTCACGCTCTGAAAGTCGGGTGCGACGCTACCCGACGCGGAAACCGCGGCATCTCCCGGGCCATTTACATTCAGATCGATCTGATATGTCGCATCCGCCGCCTGACCGATCGTTCCCTCGATCGTGGCCGGGCCGGAGAAACCGGGCGCGAAGGATGAGATGTCGGACAGCCGGGCGCTGAGATCGATGTCGCTGCCATCTGCCGCCAGCGAACCCGAGGCATTGACGGTCGCGAGGCCGGTCGACAGGGACAATTCGCCGATGTCGATCGAACCGCCGTTTCGGCTTGCGTCGAGACGTGCGGCAAGATCGCCGGCAAGAAGCCGGTCGGCCTGGGCCTGACCGACCCGCAGCCCGCCGCCGGTTGCGGTGGCCGCCAGGTCGAATCGGGAAAGATCGGCGGTGGCGCGCCCGGTGGCATTCAGGGACAGACGGCCCGCCAGGGATTGGCCGACCAGGTCGGAAAGAATCGAGAGGTCGTCGGCGTTGGCCCGGATCTCGCCGTCGAATTCGGCGGTTTGTCCGAGGGGGTCGAGTGCCACTCCATCGGCGGACAAGGACAGTCCGGCGCCGGACACATTCGTCTCGATCTGCCAGTCCCGCCCGTCCTGCTGGCCCTTCGCCGCGAATTCGACTGCTTCGGACGGGGCGCCCTGTAGCAGGCGCGAGGCGTCGGTGAGACGGCCGGAGACGTCGAACTTCCCAACCTCGGGCACGAGTGCGCCGCTGGCGCGCAGGGCAATCCACGGCCCCGATATGCTGCTTTCACCCAGCGTGACGATGTTGCCCGCCTTGGCGGCGTCGATGTCGAAATCCACGGCGCCGGCGAGAAGTGCGTCGGCTTCGGGATACCCGGTTTCGAGGTCCGTGGCCGTGCCCGTGAGGTTGGCCGAAACGCGGCTGAGATCCGCCACGACTTCACCCGAGAAATCACTTGCCAGCGCGCCGGCGACGGGTCGCCCGATCAGCGCGGCGAAATGTGCGAGGTCTTCGGCCTCGACGCGCCCACTGCCGGAAATGACGGGTGTTTGAAAGACATTCACCGCGTTTCCCCTGGCATTCAGGCTGGCACCCTGCAGCGAGGTTTCCACCTGCCAGGTCCAGACCCGGTCGGCGTCTTCGTCGGCGCGCACGTTCAGCGAGATCGGCCCAACGACTTCGGGCAGCAAGATCGACGCGTCCTGCAGTGAGCCAGACAGCGAAACGACCGATCCGCCCGACTTCAGGGAGGCCTGGCCGGTCAGGCTGGCGTTGGGGGTTTCGAGCGTCGTCAGGGTTGCGGAAATTCCGGACCGGTCGCGCCGGGCCTCGAAATTCAGGCGGGCCGTTCCGTCGAGGATACGATCGGCCTGTGGCTGACTGACGATCAGATTCTCGCTGTCGCCCACCGCAGTCATGTCGAAGAAACCGGCGAGCGGCTCGACGTCGAAGGTCGTATCGAAGTCGATCCGGCCACCCAGAGTGCGCCCGGCGATTCCCGAGAAAGCCGCCAGATCTTCGGCCGTGACATTGGTGCTGCCTTCGATCGAGGGCCCGTTCGGCCCGAAGGTAATGTCCGCGTTGCCTTCGAGCCCGTAGCTTTCGCCGTCGATGGTCAGGCTTGCCAGGCGCACGGGGCCACCGGACTGCCACCGGATGTCGGCACCCCCGGTGACGACTTCGCCAAGGGCGCGGGTTGCCTCGGGGTTTCCGAGATCCAGCGACGCGGCTTCGAAGCCAAGCGTGGCTGTGACCGACCGCGCCGGGCTGGACGTAATCCGTCCATCGCCCGAAAGAGAGATGGACTGGGCCGAAAACCCTGCCCGTTCGAGGCCGGACACCAGGAAGTTGCCGGTCCACCTGTCGTTTTCCGCGGCATCGAAACGAACATCGAGGTCCACGCGGCCGACGCGGGTTTCCGGGCCGGGAAGCGGCAGAAGAACCGGCCCGTCGTCGGCAGCGATGTCGCCCGTGATCTTGATCTCGTCCGGCAATCCGTCGCTGCCGATGCGCACTTCGCCTGCCAGACGGATCGCCGCGGCCGAGATGTCGAGGTCTTCGACGTCGGTGCGGCCATCCGGATAGGTGGTTATCCTGGCGCCCAGTTGCACGGCCGTTCCGAAGAATTCCTGGTATTCGTCATTGAAGATCGGAGCGATATCGCCGGAGAGATCCGCCACGATCTGCAACGTGCCCGGTTCGCTGTCCTGCGGTGTGGAGGTGGTGATGCGTCCCGTCAGACGTTCCGCGCCGTCGGTGGCCAGCCTGATATCGGCGGAATAGGCGGTGATCGGCGCCTCTCCGGCGACCGCGAATTCAACGGATGGCCGATCCGGTAAGTCCAGAAGCCCCGCGATGATGCCGTCCGGTCCTTCGGTAACGTCGAGATCGAGTGCGAGAACCTGGCTTTGGTTGGCATAGCTGGCTTCGAGAGCGATGGCGCCGGAGCCGTCGAGTTTGTCGAGTGCCAGATTTGCCGAGCCTTCGCCGCCTTCCAGTCGCAGGTTGCCGCTGACAGACACCTCGGTTTCGGCACCGAAGACGGGTTGGCCTATGGCGACACGCTCGGCGGAAATGCTGTCGATGGCGACCGCTACCGGCAGTTCCGGAAGGCTGAACCCGGACGCCTCGGGGGTTGGCGGCGCGCTGGTTTCGGATGGTACCGGCAAGCGTGGAAACAGAATTTCGGCGGCAGAGAGTTCGACAACCTCCAGCCGTCCGCGGAAAAGCGCCGCACGGCTCCAATCCAGTGTTACATCGGTAAGCGTGAGCCACTCTCCTTCGCTGTCCGACACCGTCAGGCTATCGAGAGTGGCCAGACCTGATAGTGCACCGGAAAAGCCGCGGACAGAGACCTGACGGCCGTCACCCGACAGGTTGTCCTCGAGGAAGCGTTCGAGAAGGCTTCCCTGTTCTTCGTCGGTCTCGGCCTCGTCCGTGCCGAAGAGCCTGTCGAAGAGACCGCGGCTTTCCTGCGCCGTTGCCTGCGATACCGTCAGGAAAGCGATTAGAAACAGAATGCCGATGCGCATCAGAATGCCTGCCCGATACCAATATAGAAGTAGAAGTCCGAGGCCGACGTGTTGCCGGAGACCGGTGCCGCCACATCGAAACGGATGGGGCCGATCCCGGTGTCATAGCGTATCCCCAGTCCCGCACCGGAATGGCTTTCGCCGCTGAAGTCGGGAAACTGCTCTGAACCGATGTATCCCCAATCGGCAAATCCGACGACCTGGATGGACTCGGTGATCTGCTGTCGGACTTCGCCCGACAAGCCAAGGAAGCTTCGACCGCCTGTCTCCCTGCCGCTTGGAAGTGTCACGGTCAGAGATTGGTAATCCTGGCCGCGTACCGTGCCGCCGCCCCCGGAGTAGAAGCGATAGAGGGAAGGGCTGTTCACGACGGACGGACCAAAGAGCGAGCCAAGCTGGATACGGGCGGCAACGGTCGTGTTCCTTTCGGAGCCGAAGGTCTTGTAACCGCGCGTGTCGAAGGTGAGGCGGGCGCCACTGTCGGTTCCGGAGACCGCGTAGAAGGGGGTGAACTCAAGATCGGCGTAGATACCCCTTTTTGCATTCAGGGGATCGTCACGCCGGTCGAGAGTGGCTCCGATGGGAAGTGTGAGGAGGTTGAGCGTAGATCGCCTTGCGATCGGCAGGGCGGACCTGCTTATGCGCTCTTCGGTCTCGAGATACAGGGCGCCGACGCCGAATTCGACCGTCAATTCGTCGGTCGCATAACGTGTGAAGCCAAGATTGAACTCGAGGCTGTCGGACGAAAAGAGGGGTTCCTTCAGGCGCTCGGCTTCAAGGGACGCGAAGAGATCGACGTCCGCCCGGGGCGTGGCCGGGCGTTCGTAGCGGACACCGAGGTTGTAGTCGGTTCCGCCGGTTTCGCCCCCCAGACCGGCCACCTCTCCTTCGACACGAAAGCGTTCGGCCCCGCCGAGAAGGTTCCGGTGCAGCCAGAAGCCCGACAGCCGGACACCGTCGACAGTCGAGTATTCGGCGCCGAAACCGAAGCGACGCGGAGTTTGTTCCACGACCCCGATCATCAGCGGCAAGGTGTCGTTGGGGCCGATCTGGTCGGCCTCTTCGACCGTTACGGAGCGAAAGCTTCCGGTTCTGCGAAGGCGCCGAACGGCCCTTTCCAACTCGGCGGGATCGAAGGTGCGTCCTTCCTCGAGCCCGGCAATGGTCAGGATGCGCCGTGTCGCGACATCCTGGTTGCCGGTCACGGTCACCTGTCCGAAGGTCAGTTTCGGCCCCGGTGCGAGCGTGAGGCGTGCCGAGAAACGTCTGTCAGGGTGGCGGGCCACAAGACTTTGTTCGGCGACACGGGCCTTGGCATGACCATCGGACCGCCATGCTTCGGTTGCCGTAGTGGCAGCATCGCGGATCACCGTGGTCGTTGCCGGCTGGCCCGCCGCGAAGCCTTCCGGCATCTCCGTTGCCGGCGCCAGGGGTGCGGCCTGGGCATCCGAGAAGAGGTATACCGGGCCAGGGTCGATCCGGACATTTATGCTTGAAATGCGGGCCGGCGGATCAAGCGGCGGGATGCTTGCGGCCTCGCGCCCGTCTATGGCGATGGTGATCACTCCGCCGTAGCGCGCGTTGGCGTAGAGCACACCCAGGAACCGGGCGTAGTCGGCCTGGGCGGCGGCGAGCAGTTCCTCGGTGTCGGACACCGAATCCTGGGCCGACTGGTACAGGAGCGACGAACCCAGAAGCGACTCGCGCAGTTCTTTCGGTGCGCCGGGTGTCACAATAGACAGGTCCGTCTGGGCATGGAGCGCCGATCCGGCGAGCAACCAGGCGGCAATCAGATTGAATATCAGCAGATAACGCAAACGTAAGCCCCTCAAGTGGTCCTTTCCAGTAAATAGCCCGCTCTCGGCAGGGGCAACAGGAACGTCAGTCGGATGCGCCGGGCGGCACAGGTGAATCAAGCAGCCGGACTTCGCGCTGCGGGAACGGGATCGAGACACCGTGTTCCCTGAAAGCGTCCCATAGCGCCAGGTAGACGTTGCCGCGAATGTTGGTCAGGCCCCCGGACGGGTCGGTGATCCAGAAGCGGAGAACATAGTCGATCGAACTGTCGCCGAACCCCGTGATGTGGCAGACCGGAGGCCGTGTGGTGAGAACGCGATCGACACTGGATGCGGCCCCGATGGCCAGTTTTCGGACCAGGTGCGGATCGTCCCCGTAGGACGTGCCGAATAATATGTCGAGCCGCACGAAGTCGTCCGAATGCGACCAGTTCACCACCTGTCCGGTGATCAGATCCTCGTTCGGGATCAGGTATTCCTTGCCGTCGCGGGTCGTGATCGAGACGTAGCGCGCGCCCAGCGAGTTGATCCAGCCGAAGGTGTCGCCGATGGAGATGACGTCGCCCGGCTTGATGGACTTGTCCAGAAGGATGATGATGCCCGAGACAAGGTTCGAGACGACTTTCTGGAGGCCGAAGCCCAGACCCACGCCGATGGCGCCGGAAAGCACCGCCAGACCGGTCAGGTCGACGCCGACGACCTTGAGGCCGGTGAAGAAGGCGGCGCTGAACAGGACCACCTGAAGGAATTTCACCGTCAGAACCTGCATTGACGGTGAAATATTCTCGTTGGACCTGATGCGGGCAGCGGCTGATTGGGTGACGAGACGCGCCAGCATGAAAAGCGCGCCGATCACCGCCAGTGCCTGGATGATCCCGAGCAGCGACAGGTGGAAATCGCCAATGTCGATCGCAATCGTATCGAGGAACTGTCCCAGCTCGTCGGTCAGGCCAAGGTAGTAGAGCGTGACATAAATCCAGAGCGACCATGTCACGACACGTTGAAGCAGGGGATTGCGGACCAGCCTTGTGGCGAATCCGACCAGCAGGATCGCGATCGAGATCGTGCCGACCAGTTCCAGAAGGAACCGCCGCGATATGAAGGGCGAGATCTCGGCCATGATCCAGGCCGCGATCCAGATCAGCAGCGTGAAGATCATCAGCCCGAGACGGCGGCGCAGGATGACGAGCGTCCTCAGTTGCCACTTGGGACGGCCTTCGAGACCGTGCATCCATTCCCGAAACCTGGGGGAAAGCAGGCGATGCAGGGCCCAGGCAACGCCCAGGCAGAAGAGCAGGATTCCGATCTGATAGAGACGCGACGGGATCAGAAGCAGCCGCGCCTCGGTCATGCCCCGTGCCCAGAGGCTTGACAGCTGTTCGGTCAGAGAGCCGAGTTCCGCTTCCATTCCTTAAGCATGGCCGGGGCAAGACCCGGGCGCAAGGCGATCAGCTTCGCGAGACCGAGAGCACAGCGGTGCGCATGTTTCGAGATCAGGCCTCGGCGCTTTGCCCGATGGGCGCCGGATGCGACGGCGTTTCGGGCTCGGTTCCGAAGCGGCGCAGGCGTAGCGCGTTCGTCACGACGGCGACGCTGGAAAGCGCCATCGCGCCGGCCGCAAGCATGGGTGACAAAAGCGGTCCACCGAACGGATAGAGAATACCGGCCGCGATCGGGATCAGCAGGACATTGTACCCGAAAGCCCAGCCGAGGTTCTGGCGAATGTTCCGCATCGTCGCCCGAGACAGGCCGATGGCGCGCCTGACGCCGGTCAGGTCGCCCGACATCAGGACCACGTCAGCGGTTTCGATGGCGACATCCGTGCCGGTCCCGATTGCGATGCCGACATCCGCGGCGGCAAGGGCCGGCGCGTCGTTGATACCGTCGCCCACGAAGGCGACACGCCCGCGTGCGGCAAGTTCCTTCACGGCGCTTACTTTGGTCTCGGGCAGGGCCTCGGCAATGATCGTCTCTATTCCAAGCCGCCGGCCGATGGCGAGGCCCGTGGCCCTGGAATCGCCCGTGATCATGACGATCTCGATCCCAAGTTCCCGCAGGGATGCTATCGCTTCGGGCGCGCCCTGTTTGATCGGATCGGATACCGCGATCACGCCGGCAAGCGCGCCGTCCACTGCCACGAAGAACGAGGTTCGGCCTTCGTCCGACAATCTGGACACGCCGGCGGCCAGTTCGCCGGTGTCCACGCCTTCGCGCGTCATCAGCCGGTGGGTTCCGACCGCGACGGCTTTCCCGTCGACCGTGGCGCGTATTCCTTCGCCGGTGACGCTGTCGAAGTTCGCGGCCTCGGGAACTTGGGGCGCGGCCTGGATCACCGCTTTTGCGATGGGGTGCTCGGAGTGCGATTCGGCCCCCGCCGCCAGCGCAAGAACATCGTTCCGGTTCCAGCCGTCGGCGGTCAGCACATCGGTTACCTGCGGGTGGCCTTCGGTCAGCGTGCCAGTCTTGTCGAAGGCGAGAATCCCGACGTCGCTGAGGGATTGCAGTGCATCGCCCTTGCGGAAGAGAACCCCGAGGCCGGCGGCGCGTCCGACGCCGACCATGATCGACGTGGGCGTGGCAAGACCCATCGCGCAGGGGCAGGCGATGATCAGAACCGAAACGCCGGCGACGAGCGCCAGGCCGAGCGCCGGCATTCCGCCGGTCGCCAGCCACGCGATCACCGTCAGGGCGGCGACCACCAGAACGGCGGGAACGAACCACGCGGTGATACGGTCGACAAGGTTTTGAATTGGCAGTTTGGCACCCTGGGCGTCTTCGACCATCTGGACGATCCGGGCCAGCACCGTATCGGCGCCGACGCCGGTGGCCCTGAAGGTGAAGGAACCTGTGCTGTTCACCGTGCCGCCGGTCACGGTATCTCCCGGAGCCTTGGCGACCGGAACCGGCTCTCCGGTAATCATCGACTCGTCGAGATAGCTTTGGCCCTCGACCACGACGCCGTCGGTGGCGATGCGTTCGCCCGGACGAATACGGACAAGATCGCCCACCGCCAGTTTCGACAGCGGGCGTTCCTCGACGCCCGTGTCGGTCACGACGCTTGCGGTTTCGGGCCGAAGTCCGATCAGGGCGCGGATCGCCGCGCCGGTCTGTCCCTTGGCGCGCGCCTCGAGTGTGCGGCCCAGCAGGATCAGGACGACGATCACGCCAGCGGCTTCGAAATAGACGTTGCGCGTTCCGGCGGGGAGGATGGCAGGCGCAAAGGTCGCGACGGTCGAATAGGCGAAGGCGGCGAAGGTTCCGAGGGCGACAAGCGCGTTCATGTCGGGCGTGCCCCGAAGAAGGGCGGGTACGCCTTTTGCGTAGAAGACGCGACCCGGCCCGACAAGTGCGGCGCCGACGAGAAGGAAGCCGAGGACGCGGGCGGACTGATGGCCGATGGTTGCGCCGATCAACTCATGAACGCCGGGAATCACGTGACCGCCCATTTCGATCAGGAAGACGGGCAGAACGAGGATGGCGGCGATCCATGTGGACCGTCTGAGGTGGGCTGCTTCCTTTGCCTGCCTGTCCGACTGCTTGGGCGTTTCGGAGTCCATCGGCGTGATCGGATAGCCTGCGCCGCTGGCGGCCTTTGCAAGACTCTCGGCGTCGGTCTGCCGCGTCATTGTCACGCGGGCGGTCTGATCCGCAAGGTTGACCGAGACCGCCGAGACGCCCGGCACATCCGACAGCGCGTTCTCCAGGCGCCGGACACAGGATGCGCAGGACATCCCCTCGACCGCGAAGCGGCGGGTTTCCGTGACGGCCGGGTACCCGGCGTCGGCAAGCACGGAAATGAGGTCGGACGGGGTTGGCCCATTGGCGTAGTCCACCTCGACCGAGGCCGCCGCGAGATTGGCGCGGGCGTCCGTCACGCCGGGCACGGCCTTCAGTGCCGTTTCGACGCGGCGCACGCAGGACGCGCAGTTCAGGCCCTGGATCTCGGTCCGGAAAGTCGTGGTCATCGTGGGTCTCCAAACATTCTGACCCACACGTAGGGTTTCCAGTGACTGGAAGGTCAAGCCCTCAAATGACGCGCATCCAGGTTCCCATGCCTGATGCATGGTGACCCAGCATGTGGCAGTGTAAAAGCCAGTCGCCGGGATTGTGGGCCGAGAACAGAACCGACCGACTTTGGCCTGGCTGAACCAGCGTGGTGTCCCGGAAGTCTGCGGGCCGATCGACGTCATCCAGTTCGAAGAAGTGATGACCGTGCAGGTGCATGGCATGGGGCCACATCGTATCGTTGACGAAGTCGATGCGGACGGCTTCGTTCCGGTCGAGCGTCGCCATCGGGGCTTCAGGCCGGCCGGAATGGCCGTTCAGGGCCCAGAACAGGCCTTCGCCGGCAAGGTCGCGCCCGGATTTACGCCCGGTGGTGCTGTCCGCCTCTTCCAGCCAGCGCATCGCACCGCCACCCATGCGGATCGTCAGTCTTCGCGCGGCGGATGCGTCCGGCGCGTCGGACATCGGGTTCGGTGGCAGTGGCCGGGGCGCAGCATCGCGAAGGGCGCCGCCGCCCGAAACGCGGAAGGCTGCCTGCGAAAAGGCCTCGTTGCGGACCATGTCCAGAAGCATGGCCTCTTCGCCGGCCGCCGCTTCGATGTCGACGACAAGGTCGAGACGTTGCGCAGGCGCAAGCGTGAACGGGGCGGTCACGGGGCGTGGTTCCTTGACCGGCATTCCGTCGGTGGAGACGATCCATCCGCGCATGCCGCGAAGACCCAGGTTGAAGATGCGTGCGTTCGCAGCGTTGACCAGTCTCAGCCTTAGGCGATCACCCTGCGCGGCGTTGAGCACGAGGTCCATGACGCCGTTGGTGGTGACGACGTTTCCGATGCGCCCGCCGTGGCTGAGATCGTGACCGTTATCGAAATCGTCGGTGATCTGCGCATTGTCGTCCAGGCGCCAGTCGTCGAGGACAAGGATATGGTCTGCGTCGACTTCGGGGGGCTCTGGTTCCTCGACGATCAGCACGCCGTAGAGCCCGCGTTCGACCTGTTCGACCGACTGAAGGTGCGAGTGATACCAGAACGTGCCGGCGTCCGGGCAGGTGAAGGCGTAGTCGAATGTCTCTCCGGGTGCAACCGGCGGCTGGGTGACGCCGGGGACGCCGTCCATTGCATTCTCCAGCCGGATGCCATGCCAGTGGACGCTTGTCGGAACATCGAGCTCGTTGACAAACCGGCGTTCCAGCCGGGCACCGCGTGGGATGCGAAGGACCGGACCCGGCGACATGCCGTCGAACGCCCAAACCCTGGTTTCGGGGTATTCCGGCGGCGCGATGCGAACCGAAGACGTGCGTGCGGACAGCATCTGCGTCTGAGAGGCGAAGGACGTCTTCGGCAGCACGGCAAGCGCTGTGGCGCCGGACAGGAAGGTGCGTCTTTTCATCTTTTGCCTCGCCCGTTCTTGTGCATGAGAGTTGGGTCGATCCCACCGCCCGGTCAACGATATCGCCTTAACGCTGCTCGAACGAAATCCATTGTCCGACATTGAACCACTCGTCGTCGAGCGATTTCGGTGCGGGCGGGAAGGGCGCGGCGCGCTGCACCGCCTCGACCGCCGCCTTGTCCAACAGGGAACTGCCGGAGGATTTGACGACTGACACGCGCGAGAGCTTGCCGTCCGGCAGGACGACCATTGCCACCCGGACGCGGCCTTCTTCGCGGCTGCCGCGGGGATAGGCGTGGTGGCGGGCGATCCGGCGTTGGATTTCGGCGGCCCATGCCGCGGCGGCGGCCTGCTGCGCAGCTTGCGAAGTCTCGGGCGCGGGTGAAGATCTGGCGGTTCCGCGCGTCCCGGTCTCGCCGATACCGGTCGCAACCCTTCGGGTGACAGCGGGTGAGGAAGCCGCGGCGGGGCGGGGTGACGGACGTTCGGTGAGGCGCGGTGCGAAGTCGGCGGGTGGCGGAGCGGTCTGAAGCCCGGGGGCGGCGGTTACGTTGGTGGGCAGGTCGAGATCCGGGATGGCAGTGCGCGTTGGTTGCGGGTCGATGTCGGTCAGCGCGGGGGCTTCGGCAAATGCGGTCGGGAATTCCGGCATCGGCGGTGCGTCGGTCGACGGGGCCGGCGAGGTGGGCGGTGCAGCCGCGGCGAGCGGTGCCGCCGGTCTGGCCATTCGGTCGGGGCTTGTGTCCGGCGTCAATTCTTTGGGCGAATCGATCTGGATTTCAGGAGTTTGCACCGCGGCGGGTTGGGACACCGCGGGCGCGCTGTCCCATTCGAGGACCATCGCGGCGATGGCGGGAGACGCGGCCGCGATACTGAGACGATCGGCACCGCGGTCACCGCCGCCACCACCCGTGCTCGACGGGAAGCCTACCGCGAGGGCGCCGGCATGGACGGCCGTCGCGGCGGCGAACGCCAGAAGCAGATCCGCACGCGCGCTCATGGATCGACCCCGTCAAGCGGATGGAAAATCGCCCCGCCCGGCGTCTCGGACCAGTGGCCGCCGACAGCGAAGACCGCGCGCATTCTGGCATCGTTCAGCACCTGCCGGGCATTTCCGTCAGCAACGACTTTGCCGTGATCCAGAAGAACCAGCCTGTCGCAATAGCGCGAGGCCAGCCCAAGATCGTGCAGCGAGACGAGAACCGCCCGGTTTTCGCGGGCAATGGCGCGGAACACTTTCATGGCGGCGATCTGATGCGCGGGATCAAGGCCGGCGACAGGCTCGTCGGCCAGGATGACCGGGGTTTCCTGCGCCAGGACACGGGCGATCAGGGCGCGCGCCTTCTCTCCGCCCGAAAGCTCGGTGGCAGTGCGGTTCGCCAGCGATTGCAGGTCCATGCGGGCCAGGGCGCGCGAGATGGCGGCGCGGTCGGCGGCGGACAGTTTCCGGCCCGAGGCAAGGTATGGTGTGCGGCCCAGCGCCACCAGCGTCTGAACGCTGACGGGCCAGGCGATGTCACGATCCTGCGGAAGCCACGCGGCCTGGCGGGATCGTTCGCGCGTGTCGAGCGCGGCAAGTGATGCGAGGCCATCGAACGGGAGGAGCCCGAGTGCGGCGCGCATGAGCGTGGTCTTGCCGGCGCCGTTGGGGCCGATCAGGCCGACAAGTTCGCCGGGCGCGAACGAAAGGCTGACGTCGTCGATCACGGTGTGTGTGCCGCGGCGGACGGTCAGGTGTTCGACACTGAAGCCGGTCATAGCCCCGCTCTCCGGGTTCGGTACACGAGGTGCAGGAAGACGGGTGCACCGACCAATGCGGTCAGGACGCCGAGTTTGAGGTCACGATCCGGCAGGATCAGTTCGACGGCGGAATCGGCAAGAAGCACCATCGCGGCGCCGCCGAGCGCCGACGCGGGCAGAAGCCGGCCAGGCGCGCCGCCGACGAACTGCCGCAGGACGTGCGGTACGACAAGGCCCACGAAACCGACGGCGCCGGTGACCGCCGTGGCCGCGCCGATTGCGGCGGCAGTGCCCGCGACGACAAGGGCGCGGAGGCGGCCCATGCGGATACCGAGGGCGGCGGCCGCGTCTTCTCCCAGGGTCAGGGCGTCAAGGCCGCGAGAGGTGGCAAAAAGGGCGACCCAGCCGATCGCCATCAGCGGGAAGGCCAGAAAAACATGGGTCCACGAACGGTCGGCCAGCGAGCCCATCATCCAGAAGACGATTTCGCTGGCCGCGAAGGGGTTGGGCGAAAGATTGAGAACGAGCGTGGTCAGCGCGCCGCCGAGGGCGCTGATCGCGATGCCCGCGAGGATCAGTGTCAGCGACGAGCCTCGGGGGCCCGCGAGGAGAACCAGAAGCCCGACAGACAGGCCGGCGCCGGCCAGTGCGGACAGGGGCAGGGCCAGCGTCAGCGTGGCGGCGAGACCGGTCTGAAGGGAGATGACCGCGCCAAGGGCCGCAAAGGACGAAACGCCGATCAGGCCGGGTTCGGCGAGCGGATTGCGGAGAAGGCCCTGCATCGCCGCGCCGGTAAGCCCCAGACTGGCACCGACCATAGCGCCCAGGACAGCGCGCGGCAGGCGGATATCGCGCATGATGTCGGTCTCGGGGCCGCCGCTATCGGTGAAGAGCGCTGTCAGTGCGTCCAGCGGTGAGATCGCGGCGGGGCCGGTGACAAGCGAGGTCACGAAGCCGAAAGCGCAAAGCGCGATCAGCACGGGATAGAGAACCGGGGTCGTCCCGGTTGCAATCGCTCCGTCATCGGTACCGGCCAGAGCCATTCCGGTCACTCTCGTGTGTGTGTTCGGAAGACCTTTATTCCGAACGGTGAAAGCCATGCCACCACACCGGAATGTCCGTAGCCCGTACGCGCGCCCCGCGCCCCGGACTGGGTGATCGCCTCGGCAGGTCTCCTGACTTGCGGGTCGTTGCTTGGCCGGCCTTCCCGGGGTTCTTCAGCCCCAGTGGCGTCAGTCGACCTTGCTCACCGCCTACAGTTGCGGGGGCAGTCGCGGAATTGGGAATGACCCTGACCGCGTTCCCTTTTATCCGTCCATGCGGGACGGAACCGAAGCATCCTCGTCATGGAACCGGCAGGGGGCCCGAGTCAAGGGCAGACGTGGTAAGGGGCGCAGGGCAACGGGATCCCGGGCCTGCGTTCGGGGAAGAGACCGGGATCGCAGTCTTGAGCGTGTAAGTCTTTCACATAAAACATGGATCGGCATCACGTCGGCATCTTGTCGGTGTGTCGTGCATGGCTGGCCGCGCCGTTCTGCACTCATCTGCTACGAGCACCTCCCCGATCGAGTCAGGTTTTTCAAGTTCACTGGGCGGTCCAAACCTGAATTTCAACGATTTCGCTTGACTTATTGCGAATGGTTCTCATTCTTAAATATGATTGAGAATTATTCTCATTAAAGGTGTCCGACATATGAAAACGACACGACGCATCCTGATGACCTCGCTTGGGGCGGCATCTCTGAGCGCGGTCCTGTACCCGGGCAAGGTCCTTGCCGCCGATGCGCCGCTGAGCATCGTGGCGACGACCGGCATGATCGCTGATACCGCGCGCGCCATCGGCGGCGACCTGGACGAGGTGAAGGCCCTGATGGGGCCGGGCGTGGACCCCCATGCCTATCGCCAGACCCGCACCGATATCCTGGCCATGCGGCGGGCGGATCTGATCCTTTGGAACGGACTTTACCTGGAAGCGCAGATGGAGGAGGTGCTGGGCGAGTTGTCCACGCTGGTTCCGGTCCGCGCGGTGGCCGAGACGATCCCGATGGGGACGCGCATTGCGCATGACGACTACGCCGACCGCTTCGATCCGCATGTATGGATGGACCCGACGCTGTGGCGCGAAGTGGCGACGGCGATACGCGACGCGATGAGCGAGGTCGCGCCGGAACATGCCGGGACATTCGCGGCCAATGCCGAAGCCTATGACGCCGAACTTGATGCTTTGTCGGCCTATGCGACCGGTGTTCTGGCCTCGGTTCCCGAGGCGCGCCGAGTTCTGGTGACGGCGCACGACGCGTTCAACTATTTCGGCCGCGCCTATGGATTCGAGGTTATCGGCATCCAGGGCATCTCGACCGAGAGCGAGGCCGGGCTGAACCGGATCACGGAACTGGTGAACCTGCTGGTGGATCGCGGCATAACCGCGGTCTTCGTCGAAAGCTCGGTCTCGGACAGGTCGATCCGCGCGCTGGCCGAAGGTGCTGCGGCCAGGGACCACGAGGTGCGGATCGGTGGTGAGCTGTATTCCGACGCGATGGGCAAACCCGGCACTTACGAGGGAACCTACATCGGGATGATCGATCACAATGCGACGGTCATCGCCGCGGCGCTGGGCGGCGATGCGCCTGTCCGCGGCATGGCCGGCAAGCTGAGCGTGGGAAGTTGACATGGCAATCGATCTGCACCTGACGGGACCCGAGGCGGAGGCGGCGCGCTCCGCCGAGATCCGGCAAAGCCCTCTGGCGATCCGGGGGCTGACGGTATCCTACGATCAGAAGCCTGCCGTCTTCTCGATGGATGCGACCATCCGTCCGGGTCAGATGACCGCGATAATCGGGCCGAACGGCGCGGGCAAATCGACCCTGCTGAAGGCCGCCCTGGGCCTTGTGACGCCGCTGTCCGGCGTGACCACGGTATACGGCGCACCGTTGGCCGAGATGCTGCACCGGATCGCCTATGTGCCGCAGCGGGCGAGCGTGGACTGGGATTTTCCCACGCGGGTGTCGGACGTGGTGGCGATGGGTCTTTACCGGCAGCTTGGGCTTCTGGGCCGTTTCCGGCCGGCGCACGGGGCGCGGGTGCGCGACTGCCTGGCCCGCGTCGGGATGGAGGACTTTGCCGATCGCCAGATCGGGCAGTTGTCGGGCGGTCAGCAGCAGCGGGTCTTCCTGGCCCGTGCCCTGGCGCAGGATGCAGACCTTTACCTGCTGGACGAGCCTTTCGCAGGTGTCGACGCGGCAACGGAACGCGCGATCATCGACGTGCTGAAGGGGCTGAAAGCCGAGGGGCGGACGGTTGTCAGCGTGCATCACGACCTGTCGACGGTGCGCGAATATTTCGACGACGTTCTGATGCTGAACGTGCGCAAGGTGGCCGAGGGGCCGGTGGCCGAGGCGTTCACGACCGAAGCGCTGGAGGCCGCCTATGGCGGGCGTCTGGCGACCGCGCAGATCGACCGCCTGGCCGAAGTGGGCTGACACCCCATGCTTTTGGGTGCGCTGACCTTTCAGCTTGGATACAACGCGACGCTCGTGACGCTGGGCGCGATATTGCTGGGCGGCGCGGCGGGCGTGACGGGGACGTTTCTTTACCTGCGCAAGCGCGCGCTGGTCAGCGACGCGATCGCTCATGCGACGCTGCCGGGCGTAGGGCTGGCCTTTATCGTCATGACGCTTCTGGGCCTGGATGGCAGGTGGCTGCCGGGACTGCTGGCCGGTTCGGCGGTGACGGCGCTTCTGGGGTTGGTGGCGGTGCAGTGGCTGGCGTCGCGCACACGGCTTTCCGAGGACGCGGCGATCGGGGCGATCCTGTCTGTGTTCTTCGGCTTCGGCATCGTGATCCTGACCGTGATTCAGACCATGACGACCGGTGGACAGGCGGGGTTGGAGGGCTTTCTACTGGGGTCGACCGCGGGGATGCTGTACTCGGACGCGGTGCTGATCGCGGTGGGGGGCGCGCTGGTGATGGCGCTGGTGCTGGTCTTGCGCCGGCCGATGACGATGGTGGCCTTCGACGCTGGTTTCGCGGCCGCGAGCGGTATCCGGCTGAACCGTATGGACCTGGCGATGATGGGGCTGGTGATGGCGGTGACGGTCGTGGGCCTGAAGGTGGTCGGCCTAATTTTGATCGTTGCGCTGCTGATCATCCCGCCTGTCACGGCCCGGTTCTGGACGGACCGGGCGGATCGTGTGGTGCTGGGCGCAGGGGCCTTCGGTGCCGTCTCGGGCTGGGTCGGCGCGGCGATCTCGGCCAGCGCGCCGGACCTGCCGACCGGGCCGATCATCGTGCTGGTGGCCTTTGCCCTGTTCCTGATGTCCTTCGCGCTGGCGCCGACGCGGGGGCTGGTTTCTGCCTGGGTCCGGCATCGGCGGTTCCAGACCGGCGTGCATCTGCGGCAGGGATTGCTGGCGCTGGCCCAGGGGCAGCCGATCTATGAGCCGCTGACGCTGAGGCTCTTGAAGCGGCGGGGTCTGGCGCGCGCCGATGGCGTGGCGACCGAGGCCGGTGCAGCGCGTGCGGCGCGCGCGCTGATGGACGAGAAGCGCTGGGACGTGGCGCGATCGATGCCGGAGTTCGAATTGGCCGCGGCGCGGTATGACGGGCTGACGCGGCTGGAGGATGTGCTGACGCCCGACCAGATCGACGGGATCGACGCGCGGATCGGCGGTCCGCCGGAGGCCGGGGCATGACCGGGGAGGAGTTCGTTCCGCTGAGCCTGACGCCGCTGGTGATCGGTTGCCTGGCGGCCGTGGCCTGCGCCTTGCCCGGGAATTTTCTGGTGCTGAGGCGGCAGGCGCTGATCGGCGACGCGATCAGCCACGTGGTGCTGCCGGGGATCGTCGTCGCGTTCCTTCTGACCGGGGCGATCGCGACATGGGCGATGCTGGCCGGCGCGGCAGCGGCGGCGTTGCTGGCGGTCGCGATGATCGAAGGTATCCGGCGGTTTGGACGGATCGAGCCGGGCGCGGCCATGGGCGTGACCTTCACGACGCTGTTCGCGGCCGGCGTTCTGCTTTTGGAACAATCCGACACTTCCGGCGTGCACCTGGATGTGGAGCACGCGCTTTACGGCAATCTTGAAAGCCTGATCTGGCTGCAGGCGACCGGCTGGGAGAGCCTGGCCGATCCCGCGGCGCTGGCAGCGCTGCCGCCGGAATTGTTCCGCATTCTCGCCGTCACGCTGTTGGTGGCGGTGCTGCTTGCAGCGCTTTGGCGGCCGCTGGCGATATCGACCTTCGATGAAGGGTTCGCCGCGACTTTGGGGCTTCCGGTGCGTGCCATCGGGCTGGGACTGGTCATGGTCTCGGCGGCGGCGGCGGTGGCCGCGTTCGACGCCGTGGGCTCGATCATCGTGATCGCCATGTTCATCTGCCCGCCGGCCGCAGCGCGTCTGATGACCAACCGGCTTGGCGTTCAGGTGGCGTGGTCGGTCGCCTTCGCCCTGATCGCGGCGGTTGCCGGGTTCGTCCTTGCGGGCTACGGGCCGCTTTGGCTGGGGGGCAGCGACGCCGTCAGCGCCGCGGGCATGATCGCGACGGTTTCGGGGGTGATCCTGGGGCTGGCGGCGGTTTTCGGACCTGCGCGAACCTGAGCGGCACGGCGGTCAACCGGCCTCTGTCCGCTCCGTGGCCTCTTCCGGTTCGGCAAGGGGCGTGGGATTGGGGTCGTCCGGATTGATCGTTTCGCTGACTTCGACAGGGGGCGCGTCGCCCAGGTGCTCGACCAGCGCGGTTTCCAGTTCGGCATTCAGTTCGCGCGAGCGCTGGACATACGCCGTGTTCGCGCTGACCGGGATGTCGGGGTTCCAGAGACCTGCCAGTTCGCGCAGCGACTCGCGATCCTTGCGGTAGAAGAAATGCTCGATTTTCGAGGCTTCGATATCGGTCAGACCCATGTTTTCGAGCACGTAGCGGCCGGCGCGGAGCGAGCTGTCGAACAATTCGCGCACGATGTCGTCCGCCCCCGCGCGGTAGAGTTCGAACACGTGGACGCGGTCGTGGGCGCGGGCGACGATGTGCAGGTCAGGCCGCTGCGAGCGTGCATAGCGCACAAGCTGGTTGGCGGCCTTGCGGTCGTCGAGCGCCACAACCAGCACACGCGCGTCGTCAAGCCCCGCCGCATGAAGAAGCTCGGGCCGGGTCGGGTCTCCGAAGAAGCCCTTGATGCCGAAACGGCGCATGGTTTCGATGGCTTCGAGATTGTTGTCGAGCACGACCGCCCGGAAACCGGCAAGAAGCAGCAGGCGGTTCACCACCTGACCGAAGCGGCCAATTCCGGCGATGATGATCGACTGGCGTTCGTCGATCTCGTCGGCGTCGGGAATGTCCGCGCTTTCGCTGCCCATCCGATGGATGAAACGCTCGTACCCGATGAAAAAGAGCGGGGTCAGCAGCATCGAGAGAGCGACCACAAGGAGCGCGCGCTCTGTCAGCGCCGGTCCGAGAACACCCTGTTGCGAGGCGAAGGACAGAAGGACGAAGCCGAATTCGCCGGCCTGCGCCAGCCCGAGGGTAAATAGCCACTTGTTGCGGCCCCGCATGCGGAAGATCAGGGCCAGCGCATAGAGTACGAGCCCCTTCACCAGCATCAGCAGAAGCGTCATCAGCACGATCTGAAGTGGATCGCGGAAGAGGACCGAGAAATTGATTCCAGCCCCGACCGTTATGAAAAAGAGGCCGAGAAGGAGGCCCTTGAAGGGGGCGATGTCGCTTTCGAGCTGGTGGCGGAACTCGGTGTTGGCCAGCACGACCCCGGCAAGAAAGGTGCCGAGCGCCGGCGAGAGACCGACGAGGATCATGAGCGAGGCGATGCCCAGCACGAGCAGGAGCGCGAAGGCGGTGTACAATTCGCGCAGCCGCGCCATGTGGACGAAGCGGAACAGCGGGCGCGTGGCGAAGATGCCCAGGAGGATGACGATCGCGACCGCCGAAAGCGTGACCAGCGTGACGCCCCAGGCCGGCAGGTCGTTGATGAAAGTCAGGGCGATTTCGGTGCCGTGGCCGTCGTCTGCGCCCGCGGCGTCGACACCGGGGCGCTGGATCGAGCCGTCCGAGCCGAAGCTCATTGCCCCCGGAATGGCCAGAAGGGGCAGAAGGGCGAGCATCGGGATCACCGCGATGTCCTGCGTCAGCAGGACCGAAAAGGACGAGCGTCCGCCGCCGGTCTGCATGAGGTGCTTTTCGGACAGGGTCTGCAGCACGATGGCGGTGGATGACAGCGAGAATATCATGCCCAGTGCCAGCGAGGTCTGCCAGGCGTAGCCGAAGCCATAAAAGCATATGACGCCGATCAGGCCTGTCGTCAGCACCACCTGCAGGCCACCCAGACCGAGAAGCTTGTGTCGCATGTCCCAGAGCTGGCGCGGCGACAGTTCGAGCCCGATCAGGAAGAGCATCAGCACAACGCCGAATTCCGCGAAGTGCTGAAGATCTTCGGTGTCGGTCAGAAGGCCGAGAATCGGACCGATGATGATACCGGCGGTCAGATAGCCCAGCACCGAACCCATGCCGAAGCGCACCGCCAAGGGCACGGCGACGACCGCGGCGATAAGGTAGACAAGGGCATCGAGCAGAAAGCCTTCCATTTACTCTCTCGTCGGACCGGAGACGGGGCGATGGCCTTGAACTGGTTCGTCGCGATCCGGCACTGCGCACCCGCGAGAGAGGGCTTGCGGCAGCGGAAGCTGCTGTATCAACGCGTTCTGTGCGGCCGGATTCACGCAATTCACATGCAGAAGATAATAGGCTGGGCCCGCCAATGTCCACGCGGTTGTCGATGTGGCGCGGGGGGGCGGGCGGCGGCGGCGGTGGGTCGGGTCATCATGGGCGGTAATGCCGCAGAATTGTATCCGAACGATGAAGGATCGGGCGCTGCGGGATTACCCCTGGGGCATTTTCAGCGAAACCGTGCGGCTGCCCTTGCGGTAGAGGATTTCGCTGTCGTTGATCTGGGCGACGGTGCCGCCATCGACGCGGTCGCCTACCTTGACCTTCACGTAGCGGCCCGAGGCCAGACGGATCAGCGCGCGGCGGTCCGAGGGCACGCCGTAGACCCCGACAAGGTTTATCTTGTTCAGGGGAAGCGCGTTTTCGATGGTGGCCTGCCGGGCGACCGAGGCGGTGGAGGGGATGGCAAGGCGCGGTGAGTCCTGCGGCCTGGGTTCGGGTTCTGCGTCTTCCGCGAGAGCCGCCTCGATGGCGGCCGAAGTGTCGGGCGTGTCGAATTCGACGCTGGCGGTCAGCTCCGCGGCGCGGGACTGGGCGACGGCCGCGGCCACTACCGCGTCGAAGCCGTCAGGGCGGTTGCGTGGCGGGGCCGACGTTTCGACCGCAAGATCGCTGGCCGTCGTTTCGGTGCGATTCGTCTGCGCGACGACCTGCGCAGACTCGGGCCGACGTCTGGGCGCGATGCGGCCGAGTTCATCGCGGGTGCGTCCGCCGAAGACCTGGCGCTCTGCCTGCGCGACAAGATCGCCGGGACGCGCGCGAGGGGGCCTGTCGGTCAGGGCCGCCGCGAGCGCGGTTGGGCGAAGCTCGGCGGCGGACAACTGGTCATTGTCGGTTGGCCCCGTCTCGGCTGCGGTTTCCGGTGCGGTCGGGGCATCGGCGGCTTCGGGTATCTGCTGGGCCGGATCGATTGACGCGAGCACGGTCCCATCGCCCGGCTCGGCGGGCGGGGTGCCGATCTGCGGCAGGGCGCCCGCGTTGAAGGTGGAAGGGCTGGGGAGCGCGATGGCGTCAAAGGCGAGGTCGCGCCGCTCGACCGATGCCAGGTAGATGTCGAGGGTGGTCTCGGAGGTTTCCTCCGATCCGTCGAGGCCCTGGGATGGCGCGTCGGTCAGAAGCCCCGCCAGCGTGTCCGGGCTGCGTTCGAGTGGCTGGGATGTCTGGGGCGCCAGGTTGGTGTCGGGCTGCGCCGGGAAGAGGCCGGTTGCATCGGGGCGCGCGATTTCGGCACCGGTGGTCTCGGGGGCGCTGGGCGATGGCTCGGCATCGGCGATCTCGGGCAATTCGACCGCTTCAAGGGCGACGTCCGGTTCGGGCAGGTTGGGCACGCCTTCGGCGGTCGCCGAGGGAGATGGTTCGGCGATATCGGTGGCCAGGCCGGTTTCGGTGTTCGTACGCCCCGGTGCCAGAGGCAGAAGAGACCAGACGATAATGGCTATACCGACAGTCAGCACGGCGGCCACCGCAAATACGGCGAGCGTATGCCGGCGGACCGGGTGTGCTGATCGGACCCGGATCGAGGGGCCGGCAGGTCTGAGCGAGGCGGCGGCGCCCGACAGCGTGCCCGCCGCGATATCCGTCCGCACCCGCGGCGCCGAGGAGATCTGATCCAGTGGTTGGCCCGGGTTCAGCGGGGGCAGTTTCTCTCTGACCTGCATGACCGGTGTGGCGTCGTCGACCCTGACCACCGGCCCGCTCTGGTCGGGCTGAGGGGCCGTCTTGCGGGGGAGTGCAAGCGGTGCGGAATCCGCCGGCGGCACTTCGCGGACGGAGGAGAATGCGACGACGGGCTCAGCGGCGGCATCGTCCTCGGGGGCGGCGGCGTCCGGCTGGTCTGGAGGCATGTCGACGGGAAGCTCGTCGGGCGCCGCACCGGTCGTGCCGCCGAAGTCCGGAAGCCCGGGAAAATCTTCCGGGTCGGCCAGCGAGGAATAGCCCGCGACCGATAGGCCGCGCATCTCGGCGAATGCCGCCGCTTCGCCGAGCGTTTCCTTTGCGATGGCGGCGACACGGGCGGTGTCGGGCGCCGTGACGACCCAATCGATCTCCAGCTCGTCCAGCGCATATGGCGTAAGGCCGTCCATCGCGGCCTCGATTTCGCGGCGAGCGGCATTTTCGGAGCTGATCTTGACGTCGGTATAGAGAATTTGTTCGCGTGGCAGGAACAGGTGGACGGCAGTGCCTTTGCGGACCTTTCCAACCATCGCTATCAGGCGGTCTTCGATGTCGGGGCCATCGATATTTTCGCGCGCGACTTCCTGCCATTGATCGCCCTCGTGGCGCATCAACCGCACGGCGCTCATGTCCAGATCAAAACCCCAAAGCGAAATCATGGCGGAGAAATAGCATGGGTCCGCCGGGTCGTCACCTAGAGAGGTGGGCGAAATCCCGCTTTGCAGGAAATTGCCGTCCGGCGAATCCGTCTGCACTTTACCTGCCGTCGCCGCTATGATCATCGACAGGCAGCAACAGGGTTGAATCATGCGGATATTCGTCACTGCGATCGCGGTATTATTTCTGATCGGCACCGTTCCGGGCCAGGCAGAGGACGCACCGAGGCACGTATCTGTCGAGGGCGTGGGCCGTGTTTCGGCCGTTCCGGACATGGCGGTGGTTCGTCTTGGCGTGCAGCGCGAGGCGCGGGACGCCGGATCGGCCATGACGGCGGCTTCCGAAGCGATGACAGTGGTTCTGGAACAGATCGAATCCGCCGGGATCCCGCCCGAAGACGTTCAGACGACGCGGATCGGGCTTGATCCGCGCTGGCAGCATTCCGAGACCGGCGCTCCGCCCCGCATCACCGGCTACGTGGCCACCAATTCGCTGAGCGTGACGATTCGCGAACTGGGTGATCTGGGCGGATTGCTGGATGCGGTTGTCGCGGACGGGGCCAACACCATGAACGGGCTATCGTTCGAGATATCCGAGACCGGTTCTCTGGAGGACGCGGCGCGCGTCGCGGCGGTCGAGGACGCCCGGCGCAAGGCGGGACTGCTGGCCGAGGCAGCAGGGGCCGAACTGGGCGACGTGATTTCGATTGCGGAAGGAACGCAAGGCGGCGGTCCGGCCCCGATGTTCGAGGCCGCGCTTTCGGACCGGGCCGCGGTACCCGTGGCGGCGGGACAGCTTGAAATCGTCGTTACTGTCCGCGCCGTTTTCGGGCTGGAAGGCTAGGGGCGCCTTTGGTCAGTGGGCCATGATGACCGGCACCTGGCTTTCGGCCAGCATGTTGCGGGTTGCACCGCCCAGGATTTCTTCCAGGAACCGCGAGTGCCCGTAGGCGCCCATCACCACCATGTCGGCGCTGCGGTCGCGGACGTGACGGCAGAGCACGTCGGAGACCCGCGGCAGCGTCCGCGCAAGGATCGAGATCTCGGCGCGCACGCCGTGGCGTGACAGCATGGCGGCCAGCAGCCCACCCGGATCCGAACGGTCGGGATCGTGCTCGGGCGGGTCGATGATGGCGATGTCCACCGCGTCGGCGGCCAACAGCATCGGCATGGCAGAGCGGATTGCCTGCATCGCTTCGTCGCTCTGGTTCCAGGCGATGACGATGCGGGTCGGCGTGCTGAAGCTTTTCAAGCCGGCCGGCAGAACAAGGATCGGCACGCGCGTCGAGAAAAGCGCCGCTTCGAGGATGGCAACATCCTCCGAGGTGCGGTCCTCGCCGTAGGGCTTGGGAAGGATCACCAGATCCGACAGCCCGAGACGGCGACCGACGATTTGCGGGATGCCTCCGATCTGGGCCACGGCGCGCGTGACCTCGAACTTGATGCCGGATGGTTCCAGCACGCGTTCAACGGCCTCTTCCGCGCGGCGGGCCTCTTCGACGGCCTCTTCCATCGCGTTGGTCACGGCAATGGCGGCGGCGCCGGCGTAATAGGCGCCAGGCTGGATTCGATCTGTGCCGAGCGCGAGAACGTCGAGATGTCCGTCCATCTTGTCGGTAAGGTCGATGGCGTACCGAAGATGGTCGGAATCGATGTGTTCCGAACGAAAGACGGTAGCGATTGTCTTGTAGGACATGATTGTTCAACTCCCTAGATCAAGCCGAGTCTTTCGCACCCCCCATTTCCCGTCTTTGCGCCATGTCAAATTTAGGTGCTGCGGCTGTTGACATGGATCAATGCAGCGCGGCCCCCCCGACGGCAGAACGTCCCGAGTGGCCGGAGACTCGTAATAATCCGGCGAATGTGAGGGACCGGATAAATGTCCAATTATATCAAGCTGGTTGTGCTTGGACTCGTTGCCCTGTTCGCGGCGCTTGCCGCGAACTGGGGCAGAGACCTGGCCTACCAGGTGCATGCAATCATTATTCTGCTCGTCTCGGGCGGTCTGTTTCTTTGGGTGCTGCGTCGCACCGACGAACCGAAAATGCCGGTGGACGAGACCGTCTACATGGACGGTGTGATCCGCGCCGGCGTGATCGCTACCGCCCTTTGGGGTGTCGTCGGCTTTCTGGTCGGCGTGATCATCGCGTTCCAGCTGGCGTTTCCGGCCCTCAACCTGGAATGGGCGCAGCCATACGCGAATTTCGGGCGTCTGCGTCCCCTGCACACGAGCGCGGTGATCTTCGCCTTTGGTGGCAACGCGCTTATCATGTCGACATTCTACATCGTTCAACGCACCAGCGCCGCGCGTCTCTGGGGCGGCAACCTGGCGTGGTTCGTGTTCTGGGGTTACCAGCTCTTCATCGTGCTGGCGGCAACCGGCTATTTGCTGGGGGTCACGCAGTCGAAGGAGTACGCCGAGCCTGAATGGTACGTGGACCTTTGGCTGACAGTGGTCTGGGTCGCCTTCCTTGCCGTGTTCCTGGGCACGCTGTTCAAGCGGAAAGAGCCGCACATCTATGTGGCAAACTGGTTCCTGCTGAGTTTCATCGTGACTGTCGCGATGTTGCACGTGGTCAACAACCTGAGCGTTCCGGTCTCGATCTGGGGCTCGCGCAGCGTGCAGGTCTTCGCCGGCGTTCAGGATGCCATGACACAGTGGTGGTACGGCCACAACGCAGTGGGCTTCTTCCTGACCGCGGGCTTCCTTGGCATGATGTACTACTTCGTTCCCAAACAGGCCGAGAGGCCGGTCTACAGTTACAAACTGTCGATCATCCACTTCTGGGCGCTGATCTTCCTGTACATCTGGGCCGGTCCGCACCACCTGCACTATACCGCGCTGCCCGACTGGGCCTCGACGCTGGGCATGGTGTTCTCGGTGATCCTGTGGATGCCTTCCTGGGGTGGCATGATCAACGGTCTGATGACGCTTTCGGGCGCCTGGGACAAGCTGCGCACCGACCCGATCATCCGGATGATGGTGATCTCGATCGGCTTCTACGGCATGTCGACCTTCGAAGGCCCGATGATGTCGATCCGCGCGGTCAACAGCCTGTCGCATTACACCGACTGGACCATCGGCCACGTTCATTCCGGCGCACTTGGCTGGAACGGCATGATCACCTTCGGCGTGCTCTACTTCCTGGTGCCGCGACTTTGGCACCGCGAGCGGCTTTACAGTCTTGCCGCCGTGAATTGGCACTTCTGGCTCGCGACCATCGGCATCGTGCTCTACGCGTCGTCGATGTGGGTCACGGGGATCATGGAAGGCCTGATGTGGCGGGAAGTTGATGCCAATGGCTTCCTCGTCAACAGCTTCGCCGACACGGTTGCCGCAAAGTTCCCGATGTACGTCGTTCGCGGCCTTGGCGGGGTTCTGTACCTGACCGGTGGCCTGATCATGGTCTGGAACCTGTGGATGACGGTCCGGGCTGCGCCCGAGACCAAAGTCTCAGCCGCCATCCCTGCCGAATAAGGAGACCACAAGATGGCTATTCTTGATAAACACAAGGTTCTGGAAAAGAACGCGACGCTTCTGCTGGTCTTCTCGTTCCTCGTGGTGACAATCGGCGGTATCGTCGAGATCGCTCCGCTCTTCTACCTGGAGAACACCATCGAGGAAGTGGAGGGGGTGAGGCCCTATTCGCCACTGGAGCTGACCGGGCGCGAAATCTATGTGCGCGAGGGGTGCTATGTCTGCCATAGCCAGATGATCCGCCCCATGCGCGACGAGGTCGAGCGCTACGGTCACTACTCGCTGGCGGCGGAATCGATGTACGACCATCCGTTCCAGTGGGGGTCCAAGCGTACGGGTCCCGACCTGGCGCGTGTCGGCGGGCGCTATTCGGACGAGTGGCACGTGGATCACTTCACAAACCCGCAGTCCGTCGTGCCTGAAAGCGTCATGCCGAAGTACGCCTTCCTGAAGCGGACGCCCATCGACGGCGAGCACATTGCAGACCTGATGGCGACGCACAGGCTGGTCGGCGTCCCCTATACCGACGAGATGATCGAGGCGGCTCGCGCCGACTTCAACGTCCAGATCGATCCCTTCGGCGACATCGACGGGCTTCTGGAGCGCTACCCGGGAGCGCAGGTGCGCAATTTCGACGGCGAGCCGGGTGTGTCGGAAATGGATGCCCTGATCGCCTACATGCAGATGCTCGGAACGCTGGTCGATTTCTCGACCTTCGAAGCCGACGCGAGCCGGTGAGGGAGAGCGACATGGACACTTATTCCATCCTTCGCGAGATCGCCGACAGCTGGGTTCTTCTGGCCTTGGTGATCTTCTTTCTCGGCGTCGTTGTCTGGGCCTTCCGGCCCGGCAGCGGCCCGGTTCACCGCGACACGTCGAACATCCCATTCCGCCACGAAGACCGCCCCGCAGCCGCGGGCGAGGAGACAAAGTCATGAGTCAGAAACCCGGCAAAGACGAAGTCGAGACGACCGGCCACAGCTGGGACGGTCTCGAGGAATACAACAATCCCTTGCCGCGCTGGTGGCTGTGGACCTTCTACGTGACGATCATCTGGGGCGTTCTTTACACCATCGCCTATCCGGCATGGCCGCTGGTCAGCGGTGCGACGGCGGGCTTCCTGGGCTTCTCGACCCGGGCAGACGTTGCCGAGGAGATCGCGGCTGTCGAATCCGCGAACGCATCGAACATGGATGCGCTTGCCGGTGTGGAGCTGGCGTCGCTGGCGGACGACAATGCGCTGCACGGCTTTGCCGTGAACGCCGGTGCTGCGATATTCCGCGCCAATTGTTCCCAGTGCCACGGGGCGGGTGCGGCCGGGGTTCAGGCCTCGGGTTATCCGAACCTGTTGGACGACGCCTGGCTGTGGGGCGGCACCATCGACGAGATCGCCTATACCGTCACACACGGAATCCGGAACGAACAGTCACCGGATACCCGCTGGTCGGAAATGCCCGCTTTCGGAGAGATCCTGACGGAAGAGGAGATCACGCAGGTCGTGGCCCATGTCCGGAACATTTCCGGACAGGAACACGACGCGGCGCTGGCCTCGGCCGGTGAAACGGTCTTTCTCGACAACTGCGCCTCGTGCCACGGCGACGATGGGACCGGAGATCGGAGCCTTGGCGCGCCGAACCTGACGGACGCGATCTGGCTCTACGGCGGCTCGGAAGAGACGCTGACCGAGACGGTCAACTACGCCCGCTTCGGCGTGATGCCGGCATGGAGCGAAGAATTCCGCGTGGGCAGCGGCCTGAGCCAGGCCGAAATCAACGCGGTCGCAGCCTACGTCCACCAGCTTGGTGGCGGCGAGTGATTCAGGCTCCGAGGGAGGAGACCTGAGGAGAGCGCTGATCCGATCTCTGTTCGCGCGTTTGGACCGGAGAGGCGCTTGAGGGCGGCGGTGTCGAAAGGCACCGCCGTCTTTGTCTGTTATACACGCTGGGAAGATGCGGGATTGGAGGCGCACTTGGGGGGCAGGGATTATCCGGAAACGCCTGACGGGCGGTACTTCGTGTCGCGGGGCCGGCTTTGGCGAAAGACCGATCCGGCGCTTTCCGACAGCGAGCGCCGCGCCGCGATCAAGGCGCTGATGCAGGCTCGGATGGCGATCCGGAACGCGGAGGGCGAGGCGACCCGCCAGAGTGCGCTTGCGGATGCGGAGGCGGCCAAGGTCCGGCTGGGTGAAAAAGGGCCGGTTTGGTGGCGTGATGGTGCGCGAGACGAGCAGGGAACGCCGCCCTGGGAGTCGAACTATCGCGCGTGGTGGGAGCGACTGGACGAAGCGGAACGCCGGAAGGGTCTTTGATCCAGGGAGATTCGGGGTTGGCTTTTCTCTTGCCGAAACCGGTTTCGGAAAACAGTGTTCGAATCGGGAGGACTTTCGTGGACAGCATTTCCGCAGATGCCAGGGTGCCGGAGCGGCGCAGTCGGGTGACGATATCCGATGTTGCCGAGGCGCTTGGCCTGACCAAGAGCACCGTGTCGCGGGCGATGAATGGCTACCCGGACATTTCGGACGCGACGCGTCAGCGGGTCCGGCGCAAGGCCGAGGTCATGGGGTATCGACCGCTGGCGCAGGCGCAGGCCATCCGCACCGGCCGGACGCGTGCGCTGGGGCTTGTCCTGCAGACCGATATTCCCGGAGCACAGCGTCCGTTCCTGTCTGATTTCCTGGCCGGCGTGACCAGTGCGGCAAGTGCCGCGTCATGGACCTTGACGGTCGCCACCTCGGCCGGAGAAGGCGAGATGCTGGCGACGCTGGAACGCCTTGTGGACGAACGTAAGGCGGACGGGTTCATCCTGCCGCGGACGTGGACTTACGATGCGCGGATGAAGCTGTTGCGGTCGCTTGACGTTCCTTTCGTGCTTTACGGCCGGGTGGCCGATCCGGCGGGCTGCGCCTGGTTCGACATTCTTGGCGAAGAGGCCATGCGCGAGGCGGTGGCGCGGCTGGCGGCATACGGGCACCGGCGTATCGCCTTCGTGAACGGTGGGATGGAATACAACTTCAGCGTCCTGCGCGAAGAAGGTTTCCGCCGGGGGATGGTCGAGGCCGGGATCGTGGCCGATCCCGAGCTGATGCTGTCGGGGGCGATGACACGCGAGGCAGGTGCCGCGGCAACCGCGCGGCTGCTGAGGCTGGAGCTTCCGCCGACGGCGATCGTTTTTGCCGTGGATGCCGCCGCGCTTGGCGCCTACGAGGCCGCCGAGACGCATGGGCTTTCCGTTGGCGGCGATCTTTCGATCATTTCCTATGACGGGATTCCCGAGGGCGCGTGGGTGCGTCCGCCGCTGACCACCTTCCGGGTGGACAGCCGCAACGCCGGCGCGCGGCTTGCCGAGCTTCTGATCCGCCGGGTCAGGGGCGAGGCGCCGGAGAACCTGCGGGAGACCGCGCTGGCCACCTTGCAGGTCGGAGGCTCCGACGGGCCTCTGGGTCTGACATCAGAAGATATTGCCCGACGGGTTTCGGACGCTCGGGCACGCACCGCAAATTGAAATCCAATGGGAGGATCACGATGAGACTGAAATCAACGACCTTGGCCCGGCTGCTGGCGACAGCTTCGGTGGGGCTTGCCCTGTCCGCGGTCGCGGCGTCCGCGGACATCCGTTTCTGGACGACCGAAGAGCAACCCGAGCGGCTGGCAAAGCAGGAAGAGATGGCTGCCACGTTCGAGGCCGAGACAGGTATCGCCGTCGAGGTGATCCCGGTCAGCGAAAGCGACCTGGGCACGCGCGCCACTGCCGCCTTCGCGGCCGGCGACCTGCCGGACGTAATCTATCACACGCTGCAATACGCGCTGCCCTGGGTCGAGGCCGGCATTCTTGATGCCGAGGCCGCGACCGAGGTAATCGACGCGCTGGGCACCGACACCTTCGCCTCGGGCGCATTGGCGATGGCTGCGGTCGAAGACGGGTACGCGAGTGTTCCGGTGGACGGCTGGACGCAGATGATCGTTTACCGCAAGGACCTGTTCGACGAGGCCGGCCTTGCCGCGCCGACGACTTTCGCGAACGTCACCGCCGCCATCGAAGCGCTGCACAATCCGCCCGAGATGTTCGGTTTCGTCGCCGCGACAAAGGTGGACGAGAATTTCATGAGTCAGGTGCTGGAACACATCTTCCTCGCCAACGGTGCGACCCCCGTAGGCCCGGATGGGTTCACCGGTTTCGACGAGGCGAGAACCGTCGAAGTGCTGGAGTTCTACAAGACCCTGGCCGATGCCTCGCCCGATGGCGAGCTGTACTGGGACCAGTCGCGCAGCCTGTATTTTGCCGGGGACGCGGCCATGATCATCTGGTCGCCCTTCATCCTGGACGAATTGGCTGGCCTGCGCGACAGCGCGCCGCCGACCATCAACGACGACCCGACCTCGCCCGAACTGGCGTCGAAGACCGGGATCGTGACCAACTTCGCGGGACCCTCGAACCCGGATGGCGCGGCCTGGGGCGACATCAGGTACTTCGGGATCACGGCTGATGCCGACATCGACGCGGCGCAGGAGTTCGTGAAGTACTCGATGGACGAGGGTTTCACGCAGACCCTTTCGATCGCGCCCGAAGGCAAGTTCCCGGTCAGGCGCGGCAATGCGGAAGACCCGGAAGCCTTCATCAAGGCCTGGGCCGAACTGCCCGTGGGTGTGGATCGCAAGGCACCGCTGGGAGACCTCTATGCGCAGGAAATGATCGACGAGATCGTCGGCGGACTTGACGTTGCACAGCGCTGGGGCGTCTCGGAGGGACAGCTTGCGCTGGCCTCGAAGATCATCAACAGCCAGGTCATCAACCGGGTGGTCCGCGAGTATATCGACGGGAACATCTCGGCGCCCGATGCCGTGGCGAAGATGAACGAAGAACTGGCAGCCATCGAGTAGGCCGGCCAAAATGGGGCGGCGCGATGCCGCCCCTGCCTTCAAACGGAGATCGTCCGATGACGTCCGCTGTTCCACCGACGGGAACAGGCCCGCTTGGCCGCCGCGAGGCGCGGCTTGCATGGGGGCTGCTGTTCCCGACCCTTGCCATCGTCTCGGCGGTCGTGGTTCTGCCGCTGCTGGCGATCTTCTGGATCAGCTTCAAGCCAATTGGGCTTGCAGATCTGCGACCGCCCGCGCCGGTGGTGCGCGAGGCGCTGCGCGGCTTGGATGACGAGTTGCGGCTGGAATACAGGGTAAGGAACTCGTCGCAGGAAGAGACAATCACCGGTGTCACACTGTCGGATGTCCTGCCCGACGGCGTGACGGTGATCAGCGCCGACCCGCGCTGCGAGATCGAGGGTGCCCGACTGCGGTGCGATCTGGGCGATCTGGATGGCGGCGAGCGGGACGAGATCGAGGTCTTCGTGGCGGCGGATGACGCAGAGGCAGCGGAAACGGCAGCGGAATCGACCGCGCCCGCGATGACGGGTTCAGGCGACAATATCCTGACGAATTTCGAGTTCACCCTGGAAAACTTCGCCCGCGTCTTCGACGGCCGCGAGTTCTGGGGCGTTCTTGGAGTGACGCTTTTCTATACCGTTTTCGGAACGGTGGGAGCGCTGGTCTTCGGGTTGTTCGCGGCGATGCTGCTGAACAAGGAATTCCGGGGTCAGGGCATTCTTCGGGGACTCTACCTGTTTCCGTACGTGGCCCCGGTGATCGCGGTGGCCTTTGCCTGGATCATCCTGTTCGACCCGTTCTCGGGCTCGGCGAATGCGCTGCTGGTGCAGATGGGCGTAACCACGTCCACCATCAATTTCTTCGGAGACCGGCCGCTGGCGCTGATCATGGTGACTGTCTTCGAGATCTGGCGGTATTTTCCGCTGTCGTTCCTTTTCATCCTGGCCAGGATGCAGTCGATAGATACCGACATGTACGAGGCCGCCGACATGGACGGTGCCTCGCCGTTCCAGAAATTCTGGTATCTGAGCCTGCCGCAGCTTCTGGGCATCCTGAGCGTTCTGTTCCTTTTGCGGTTCATCTGGACCTTCAACAAGTTCGACGACATCTTCCTGCTGACCGGCGGCAACGCCGGCACGCGGACGCTGACGGTGAACGTCTACGAACAGGCCTTCGCGGTCGCGAACATCGGGGCGGGCGCGGCTGTGGCGGTGGTGATCTTCTGCTGTCTGATCCTGTTCTCGATCCTCTTCTTCAAATACGTGAGCCGGGAGGAAGGACTGTGAGCCCGCTTCGTTTCGGATACGTGGCCGGGCCGCTGATCGGGGCTTTGTGGACCTTCCTGATGGCGGTCGTGGTCTGCATCGCCATGAGTTTTGCCACCGGCGAAGGGCTGAGGCCGGTGCTTCTGCCCAGCCTGGTTTTCGGCGCCTGGCTGGGATTTGTCTGGCTGCCCGATGGCAGGCGGGCGCGGACCACGCGTATCCTCTGGAGCGCCGGACTGGCGATCCTTCCCGCGCTTGCCTTCCTGCTGATCGCGCCGGCGATCGTAAGTGCCGAAGGCGTGGGATCGCTGATTGTCGCGGCGACGTGGGTGCTGTTCGCTGTCGCCTGCGCGTGGCCGCTGGAGGTGATGCTGCGCCCGCTGCCCTTCGGCAGCGCCACGCGGCATGAATTCGAGGACGCCGTGATCCGGTTTCTGACCGGGTTCGGATACATCTTCTTCACGGCCATCGTCGCCATTCCATTCTATGTGATGCTGATGACCAGCCTGAAGAACCAGTCCGAACTGATCCAGAATCCGCTGGATTTCTCGGTGGATCTGTCGAAGGGCTGGGACCTGTTCCGCAGCTATTCGGAGCTGTTCACCGATTTCAACTTCGGCAACTACCTCTGGACTTCGTTCTATGTCTCGGTGCTGACGGTTCTGTTGACTTTGGCATTCTCGATTCCAGGCGCCTATGCGGTCGCGCGGCTGAGGTTCCGGGGGCGCGCGGCCTTTTCGCGTTCGATCCTGTTGATCTACATGGTGCCGATGATCGTGCTGGCGCTGCCGATCTATATCGCCTTCTCGATGACCGGGCTGAGGAACACGATCTTCGGCCTTGTGCTGATCTATCCGGTCACGACGATACCGGTCGCGCTGTACATGTTGCAGGGCTACTTCCGCGGCCTCCCCGCGGAGGTGGAAGAGGCGGGGTTGATGGACGGGCTGTCACGGCTGGCGGTGATCTGGAAGATCACGCTGCCGCTCAGCCTGCCCGCCCTCGCCTCGGTGTCGCTTTATGTCTTCATGATCGCGTGGAACGAGTTCCTGCTGGCCTTCATGCTGCTGGACGACCCGTCGAAATTCACGCTGACGCGGGGAATCGCGTCGCTGAACTCCTCCGAGATCCCGAGACAGCATCTCATGGCGGGCGCGGTGATCGCGACCGTGCCGATCATGGCGCTGTTCCTGGGACTTGAACGTTTCATGACCAAGGGACTGACCGCTGGGTCGGTCAAGGGGTGACTAAAATGGATGGAATCGCTCTTGACGAGCAGGCGCGCGCAATTCTGACGACGAATGACCGGGGCGGCTATACGTTGCCCACGGTGGGACTTTATCCATACCAGTGGAACTGGGATTCGGCCTTTGCGGCGTGGGGATTCTCGACTTTCGACGTCGAACGGGCTTGGACCGAACTGGAGACCTTGTTCGCGGGGCAATGGCCGAACGGCATGGTGCCGCATATCCTGTTTCACAAACCGGATCCCGGTTATTTTCCCGGGCCGGATGTCTGGGGCACCGAAGGCAAGGGGCCCATTCCGTCGTCCGGGATCAGCCAGCCGCCGGTGGCGGCGAGCTTTGCCTGGCGCGTTCATGCCGCCGACCCGGATCGGGGGCGGGACCGGATTGCGACGCTGTTGCCGAAGATGGTCGAAAGCCATCGCTGGTTCATGAAATGGCGCACCGATCAAGGCGCGGTCTGCATCACGCATCCCTGGGAATCGGGGCGCGACAACGCGCCCGACTGGGACGGCGCGATGGCGGCGCTGAATCCCGAGGGCGTGGGCGAATACACCCGGCGCGACACGAGCCATGTCGACCCGTCCATGCGGCCGACGAAAGAGGATTACGACCGCTATATCTGGCTGGTGCAGCGCGGCAAGCGGCTGGGCTGGGACGAGGCGCGGATGGCCGAGGACCGGCCTTTCTTCGTGGCCGATCCGACAATGACCTTCACGCTTCTGAGGTCGAACCGCGATCTCGCCGACCTGGCCGGGGAACTTGGGGCGGACCGAACCGAGATCGACGATTGGACGGCAGAACTGGAAGCTGGGGCGGGGACGCTTTGGAATGATGCGCTGGGCAGTTACGACAGCCGCGACGTGGTGTCCGGCGATTGGGCGAACGCGATCTCGAACGCCTCGTTCCTGTGCTGGTGGGGCGGCGTGGACAACCCGCAGATGCTGCCGGTTCTCGGCAGGGTGATGGAGGCCGCGCCGTACGCCCTCGCGAGTTACGATCCCGAGGGACCGAAGTTCGATGCGAGACGCTATTGGCGCGGGCCGGTCTGGGGCATGATGAACAGCCTTGCCGGAATTGGGCTGGCGGAATGCGGACACGGTGACGCGGCCGAGCGCCTGCGCGAGACCACGCGTCGGCTGATCGAGGTGAACGGCTTTGCGGAGTATTTCGATCCGATCACCGGCGCGCCTGCGGGCGGGCACGACTTCACCTGGACCGCCGCGATCTGGCTTGGCTGGGCAAGTCCCAGCGCGGGGAGGTCGTGATGGGATCGATTTCGCTTCAGAACGTCGAGAAGTGGTTCGGAGATGTGCAGGTCATCAAGGGGATCGACCTGGAAATTGGGGACGGCGAATTCGTGGTCTTCGTCGGCCCTTCGGGCTGCGGGAAGTCGACGCTCTTGCGCATGATCGGCGGGCTGGAGGAGATCAGCCGGGGCGCGCTGCTGATCGACGGCGAGGACAAGACGGCCGACCCGCCCTCGAAACGGGGGCTGACGATGGTGTTCCAGTCCTACGCGCTTTACCCGCATATGAGCGTGCGCGACAATATGGGCTTCAGCCTGAAGACGGCCGGCGCGCCGAAGGCCGAGATCGACGAGAAGGTCAATCACGCCGCCGAGGTGCTGAAGCTGGAACCCTACCTCGACCGGCGGCCGAAGGCGCTGTCGGGCGGTCAGAGGCAGCGGGTGGCCATCGGGCGGTCGATCGTGCGTGATCCGACGGCGTTCCTGTTCGACGAGCCCCTGTCGAACCTCGACGCCGCGCTGCGGGTCGAGATGCGCTATGAGATCGCCAAGCTGCACAAGGCTCTGGGGCGAACGATGATCTACGTGACGCACGATCAGGTCGAGGCGATGACATTGGCGGACCGGATCGTCGTGCTGGAGTTCGGAACCATCGCGCAGGTGGGTACGCCGCGCGATCTGTACGAGAACCCGGCAAACCTGTTCGTGGCCGAATTCATCGGCAGTCCGAAGATGAACATCATGGATACCGGCGGCGCAGGGCTGCGGCTGAGATCGAAGCCGGGGGCGGCGAAGGTGGGCATCCGGCCCGAACATATCGATATCGGCGCAGAGGGCGAGGGGATGCTGGACGGGACCGTGGACGTGATGGAGTACCTTGGCGCCGACACTTTCCTGATCGTCGATGCCGGCGACTTCGGACGGATCACGGTGCGAACCGGCGGGGATACCCACCTGAGCGAAGGCGACCGGATCGGGCTGATCGCGCCCGAGGACCGATTGCGGTTCTTCGGGCCGGACGGACAGGCCATTTGAGAGAAGCTATCGCCGCGCTTGGCGCGGCGCCCAGCCGGGGGAGCGCTGCTCCCCCGGACCCCCTTGGAGTATTTCTCAAAAGAAGAAGGCAGCGGGACTTGTCGCGGGGTCTGGTCAGGCGGCGAGTGCCAGCGCCTCGATTTCCTTGTGGGCCTTCCGGATCGTGCCGTCGGCGTCGAGGGCCAGGCGGTCGGCCGAGACCATGACCACATCGGTGATACCGATGAAGCCCAGGACGTGGCGGACGTATCCTGTGGCGAAGTCGATATCGGAGCCGACCTCGGTACCGCCCGAGGCGACCGAGACGATGGCGCGCTTGTTGGTCAGGAGGCCTTTGGGTCCGTTCTCGGAATAGGCGAAGGTCAGGCCGGCGCGGGCGACGAGGTCGACCCAGGCCTTGAAGGCGGCGGGAACACCGAAATTATAGATCGGCAGGCCGATCAGGACGATGTCGGCCTGCCTGATCTCGTCGACGAGGGTGTCGGAGAGCCGGAGCTTGTCGATCTGGTCCCCTGTCCGCTCGGCTGCGGCGGTGAAGTTTGCGCCTATCCAGGCGGCGTCCAGAAGCGGCAGGTCGGATGCGGCAAGATCGCGCGTGACGACCGTGACCGGCCCGCCGGCGCGGTAGCGCTCGACAATGCGGTCATTGAGGTCGCGGGAAACGGAGCCTTCGAGGCGGGCGGATGCGTCGATGCGCAGAATGTTGGTCGTCATGATCTTCTTGTCCTTCATTTTCGATGATCCTGGACATACGTGATCCGCAGAATGTGAGAATTCGTGGTTTTCACACCAGATATGTGCAAATTTGCGTGATATAGGCGAATATTGATCGTTCTAGTTAATTTTTTGCACTATCACCCGTTGACATCACGACACCGGCGACAGAGAGCCGGAGAGCATCTGGAGTAACCTGCCGTGTCGATCAGCACCTGGGACGAAATCAGAACCGCGTATCATGTGGCTCGCATGGGGACCGTTTCGGGCGCTGCGGATGCGCTTGGGGTTCATCATGCGACCGTCATCCGCCACATAGACTCGCTGGAAGGCAGGTTGGGCGTGAAGCTGTTTCAGCGTCATGCGCGCGGCTACACCTCGACCGAGGCAGGCAAGGACCTGCTTCAGGTCGCGCAGGCGACCGACGATCAGTTCACTCAGCTTGTCGGGCGGATAAAGGGCCGTGGCGACGAGGTGTCGGGCGAACTTGTCGTCACGTCGCTGTCGGCCGCTTCGCCGCGGATGACGCCGGCGATCGTGAAGTTCCAGGCACAGTATCCAGGTCTGATGGTGCGTTACCTGACCGGCGATGAGGTTCTGCGGCTGGAATACGGCGAGGCCCATGTCGCGCTTCGTGCCGGCAGCAAGCCGGACAATCCGGACAATGTGGTGCAGCCGTTCAAATCGCTTTGCGTATCGCTTTACGCATCGCAGGATTACGTGGCCCGGAATGGACGGCCCGCAACGCTGGATGACTTTTCGGGCCACAGTTTCGTCGGCTACGACAATCTCGAGTCACGCGCGCCGTTCTTCCGCTGGCTGATGGAGCGCGTCGGGCCCGAGCAGGTGACCTTCCGGGCGACCGACAATCGGGTGGTAAGGGATGCCATCGCCGCCGGTGTCGGTATCGGCTTCGTGTCCTGCTGGGATGCGGAGGCCACCGACCTGGTGCGGCTGTTTCCGCCACAGCCGGAATGGTCGGCACCTCTGTGGCTGGTGACGCATGTTGATCTGCACCGCACCACCAAGGTACAGGCGTTCCTGTCGTTCCTGAAGGAAGAAGCCAAGACGTGGTGACTGCCGGCATCACGCCGCGCGGAGAAGAGTTGCGCGGTCATCTTGCGATGCTCTTGTTCTCGGCGCTGGTGGCGGGGTCGTTCTCGCTGGGCGCGCGGATTGCGAACGATATCGATCCGGTGGCGCTGACGGCGGTGCGCTTTGTCCTGGCGGCGGTGCTGATGGGCGTTGCTGCGCTTGCGACGGGCGGCGTGCCCAGGGGCTCTTTCGGATCGCCCTGGCGCTATGCCGTCACAGGCGGACTGTTCGCCTTCTACTTCATCGCCATGTTCGAAGGCCTGAAGACGGCGGCGCCGGTGCCGACGGCGGCTGTGTTCACGCTGACACCGCTGATGGCCGCGGGTTTCGGCTGGTGGATCATGTCGCAGCGAACGACGCCCGGCATGGCCTTGGCGCTGATGCTGGGCGGACTGGGGGCGATCTGGGTTATCTTCCGGGGCGATCTGGCTGCGCTGGTGGCGCTGGAGGTCGGTCGGGGCGAGGCAATCTACTTCGTCGGCTGCATCGCGCATGCGCTCTACATCCCGATGGTGCAAAAACTGGGTCGCGGCGAAGGTGTCTTTGCCTTTGCCTTCGGAACACTGACCGTGGGCGCGGTCCTGTTGCTGGTGATCGGCGCGCCGCGCATCGTCGCGACCGGATGGCTGACACTGCCCTGGGCCGTCTGGGGCGGTCTGGCCTATCTCGTGGTCTTCGCCTCGTTCGCTTCGATCAGCCTTCTGCAATACGCCTCGATGCGGCTGAAGGCGGCGAAGGTGATGGCCTATACCTATCTGACACCCACGTTCGTGATCCTGTGGGAGCTTGCGCTGACGGGTCGCCTGCCGGGCGGACTAGTGTTGCCGGGGATCGGATTGACGGTTGTCGCGCTTGCGGTCCTGCTGAGAGAGGGACGTCTTAACCCCGCTGCGCGACCGACCGGGTCATGAGCCACGCCAACACGATGCCGATGCTGAAAACCAGGGCGCCCGTCAGGCCATAGCCCAGAAACTGTCCGACCTCGTCGATGGCGGAAGCGAGGCTTCCAGGGGGGATGGCGCGGAAGGCAATGGCGTAGCCGGCGAAGCCGAAAACGCCCAGTGGGATAAGAGCCAATACCTTGCGCATGCGCACTCCCGTCTCCCCCGATCAGGAAATTTAGCAGATCTTGCCGCGGTCCGGCGAGGGGGATGCCATCGTGCCGCTGAATGCCGTGTCTGTTCGGCAACGGTAACTGTCAGGATATGCCTTTGCCGTCTTCCGAGAGTTCGCGTTCCAGGAATTGCTCGAATGCGTCGAGGTCAAGCGCTTCGAACTGGCCGAAGCCCTGCATCCAGATGCTTGCCTCGCGCATGGACTCTGGCTCGAGCTTGCACCAGGTGACGCGGCCGCGCCGTTCCTGGCTTATCAGACCTGCGCGGGTCAGGACCCCGAGGTGTTTCGAGATCGCGGCGAGCGACATCTCGAAGGGTTCTGCCACGTCGGTGACGGCCATGTCGTCCTCAAGCAGCATGAAGAGAATGCGCCGCCTCGTCGGGTCTGCAAGGGCCTGGAAAATGATGTCGAGCGTTGCCATGGCGGGCCATCTGACCCGTTGCCACCCTTGCCGTCAAGAAGTGCTGGCAGGGGCAGCGTTGGCGGACCCGAAGCGGGAAGTTCCCGGTCTTGGCTTTTGATTTCTGCAAAGCCCTGCAATAATTCCCAGAAATGGGGAGGAAATGGGAAATGATGCGATTCCTTGTTCTGCTTTTCTCGCTGCTGGTAGTGCCGGCCCATGCCCGCACGGTCATCGACAGCGCCGGTCGGGTCGTGGAAGTCCCAGACGAAGTGAACACCGTTTTCGCGGCCGGACCGCCTGCATCGGTGCTTGTCTACGTGATGAAGCCCGCGGCGCTGACGGGGTGGCCACGGGCGCTGCGCGCCGAAGAGGTGGATTACGTGGCGGAGCCGTTTCGCGATCTGCCCGAAACCGGAAGGCTGACAGGCCGGGGCGGAGAGGCGAACCTGGAGCGGGTTCTGGAAATCGGGCCCGATCTTATCATCGATTTCGGATCGGTACGGGATACCTACATCGATCTTGCCGACCGTGTGCAGGAGCAGACGGGGATTC